>JAZDJP010000118.1:0-13489 GCA_043803805.1 Planctomycetota bacterium
GACGCCTTCCCCCCCCTTCCCCGGTTCGCGGCGCTTTACCGCGAGGGGAAACTCGTCCCGGTGTACCGCCAGTACCTCGCCGACGCCCTCACCCCCGTGGCGGTGTTCCGGCGGCTTCTGCGTTCGAAATACGCGTTTCTCCTCGAAAGCGTCACCGGCCGCGAGGAGGTGGCGCGGTATTCCTTCCTCGGGGCGGAGCCGTTTTTGATTTACGAAAGCCAGGGCGACCGCGTCAAAATTGACGGCCGGTCCCATCCCGAGATCACCGACCCCTTCGAGGGGCTCCGGCGGGTCCTGAAACTCTACACGCCGGCCGAGGTCGAGGGGCTGCCGCGCTTCACGGGCGGAGCGGTGGGATACTTCGGCTATGATACGGTCCGATTCGTCGAAAAACTACCGCCCGCCCCGCCGGACAAACTCCGTCTCCCGGACGCCGTTTTCGCGCTGTATCACACCATGGTGATCTTCGACCGGCGGGACAACACCGTGAAGGTCGTCGCCCACGCCCTTCCCGGCCGGGACGATCCCGAAGACGCCTACAAAGAGGCCCTCCGCCGGATCGAGCGCTTCGCCGCCCACCTCAAGGCCGCGACGGCCATGCCGCTCGTCCCCATCGCCCGGGCCGCCCTCCCCGAGGCGGCGGCGGAATCCAACATGACCCGCGCGCGGTACATGAAAAACGTCGAGACCGCCAGGGAACACATCCGTGCCGGCGACATATTCCAGGTCGTGCTCTCCCAGAGGTTCACCCGGCGGACCACCGCGGCCCCGTTCGCGATCTACCGGCACCTCCGGGCGTTAAACCCGTCGCCCTACATGTTTCATCTCAAAATGGACCGGTTCCACCTCGTCGGCTCCTCGCCGGAGGTCATGGTGCGCCTGGAGGACGGGAAACTGACATTGCGGCCCATCGCCGGGACGCGCCGCCGCGGGCGCACCCCCGCCGACGACGAACGCCTGGCGAAGGAACTTCTCGCCGACCCGAAGGAACGCGCCGAGCACGTCATGCTCGTGGATCTCGGGCGGAACGACCTCGGCCGCGTCGCCGAGCCGAAAACCGTCAAGGTGACCGAGGTGATGACGCTGGAGCTCTACTCCCACGTCATGCACCTCACCAGCAACATCACCGCGAAGCTCCGCAAGGGCCTCACCGCCTTCGACGCCCTGAAGGCATGCCTGCCGGCGGGGACCGTGTCGGGGGCGCCCAAGGTGCGGGCGATGGAGATCATCAATGACCTCGAACCCGACCGCCGGGGCCCCTACGCCGGCGCCGTGGGGTATATTGACTTCTCGGGGAACATGGACACCGCCATCGCCATCCGGACGCTGGTCTGCCAGAAGGGCCGCGTCCACATCCAGACGGGCGCGGGCATCGTCGCCGACTCCGTCCCCGAACGGGAACACCTCGAGACCCGGAACAAGGCGCGGGCGCTGTTGGCGGCGGTGTATCTGGCGGAGAATTCCTGACCGCCGCAAGCTTCTTGAAATCCCCCGACGTTTCAACTACACTCCACGACATGAAGCAGGCGCTGTTCCTTATCGGGGGATGGGACGGTCACAAGCCCCGGGAGACGGCAGAGCCGTTCGCGCGGTTCCTCGAGACGAAAGGATTTTCCGTCGAGCGGGCGGAGACCCTCGCCATCCTCGCCGACGAGGCCCGGATGCGGCAATTCGACCTCGTCGTCCCCTGCTGGACGATGGGCGCCATCGCCAAAAATGAAGAGGCGGGGCTCCTCGCGGCCGTGAAGGCGGGGACGGGGCTCGCGGGCTGGCACGGCGGGATGGCCGACGCGTTCCGGCAGAACACCGACTACCAGTTCATGGTCGGCGGCCAGTGGGTGGCCCACCCCGGCGGGGAAATCCCCCACGACTACCGCATCGCCCGGCCGGAGGACCCGATCGTGGCGGGGCTGGGCGGTTTCCATCTCGTGTCCGAGCAGTACTACATGCACGTGGATCCCTCGAACGAGGTTCTCGTGGAAACGGTGTTCACCGGCGAGCACGCCCCGTGGATCGCCGGCTGTGTCATGCCCGCGGCGTGGAAACGCCGGTTCGGGACGGGCCGGGTGTTCTATGCGTCATTCGGCCACAAACCGGAGGATTTCGCGGTTCCCGGGACGGCCGAAATCATGCGGCGCGGGATGCTCTGGGCGGCGCGGTGAACCCGTCGCGAATCCCGTTTCGACATCACCCGCCTGAAGATTTTCCGCACGTCATCCCGCGATCCCAAAACGATCGAATTCCCCCGTCGGCGCGGTCCAGGTGATCTCGCGGTCATGGATGTGCGACTCCATCTCCGCGGAAATCCCGTCGAGGAACCGGGCAAGTTCGTCATCCTTCCCTTCCGCGACGAGTTCCACGGCGCCGTCCGGGAGGTTGCGGACGAAGCCCGTCACGGCGAACGCGCGCGCGACGGAGATCGCGGTCCAGCGGAACCCGACCCCCTGGACGAACCCGCGGAAAATCACGTGAATCCGTTTCATCCCCGGGCCAGGAGCACCACGGCCTGGGCCGCGACGGCCGCGGCGCGGCCGATGGCGCCGATCCCCTCGCCGGACTTCGCCTTCACGCCGACGGCATCCGGGGCGACTCCGAGAAGTTTCGCCACCCGGGCGGCGATGTCGCGCTTCCGGGAACCCAGCGCGGGCCGCTCGAGAAACACGATGCAGTCGGCGTTGGCGACGCGGAATCCCTTCCGCCGGACGCGCCGCAGGGCCTCGGCGAGAAAGATGTCGCTCGATGCGTTTTTCCACCGCGGGTCGGTGTTCGGAAAGAGGTCGCCGATGTCCCCCCCGCCCGCCGCCCCGAGCAGGGCGTCCACCAGCGCGTGGAGGAGGACGTCGCCGTCGGAATGCGCGACCGTCCCGGCCGGGGCGTCCGGGATCTCCACCCCGCCGAGGACGAGCTGTTTTCCCCGGCGCAAGCGGTGGGTGTCGTGGCCGATGCCAATTCGGCACATTGACGTTACCACGGGATCACGGAAAATTGCGGAAACATGGAAAAAATCCGATCCTGCGGTTCCAATTCGCCGTGTTCCGTGTTTCCGTGATGTGAAATCATCTTCAAATTCCGTGTTTCCGTGAATCGGTGATGACCCGGCAGAACACCCGCACCACCGCCGGGTCGAACTGCGTCCCCGCGCACGCCCGGAGTTCCGCGAAGGCCTTCTCCGGGGAGCGCGGGACGTTGTAGGCGCGTTTCGTCGTCATCGTATCATAGGCATCGGCGATCGTGATCAGCCGGCTCTCGAGGGGGATGCGCTCCCTCGCGATCCCGTCCGGATATCCCTTCCCGTTCCACCACTCGTGGTGATGGCGGATGATATGCGCCCCTTCCTTCAGCGTCTTGATGGGCTGGAGGATCGTCTCCCCGACCGCGGAGTGGCGCCGGATGACCGTCCACTCCGCCGGGGTGAGTTTTCCCGGCTTGTTGAGGATGGAGTCCGGGACGGCGACCTTGCCGATGTCGTGAAGCACCGCGACCTGCTCGAGCATCGCCACGCGGTGGGTCGGGAATTCCATGGCGAGCGCCGTGTCGCGGGCATAGACGGCCACGCGCTCCGAGTGGCCGCGGGTGTAGGGATCCTTGGCCTCGATCGCCGCGTTGAGGGAAATCAGGGTGTTGAGGGTGTCCTTCAGAAGCGTCGAGTTCTCGATGGCCATCGCGGCCAGATTCCCGATGGCCAGGAGAAGACGGACCTCCTCGTCCGCGTAGACATGCCGCCGCCGGGAGTACACCGTGAGCCCGCCGAGAATCTTGTCCTTCACCGTGAGCGGGATGGACAGGAGCGAACGCAGGCCGTGCCGGATGGCGAAGGTCCGGTTTTTGTAGGTGGACCGCATGATGTCCGACACGGGGAAGGGCCGGCGCTCCTTCACCGCGCGGCCCACCACGCTCTCGCCCACCTTGAGATAGGCCTTGAACGAGACGTTGGCGTGGAACCCGACCGACGCGGCGAACTCCAGGCGTTTCTCTTCCTCGTCGAGGAGACGGATGGAACTCGCGTCCACCTCCATGAGCGTGTTCGCCGTCTCGAGGATGCGCTTCAGAACCACCTCGAGTTGGAGGGAGGATACGACCGCGTCCTCCACCTCAAACAGACGGGCGAGACGCATACGATCGGCATGTCGGCTTTGCGACAGGGGCATCCGGCTCAGGACTCCCGTATTGACGCTTGTCACACTCCGGTGGAAACGCAACCGGTTGGTTGAATATAGCACGACGGCACGAGGGTGTCAAAAGGCATTCGAGAAGCGTGAGTCTTGGAGTCAGGAGATTCGGGCCTCGCAGAAAACCGTAAACGGAAAACTGGAAACCGGAAACCACGAGGGGGATGAAATGCCGAATTGTTTGGAATTTCATCGCACCCGCGGCAAATTCGTGGAATTCCGACCTCCATCGCCATAAAATCCCGGAGTTATACGGATCCGATTAATATATTCGTTCGACCAAAGGAAAAGATGACCGTTGAAGCAAAGAAAAAGCGCCAGAAGCAGTGGTACGGCGTCCGATCCATCTTCCTGTTTGGCCAGAAGAAGGACGGGACCAATGTGTTTGAGGAACGGGTCGTCGTCTTTTCCGGGGTCACGGTTGAACGGGCATTCGCAAAGGCGCAGAAAGAAGCAGAAGGCTATGCGAAGGCGCTCAACATGAAGATGCATCCGTGTATGGAAGCATACACACAGGATGGCGACGCTCTGATCGATGGATATGAGGTGTGGTCGGTACTCTACGAATCACGGGAGACTCTGAGATCGTTCTTCAAGAACCGATACGACAAGTACGAATACCATCCAGACAAATGATGGAGGAAATACGATGAGTGCCATGAGTTTGCGGCTGCCGGATTCCATCCATCGCCATGTTCGAGAGATTGCCAAGCAGGATGGCGTATCCATCAACCAGTTCATCTCTTCGGCGGTCTCGGAAAAGATCTCCGCGCTTCTGACGGAAGACTACCTTACGAAGAGAGCCAGGAAGGCCCGGAAAAGCGCGTTCCGGAAAGTGCTGGACAACGTGCCGGACCGGGAGCCGCTTGCGGGGGATGAACGATAAGAATCACAGAAATGCCATCGGGATGAAATGCCGATATTGATTCGGAATTTCATCGCACCCGAGGCAAATTCGTGGAATTCCGATCTCCATCGCCATAAAATCCCGGCGTTATACGGATCCGGTCAATATATTCGTTAGGCGTAGGCAGAGGTTCGTGCATGAGCGGTAGGTTCGACAAGGCGCTCAGCGATCTCCAGGCATGGCGGTCTTCCCGCGATGCCTTTCTGAAGCCACGGTCCGCCTCTGCCGGCGTCGCGAGCGTCGTGCGCTCAATCGATAGCGCACTCAAGTCCGAGGTTCTCGAGTGGCGCATTCGCGGTGCAATCGCCGCGCAAGTGGCGACCGAGGCTGCGGGCTCAAGAGTGCCGGCCGCAAAGACCGAGACCGGACGTCATCTGTGGGACCTTGACTGGTGGCTGACGGAATCGACGATGCGCGCCCTTCATGCCGGCATGGACGGTCTCGCCCAGTTGTTGAACGTGGCGTTCAATCTTGGTGTCGAGCCGGACGACCCGAATCTGCCGCAGCAGGTCGCGAAGATCCTCGGCCATCAGCCAGAACTTGCCGGAGTCTCCCGAGCGGTGGGCGACCTGTGGTCCTCGAAGGAGTGCAAGAATCTTCGCGCGTTCGTGAACCATGTGAAACACGCAGGATGCCCGGCCCGCGGGATGAACAGTGGTGATTCGGTTGACGGATTCCCGAGGCTGACAAGCGTCGAGCGGTTCACGTACGAGTCGTCGTGGTACGGACCGTGGAGCCCGTCCGATATCGAGGCGATCATGGATGAGTTCCGCGCACACGTGCTTAAAATCATGGAGGCCGTAGCCGCGGAGCGCCGCGCCTAACACGCGTGTCAACCTGACGCGTTCAGGCTTTGCGCTCTATGCTTGGCGGTAGGCGCGCAGGTTACGCGCAACACGTTACAAGATTCCGCATTCATCATTCATAATTCATCATTTTAATATCTTCTCCACCTCCCTCACCACCCCCGCCGCTCCCTCCCCCTCCGGCATCGGCACCGCGAAGATGCCCGCCTCAAGCCGCGTCACGGGGACGCCGGGCGTGAAGGGCGGCGGCGCCGCCGGGTCGCGCGCGGTGACGAGAAGCTCCCGCCCCTTCCTTCGGAGCGACACCACGCCGGCCGCGGCGGCCGTCCGGCGGAGGCGCTGACAGAGAAGAAGCGCCCGCACCGGCGCGGGTAGAGGCCCGAACCGGTCGCGAAGGGATTTCTCCACGACGGCCAGTGCGGCATCATCTCCCGCGCGGGCGATCCGCCGGTAGAAATCAATCTTGTCGGCGGGCGCCGGGATGTACAAATCGGGGAGAAACGCCGGGAATCCCAATTGAACGGCAATCTCCGGCGCCGGCTCGAGGTCCATGGCCTTCCCGGAAATGGCCGCCGCGAGCAGTTTGCAATAGAGATCATAGCCGACGGCGGCGAGGTGTCCGTGCTGCTCGCGCCCGAGAATGTTCCCCGCCCCGCGGATCTCGAGATCCTTGAGCGATATCTGAAACCCCGCTCCGAGGTAGCTCATCGCCTCGATGGCCCGCAGGCGCTCGGCGGCCTCGGGGGAGAGCGGCTTGTCCGGCGGGAAGAACAACTGGGCGTACGCCTGGTTCCGGTAGCGTCCGACGCGCCCGCGAAGCTGATGGAGTTCCGCGAGGCCGTAGCGTTCCGCGTCTTCTATGAGAATTGTATTCGCGTTGGGAATGTCGAGGCCGCTCTCCACGATGGTCGTCGCCACCAGGACATCCACCTCCCCCCGCACGAAGCGCGCCATGGCGTCCTCGAGGTCGTCCTCCGGCATCTGGCCGTGGGCCACCGCGATCCGAGCCTCCGGCACCAGGCGCGCCAGGCGACCCGCCACCCGGTGGATGTCCATCACCCGGTTGTAAAGATAATACACCTGGCCGTTCCGGTAGAGTTCGCGGAGCACCGCCTCCCGGACCGTGTTCTCGTCGAACGGCAGGACCGCCGTGATGATCGGCAGACGGTCCTCGGGCGGCGTCTCGAGCGCGGAGATGTCCTTCAGGCCCAGCAGCGCCAGATGCAGCGTCCGCGGGATGGGCGTGGCCGTGAGGGAAAGAATGTCCACCGTCGCGCGGAAGCGCTTCAGCCGTTCCTTGTGCTCGACGCCGAAACGCTGCTCTTCATCAATGATGAGCAGGCCGAGGTCCTTGAATCCGATGTCCGGCTGGAGAAGCCGGTGGGTTCCGATGAGAATGTCCACCGTGCCGTCGCGGGCCCCCTCCAGAATTGCACGATCCTCGGCCACCGTCCGCATGCGCGACAGGGCCTTCACCACCACCGGGTACTCCGCCATCCGCCCGGAAAACGTCCGGGCGTGCTGCTCGGCGAGGACGGTGGTCGGAACGAGAACAACCACCTGCTTGCCCGCCATCACCGTCTTGAACGCGACCCGCATGGCAAGTTCCGTCTTGCCGTAGCCCACGTCCCCGCAGAGGAGGCGGTCCATCGGCCGCTCGCGTTCCATGTCGCGTTTCAAATCCGCCAGGACCGTCTTCTGATCCCCGGTCTCCTCGTAGGGAAACTCCAGTTCAAACGTCTTCTGCCACTCCGTGTCCGGCGGGAAGGCGGTGCCGGGCGTCTTGAGACGCGCCGCCTGGATCGCGAGAAGCCCGGCGGAAAGATCCTTCAGCGCCTTCTTGACGGATTCCGTTGTCGTGACCCAGCGCGTGCCGCCCAGGCGTGACAGCGCCGGGACGCGACCGTCGCAGCCAATGTACCGCTCGACGAGCGAAATCCGGGATGCGGGAACGTAGAGGAGACCGCCCTCGGCGTATTCGATCACCAGGCACTCCTCCGACCCGCCGCTCTCGTCCGGAAGCGCCGCCAGCCCCTTGTACCGTCCGATGCCGTGGGAGAGATGGACCACGTAATCGCCGGGGGCGACGTCCCGCAACCCCTTGATGGGCGCGGAGGCCGGCCGGAGGCGTGTCCGCCGCGGCGGGAGTTCCCGCCGGAAAATTTCGTGGTGCGGCAGAAACACCCGCGGCGGCGCCGCCGAAACGAATCCCCGGGTGAGACGGCCCTCCACGAACCGCGGAAGCCGGTCCGCGGAGACGTCCCGCCGGAGGAGAATCTCCCGAAGGCGGGAGGACTCGCCGGAGGTGGGGGCGAATACGATGACGTCACTCGTCACCCGTGAAACGTCGCCCGCGGAAGGACCGGGGCTCGGGACTCGGGGCTCGGGGCTCGCAGAAGAACCGCCAGAAATGCCGGGACTCGTGGCTCGGGATTCGGGGCTCGATGAAGGATCGTCGGGAAAACTGGAAACTGGAAACCGGAAACTGGAAACCGTTTTGTTTATGTCCCCGGCCAGATGCTCCGCCAGCCGCCCCAAATTCCCCTCGAACGCCTGCGTCGAGGAAAACCGGAACGCCCGCGCCGGGTCCGATCCCGGCATGGATTCGAGTTCCACCACCGCCCGCCCGGAGAGCCTCTTTCGGAACTCCGCCGGATCCCCCCATCCGTGAGCCGCGAGATTCTCCCGGATGAGACCAGGATCACACAACACCACCGACGCACCGGGGGGCATATAGTCGAAAAGCGTCTCCCCCGGACCTTCCCCCCCTCCCTGCGCGCCCCCGAGGTAAACCGACAGGCGTTTCACCGGCGGATCGGACTCCTGGGTGCCGGGATCGAAATACCGGATGGATTCGAGGACGTCCCCGTCCCACTCCAGACGCACCGGGCGCGGGGAATCGAGCGGGAAAAAATCGAGGATGCCTCCCCGAAGGGCCATCTCCCGGGGCAGCGTCACCGCGGCGGCCGGTTCGAATCCAGCCCCGGCCAGTTTCGTCCGAAAGTCCTCCGGGACAAGACGGGTTCCCGCCTCGATCGCCGCGCACGACCGCGTGAGGAACGCCCGCGGCGGAACTTCCTGCAGGCACGCCTGAACCGGCGTCACGATGACGGATGCCCGGCCCGTGAGGCATTTTTCGAGAAGGGTCAGGCGTTCGAGTACGCTCGGGTCGGTGCCGGCATGCGGGTTGCCGGAGATGACCGCCGGGGGGAAGACGTCCACCTCCGGCACCCCGAACACCTCGAGATCGACCGCCAGGTCCCAGGCGGCGCGAACGTCGGGGGTGATGCAGAACACGGGCGCTCCGACCTTCCGGTCTTCCAGGACAAGCGAGAGAACCCAGGCGGCGGAACTGCCCCAGAGGCCGGAGAATAAAATGCCGTGGTTCGTGGTTCGTGGTTCGTGGTTCGCAGAACCGTCTTTCTGCGAGACACGATTCGCGAACGACGATTCGCGATCCGACAAGGCCATTTTCAGGGACGAAAGAAGCCCCCCCGTCCCGGGATCGGCCCGGAAGGCCCCCCGAAGGTCGTCGAGCGTGACGTTCCGATCCCGCCCTCCCGCCCGGCCTGACCGGCCGGCAGGCGGAAGGCGGGTCGGGGACGGAGACATGCTTCCATTATACAAGCGGGAATTGGAATTCGTATCTCCTTGACGCCACCGGTTTCTACAGGTAGTGTCCTGGGACAGGAAGATGCCCTACTTCTTTGCTTTGGAGGAGCATGGCCATGCGCAAATTGTCCCTCGCGGCGGTCGGTTCCCTTCTCGCCGTCGTTGCGCTCGCCGCGGAAGACATCGGCAAAACAAACGAAAAACTCCTCTGTGGCTTCGAGACCGAAGAGATGCCCGCCGACGGTCTGCTCTGGAAGGGGCTGAAGGAAAAAGTTTCCCCCGAGCAGACATCCCAGGGGAAATCGTCATGGCTCGGTAAAATCAAAGACCAATACGGTTTTCTCAACACGAACGGCAAGGAAGGTTTCTACCGCCGGTGGAGATCCGGCGGCGTCTTCCGCACGCTGGGCTGGTTCGACAAGGTCTTTCCCGCCGACTGGTCGGACTGGCCGCTCCTGCGCGTGGACTTCCGCACCGACGGCCCGGCCGTGCGTCCGCGAATGGAAATCGAAGACCTGTTCCTGTCGTTTCCCGTCGTCTCGGAATTCGACGTCCCCGGCAACACGTGGGTCACCCTCGAGGTGGATTTGGAAAAAGCCATCGCCCAACGCCGGCTCGACCCCAAGCGCATCGCGCATCTTCTGCTCATGATCTGGTCGGTGCCGGATGGAAAACGCGAGTTCGCCTGCTACATGGACAACATACGCCTTGCCAAAAGGGACGCCCCCGCCACACTACCCATAGTCAAAGGCGGAGGCTTCCTGGAACCCTATGCCTTCGGCATGAACAAACGCACCGAACTCGCGCCCACGGATACTTCCAAGACATCCCCGGCCGAGGGGAAACCGTACACGGCGGTGGAGACCGCCAAGGGGGGAGGAGGTTATCCGCTCATCTACGTCAACGAGCGTTGCGTCGGCGGATTCGGCGACGGCGGCCTCCTGCTCGCGCCGGGCCCCGGCGTGCGGATATCCCTCGACGCCGGCAAGACATGGACGGGACTGGACGGCAAAGACAAGGTCATCCCTCTTACGGGCGACCACCGCGGCCAGCACCGCTCTCAAACGATGATCGAAGGTCCTAATATTTTTATGGCCTACTGCACCGCCGAGTGCGGCGGCGGCGGCGCACGAGTCACCGCCAAGTTCACCAAGGCGGTCTACAAGGACGGCACGTGGGTCACCGGGCCGGAGAGCATTGTTGACCAGACCTCGCGCTACTGCCACGACCGCTTCGCGCTGTGCCGCGACAAGGGCGGGCGGCTCTGGTGCGCCTGGAGCCACCTGAACAACCTGCACAAGAAGGACATCCGCGCCAAGTGGAGCCAAGACGACGGCGACTCCTGGCTCCAGGCCGGCGAAAACGCCCGCATCGGCGAGCGCGGCGTCTTCCACTACCCCGGCACGCCGGGAAACTACGAGGGCCCCTACCTCACGAAATTCGACGACACGGTAGCCGCATTCTGGCACCGCGAGCCCGACGGCGACCTCGTCTGGACGCGGGCGGTGCCTCTCCGGACAAACGTCAAGGAGGCGGCCGACGGCAAGGTCGTCCTCCCTCTGGGCGCCAAACAGGGCGTCAAACGCGACGGCAACGTGTTTCTGGAAAAGGACGGGAAGGTGTCGGCGACGTTGACCGTGGACAATGTCGAGGATGACCGCTCCGTCGCCATCGAACTCCCCGGTCCGGCCGGCGTCGTCAAGGCCGGTGACGAGGTGACGGTGATGACATGGACGATCGAGGAAGTTCTCCTCAAGGGATCGGGGAACGAACGAAGCCGGACGCCCCGGCCTCAATCGGCGGCCACCGATGCCGCCGGCGTTGTCTACCTTGGGGTGACCGGCCCCAAAGTTTTGCGTTACGACGCCAGCGGAAAAACATGGCTTGACGACTCTCCACCGGAACTGAAAGGCAATCCCCTGCTCTCCGTCTGCGGGAAAAAGCTGGCCTGCCTGTGGATCGGCGAAGGCGGCGTCTTTTTGAGCGTCAAACCCGAAGGCGGAAAGTGGGGTCCGGCGAAAAAGATCGTCGACGAACCCGAGGCCATCGAGGATCTCGCGGCGCCGCAGAACGCGCCGGAGAAATTCATCCCCGCGGCCTGGAGCGCCAAGAGCCGCAAGGCCATCAAGACCGTGGCGGTGCCGGTGGAGTAACGCACACAAACGGAGAATTCCATGCGAAACTTTCTTGTGGTAACCGCCGGATCTCTCGTCGTGGCCACCGTCATGCGGGCCGCGGAGGACGGCAACACAACAAAAGAAAAACTCCTCTGCGGCTTCGAACGCGCCGAACTGGCGTCGTGGACGGAAAAAGGCAAGCACGCCGGCTGGCGCATCGAGGACGCCAAGGAGGGCGGCGGCTTCGAATTCGTCCGTGGCAACTCCGGGCGGGTGCCCCTGATCGCGGTCGCCAAAGGGGATGCCATCCAGGGCGAGTTCGCCCTGATCCACACGGTCGGCGGCAAGGCGGACTTCCCCGCCGCCTGGGGCCGGTACTACATGAAGCCGCACGTGGCTGAACCGCCCCGGCGCGACGCCGAGCAGCAGCGGAACGGCTCGGCGTTTCGAAGCTCGCACTTCGGCGGTCTCCCGACAATCATGCCCGAGGACTGGTCGGGCCACGGCTGGCTGCTCCTGGACGTCAAGAGCGCCGCTGCCGCCGCGGATCTGGCCGTGCTCCTGGAGGATGACGTCATCGAACCGCCCCTGGACCGCGCTTACGCCGTTCCGGCCGGCACGTGGGTGACTCTGGCCTTCGACCTGGGCAAGGCCGCCAGGGACGGGATGCTCAACCCGGCCAGGATGCTCAACATCGAGGTGATGATGGACCGGACCGGCGGAAAAACGAACATCCTTCTCGACAACATCCGCCTGGCCGGGAGCCTCGACGAAGCCAAACTGCCGGTTCTCAAGGACGAGCGCCCCTGGCGCAAACCCTTTGTGGATGCCGTCCCCGCCGAGCCGAAGCCTGTGACTATCGAGGCCAAATCCGTGCGCGAGAAGGTCAAGCTCGTCGAGCCGACGGTTATCGATACCTCCAAAATGGGCAAGGGTTACACCCGCTTCTCGCAGTGCATCCACAGCCTCGCGGCCTTCGACGACCGCTTCATGGTCCTAAATGGCGGCCTGGGCTCGACCAGCGCGGCGCTGTTCTCGACGGACGGGGGCGCCACCTGGAAGGGCCTGGATGGCGGCGGCCAGGCCACCATCCTGGCCGAGGGGCATCAGAACACCCGCAACCTGTGGGTGGATGACAATGGCGGACTCATCGGCATTTTTATTCTATTCTGCGCGGGAGGGCCGAACCGATCGGACATCTACTTCCGCCGCGTGAAATTCACGGGCGGCGGTTGGGAAATAATCCCGTTTACCCTGGCCGACGTTGACGTCCGCCACTGCCCGGAGCGCTTCGCGCTTCTGCGTCTGGCCAGCGGCCAGATCTGGGCGGCCTGGGACCACTCGTCCCGGGACGACGGCACCTGCCTGCGTATCAGGGTTTCCGACGACGATGGCAAATCCTGGCGCCGGCCGGAGGGCGCCGGGAAACTGGCCGAGCAGAAGGTGCCGCTCGGCGGCGGACCGGCGCTTGTTCCCTACGGTGAACGCGGCGTGGGTTGCCTCTGGAAATCAAGCAAGGACGGCCACGTCTGGTGGGCGGCGAGCGAAGACCTGAAATCATGGTCGGCGCCGCAGATCGTCGCGCAGAAGACCGGCGTCAACGCCGCCGTGACGATTGGAAAGAAGGATATGTTCTTCAGCGCCGAGCCCGGCGACCGCATGTCTCTGCGCTACCTCGCGCCCGGGCAGATCCGACTCCTGCACGGGGACGGCAATGCGTGGAAAGAGGACGCGGGCCCCTGGACCGAGACCAAGGCCGCCAAACTCTCCTCGCCAAACCTCTCGGTGTCGGATGGCGCCCTCGTCGCCGCCTGGGTGGAGGAAAACGCCGGCAAATATGCCATCCGGCTCTCCAAGCGAAAACCCGATGGAATCTGG
>JAZDJP010000119.1:0-13172 GCA_043803805.1 Planctomycetota bacterium
ATCTGGCGGTCCTGCGCCACCACCAGGGCGATCATCTGCTCCTTGGAAAGGTGTTGAAGTGCTGCAACTTCCATGTAGAATACTATCGTCCAGCCGGCGAAAAATCTGCGTCGGATTTTTCTGGCCGTGAACGGTTACTGAAATCCATTGACGAAGAATCGAAGGAAGAGAAAGACCCGAAAAACCGGACGAGTTATGCGAAGAAGTTCTCGTTGGCGAAGTGTCAGGAGATCGTTGAGGCTTCGCTGAAACGCACCAAGATCAAGTCCGGCCGGGTCACCGAGGAGAATCGTCAGAAGTTCTTGCGAGCTCTCGGTACGTTGATGCGCAGGTCAGCCAAGCGGGTTGTCTACCGGCAAAAGGCGAAGGCGTTGATGATCGTGAACACGGTAGAGCGGCAAGGGGAGAGTTGCAGCGCCGCAGAGTTACGGTGGAAGGACAAGGCCATCTTTTTCGCCCCCGGCTGTGAGAAGACTCTGGTGGACGAGCAAGTCGAGTTTTTCAACGAGGCCATTGACGAGGACGGGGATTTCACCGGCGCTGCAATACCGGTTGCCAAGACCGCTGACTTCAAGACGCCACTGAATCTGGTCATCGCCGACGCCGGTAACGAGCGCAAATTCCTGCGTCTGCTCACCGACGCGCAGAATGCCAAAGCGGTTGACGCGTGGTTGAAGAACGCGTCACAGCGGTTCTACTCGATCGAATACGCATGGAAGAAGGGCGAGCACCCGAAGCGCGGGGAGTTCAATCCGGATTTCTTCATCAAGAGGGGCAACGTGGTTCATGTCGTAGAGATCAAGGGCGACGAGGAGATCGCCGAACCATCGACCGAGAACGTCAAGAAGCACGAATATGCAGTCGCTCACTTTGGCCGGCTCAACGAATGGATGAAGAAGGAAGGCATGTTGGTACGATATCAGTTCAATTTCCTTACACCAAAAGACTATAACCAGTTTTTCCAAAAACTACGCGACAATGACCTTGATGGATTTCGGTCGAAACTTGACGTGAAATTAGTTGAAGATGTAAGGCGTTGATTCCCATTGTGGACTCACTCGCCGGTTTCTTTCTTTGCGCTCCGTGGAACTCTGCCGGGGGATATGGGCCGATCCCTCCGTTTTGCTCCGGGTTTCCGGTTCATGTTCCTCGGCCACTTTGTTCTCTTTTCCTCAATTTCAAATCCACAATCCAAAATCCGAAATTCCCTGACGGATTCGACATTCGGAACTCGGCATCCCTGCTTCGCCAAGCGGCTTCGCAGGGCCCTCCGGAGCCCCTTGGGCGAAGGAGGGTCGAAATTTCATCCGACTTCGATTCTTCTGGACTCTCTGACTCGTCATTTACTCAGCACCCAGCATTCAGAACTCAGCACTTCTCTCATTCCATCGGGGGACATGAACGCTATGCTGTTTTCCTGCGACGTGCCGGTTTCGGAGGGTAGGAAACGAGGCGGTCAGGGTGCCGTTGCTCATATTTCTTCAGGTCGGCGGCGATCGCGCGCAGATCGTAGGCAAACTGTTTGGCATACTCATGCCGGATGAGCCGGACTTCATCCACGATGGGGTCGTTTGGCATGGCTAGTCCTCCATCAATTCCTCGGGGGTGCAGATCACCGGACAGGCGTAACCCGCGGTTTCGACAAGCGTCTCAATCTGACTCCGGTGCAAGGCGTTCGCGAGATGCTTGCAGTTCCATGTCAACAGGTAGTCAATGCCATTGACGGCGGCAAGAGAGATGTGGAGGGCATCGGCGCCTGATTCCTGCGGGATCGGGCCGGTGCCGACCAGTCGCCCCGCCAGTACGAGGGCCCCGTCATTTATCGACAGTACCGGCAATTTCCCGATAACAGCAAGCCGGGCGTTGGACATATCCGGATCGCCCCGGCTGACTTCTTGTTCGACCAGTTCGGAAATGACCAGATCAAACTCGCCGGACCGTTGATCCCACCACTGACGGGTCAGTTTTTGATGGGCGGCAACGATCACATCCCGGCTGGGACGGCTGGTCAGGTAACTGACAACGCTGGTTTCCACATATATGCGTTCCTTCACGAGTTTCAGTATACCATGCAAGTCTCGTCTGACAATTCATCTTTACCCCCGGCGTGAAGTGTCGTTTGCCTGCCCTCCGGTTTTCCCGACGTAACCTTGGCGGAGTCGGAAACCCCTTGGGCGAAGGAGGGTGGCTTGCAGAAACACCGCAGAAAAACAACACCGCGAAAACGCGAAATCACCACGAAAACACGAAATTATTACGGAAACACCTCGGAATTGGGTTACGCGGATTTTTGCGTTACGGAGCGACGGTATTTCATCGGCATAACGTCTGATGTGTGGTAACGCCGATGACCAGTAGCGTGTGGTTCAAGGTCATTTTCGGATTCTCAACCAAATGATTCCCGCAATCCAAAATCCTCAATTCCCCTCAAAATTCGACATTCCCCGTGAGGGGGACGTTGTCCCTCCCGCGTGCGCCACGTGCCGTGGCTACGCGGCCACGTGGCAACGGGGGACTCACGTCCGGAACTCAGCACTTCTCTCATTCCGTCGGGGGACTCCAAGACTCTTAGACTCCCAGACTCTGCGACTCGCTGACTCGCCGACTCGCAAGACTGGTTAAATCGCGTACTTCTCCCCTTCCCTCGGCACAACGATGTTCCCGCGCTTGGCCTCGACGAGTTTGGCCTGGAGCGCGAGGCACGCGTCTTCGTTGCCGTGGACGAGGAAGGTCTGCGCCGGTTTGGGCTGGAACCGCCGGTGCCACCGGACGAGCTCCTCCTGGTCGGCGTGGGAGGACAGCGACGTCATCACCACCACGTCGGCGAGCCGCCGATGCTCCTCTCCGAAGATTTTCACGATGTCCGCCTTTTCCACCAGGCGTTTGCCCAGGGTCCCTTCCGCCTGGAATCCCACGATGAGAATCGTGTTCGCGGGGTTGCCGATGTTGTGGCGCAGGTGATGGAGGATGCGCCCGGACGTGCACATCCCGGAGCTCGCGATGATGATGGCGGGGCCCGCCAGGTCGTTGATGGCCTTGGATTCCTCGGAATCCTTGACGTAGTGGATGATGCGCATGCCGAAGGGATCCTTCCCGGACATCATGGCCTTGTAGGTCTCCGGGTCGAAGCACTCGGGGTGGCTGCGGAAGACCTCGGTGGCGTTCACGGCCATCGGGCTGTCCACATAGGTGGGAATTTCCGGGATGAGTTTTTTTCGGAGAAGCCGGGAGAGCCGGTAGGCCAGTTCCTGGGTTCGTTCCACGGCGAAGGCCGGGATGATGATCTTCCCGCCGCGGGCGGCCGTGGCCGAGATGACCTCGGCCAGGCGCGCCTCCGCCTTCTCCTGACGGTCGTGGATCCGCACGCCGTAGGTGCTTTCCATGAGGCACGCGTCGGCGGCCGGCGGCGGTTCGGGATCCCGGAGGATGGGGATCTCCTTGCGGCCGATGTCGCCGGAGAAGGCCAGGGTGCGGCGGATGCCGTTTTCCGTGTGACTCACCGCGACGAGCGCGGAGCCGAGGATGTGGCCGGCGTCGAAGAACTCCACGGTGAGTCCTTCCACCTCGAACGGGACGTGGTAGGGAACGCTGGTGATGGCCTTGATGGCCCGGAGGGCGTCGGCCTCGACGTAGAGGGGGTTGAAGGGCGGCAGGCCCTGCCGCTGGCGTCGTTTGTTCACGAATATGACGTCATGCTCCTGGATGTGCGCGCTGTCCAGGAGAATCACCGTGGCGAGGTCGCGCGTGGCCGGTGTGGCGTAGACGCGGCCCCGGAAGCCCTTCACGAAGAGCGTCGGGAGGTTGCCGCAGTGGTCGAGATGGGCGTGGGAAAGCACCACGGCGTCGATCGTCGCCGGGTCGAAGGGAAAGTGGCGGTTCCGGCGGTAGGCGTCCTCGCGACTGCCCTGGAAGATGCCGCATTCGAGAAGAATATGTTTCCCGTTGTGCGCGATGAGGTGCATCGAGCCCGTCACCGTCCGGACCGCCCCGAGAAATGTGATTTCCATGTGCCTCCTTCCGCGGTTCCCGGATTCTCTTATGGAAGGGTACTCCTCCCCGCCCTTGAAATCAAGCCCGCACCATGATGTAATAGTGATGGAGGAATATTGACCCATGGAATACCGCGCCGAATTCACCTGCATCAACCGCGAATGCCGCGAGCGCTACCCGCTCGACGAGGTGGTGTACCACTGCCGCAAATGCGGGAGCCTTCTCGAAGTCATCCACGACGCCGACGCCCTCCGCGCCCGGAGCCCCTACGCCTGGATGCGTCTTTTCGACGAGCGCAGCCACCGCAACGAGTGGCCCTACGGCAGCGGCGTGTGGGGCAAGAAGGAATGGGTCTGCCCCATGGTGGACAACGATAACGTCGTTTCGATGTACGAGGGGAGCACCAATCTCTTCTGGGCGGACCGGCTGGGCCGCGAGATGGGCCTTTCCGATCTCTGGATCAAGCTCTGCGGGAACAGCCACACCGGTTCCTTCAAGGATCTCGGGATGACGGTGCTTGTCTCGGTGGTGAAGGAGATGCGCGCGCGCGGGAAGGACATCCCGGCGGTCGCCTGCGCCTCGACGGGGGACACCTCGGCGGCGCTCGCGGCCTACTGCGCCGCGGCCGGCATCCCCGCGATCGTCTTTTTGCCGCGGAACAAGGTGTCCATGGCCCAGCTCGTCCAGCCGGTGGCGAACGGGGCGCTGGTGCTGTCGCTCGACACCGATTTCGACGGATGCATGAAAATCGTCCGGGAGATCACCGAGAGCCACAACATCTATCTCGCCAATTCGATGAACAGCCTGCGGGTCGAGGGCCAGAAGACGGTGGCGGTGGAAATCGTCCAGCAGTTCGAGTGGGAGGCCCCGGACTGGGTCATCATCCCGGGCGGAAACCTCGGCAACCTCGCGGCGCTCGGGAAGGGATTTTCCGAGATGATGGCGCTCGGCGTCCTGAGCCGCAGGCCCCGCATCGTCTGCGCCCAGGCCGCCCACGCGAATCCGCTTTACCGGAGTTACCTCCGCGGGTTCAAGGGATTCCGGCCCCGGAAGGCGAGGAAGACTCTGGCCAGCGCCATCCAGATCGGGAATCCCGTGAGCGTGGAGAAGGCGGTGCGTGTGCTCAAGGAATTCGACGGCATTGTGGAGCAGGCGACCGAAACGGAACTGGCCGAGGCTTGCGCCCGGGCCGACCGCACCGGGATGTTCACCTGCCCCCACACGGGGGTGGCGCTCGCGGCCCTGTTCAAACTGGCCGCCCGGAAGGTCATCGGTCCGAAGGAGCGCGTCGTTGTCATTTCGACGGCCCACGGTCTCAAGTTCACGGAGTTCAAGACCGGCTACCACATGGGACGCCTGCCGGGGGTGGAGAGCCGTCTCGCCAACCGTCCCGTCCCGCTCCCGGCGAGCGCCGCGAAGGTGTGGGATGTCATCCGGCGGAAATTGGCGATAGGATAATTGTTTCATTGAGAGAGAACATGGATTGTAAAACGCGGAGGGGTTCACCGGACCGCAAACTTTCCACCCGGCGCGTCATTGATCGCATCATGGAGATTTGCGGGGCGTTGCCGGACGCCGTCAAAGATCTTCCCGCCAAACTGCGCACCCGCAACGCGTGGGAACGGACGTTTTCGCGCAAGGGCGGGCGTGTCGCGAACATTTTGGAGGTGATGCGCGAGCTTCCCGCGTTCACGAACCAGGCGCCGGCGTCGAAAAAGGGGTGGCGGAAGGTTTTCAGCAAACACCAAGGTCTGGGGCAGGTGTCGCAGTTCCTCCGGGAATTTCATGCGACCGCCAATCGCAAGCCCGTTCGTCGTTCGCCCATCGTGTACTGGCGCGACGCGTTTGGCCCGCGGGAAGTCGTTCAGCGCGTCCGGCCGCGGGAGTCGTCGGAGTACATTCCAAATCCGCATCGCGGCACGGCCACGTTCCAGCGGTTTCAGGGCGAGGACACGTACCCGTCGTTTCTTTCGTCCGACACCCACGGGCCCGTGACGTTTCCAAAGGGCGGGGAAATCCGCGACAACGTGAAGTACATTCCGCGCACGACGATCGCGTACTGCCGCTGGCCATGGAGTTGGTTCGAACCGAAAAAAGGAAGGTTCAACTGGGGGCTGATGGACAAGGCGCTCCGGGCGGCCCGCGCGCACGGGCAGACGTTGCAGGTCCGGTTCCAGCCCTACACGGCGCAGGTGGCGTCCTCCGCGCTGAAAGCGAAACGCGTTCCCCCGGAAACGACGGTGAATCTTCCCGATTGGTATTGGGACACCGGCGCGGCGTGGCTGGGGAAAGGGGCGCATGTCCTTCATGAGCCGGATTGCAACGATCCGCGGTACCTGCGGCATCTCGGGGATTTTATCCGCGCGTTCGCCGCCCGGTACGACGGCCATCCGGATTTGGAGAGCGTGGACGTCGCGTACGCGGGGTTCTGTGGCGAGACGGGCGGCAACACCACGCCGGAGACGGCGGCGCGATTGATCGGCCGGTATCTTGCGAGTTTCCGGAAAACGCCGCTATTGACCATGGGGCCCAACGCGCACGCGATGAAAGCGGCGGAGGCGCGCCGCCGGCCCATCGGATGGCGGATGGATTGTTTCGGCGATCAGCGGAACAAAGACGTCCCGGACGTCCCCTTGCGCCTTTGCTGGAATCATACGATGGACCTCTATCCGAAGCGATTTGCGTGCGCGGAGATGAAGGATTCCTGGAGGAAAGGCCCCGTGACGATGGAGACGTGCGGGAACGTGGCCACGTGGGTGATGACCGGCCACGATCTCGATCAGATTGTCGAGATGGGCTATAAATACCACACGTCCGTCTTCATGCCGAAGAGCGTTTTCTTCCCCGAACGGGCGCTGGAAAAGTTCATCGCGTTCGACAGAAAGATCGGCTACCGCTTCGCGCTCCGGCAGATGCTTTTGCCGCTGGAGGCCAAACCCGGCGCCCGGGTTGCCGTGGAGATGTTCATTGACAACGTCGGTTGCGCGCCGATCTATCGCCCTTACACGGTGGCGCTTCGCTTCAAGCAGGGGAACTTGTCCCGCGTGGTGAGGTTGAAGGAGGACATCCGCCGGTGGCTTCCGGGGCACCACTGGTTCCGCGAGGAGTTTGTTTTTGCCCGGGGATTGGAGCGCGGCGAGGTGAGCGTGGCCCTGGGCGTGGTGGACGCGGCCTCCACGCCGCGCGTCTGGTTTGCGATCGACGGCAGGACCGATGGCGGCTGGCATCCGCTCGCGAGCATGGATGTTGATTAGTTTTGCCTGTTTGGTCCCCATTGCATTTTCCGCGGCGGTGGCGTATAGTGGGCGGGTGTTCGTCCGGGCGGGGGTCCCGCCGGCATTCGATACGGGAACCGGATCATGGGGGAGATAAACGCCAGGGCCGTGGTCGAGGCGTTGCTTTTCGCGTCCGCCGAGCCCCTGTCCGTCCGGGACATGCGCCAGGCGGCGCCGGACCTGGGCGACGAGGCCATCGAGGGGGCCCTCGTGGCCCTCAAGAACGATTATGAGGCCACCGGCCGGGCCATTACCCTCGAACCCATCGCCGGCGGCTGGCAGATTCTCACCCGCGGCGAGTTCGATCCGTTCCTCAAGGCCCTCCGGAAGGGCGCCGCCGACCGCGGGCTTTCCCAGGCGGCCCTTGAGACGCTGGCCGTCATCGCCTACAAACAGCCGGTGGGCCGGGCCGACATCGAGGCCGTGCGCGGGGTGAACGCGGGGCCCATCCTGCGGGGGCTTCTCGAACGGGGGCTCATCCGCATCACCGGCCGGTCCGAGGTCCTGGGCCATCCCCTGCTCTACGGGACCACGGACACGTTTCTGTCGGCGTTCGGGTTGAATTCGCTCGAGGAACTGCCGAAGGTGGAGGACGTCGGGAAGTAAAACAATACCACGGAAACACGGAAGAAGGCAGAAACACGGAAGAAGAGGGAGATGTGAAAAGGAGAAGGATGTTGTGACCGGAGGGGTGTTTTAAGATGTTTCTTTTCCGTGAGTTCACAAGGATTTCGTGTTTCCGTGGTTGACAAGGAGATCCGTCATGGCCAAGGCGAGTTTCGACACGGAACGGCGCGAGTTTGTCCGGCTTCGGGAAAATGTTTCGGTGAATTACCGGTTTCTGGCCCAGGCGGAGGGCGACCGGCGGCCGGGACTCGGCCGGACGGAGACGGGCAAGACCCGGAACATCAGCGGCGGCGGACTCCTGCTCATGGGGAGGATTCCGGATCCCGCGTGGATTCCCGAACTCCTGATGCGCAAAATCGTGGTGGGGGTATCCCTGGTGCTTCCCGAGGGGCCGGTGGAGGCCATCACCCGTGTCTCCTGGATTGAGGGCATCCAGGGCAAGGCCAACCTCTCGGCCATGGGGCTCATGTTTCGGGAAATCACCCGTGAAGACCAGGACCGCATCTTCCGGTACGTCATCCGGTCCCAGATGCCGAAATAACCGGTTTCCGGGAACGTCGAAACCGCGTTCCGCCGCCACCATGACCGATCCCTTTTGCTAAACTTGAAACGGCACTTTGACGATGAGAAAGGGGGAAACCATGAAGAAGTCATTGGGGATCCAGCGGGTGATCGCCCGTGAGATATTGGATTCACGGGGGAACCCCACCGTGGAGGTGGACGTTGTTCTCGCCGGCGGCGCGTTCGGCCGCGCGGCGGTGCCCTCCGGGGCGTCCACCGGTGAGCATGAGGCCGTCGAACTGCGCGACGGCGACAAGAAGCGTTTCCTGGGCAAGGGCGTCCTGAAGGCCGTGGCCAACGCCAACACGACGCTCGCCAACGCTGTCGCCGGCATGGACGCTTCCGATCAGCGCGCGGTGGACGGGGCCATGATCAAGGCCGACGGCACCGCCAACAAGGGGCGCCTGGGCGCCAACGCCATTCTCGGGGTGTCTCTGGCCACGGCCCGCGCCGCCGCGGACGCCGCGGGGCTGCCGCTGTATCGTTCGATCGGCGGGGCCTCCGCCCGCGTCCTGCCCGTGCCGATGGCCAATATCCTGAACGGCGGCAAGCACGCCGACAACAAGGTGGATTTCCAGGAGTTCATGGTCATGCCGATCGGGGCGAAGACCTGGTCGGACGCCATCCGCATGGTCTGCGAGGTGTTCCATCACTTGAAGAGCGTCCTCAAGAAGGCCGGCCACAACACCAATGTCGGCGACGAGGGCGGTTTCGCCCCCAATATCGGCAACGAGGAGGCCCTGACGTACATCCTCGAGGCCGTTGACAAGGCCGGCTACCAGGCCGGACGCGACAAGGATTTCGCCATCGCCCTGGACTGCGCCTCGAGCGAGCTTTTCGAAGAGGGAGGCCGGAAGGGGTACAAGTTCTGGAAATCCAATCCGGACAAGCTGTTCAGCGCCGAGGACATGATCGAACTCTATTCCAAATGGGTCGCCAGGTACCCGATTGTTTCCATCGAGGACCCGCTCGACCAGAACGACTGGGCGGGGTACGCCCTCATGACCCGGGAGCTCGGCGGGAAGATCCAGGTGGTCGGGGATGATTTGTACGTCACGAATCCGGAGCGCCTGGCGCGCGGGATCCGGGAGAAGGCGTCGAACGCCATTCTCATCAAGGTCAATCAGATCGGGACGCTCACGGAAACCCTCGATACCATCGCGATGGCCCGGAAGGCGGATTACGGCATCATCGTGTCCCATCGTTCCGGCGAGACGGAGGATGCGATCATCGCGGACATCGTCGTGGCGACGAACGCCGGACAGATCAAGACGGGTTCCGCGAGCCGGACCGACCGCGTTTGCAAGTATAACCAGCTTTTGCGGATCGAGGAGGAGCTCGGCGGAAAGGCCGTGTACGGAGGAAAGGCATGGGCAAGGTGTGGCAGCAGGGGGAAGGCGGGGTCCTCGTGTGGCTGATGGTGGCCGTCGGGACGGCGCTTCTGGGGGGGCTGGCGCTTCTGCCGGACCTCCAGCGCAACCAGGTGCTTGCCGCCGAGATCCGGCGTCTCGATGCGGACATCCGGCATCTCGGGGGCGAGGTGGCTTCCCTCACCCGGGAGAAGGTGGCGCTGGAAAGCGACCCCGTTTACGTCGAGCGGTGGGCGCGGAAAAATTATAATTTAAAACGGCCGGGGGAGATCATCCGGGTGTTGAAGACGCCCCTGGCCGTGGCGGTCGTCCCGGCATCGGGGCGGAGGCACCTTGTGCCATGGCTGGCGGCGCTGGGATTGATGATGGCGGGGGGCCTGGTCTGGCTCTACCGCCGGACGCTCCCCGGGCGCGACGCGGCCCCGGCGCCGGCCTACGCGCCGGTCCCGTCCTGCGACGGAGGGGCGGCGGGTCAAAATCCCGCCGGGCCGACGGTGTGACGATCCCGGCGTTTCCGCCGGGGGGAGGATTTTGTGGTGGCGGTGGCGCTCAAGGAAGCGGATGTCATGACGGACGCGGAACGCCGCCGGCGGGTGGAGGATATCTGCCGCCGCGCCCGGGAGGCCGCGACCGCCCTTGCCCGCGCCTCGACCGCGGCGAAGGACCGGATGCTGGCCATTCTCCAAAACCGTCTTACGGCGGAAGAGGCGGCCGTTCTCGCGGAGAACGCGAAGGATGCGGATGCCGCCGCGGAACGCGGCCGGACGAAGGCCTTCCTGGACCGGCTCCGGCTCCCCGGGAAACGGTTTCAGACGATGGTGGAGGGGGTGCGGGTGGTCCGGGACCTCCGCGACCCCGTGGGCGGGATCATCCGCGGCGAAACGCGGCCGAACGGGCTCCGGATCGAAAAAGTCCGGATTCCCATCGGCGTCCTCGCCGTCATCTACGAATCCCGGCCCAACGTGACGATTGACGCGATCGCCCTGGCGGTCAAAAGCGGAAACGCCATCGTCCTCCGGGGCGGCTCGGATGCGGCGCGGACGAACCGCGCCCTGTTCGGGATCGCGCGCGACAGCATGAGGGAGGCGGATCTTCCGCCGGAGGCCCTGGGCCTGGTGGACACGACCGATCGCGGGGCGGTGGATGATCTTCTGGGCATGACGGACTACATTGATGTCGTCATCCCCCGGGGCGGGGAGGAGCTCGTCCGGCGGGTCGCCGGCGGCTCGCGCATCCCCGTTCTGAAACACGCCAGGGGGGTTTGCCATATCTACGTCCATGAGGATGCCGATCCGGCCGTGGCGGAGGCCGTTGTGGTGAACGCCAAGTGCTCGCGTCCGGCCACCTGCAATTCCATGGAAACGCTTCTGGTCCACCGGGGGCTGTCCCGATCGCTCCTGCCGCGGCTTCTCGGGCGGCTCCACGAAAAGGGCGTCGAGATCCGGGGCTGTCCCGCGACGTGCGCGGCCGACCCGGCCGCCCGGCCCGCGACGGAGGAGGACTGGCCGGCGGAATACCTGGACCTCATCCTCGCGGTGCGCGTCGTGGAGGGTCTCGACGCGGCGGTGGCGCACATCCGGCGTTACGGTTCGGGCCTCTCGGAGGCCGTCATCACCCGGGGACTTGACACCGCCCGCGAATTCACGGATCGGGTGGATGCCGCCGCCGTCTACGTGAACGCCTCGACGCGATTCACCGACGGCGCCGAGTTCGGGATGGGGGCGGAGATGGGCATCAGCACGGGCCGCCTTCACGCCCGGGGGCCGGTGGGGCTGGAGGAACTGACGACCTATAAATATGTTGTGTACGGGACGGGGCAGGTGAGAGAATAGTCAGCGAGTCTAAGAGTCTAGGAGTCTAGGAGTCTAAGAGTCTAGGAGTTTGAGAGTCGGGGGGGAGAAGGGAAGGGGCCGGAAGCCGGCGGGGAAATGAGCCAGGGAGTCCGGATGGCGGATTCCTGACTCGGCGACTCGCCGACTCGCTGACTCGCAAGACTACAGGTGGGAGAAGATCATGGCGGATGTTCTGGACCAGGCGGAAGTTGACGCGCTTCTCTCGGCGGTTGACGGGGGGAATGTCGCGGTCGCCCAGGCCGAGGGCGGCGGCGAACGGGCCGTCCAACCCTACGATTTCAAGCGGCCGGAGCGCGTCTCGAAGGATCAGATCCGGGCCCTGCGGAATCTCCATGACGCCTTCGCGCGGAATTTCGGGGCGTCGCTCTCGACGTTTCTCCGGACCATCGTGGACGTGAAACTGGCCTCCGTCGAACAGCTCACCTATTCCGAGTTCATCACATCGCTCCCCAATCCGACGTGTTTCAATCTTCTCTCGATGGCGCCGCTCGAGGGCGAGGTGGTGCTCGAGATCAATCCGTCCATCATTTTCCCCATCATTGACCGGCTCCTCGGGGGCGGGGGCATCACCTCCGCGCCGCCCGAACGGCCGCTCACGGAGATCGAACTGCGCCTGGTGGACCGCATCCTGGGCAAGGCCATCGAGGAGTTGAAGGGGCGTTGGGAGCCCATCCGGCCCGTGGATTTCAAGGTGACCCAGACCGAGTCGAATCCCCAGCTCATGCAGATCGTTCCCCCGAACGAGGCCGTGGTGCTCGTGGCCTTCGAGATCGCGATGGGGGAGGCTTCCGGCATGATGAATTTGTGCATCCCGTTCACGGCCATCGAGCCCATCATGGGGGAGTTCACCGCCGAGCACTGGTTTTCCTACGGGAAGCGCGAGGTCTCGAAGGAGCAGCAGGACCGGATCCGGGACGGGTTGAGGAAGGCGAAGCTGGAACTGGTGTGCTACCTGGCCCAGACGAAAATCACCGTCCGGCAGTTCCTGGATCTGGAGGCGGGGGACCTTCTCGAAACGGGGGTTTCCATGAACGCCGATCTTCTCGTGGCGGTCGAGGGCAAGCCGAAATTCAAGGGGCGCGGCGGGATTCTCCGGGGGGCGAAGGCCGTGAGGGTCACCAACGCCGCCCTCGCGGACGCGCCGCCGCCGGGCGCGGGCGGGAAGTGATCATGGACGAGCCCATGGCGAATTCCAACGCGGCGGGGTCCCCGACGGGGGACGCGATCACCCGTGAGGAGGAGTCGGCGCTTCTGGGATCCGGTCCGGGGGCGGCGCCCGCCGACGCGACGGAGCCCTCCCGGAAAAATATCGACCGGATTCTCAAGATTCCCCTTACGGTAAAAGTGCTTCTGGTCGGGAAGAACATGAAGATGGAGGAGGTCCTGCGCATCATCCCCGGCTCCGTGCTGGAGTTCGAGAAACCCTACAACGAGCCCCTGGACATTCTCGTTCACGACCAGCCGATCGGTCGCGGAGAGGTGGTGACCGTCGGCGA
>JAZDJP010000120.1:0-16909 GCA_043803805.1 Planctomycetota bacterium
CGATTCGAGGGCGGATCGTAGGTCACAAGATTGAATCTTCAAGTCCTCGAAAAACAAATCCAGGATGTATTCTTGTGCCGCTGGTCAGTTATGAATGGAATGGGGCGCGGTTTGAAAATCAAGAGGCGTGGAATTCTATCCTCTCATTTGCGGGAAAAGCGCAATGTGAGTATTACGCTACAACCAACCTCCCGATCGGAAAACAAGTAGAGATATTTTGCAATCCCAAGAATCCCGAGCATATCTCCTTAACGAGGGGTATCAGATCGTCAAACATTCTTGCCTCTGGCTTTTGCTTCCTGGTGGCGATTGCCCCGTGGATTCTAATTTATTTGGGAAAGGTATGACCTTTTCGGCCGCCTTGCCCGTATCGCCTACGAATTGTGGGAGAAGGACGGCGGCCCGCACACAACGCGAACTCCTTCTGCTTGAAGGCATGCAATAATTCCACGGAAGGAGCCAGGTTGTTGTGCCCGCGATTGCGCATCACGAAAACGCGATCTCCTTTCGGGATGTTGTTAAGAGGCGACATAAGATTCATGAAGGGCCATGCATTCCTCCTTGTTATTGTGCCGTGCCGCTATTCTCTCATGCGAGTTCGCCGATCACCACGCAAATTCCGATGTCGTTTGTGTCGGTCAGACTCGCCTCCTGAATCAACGGATGCCGTTTCAGATCCCGAATGGCCTCGAGCTTGAGTGTTGGAAATCGCACCTCGACAAAGCAGGGCATCAGGGAGATTGCGCCAATCATCTCCGAATCCATCTCGTGGTCCATCCGCCATGAGGAAATCATCTCTGCGATTCCTCTTGTGTACCCATCAGAATTATCGAAAAGCCAAACCATGGCGGTAATGGTCTCGCAAGTGCATTCCCGGATGTGAATGCTTCGAATCGGCACCTGCCCATGCGAGTTACTGAGCACAAGATAGGACGCTTCAAGGAAGTCGTGATACTGCGGGAGGTCTTGTTTGATCGCTTTCCATCGCGTCTCGGCATCAAACACGACACGCTGCAATCGGCGGAGCGTATTCATGATCTTCTTGTCGCGGAGTTGGTTTCCACACATACAACGAATGCAACAAAGCAAGCGTTACATCTATTTTTCACCGACATGATTCAAAATGAAGATGCGGAGATGCGAATATGGAGTGCAAGCGATCGGCGGGCACAAAGCCGATTCGCATTCCATGCTGGTCCGTCAGGATATTACTGCCGGATTGAAAGTTGCTTGGCGAGATCCAGAAGCGTTTTCCCGATTAGTCGATTTTAATGCGAAATGGAATGGGGAAGCAGCAATCCTGCCTAAAATTAATACGGTTTGGTCACACCTGTGGTCACACTGCCACGATGGCAGTTGCGAACCGAAGGCACACATGTTTGTTACGTACGGTGAAACAAGGAGATAAGAAAGCGGGCGATGGGACTCGAACCCACGACCTGCTGCATGGCAAGCAGACGTTCTACCGCTGAACTACGCCCGCGGTACATCGTGGTGAATAATACTTCACGCCGGGAGGTCTGACAAGGATTTTCAGGCGTACTGTCCCGCGGCGAATCCGGAGGACCAGGCCCACTGAAGGTTGAATCCGCCGAGCTGCCCGGTGACGTCCAGCACCTCTCCGACGAAGTATAATCCCGGCGCCTTATGGGCTTCCATGGTTTTCGACGAGATCTCCGCCGTGTCCACGCCGCCCGCGGTTGCCTCCGCCATATCGTACCCTTGCGTCCCGACCGGTGCGATCTCCCACCGGTGCAACCGGGCGGCGAGCGTCCGGAGGTCCTTGTCGGAACATTGGTGGATCGGTTTGGGAGGCATCATCCCCGGGGCCCAGGCCTTGACGAACCGTTTGGGCAGGTCCCGCGACAACAGGGTCGGAAGGGCGAGATGTCGATTCCTCATGTCCGTCAGACCGGGCATCAATTCCCGCCCCGGAAGCGCATCCACGACGATCGGCGTCCCCTTTTCCCAGTAGGAGGAGACTTGCAGGATGGCGGGACCGCTCAGACCCTTGTGGGTGAACAACACATCATCATGAAATTCGTGAGCTCCGCATTGCACAATGGCGTCCAGCGAAATTCCCGCCAGCGTTCCAAAGGTCGCCAAATCCCTCCGGTTCCAGGTGAGCGGCACCAGCGCGGGTTTACAGGGGACGACGTGGAGGCCGAACTGACGGGCCAGGTCGTGGCCGAGTGCGGTCGCGCCGAGTTTCGGGAAGGACAATCCGCCCGTGGCCACGACAAGCGAATCCGACTGAAAATCCCCGAGGTTTGTCCGGATCATGAATCGGTCCCGTCGTTCGACCGCGGAGATGCGGGCATTGATGTGAATGCGAACCCCGGCGGCCCGGCATTCCGTTTCCAGTAGCCGGATGATGTGGCGAGAGCCCTGGTTGCAGAACAACTGTCCGTGTTTCTCCTCGTGGCCGGCGATGCCGTGCCGAGCCGCGAGCGCCATGAAATCCTGGGAGGTAAAACGCGCCAGGGCGGATGTGCAGAAGTGGGGGTTCCGGGAGAGATAATTTGCGGGGCCGACGTTGCGATTCGTGAAATTGCATCGGCCGCCCCCGGAGATGCGGATTTTATTGCCGATGGCGCCGGTGTGTTCCAGCACCCGGACGGAGCGGCCCCGTCTGCCGGCCTCCGCCGCGCACACGAGCCCGGAGGCTCCGGCGCCGATCACGATGACATCCGCCCGGGAATCCGGTCCGGATGATTGCGGAGTCACGGGCTTCATGGTTTCCGGGCGGAGAGGGGATGATTTCAAGTCAATTCACGGCGCTTTCGGAAGAATGACCGTGACACGCGTCCCGCGGCCCTCTTCGCTTTCGACGAACAGGCTTCCGCCGGTCGCGGCGAGGATCCGGTTGGCGAGGGAAAGCCCCTTCCCGTTTCCCGCGGCGGATGAAGGTGTCTGGTTTTTCCCCCGGTAGCCATCCTCGAGGATTTTGGGGAATTCCGGTCGGGCAATGCCCACGCCCCAGTCGCGGACGGCGAGTTTCATGTCCGGGCCGTTGGCGTCAACCGTCATCTGTACGCGCAGGGGGAACGCGGTCTGGTATTGGAATGCGTTGAGCAGGAGTTCTCCCAGCACCGCATTCAACGCCTCCGCCGAGAGCGGCACCGCGGGACCCGTGACGGCGGGAACGTCAAACTGGACGGGCGCCCCGCCCAGCGCGGTCTTGAACGCGGCGCCGAGCGCGCCGACGGCCCGGCCGAGATCGGTTTTTCCGGAAAGGGCGGCCTTCGCGTCAGGACCGTTGAGGAGAATCTGGATCCGTTGCTGAAGGCCGAGGGTGCTCCACCGGATGCCGAGCAGAAGCGTCATCGCCGCCGCCTGGGCGGGATCCTTCGTGGATGGGATGGGCAATGCGAGGATCTCAAGCGCCTTTTCGAAGTCGGGGGGGGCCGTCGGCGCCGCCACGGTTGTCACCGGGCGCCGATCGTGCGGCTGAAGGACGGCGAGCCGTCCGAGTTCCTGGTGGTGTTCTCCCCGGAGGGGCTTCAGGGAAAGTCCCACGACGCGATCGCCGATTTTCAGGGGGGTCTCCCCGATGAAATCCGCCGCGGGGAGGCCGAAGGGCTTCGCCAGTTCCGGGAAGTTGCGCCCGAGGAGCGCGGCCTCTCCGACGCCGAGGATTTCCGCGGCCCGTTCATTGGAGGAGATGATGACGCCCTCGTCGTCCGTGAGGAGTATGCCCATCGGCAGGGCCTCCACAAGGCTGTGGGTCTTGAATTTTTCATCAATGATGTGCCGGGCGGTCTCGTCCGTTCGCAATTTCAGGTACATCACATACAGGAAGACGGCCAGCCCCGTGAAGATCCAGAGGTTTCTGTCGGTGTAAATCGGATCGTTCGGGTCACGCCAGGCCAGCATGACGGCCACGAGGATGACCTCGATGGCCAGGACCACCGCGCCGACGATGATTTTTTCGTGCCCGTGACGTTTCATGGCGATCCTCGCGGAGTGGGGGATGTTGTTCTGATTTCGTCCTCGTCCTTTCGGAACTCGATGGCGTTCAGTTTCTCGCGGATTTCCAGGATGGCGTCCACGATCTGCACCTTGGCGGGGGGGAAGATGTCTTCCACGACGACGACCGAGGCGTCCAGGAAATCCTTCAGGACGGTGTTCAGCCGTTCGCGCCGGCGCTTGAGGGCGGCCAGCTCCTGAAGGGAGCGGACTTCCTTTTTCAGGACGCCGAGGAATATGTCCTGCTTGTCGGGGGGCAAGCGGTGGGGGTCGATCCGGGCGTGGGCCAGAGAGTCCTTGAGTTCCGTTATTTTCCGAAGGTTCTCCTCGTGCAGGTGGAGTTTCTCCAGGATGCGGTTTAATCGTTTCTGGGTGAGGAAGTCCTTCCCGGCCGTCATCCGGGTGAACGTGCCGAAGTCGGATCCGATGACGCGGGCCTCGACGCCGCGGAGGGCGCTCAAGGTCCCGCCGAGGACCGCGCCCTGCTCGCCCATCACCCGGATGTGGCCGTTCGCGGTCACGGTGCTGTGGGTGATGGAGTGCCGCACCAGGACGTCGCCCATCGTCTCGATGACGGCGTCGCTGATGAACCGCGCGTAGACGGCGCCGTCGGTCTCGACGGTGCCCGATCCCTTTCCCCAGATGCCGCCCCAGACGATGACCTCCCCGGTGGCTTCCACGACGGCCTCCTCGAGGTTGCCCTCGATGTAAAGATCCTCGCACTGGATTTTCACCGGTCCCCGGACGTTCCCTTCCACCCAGACGCTGCCCGCGAACGCGAGGTCGCCGTTTTCGGCGGTGAAATCGCCCTTCACGATATAAAAGGGGATGATGTCCACGAACCGGTCGCTCCGGACGATGCGTCCGTCGGCGGCGGAGACGACCTGGGTCTCCGTTGGTGTCAGTGTGAGGTTCGCGCCCAGGAGTTCCCGCGCGGGGCGCCCCGGGGGCGCGGGGATGCGTCTGCCGGCGACGTCCGAGCCGGGGGTGCCCGCCTTCGGGGGGACGACCCGGCCGATGAGGGTTCCGGCCTTGACGGGAAGCGCGGCGCGGAGCCCCGCCACCCCGGTTTCGTGCATGATCCGGGTCTTGTCCAGGACGGGCACCGAGAATTCGATGTGCGCGTCCTCGCTCGGAACGGGGGGGGTGCCGTTGGCCGCGTTCAGGGAGAAGATGATTTCCCCCTTGCGCGAGGACGCCGTCACGGCGGTCTGGATCGCCTCGACCCGGATGCCGTGAATGATTTGTTTGAGGCGCAGTTCGGTGAGGACCTCGTGGAGGCTCAGGGACTTGCCGGTCTGGCGCGGGGGGAGGAGGGTGATGCGGGCCGAGAGCCGGTCCTCCGACAGGTCGATGTAGACCTGGCCGCGGTTGTGCCGCAGGTCGGAGGCGGATCCGGAAAAGTAGGCCTTGATGTCGTTGTAGATGCGTTTCAGGAGAACCGGTTTGTCGGGGTCCCCGGCGTCGGCGATGGCCTTCAGGATGTTTTCCTCGAACGTCGTGACGTTCCCGTCCCGGAATTGCGACGGGACGCTCGCGCCGGCGCGGATCGCCTCCCGGATCAGATCCCGCAGGGGGGAGGGAATGTCGAGCATGGGGTTTCTTCCGCGATACCGGTGTCCGGGCGGATTATATCACATCCGGCAGGAGTGGGGACGGTTTTCCGTTGTTGAGCGGCGACTGATCTTCATGGGATCTCTCACGCCGGAACGATCGTCAATGCGTCTCCCGCGCCCCGCGCGGCTTGACGGCGACCAGGATCACCTCGTCCGCGAGCATCGTCCACAGCGATCCCGTCCAGAGGCGCCGGCGCACGGGCAGGATGCGGTGGATGACGGGAAGCCACAGCGTGGAATGCACGGCGCGGAGTCGAAACCCGTTTTCCCGGAAGAGCCGCGTTTCCTCCGTCATCCGCCGGAAATAATGGCAGTCCGGGGGCAGGGGGGGATCGGCCGGAGGCCAGCGGCGGAATTTTTTCAGGTGGTGAAGGACGGCCCGCAGGCGCGCGAGCCGGATGGAGAGGAGTGTGAAGACGAGTCGTCCCCCGGGCGTGAGCACCCGGTGGATCTCCCGGTAGCCCTGCGAGGGAAGAACGTCGCGGAACGAGTAGAATCCTCCGAGGACCGCGTCGAAGGATTCGTTCCGGAACGGGAGTTCCTCCCCCGCCCCGAACACCACCGCCAGTCCCTTCCCCCGGGCCCGCGCCAGGAGCGGTCCCGCGAGGTCCGTGCCGACATACCGGGTCCCCGCCGGCAGTTTCATCGCCAGCCGCCCCGTCCCGCAGCCGACTTCGAGGACGCGCCCGTGCGCGGCGGCGATGAGCGGCCGGTCCGTCAGGATGAATCGGGGGCTGTCGGGCGGGAAAAGGCGATCGTACTCCGCGCCGTCGAAACGGTTCCAGACGTCCTGTGCGTCGCGGATGTGCGCGGTGATTGCCGCGCGCCGCCCCGGGGCATTCGGCGGGTTCCCGGGGGTCATCCCTTGAAGATCTTCAGGAACCGGCTCTTGGAGGGGTCCTCCCGTTCCTTCTGCCGGATGTGGTCCACCGCCTCCTGGAGGGTCTTGCGGACGTGGATGACCTTGCTCGCTCCGCAAAGGTCGAGGAGTTCCATGGCGTGGGGCGAGACGTGGCAGATCACAAGATGCCCCTGGTGGGCCTTCACCTCGCCCACCGCCCAGTAGAACAGGCCGATGAGGTTGCTCCGCAGTTCCTTCAGGTTCTCTAGGGAAATGATGACGCGGGGGTCCGCGGCGGTGACGTGGGGTTCCCATTCGTTCCGGATGAGTCGGGATACCTCGGGGGTGTTGTCGAAGCGGTCGCGGAGGAATGTGACGAGGGTGAACCCGTGCCAGGTCTTGATCTCGGTGAGGGTTCTCGGCGGATTCCCCGGCATGGCAACCTCCTGTGTGCGCCTCCGGCCCGCGTCAGGCGGGCGCGGTGATTTTTCCCATTCCCCCCATGTAGCTCCGGAGGGCCTCCGGCACGGTGACCGACCCGTCGGCGTTCTGGTACGTCTCGAGAACCGCCGCCGCGAGACGCGCGAGGGCGACTCCGGAGCCGTTCAGGGTGTGGACGAAATCGGTCTTGCCCGTTTTTTTCAAGCGGTAGCGGATGTTGGCCCGGCGGGCCTGGAAGGCCTCGAAGTTGCTACAGGAGGAGACCTCCAGGTATCGTCCGAGGCCCGGCGCCCAGATCTCGATGTCGTAGCACTTCGCCGCGGCGAAGCTCAAATCCCCCGTGCAGAGCATGACGACGCGGTACTCAATCCCGAGCCGCTGGAGGACCGTCTCGGCGTTCGCCACGAGTTTCTCGAGCTCGGCGTAGGACGTCTCCGGCGCCACGATCTTCACGAGTTCCACCTTGTCGAATTGGTGGACGCGCATGAGGCCCCGGGTGTCCTTCCCGTAGGCGCCGGCCTCCCGGCGGAAACAGGCGGTGTAGCCGGCAAAGTACCTGGGGAGATCCTCCTCGCGGAGAATCTCGTCCCGGTGGATGTTCGTGAGGGGGACCTCGGCTGTCGGGATGAGAAAGTAATCGTCGGAGTCGAGGTGGTACATATCCGCTTCGAGTTTCGGGAGTTGTCCGCAGCCGAACATGGACGTGCGGTTGGCCAGGTACGGCGGGAGGGCCTCCGTATACCCGTGCTCCCCGGTGTGCAGATCCAGCATGAAATTATACAGGGCCCGTTCCAGACGCGCCCCCGCCCCGAGGAACAGGGCGAACCCGCTGCCGGCGATCTTCCCGGCGCGCGCGCAATCGAGAATTCCCAGTTTTCCTCCGACATCCCAGTGGGGGAGGGGCTTGAACGAAAATTCCTTCCGCGTTCCCCAGCGCCGGACCTCGATGTTTCCCGCGGAATCCTCACCCACGGGGACATCGGCCGCGGGGACGTTCGGGATCCAGGCCAGCCGCGTGTTCAGATCCGTTTCAACCCGGGCGAGGTCCGCCTCCAGGGTCTGGATGCGGTCGCCGACCCCGCGCATGGCCGCGACGGGGCCGGCGGCGTCCTTCCCGTCGCGCTTGAGGCGGCCGATTTCCTCGGAGACGCGGTTGCGCTCCCCGCGGAGGGCCTCGATGGTCTGGAGAAGTTCCCGGCGGCGGGCGTCCGCCGCAAGGATGGCCTTGACGTCCGCCTTGTCGTGTTTGTGACGGACGGCGGCCTCGACGATGTCCGGGTGCTCGCGGATGAAATTCAGTTCAAGCATGGGATCACGGAAACACGGATTGGGATCCGATTCTCCCGATTGTGGTACGCGTTCCCCGCATCATTTCACGAATAATGAGCTCACGGATTTATTGCTGTGGATCCGCCAGATGGCCTCGCCCAGGAGCGGCGCGATGGAGAGGACTTTCAGGTTCGGCTGGTTCCGCCATTCCTCGGTGAGGGGAATGGAGTCCGTGACGATGATCTCCTCGATGGGGGATCGCTGGATCCGCTCGAGGGCCGGGCCGCACAGAACCGGGTGGGTGGCCACCACGCGAATTTTCTTCGCCCCCTGCTCCTTGAGGTAGAACGAGGCCTCGGAGATGGACCCGGCCGTCGCGATGAGGTCGTCCACGAGCACGATGTTCTTCCCCTTCACCTCGCCGATGATGTTCATCACCTCCGCCCGGCGCGGGTCCAGCCGGCGCTTGTCCACGATGGCCAGTCCCCCGCCCAGCACCTTCGCGTAGGCGCGGGCCATCTTGATGCCGCCGACATCGGGCGAGCCGATGACGAGGTCGGGGATGTTTTCCTTCTTGAGAAACTCCGTGAGAACCGGCGCCGCGAAGAGGTGATCCACCGGGATGTTGAAGAAACCCTGGATCTGACTGGCGTGCAGGTCGATCGTGAGAACGCGGTCAACCCCGGCCGTGGTGAGAAGGTCCGCCACGAGTTTGGCCGTGATGGGAACCCGCCCCTCGTCCTTCCGGTCCTTCCGGCCGTAGCCGTAGTAGGGGAGGACCGCGGAGATCCGCGTCGCGGAGGCCCGTTTGAAGCAGTCGATCATGATGAGAACCTCCATGAGGTTCTCGTTCACGGGCGGGCAGGTGGACTGGACGATGTAGGTGTCGCAGCCGCGGACATCCTCGTTGATTTTGATGTCGAGCTCGCCGTCGGGGAACCGGCCGACATGGACGTCCCCGGGGGTGAGCTGGAGATAGTCGCAGATCCGGCGCGAGAGTTCCGGGTTGGCGTTGCCGGAGAAGATGCGAAGCGGGTGTTCGTTCATGAGCCGGCCATATTCCGTCATTTTCCGGCGCCGGGTCAGGCCGTAGCCGCCGCAAGCCGCTTCTGCGCCAGGGTCATCAACCGGGACTTCTGCCGCGACGCCGAGTTTTTGTGGATGACGTGCCGCGCCGCCGCCTTGTCCAGGCGCGAAACGCATTCCTTCAGCGTTTTCCGGACGGCCTCGGCGTCGTTGCCCTGGAGGGCCGTCTGGAACTGCTTGATGCAACCTTTGATCCGCGCGAACTGGCTGCGGTTATGGAGTCGGCGCGCCCGGTTCTGACGGATGCGTTTTTCGGCGGAACGCGAATGGGCCATGTCACTCCTCAACGGTTGGTTGGGAATCCAATATAACGCCGATTCCCGTTGAAGCAAAAAAAATCTTCGCCGGTTTGAAATCCGCCCGGCAGGGGCTATCATGAGGGGAAGGAGGCGACTCATGGAATGCCGGAAATCCGCCAATCAGGCCAACTGCGGCTGTACCTACAGCGGATGCCCCCGCAAAGGGCTTTGCTGCGAGTGCATCCGCCACCACATGAAAAATCGGGAACTGCCGGGATGCTGCTTCCCGGCCGACGCCGAGGCGACCTACGACCGGTCCTTCGAGCATTTCGCGCGGCTGGTGGCGGGGAAAAAGGTGTAAGACCCGGTGCCGGTCATTTTTGCGTCCTCCGTGGGGTTGATCGAAAAGACGCTTGTTCCTGGCGCCCACGGTCCGAAACGGGCGGCGGTGATTGTGATTTTGTGAGGGGGCTTTTCCCTTGAATGTTTGGAAAGACGGGGATATTGTCCGTCGAATGGGCAGGGGGTTTTCCCTTTTTCTGTTTTGTTGGTTTTTTTGATGGGGGCTTCGGGGAAAATGCCAGAGTACGCGCGGCCATTCCGAATTTTACAGGTGAGCAATCTCAATATCGACGCCGCCACGGCCCCCGCGATCGATCCCGCCTTCCTGCAGGAGATCAGCCTCTGGGCGCCCGATGTTCTCATCCTCACGGGGGATCTGGTTGAGAACAGCTCTTATTTTATGGAGTCCCCCGCGCGCTGGGAGAATATCGTCAACCGGTTCAAGTCACTGGGCTTCCCGCTGGTGGTCCTTGCCGGGAATCATGATCCGATCAAACGCTACCATGAAATTTTCGGTCCCGACACGGGTTACCGCCGGGTGGGCGATATCGGACTGATCACCGTTCATAATTGGATAGAAGATCCCCTTTCGAAAAACGAGGCGGAAACCCGGCGTTTCGAAGAGGCGCTCAAAGCCGCCGCCTCCGACGATATCCGGTCCACGGTCGTTTGTTGCCATGAGGAACCGCAATATCTGGATCCGGCGCTTTCCCGGTTGGGTGCGTTGGCGGCTTCCGCCCGGGTCCGGTTGATCCTTGGCGGAGGGCATCGTGATGCGCAGGTTTGGTTCCGGAAACCGCTGTGCCTGCCGCTTTCAGGATTCCCGGTCGTGCAGACTCACGAGGGAAGCACGCTTCTTCGAAGCGGCGCGACGGGCGATCCGTGCTACCGGGTTCTGGATTTCGTCGGCGAGGCGCCGGCGGCGGCCTACCGCGGACGGACGGTGATCGGCGGGTTCGCGTGCCTCTACGAAGGCGGGCAAACGCTTTCCTTTTCGCCGGGGGAAGGGCGCTTGAGTTCGATTCCCGCCGGGATGATCCGTATCGTTCCGGACGGCAACGGTTGCGGTGTGTGGGTGGGAAACGGTCTGGATCAGTACTTGCCGGAACTGCGTTATCGCGTGTCGGTGCCGGACGGTTCGCCCGCGCCGATCCCCTCGGGATGCCGCGTGCTCGCGCGGGAGAAGAGCGCGGCGGGCGAAAAAGCGCTCCTCGGGTTTGACGTTCCCCCGCGCGTGTGGAAGCACGCCGGGCTCCTGCCGCAGGCGCTTCCCTATGATGTGGGTATTGCGATTCCCTCCGATTGTTTCTGGGGCGAGGCGACGGCGGTCACGGTGACGATCACCCCCCGGGGGGAACGTCTCGAAAAGGATTTCTTTTGTGTCTCGCTGGGCGGGGAGTGGCGGACATTCAAGGGATTTTCGGAGTTCACGCCGGGGAAGCCGGTTGTGCAGGAATTCACGTTCAGGCCTCATGGCGGCGTGACGCGCCGCGACGCCTGTACCGTTTATTCGACGCGGCATCAATGGACATGGGAAAAGCCGGTGGATTTGATTGCCCCGGCGGAGACGGGCGAGTCTGCCTGGCTGGTTCGCAAGGATGCGTCCGACCGACCCGTGATTGTGTTTCAGTCCAGGGTCGCGTGGAACAAACGCGGCGGGGAACTTGTTTTCATCCCGCGCTCCGCGGAGGGGGGCGACACAAAGCGATCGTCATCCTGCGACGATGCGCTCGCGGAATTTGTCTGGGAGCCGTCGCAATTTCTCGACAAGGGCGGGGATTTTTCGGGAACGCTCTGGGCCGTGTGGGAAGGCGGCGCCGCTCCGGTGTCGCAACACACCTGCAAGGCGGTCTCGACGAGAGATGCCTCTTTCCACACCCTTTCAGAAATGGTGACGGAAGGGGATATCACGACGCGCACGCGTTTCCGGATGCAGAAAAAGGACGCCGACCTGATGTTGGAAGTTCTTGTCGATGAACCGAAGCCCGAAGGCCTCCGGGTGAAAAACCGGCCGGAAACCCCCGCCAATCAAAGGACTCCTCTCTGGGGAGACGACGGCATCGAACTCATTTTTGAAGAACCTCTGTCCGGCAAGCGCGCGCATTTTCTTGTGAACAGCGCCGGTCTTTTCGAAACGGAGCTTAAGGGAATCGAAATTCCCGCGGGAAAAGTCCGGGCGGAACGGGTCTTCACGGATCGGGGTATCCGGTTCGTGCTGACGATTCCGGATCTTTTCCCCCAGGAGAGAATGCTTCGCATGAACGTGTTCCGCAACCGGAAATTTCAAAACACTTCCGAGATCCAGGCGTGGGTCCCCACGCAGGGGGATATGCACGACAACCGCTTCTGGGGCTTTCTCGTAAAGCCGTGAGCGGGATAGCCACGGTCCGAAACGCGTGTGTGAAATGGCGCACCTCTTGTCCCGCCGCCCATCCTTTTGAAAGGGGGGCCGGAATCGGGCCTGCGATTCGCAGGCGCCGCGCCGGTAACGATCAATGACGGACAGGCCGGGCGCGAACCCGGACGGCCATCGCCGCATCGGGAAGTACGATATCCTGGGGGAGATCTCCCGGGGCGGGATGGGCATTGTCTACAAGGCCCGGGAGGTTTCCCTCGACCGCCTCATCGCCCTCAAGGTCCTCATTGCCGGCGAGGATGCCTCCTCCGAGCAGGTCATGCGTTTCTACCACGAGGCCAAGGCCTGCGCGCGCCTGCGGCACCCGAACATCGTCGTCATCCATGATGTCGGCATCAATCTCGATCGCCACTACATCGCGATGGATTTCATCGAGGGGACCACTCTCGAGGAGAAGATCGCGACGGGTCCGATGAAACCGGATGAGGCGGTGCGGATCGTTTTGCCGATCATCCGCGCCATCGCCTACGCCCACCAGAAGGGCGTCGTCCATCGCGACGTGAAGCCCTCGAACATCCTCATCGACCGCACCGGCGTCCCCCACATCACCGATTTCGGGCTTTCGAAGGAAATCAAAAGCGAGGTGCGCCTCACCCGTTCCGGGATGGCGGTCGGCACCCCCGCCTACATGGCTCCCGAACAGGCGATGGGGGATGTTGCGGCGACCGACGCCCGCACGGACGTCTACGGCCTCGGGGCGACGCTCTACGAGGCCGTGACGGGCCGGCCGCCCTTCGGGGGCGAGAACGCCATGCAGACCATGATGGCGGTTATCAACGACGATCCGGCCCCGCCCTCGCGTCTGGCCCCGGCGGTGTCGCGCGACCTCGAGACCATCATCCTCAAGGCCATGGCCAAGACGAAGGGCCACCGCTACGCCACGGCGGACGAGATGGCGGACGATCTCCAGAGGTTCCTTTCCGGGGATCCCATCGCGGCGCGTCCGGCAAGCGTCCTCCAGAGATTCGCGCGGCGGATCAAGCGTCACCGGACGGCGGCGATGGCCATCGGGTCGGGCGTCGTGGCGCTGGCCATCGTTCTGCCGGCGCTTCACCTCCGGCGGCTGGCGGTCCGGGAGAGCCTCAAAAAACAGGGGGAGGCCGATCGCCTCGCCCAGGAATCCATGGTCGAGAAGGAGAAGGAGAAATCCCGATGGGGGGCCCCGGTCTTCCGCGACACGTTCGACCGCGTGGAGCCGGGGAAGGAATGGAAAGTGGTGGCCGGGCCGGCCGCGTGGATCATCCAGAACGGAGTCCTCGCCGTCGACGCCGCCAAGGCCCAGGAGCGGCCGACGTTCCTCAAGGCGGAGACGCCCCTCCTGCGGGGCAACGTCCAAATCCGTTTCGACATCGCGGCCCCGGCCCTGCCGCCCGCCGAGGGGCAGTTCGGGTGTTTCCTCGCGGCGGGAGCGGACCCCCGTGACAACAGTTACCGTTTCCAGTTCGGCGCGGAGGGGAGCCGCCACCGGCTTTACCTTTCCAGCCGGCTCGTGGAGCAGCGGGAGTCCCGGGCCGCTCCCGACACCTTCCACGAGGTGGTCCTAGAGCGGGTGAACGAGCGCGTCACGGTGACGGTGGACGGGGAACCGGTCATCGCCTACACGGACCTGCCGCTCTACGCCGGCGGGGGATTGTCGTTCGGGTTCTTCGCCGCGCGCGGGGCGTTCCGGGTGGACAATGTCGTCGTCGCGACGGGGGGGTTGCCCCGGAAGATGGACGTCGTCCGCCTCGGGGACGCGGCCTTCTCCGAACAGCGCTACCGCGAGGCCCTCGATCGTTACACCGAGATGATCCAGATTTATCCCGGGACGGCATCGGCCTTCGAGGCCCTTTTCAAGTCGGCGCTGTGCCGGGAGGGATTGATTACGGGAAACCCCGCGGAACGGGAGCGTCCGATGGCGGAGGCGAAGCAGACCTACCGCGACATCCGCACCTGCGCGCTGGACGGCCCCCGCGAGGCCTTCCGCCCGATGCTGGCCGAGGCCCGGTTCCGTCAGGCGGGCCTGGCGATGGCGGGGCGGAATTACGAGGAGGCGGTCGGATTCTACCTTCAGATCCGGGACGAGTTCCCCGAACTTTATCCGGCCCGTCCGATACCCGGGGCCGACGCGGTCGGGGTGAAACTCCTGGCGGACGGGAAGCCGCGTCTGGCGGCGTTCTTCCTGGAGCGGGCGATCCAGGATTATCCGGACGCGAAGGAGGGGGATCTCGACCGTCTGTCGGGCAATCTGGCCACGGCCCTCCGCATCGGGGACGAGGCCGACCGGGCGGAGGAGATTTTAAAGGGGTTGATCTCCGAAAAGCCCGGTCGCGCCCCCGAGACGCGCCTCAAGGCCCTTTTCGACCTCGGCGCGACGCTCCTGGCGCGCGATACGGGGGAGGCCCTGGCCGCCTGGCGGACGGCCGCCGCCTTCCCGCCCCCTCCCGCCGGCGGGCGGGAGGAGGTGATTCCCCTGATCCTCCTGGCGCGGGCGCTCGCGGGGGAGGCGCCGCTTTCCACCACGACGGACCTCCCGACCCTGCGGGCACGCCGCCAGATGATCCCTGACCCTGGCGCCCGCCTGTACGCCCTCGATCTTCCCCGTCAGCCCGAGTGGGAACGGCAGGGGGAATACCGTCCCCCCCGGTCCGAGGCGCCCTACTCCGCCGGTCCGGTTCCCCTCTTCGGGGAGACGCGATTCCCCGACGCCTGGCGGGTGGCGCTGGAACTCATGTTTCCGCCGGAGCGTGTCGCGAGCCTGCTTCTTGAACTCAGAGACGACCGGCCGGAGCCGGCATGGTCTCTTACGCTCTCGCCCGCCGAGGGCGGGACGCTCCGGTTCTACCGGGGGAAGGAGCTTCTGGGGGAATCGGCGGGGCTCGCGCTTGTCCCGGGGAAGAGTTTCCATCTCGATATCCGGCGGATGGGGTATGTTTTTTTCATCCAGATCAACACCCGGGTTCCGCGGTGGGTGGTGGATGTGTCCAACGACGCCGAACGCGCGGGACAGCGGCTCATCGCCGGCCAGGGGCTTCTTCCCGGGCGGGCCGTCCTGTATCTCCCTCCACCCGGGAACCGGTTCGAGCAGGCCTTGAAGTTTGTGGGGGGGCGTTTCGCCCGGCGGGATTTCGACGGGGCGGCCAAGGTGCTGGCGGAGGTCGCGGGCGGGAGCCCGCCCCCGGCCGTCGCCGGCGCCGCGGCCTTCTGGCGGGGCATCATCCCCGACCTGGGGGGACGCCCGGCGGAGGCCCTGCTCCTGTACGACCAGTGTCTGGCCCAGGCGGCGAGTCCCGATGCCGAAGCGCTCGGGTCCCTCAGCCGCGCCGCGGCCATCCTGGCCGGGGAAGGGCGCGCGGCCGAGGCGCTCGACCGCATCCGTTTTTGCGGAGAGCCCCGGCGCGCCCGGTTCGACCGCCCCGAGGAGGGATCGGTCGTGAAGGAAATGGAAGAGCTCTTGCGCACGCCGGAACCCGCCGAGGCGCGGTGGCTCCTGTCCCGTCTGTACGCGCGCGACCTGCCCGACGCCAATCCGGCGAAGCCGTTCTTCCTGATCCAGGCGGGCCACGAGGGGATGGCGCGCGGGGACTTCACCGAGGCGGCGTCGCTTTTCGCGGCCGTGCCGGTCCTGGACGGCGTGGACGGGCGGCTCGCGGCCGAATCGGACCTCCGCGCCATCATCGCGGACATCATGGCGCGCGATCGGCCGGGACGCGAGGCGCGGCGCGAGACGGAACGGCGTCTCGCGGCGGTCGCGTCGGCCGAACGGGTGACGACGGGCGCCCCGCCGGCGGCGAGGTACATCCTCGGGGAGGGGACGAAGCCTCCCGCCGAGGTCGGGAGCGCGTTCGGAGCGATTCTTTCCTCCCTGCGGGCGGAACGGACGGGAAACTTCCACGAGGCGCGGGCCTGCCTCCAGACGCTCATCGCCGGCGCCGCCGCGCCCAAGTGGGCGGCCTCGGTGGCCCGGACGTCTCTGCGGCGGCTGGCCGACGTGCCGACGCTCCGATCGTGGTACGCCGTCGGCCCCTTCGCCGCCGGGGCGGGGAAGGAAATCGACGCGGATTTGTCCGCCGAGAAGGACCTGGAGTTGCGGAAGTCCTACGGCGGAGCGGAGCGGCCGGTGCGCTGGCAGCTGCATAACGCGGCGGAACCGTTCGTGGACGCGGCCGCCGTCTTCGGCGAGGGGAATGCCCCCGCGGTCGCCTGCGCCGTCGCTGCCGTGTACGCCCCGGAGGCTCTCGAGGCGGATCTCTGGGCGGGATGTTCCGCCCCGTGGGTGGTGTCGGTAAACGGGGAGAAGGTGATCACGAAACACGAGCGCGGGGGGGGGATTCGACGCGGACGCCAAATCCGTCCGGGTGAATCTCCGGCGTGGGACCAACGTGATTTTCATCAGGATCGCGCGGGTTCCCGCCCCCTGGCGTTTCGCGGTGCGTCTGGCGGATCCGATGGGGATGGATCGGATCTCGGAGATCAACCCGAAGGAGGCGTTCTCGAAGGTCAACACCCAATGAGCGGGAGATGAATATGAAGGACGGACGATATGCCGCCGGTTGACCCGGTGGCGGAACAGTTGATGCGGTTTCTCCCATTCGTCGCGTTTCTTTACGGGACGATGGCCGGGAGTTTCGCGAATGTCTGCATCTGGCGGATGCCCCGGGAGGAGTCCGTCGTCACGCCGCGTTCCCGTTGCCCGGGGTGCGGCGCGCCC
>JAZDJP010000121.1:0-6098 GCA_043803805.1 Planctomycetota bacterium
CTTCAGAAGCGCGCGTTCCAACGCTGAAATCTGATGGGGTTTCAATTTCGGCCGTGGGCCAGGATGACGTTTGGCGGCCACCCCTGCCAAGCCATCCGCTTGGCAACGTTTCTTCCACTGAGATACGGCTCCAGGGGTTACTCCGATCATCCGCGCCACCTCGGATACACCGCGTCCCGACTCCAGCAACGCCATCGCCCGGTAGCGGCGTCGCTCCAATTCTTGGGCTGTCCCGTTTGGTCTCATGTTTCATATTATCGGCTTCTCGAACGATATTACTTAACTAATGAATGGTCAATAATTCGGGTTCTACCTTGCGCAATTTGCCATTTGATCCAAGTGCGATATTAAATTCAATGGGAATCAGTATGGTGCTCATTGTTCGCTCTCGGATCTAGTGATACGTGTCGTTCATGGCATCGACTTCTTTTCTGATTTCGTCCGCCAATTCCTTCGGCTCGATCACCTTCGCCGCCTTGCCCCATGACAAAATCCAGAATTTGATCTCGGCGAGGTGGTTGACCTTGACGGTGAAAAGGATGCTGCCGTCAGGATTCTCCTCGATTTTTTGGGAGGGATGCCAGTCGCGCTCGGCGACGTAGGGGGCCTGGTCGGCGGTGAAGCGCACCTTCACCGTAAATTCCTCCTTGCCCCACATGATCCCGAAGTGGGTGCCGAGGACTTTCTCCGCGTTGAAATCCGCCGGCAGATCAAAACCCTTCCCAGGCGTCGCCTTTCGGATGCGGGAAAGGGCGAACGTGCGAAGTTCCCCCGCCTTGTGGCATTTCCCCAGAATGTACCAGTCCCCGCGGAAGTGAACGAGATGATAGGGATCCACCTGCCGGGCGGGTTCCAACTCCCGGCCGGGGGCGTGGTAATCAAACGTGAGCGTGTTGCATTCCCGCACCGCCTCCGCCACGATCTCCCAGATCTTGGGATCCAGCCGTCGGGGCGGCTCGTGAAAGAAGGAAAATCGGGTATCCACCCAAGCGGGCCGCACGGTGGTCGTCTTCTGGGGAAGAGACTCCTCGATTTTCCGGAACACCCGTTCCAACCGGCCGTGGAGCGGGGTGTTCTCGTATTGTTTCAGGGCCTTCTCGGCGATGCAGACGGCGAAGAGGTCGCTTTCGCTCATCGGGATGGCCGGGAGTTTGTAATTCTTCTCCGTGTAGAAATAGCCCCGCCGGTTGGCGTCGTAGGCGAGGGGGATGTCCATCTGGTCGCGGAGGTGCTCGATGTCGCGTTGGATGGTCTTGGTGCTCGTCTCCCATTCCCGGGCGAGGGACGAGCAGTTGGCATAGACCCCGCGCTTCATCCCCTCCCGGATCTTCCGGTCAATGAACGCGAACCGCCGGTGCTGGGGCTTGAACTTGGCCATGATCCCTCCCGGAATAAGAAGCAAATTTGACTCGGACACGAATTGTCCAAGCACCCGGAGTATAGTCCCTTCCGGAATCGAAATCAATCATCCTGTCGGACTGTATTTGTCCGATCTGACGGCGGATGATGCTATTTTCGGGCGATCAGCCCAAGGAGGCGTCATGAAGGCATACCGCCAGGGAGATGTGATTCTCATTCGGGTAACGAAGAGGCCCGAAGATGCCAAGCGATTGAAACACCTGGTGCTCGCGGAAGGGGAGGTGACGGGTCATTCCCACCGGGTGGCCGGGGATGGCGCGGCACTACTTGAGGCCGCCGGGGGCCGGCGGTTCCTCGATGTGCGGGAGGAATCCATCCTCGTCCACGAGGAGCACGGCCCCGTCACCCTCCCGCCGGGCCTTTTCGAGGTGAAGATCCAGCGGGAATACGATCCCGAACGGGACCGGATCGTCCGTGATTAACCGGTTGCCGGACGACTTCGACGCTCAAATTCCCGGGCTTCTCGAGGAATATGCCCGCACGGCCCTTTCCACGGCGCCGGCGGACCGGAAACGGGCCGAGGAAGGGGTAATCGAGACCTACCAACAGGCGGGCCTGCCGCCCCCCGCGGAGATCGTCTGGTGCCGGTCGCCGGGGGAAATGCTGGCGCTTGTCCGGGATCTCTTCCCAGCCGAGATTCGGCCGTTTCCGGTCGCATTGCGATTTGCACAACGCCGCCTTCTCATCCGGACGGCCTTCGACCTGGGTCAGAAGATTGATCGGAAACTGTGTGAACATCTTCAGGGGGTGATCGAGAGAGCACTCCAGCAGAAGGTGAACCCGGTGGTGGATCCGGTCGCGGGCCTGATGATCCAGGACTTTGACCGGGCGAGAATGCCCGGCTATCCGCCCGAGACGGCCGACCGGATTTCCCGCGGTTGGACCGGGGACCAGGTGGATTCCGCCTGCTGGCGGGGCCAGCATGACATGGGATGGCTGTGGTTTTACACGTTCTCCCGGAAGGTGTTTGAACTTGTCGAGGAGACCGAACCGGTTGAAGGCCTCGTCAAGACAGCTGAATCGGCGGGATGGTGGATTCCCGGCACGGACACCTGCTGGATTTCCGAGCGTCATAACGCCATCCGGCGGGACGCCCAAGGGCGCCTTCACGCGGACGGGATGCCGGCCGTGCAATACCCGGACGGTTGGGGCGCCTATGCCTGGCACGGCGTTCCCATCCCGACGGAGTGGGGTCGGGTGAGGTCCGAGCAATGGCGCCCGGAGTGGATTTTCGACGAGAAAAACCAGACGCTACGACGCCTACTTATCGAAGGGATCGGGCACGACCGGATCGCTCATTCCCAGGGGCAACCCATCCATGTGGACGGGGACATGGAACTTCTGGGCGTATGGCATAGCGGCTTCGATCCAATCGTGTTTCTCAAGGTGAAATGCCCTTCGACGGGATTATTTTACGTGTTGCGGGTCCCCCCGCGGATGAGAACCTGCCGGCAGGCGCGGAACTGGACGCTCTGGAACGAGCGGGATCGGATGAGGTTTGTGAAGGAGACGTAGGCTATTGTCGTAACAAAGTATTCCACATGGGATGTTTGCTCAATGATAGACTCTCGTGCCATGGCCGTGTTCTATTTCAACCAGATTTTCCATCTTTTGATAGCGGTATCGGATAGCTTCTCTGCAGAAAGGACGTTTCCACTAAAAATCAGTTTGTCTATTCTCTTTTCCACATAACGATCTGAAACTTTGTAGCGCCGCCAAACATAGAAACCCCTTGATCGATTATCGGTTGGATGAATTAGATAGTATAAACCAACGGCGGCAATTTTTATTGATCTACCTCCCCATGGAGTGTAGAAACTGAAGCATACAGCAGGATGCACGTACAATCCCTCCTGCTTGCCTGTTCCTTCATTCATGTCTAAATACGGATTGAATCTGAAATTCTTTCCGATCCGTTTTCTTAAGAGTGGATCTTTATTGGCGTCTGCGTAAACACGTTGGAAATATTGGGTAAGTTCATTAAAAACAAAAAACGGGTTGTTGATAAGCAAACTTCTGGAGGCATAGGCTTTTGATGGTTTGGCAAGGAATGAAATCGCCTTGCCGGCATCAATGAGATCGTTTCTGGTTATTTCCTGTAAACCCGTCATTTCAATCTCCTTTAGATATTGGAGGAATGCGCCAATCAAAAGGCGATCCGATGAAGTCCATCCATCTCGCGTATCTTCCAGCACCGAGTAAAACTCTGACCATCGATAGATATGAAACCGGCCAAGATTCTCATCGATTTCGGGATATTTTCTAGTGATGGCCACAATCGTTTTGTGGCCGGCTTTTTTGTATTTCTTGAGTTGCCGCCCGGTGAGTACTGAATCAATTTTATTTTCAATGACGCCAAGTTCGTGGCCCTCATGGTCGAAGATGGAAATGTCCAACCTGCCCTTTTTGTCGTGGGAGCTTATCTGAGTTGCCGCCATCGCCCCTGAAACTTTTGGAAAACGGAAAAAGCGCAGAGCGATCTTGCGGAATAGGGTGCTATGATTGAAACATGCCACAAACACTTGAGTAAGTCGATCTTCATCTTCGAGAGTGTAATGACCTTTGATGGCTGTGACCAGAAAATCGTTAGTTTCTGACACTTTTCCCTCGTAGTAGCAGAGTTAAAACCTCTCGGGCTGTGATGCCTCGCTGCGTTCCTGCAATCATATCGAATCTGTTCGTCGGAGCAGACTATCAACACCGCACTTTACATCTGTTGAGAAGGGAAGGCAACGCCCATCCAAAAATTCAAAATAATTCCGCCACGGACATTATTTGTCCGACCTCCAATCGTATTAATAAGGCAGAAGAGGAGGAGAATCATGAGCGTGACCATGGACGAGACGACGACAAGAGGGATGAAACCGGACGCCACCTACCGGTCCAACACCATCTGCATTGATTTCGACGGGGTGATCGCGGAATTCACCCGGGATATCAACGAATTCGGGACGATTCTGGCGGGAACGGCGGAGGCCACGGCGAAATTCAAGGCGCTCGGGTACAAAATCATCATCCATACCGCCCGGCCGAACACCCCCGAACACATCGCCGCCTTGGTGCGTCACCTGCGGGACAATCACATCTGTTTCGATGAGATCAATGCTGATTCCAACGCTCCCTGGGCGAGCGACAAGCCGCTCGCGGATTTCTACGTGGACGACCGGGCGATTGCGTTCAACCGGAACTGGGATGACATCCTCTGGCAGGTGTCCCGCCGGGATCTGCATTCGGTGCTCGAAACCTACGAGGCCCTGCTCGGCCTGGTGCGCGTCCGCGCCGCATCGGTGGCGGCGTTTGACCATTTATTGCGGGAACGGACGAACTGGCTGACAAGTCCTGCGTCCACCCGCTTCCATCTCGCCGAGGACGGGGGGCTTCTCCGGCATTCCGTGAACGTGGCCGAAACGCTGCTGAAAATGCGGCGCACCCTGTGCCCGGACATTTCCATGGAGAGTTGCATCATCACGGGGTTGTTTCACGACGCGGGCAAGGTCGGCTACCCCGGCATGGCATATTACCTGCCGAACCCGGACAAATGGCAGGTCCGGAACCGCGGCATCCGGTACGTCATCAACCCAGAATGCCCCCACATGGATCTCGCCACCCGGAGTTTGTTCCTCATCACCCCGCACATCGAATTGACGGTGGAAGAGGCCCAGGCCATACGCTATCACGACGGTCAGTACATCGAGGAAAATCATTCCGTGGCCCACCGGGAAATGTCCCTGACGCGGCTCATCCAGTACGCGGACAACTGGAGCGGCGGGGTGTTGGAAAAGGAATAGCCGGGAAGGTGCAAGGAACAAAAGAGGCAAGGGACATATCCGAGGGATACGATGCCAAACGCGGGAAGCGGAGACCGGCCACTCCACGATTACGAGCGCGAATGGCGCGGACGGTGCGTGGACAAGAATCTGGAGGATGCGTGGCTCGAAACACTGAACGCGCTCCACATGTTTGAGATCTCCAGTGTCTGCGAGGGGCATCCGAATACGCCGCCGAAGTTGTATGGCGACCGTCCGGAGATCATCCTTCGTTTGAAACCGGCTACCCTGCCCGTCGCAACCGCCGGATGGCCCGCGTTCACGCGATTTGTCGGCCGCGTGGCGCCGGATCTTTTCCCGGAGGGAACCTTTGTTGACGTGCAACTTCGCCGGAGGCTGATCTGCCTCCCGGAATTGCCGGAGACCGTGGATGAGATGATTGTGCGTGTCCGCCGCCTGGAGAAATCATTGACGTCCGGTTTCGATGACGCGTCACGAACGTGGTTTGCCCTTGCGGTGGAAGGCGTCCGGGAGTTTGATCAGGTGATATGGGCATGGTGCGGCAATTCCGTAAAGATTCTTGTTCGTGAGAAACGGGAGGACGTCAGCAAGATACAAGGAGCCTCGCCATGGCCTTGTTAACGAGGTGGATATGATTCGTCTGGAGGATCGCGTTCGAAAATTGATGCGGGAGACGCCCACGGGAAGCCGCGGCTTTTCGCTGGTGTTCCGGCGTGCGTTCCCGCCGCCGCGGAAACCCTCGGAGGGCATCTGGTACCACGTTTATCTCCGGCCGCGCTGGCAGTTCTTGCCGTTCCCTCTTCCGGACCCGGACGTGGAGACCCATCCGGATTTCTGGGAGAAGGTCGTTTCGCGAATCGTCGCCCGGCATTACGGCGTGGATCGGAAGGA
>JAZDJP010000122.1:0-19117 GCA_043803805.1 Planctomycetota bacterium
CCCCCCCTTTCGGCCAGCCTGTTTGGGCTGCCTGCGGCCCCGGCGGGCAACTCCGGTCGGGCTTTGCCCTCCCTCCGTTTCCCGCCGGGGCCATTCTACCACCCTATCGGGTGTCTCGCTCCTTCAGGGGGCCAGTATGCCTCCCCTCCTTCCCCGCATACGAAACTGTCATGGGAAAACCTGACCCCATCATCTCCGGGAATGCACATGTCCCCTCCCCGCATTCCCGAACTCCATCGGCTTCAACGAATACATTGCGGGGAGGGGAAGGCTCCGTCCGCCACCCAACATTGGCGGATGGAGGGGGTGGGGTCCCGTTTCTCACCCCCCCACCTTCCTTGACCGGCGGAAACACGTTATGGCAACGGCGGGACGAGGGAGGCGGGTGAGCGGGCGTAGATGACGCCCCGGAGACAGGAGGTCGGGAGGGGGCGTCATCTCCGAGCGCGGAGCCGACAGGAGGTCGGCGACACGCGTCCCGCGAGACCGCCTCCCGAACCCCGCCACCCCGTATACGAAGATGTCACGGAAAGACCTTGTCCCATGACCTGCGTTGAATGCTATTGGAAGCGACGGAAAGGGTGTGTTATTGTAATAGGTGTGATTATGCAACGCCGCACATGAATCAATCCGGCCACAAGGGAATTTAGATCCTGGCAATATTGGGTGAGCGCGTGACAATGTACTCCTTCTATATTTCCGACATGCTGTTTTTAGCATATAGTCGGAATAGTGGCGGAAGTGCATGGGTACCCATATGCATATTCGGAGGTTTGGGGCTAATCTTGATAATCACTTCCATGCGAGAAAAAGTCGAGAAAGAAAAACGTCTAAAAGAGCAGAGGAAACAAGAGCGGGAGAATGTGAATGCATTCTGGGGCCTGAAGTTGACATTATGGGGGGACTCCCAAAATCGACCGTATAGTTTTCGCAGTTCGCTTGACGCAAAAAAACAAGCAAGTTCAAACTTCAATACGTCTTGGGATACTGTGGAATTTTCGCATGATTCTTTTTTCGTTGTCAATAAAACGCTAAACGAATCCGAGAAGAAGGTGGTCGCAACGCATATTGCAAACAATTTCAATGTTTTGAATTGCTCTCAAGGACATGGCGGCCTCCGAGCAATCACATTCATTAACGAATCGGAGTGGTCTAAAAACGAACTCGCCAGAATAAAAAAGGAAGAAGAACTTAAAGAAGAACGTCGCACGCTCGAGTACCTTGCGGACATCGAAAATCGCCAACCGCCAAAAACCGGAAAAGATGCTGTTGCTGTCTATGTTATCGGATCAAAACTTGGCGTAAAGATCGGCATATCAGATGATCCAGCAAATCGATTAGATCAATTGCAGACCGGTCATCCTAATCCCCTTAAGTTCGTTAAGGCGTTTTGGTTTCTCAATCGATCGGATGCCGGATTTATTGAACGCACAACACATCACCTACTCAATACTTTTAGTCACAAGCATTTGCATGGCGAATGGTTTCAGATATCTGAATCGCAGGCCGTTGAAGCCGTTCGCGAAACGATCAGAGAAAGTATAAAGCGAAGGATGATCGATCAAAACCTGCGTGGCGCAGGAATAACGTCTTTTCTTGTGGCTCTGAACGTAAGCAAACGAAACTCCAATGAGAATTCAACACCTCCTAATACATCAAAAGATAACCGACCAGGGATTGAAATTGATGAACCGAAAAAAAATACATTGCCGGAAACAACTATTGTCTGGGAGAAATCAAAAAAGGGGAATTACTTTGTCAATTTGCCCAAAGCACATATCACCGTATTTCGCCATGGCGATGGATGGAAATATGTCTGCAATGATGATTTCGATCACCACTTGTTTAACGATGTGAACGAGGCAAAACTGACCGCGTTAAATTACTATAAATCCGAATATGGTAATTTCCAGTGACGTGTCGCTACCTTTTCGGCCTGTCGTTTTCGTCCTCGCCATCTTCTTCCTCCTCTTCCTCTTCTTCGTCGTCCTCGTCAACTTCGTCCTCATCCTCGGCTTCTTCCTCGTCCTCGTCCTCGTCTTCTTCCTCCGCCGGTTCTTCCTCCTCCTCCTCGTCCGGCGTCCACATCTGCTCGGGCCGGCCGTCGGAGGCGTTGGAGATTTCCAGATAGGGCACCGCGAGAAGCCCCGCCACCTTCCGGGAGAATTCGTTCATCTTCTGGCGATCCCACGCGTCGAGCGCTGCCAGAACCGTGCCGTCGGTATCCACCAGAACGATCGCCGGGAGCCGCTCCACGCCGTATCCCTTGAATGTCGGCTGTTTCCGGGGCGGATCGAGGAGAACCGGAAACTTGAATCCCTTCGACTTCACGAATTTCTGGACCTCGGCATGGACTTCCCGGGAAATCCCCCATACCGTGAAATGCCCCGTTTTCATGGCGTACCCCTGCCGGAACTTCTCCATGAGGGGCATCACCATCCCGCAGGTGGGACACTCCGTCTCGAAAAACACGATCAGCACGGGCCCCTTGGCGAGGGCCGTGGCAAGTTCATAGGTCCGGCCGTCCGCGCCTTCGAGTTCAAAATCGTGCGCCTTCGTCCTGGGTTCCGGGAGCGACATGGATTCATCCTATCCGTCGGGCGCGAAAGCGTCAAGCATACAGGGAGGATCCGGCGCCGCGGGTGGCGCGACGCATCCCGGCCGCGTAGGCCCCGGCCACCCATCCGGTGATCGGTCCGGGACGGCCCGTGCCGATCCGCCGGCCGTCCACCCGGAGAATGGGCATGACCCGGATGAGCGTTCCCGTGAGAAAAACCTCCTTCGCGGCAAGCATCTCCCGGTAGCCGAGCGGCCGTTCGACCGCGGGGATGCCGTGTTTCCGAAGGATCGCAAGGACGCGGCCCCGGGTCACCCCCGGCAGGATTTTCGCGCCGAGCGGCGGCGTCACCACCCGCGGCCGGCCGCCGCGGGCCAGGACGGCGAAAATATTGCTCGACGAGCCCTCGAAGACGAGTTTCCCGTCGGTGAACACCGCCTCATCCGCCCCGCGCCGGTGGGCCTCCTCCTTGGCCAGGACGTTCGCCAGGAGGGAGACGTTCTTCACGTCGCACCGGGCCCAGCGGATGTCCCGGACGGTGATGACCCGCCTCCCGCGCATGCGAAGGTCCGCGAATCCGGCCGGCTCGGGAACGGGGAACCCCGCGAGCGTCGGCCGGACCTCCCGCGGGAAGGCGTGGGTCCGGGGCGCGACCCCGCGTGTGAGTTCGAGGTAAACGCCGCCCTCGCGCAGGTGGTTCCGCCGGACGATCCCCGCCAGCACCCGGCGCAACCCGTCCCGCGTCACGGGAACGGGAAGCTGTATGCCCCGGGCGCTCTTGAAAAAGCGGCGGACGTGCGCCTCGATGGCGAAAATCCGCCCGCCGTGGACCGCGACCACCTCGTAGATGCCGTCCCCGAAGAGGAATCCGCGGTCGAGAATGGACACCTCGGCCCGCGCCAGAGGCAGGAATTTCCCGTTGAGGTACGCGATGGGTTTCATGATGCGGGCCCCTCCGATTACCGTCCGATACCGTTTCACGATCCACAAGTCACGGTCTCACGGCCCCCGGTCCCCGCCATTCCACCTTGACCGCGATGTCCCCCGTGAACTCCGGCGCCGCCAGCGTCAGGACGCCCTTCGTCGCGGCCGCCACGCCCCGCCCGGTCGCCTCCCCCGTGGCGGGATTCCACCATTCTACCATCCAGTCGCCGTTTTCAAGGCCGGGGATTTCGACGTCGAGCCCGCGCACGGGGACCGGCGGATTCCCCCCGACAATCCGGGGATGCCAGGCCGCCTCGCGGTCGAACAGTCCGTAGAGCCCCCGGCGCGCGCCCTGCAGACCGAGGACGCGGACACGCTCGGCCGAATCGTTCCGGACCGGCCGCAGGCCGTCCCGGGCGAAATCCTCCCCGGCGAGAAACCGCGCCAGCGGCGCGAGGAGCCGGTCGAGGCCGTTCGGCTCGATGTACGAATCCCACCACCAGGGCATGGCCGCGCCGGCCGCGCCGGAAAGCGCCGTGGCCCAGAGGGCGTTGTGAAGATGAATCCCCTCCGGGTCCTTCGCGTTCAGAAGACTTGTACTCCCCGACCCGCTGTAGCCGTACTCCGCCAGGAGCCGCGGCTTGCCGGCGCCTCCGACGATGCCGAGCGCGTGTTCCACAAACGACGCCTCGTCCTGCTCGTGCGAAGCGGGTTTGCCCGGCGGCGCCGGAAGGTAGGCGTGGACCGAGACGAAATCCATCTCCGGCAGGGACCAGATGTCATCCCCCGCCACCCCCGGCCCGAGACTCGTCGTCACGGGATGCCCCCCGGGATCGCGGGATTTGAGCCATCCGGCCATGGCCCGCGTCCAATCCGCCAGAGCCCGCGCCATCCGGGGATTCGCGCGTTCCTCCGGGGTCAGCGCCAGATCCGCCTCGTTCATCAGTTCCCAGGCGAACAACCCCGTCCGCGCCCCGTACCGCGCCGTGAGATAATCGATCCGCCGGCGGGTGAAGGCCCGCGCGACGGCCGATGTGAAGTAATCGGAAGGGGTCGCGCAGGGGCCGCCGTTTTCCGCCCGATAGGGCCCCCGGGGGTCCACCGCGAGGTCCCAGAAGTTGTCCACCACGAGGATGACCGCGACGCCCCGGCGTTCCGCCTCCGCGAAGACATGATCCAGACGCCAGGCGTTCGCGAGGTCGTACTCCCCCAGGCGTTCGTTCTCAATCGCCATATCCCAGGAGGGCATCCACACACGGGCGCAATTTCCGCCGCCGGCGGCCAATTTCCCGAAGGACCGGTCGAAATCGAACGTCCGTCCCCTGGCCGTCGCCCAGGCCACATTCCGGCCGAGGGGGAGAAAAAATCCCCCCGTCTCGTACTGGAAAAACCGGGGGTCGTCCCGGTGGACGCGGATGAATCCCGCTTTCCCGGAAGGCACGGCCTCGAAACGCCCGTCGGCGACCGTCACGATCTCGCCGTCCCGCTCCAGATCCACCCGGTACCGATGGGTCCCGATCCGGCGCGGGGCGAACCGGACGGCGTGGTACGGCACGCCGCGCGGCGCGAGCGCTTCCGCCCCGCCCTCATCCCGCCGGTCGAAATCCCGCGCGTAAAACCCGCGGACGGTGGTGCTGCGCCCTTCCGAATCCATGAACACGGCCGCGATCCGTCCGTCCTCGAACGGGCGCCGGAGCCCCTCCACGAGAATCCGCACCTCGAAGATCTCGCACCGGCCGACGGGATTCGGCCCCGCCGCGATGACGCGCGGGGGATTCTCCGGGGGCGATTCCCCGGCGGAAAGGAACGGCGCGGGAAGGGCGGCGAGAAGCATCGCCGCGGCGATGGCGCGCGATCGCATCATACGACAATCCCCTCCGACATCCCTTCCTCTATTATTTCACGGATCCGAAGGGACGTCACCGCCCGAAGCCCAGCCGCTCGGCCAGGAGCGGCGGCAGACCCGCCTCCTGGATCTTCCGGGCGGCCATCGCGATGTCATAGGGTTCCCGGAAAAGTTCCACGAGTCCAGAGGCGTCGTCGTAAACGCCGAAGGAGGCGCGCGCATCGTCGTCGCGGGGCTGGCCGACGCTCCCGATGTTGACCAGGAGCCGGGCCGCGGGGTCCACCCGTTCCGCGTCGCCGGAAAGGATGTCGATCCGCCGGCCGTCGAACCGGAAGAACCCCGACACGTGGGAGTGTCCCAGGAACCCCACCGGGGTGTGCAGGCGCCGCATGGTCCGAAGGGCCTGGGCGGGGGTCTGGATGTATTCGAAGAGGGCCGGCTCGTCGAGCGATCCGTGGACGACCGTGAGGCGGTCCGTCTCGACCACGAGCGGCAGGCGGGCGAGGAACTCGCGATCCTCCGCCGGCAGGCGCTCCCGCGTCCAAAGGAGCGCCGCGTGGGCCGTCGGGTTGAACTGGAACAACTGGATCCGGCCGATGACCGCCCAGTCGTGATTGCCCGCCACGGCCAGGAGGTTCGGAAGCGCCCGGACCCGTTCGATGCACAGGTGCGGGTCGGCCCCGTATCCCACGATGTCCCCGACGCAGATCCAGGCCCCCACGCCACGCCGCGCGAGAGCGGCAAGAACCGCATCGAGAGCCTCCAGATTCCCGTGGATGTCGCCGAGGAGGCCGTATTTCATCCGATCTCCCGCCGTTCGAAAAGGAGCCCGGCCAAAATCAGCAGGCCGCCCGCGAAGAGCGCCCCGTAGAGCGCCGCGAGCGCCACCTCCTCGCCCGGGACCGGCATCCCCGCCCCGACACGGGGGGCGGCGCTGAAGTGCTCGAGATCCGGCAGCACGGCGAACACGAGACGCCCGAGACCGGCGGGAATCCCCTCCCGACCGGCCAGATGCCGGGTGGCGTAGGCGGACAGGTGTCCGAACGCGAAGACCGCCGTCGTGAGGAGGAACGTCACCGCCGACGAGGCGAACGTGGAGAAGAGGACCGCCGCCGCCGCCAGAACCGCCACCTCGACGAAGGCGAGAAGGCCGCCCTTCAAGATCTCCCCCTCCGCCAGTTCCCGCCAGGAATCCCTGACCCCTTCGAACCGGCCGAAGAGAAGCACCAGAATGAGCACCGCGGTGAGCCACACCATCGGCACCACCACGGCCTGGAGGATGCCGAGGTATCGCCCCCAGACGAACGCGGGGCGGGAGACGGGCTTGGCCAGCAGGAGCAGCGCGGTCCGCCGTTCGAGATCCTCCGCGATGCCGCCGGATGCCGTGAACAGCATGATGATGAGCCCCGCCATCGTCACCGACGCCAGCCCCATGTCCCGCACGAGCTTGACGGTGTCATGGAACGCGAAAAACGCGTAGAACGGGGACGCCGCCGTGAGAAAGGTGAACACCACGAGGACGGCGTAGAACACGCCCTCCCGCATGGCCTCCTGACGGACGACCCGGGCGATGGCGAAGACTTTGCTCATACTACTCTCCTTTCCTCATCACCCTTTCGTGCGCCTCCTGCACCGCCGGGTCGTACTCCAGATTCCGGGAACCGGAGGGGTTGATCCAAACCTCCATATCCCCCCCTCCAAAACCCGATCCGTACGGAGACCATCTCAACGAGATTTTCCCATACAAACTACCGTTTCTAAATTTCACATAGTACTGCCGATGAACTTGGCACTTTTTATCCCAATCCGGGTCATCTTTCTTGACTTCATAAATAATTTTTTGAGCATATCCATCCGCAGGTGCGTCATTCATAAACTCATCAGTTCCTTCCAATAACCCTCCCCCATTGATCACCTCGATGGAAAATCCCCAATCATAATGACTTCTGTCTCCCGAGGACATCTCCCGAGGAGTTCGATCAATCACAATTTGAATATCCCCACCGTCCTTTACCTTTTTACACGTTGTCAAGTCAATCAACGTCAACTCGCCATAATCAATTGACTTCCCATACCTCCCTTTCATCAAATACTCCGCCCCCCGCATCTTCCATAGACGAAAGACAACCGGATTGTCCGGACTGCGCCCTTTCCGAGGGCCAGACACACCAAAGTAGTCAAACGCACGTTCATTCTTCGGAGGTTGGTACCCTTTCTTTTCAAACGACTCCACAAACAAAACCTTCCCACGTTCATCGGATACCTTGAACATTCCCTCCGCATCCGTCGTTGCCGATAAATTCTTCCCTCCGGGGGGGCCCAATGCCGTTTCCGTGCGTATGTGCATCTTTACCGTAACACCTTTCACAACCTCCCCATTCTGATCCACCACTTTTCCGTAAAAAGCAATCGGCACGTTCGCACGATCCGCCGTTTCCTCCCTCATCTTCCAATCTTTCGCGATCCGATCCTCTTGACTGGGAATTCCCGACGACGGAGGCGTCTTTCCCGGCGGTTTCGGTGAAACAACCGTGCCGGGATGAGCCGGATTCGTTTCCGGAGAAGTTATCGCCCTTTCGGTACTTGGACGAGTTGCCAACACATTGTCCGGCGCGGATCCCGAACCGTCATGGAGTGGCCAGAGACAATAGCCGACCAGCAAAACAACTAGTATCAATCCTATAACTATCAACCCTAAAATTTTCATAGTACCGACCTGAAACTAAAGGACTCCATCAATTTCTTCCAATATGATAACCGCTTCGCCATCACACTTCGAAACTGCCCGCTATGCCCCGGATGCAATTTTCCAAACATGTCATACAAATCGACCTGCGCTGTGCGATCAAACGGCCCGCCAATCAATGCCGCGGCCGGCGTCTCCTCTCCGCTATCTTCCACCCACGGCGCCCCCATCGGCTGACTCCGGGATTCAACGCAATACCGGATACCCGGACAGCGCCAGCGTAAAGGAACAATCCCCTTCCTCCACCTGCGCCGACGGCGCATACCGTCCTGCTTCGACGCCGTCCGCCATGAGGATGACCGTTTTCACATGACCGATTGGATCCATCTTCTTCCCATGCGTTTCAGTTTTGGCACGGAAGTGAACCGTGATTGGAATCGAAGCGGCGTGGGTGGCGGTGGTATCGGCGGGAGAAACAATGCTGACAACCGGTTCGGGATGATCCTTGGATGGTGCCGCGTATGTCCCGGAGGCCGCGACAGACAACACCATCCCTCCAAGCAAGCCGACGCCCCGCAACAAGAGGAATCGATCGACTGCAATTTTACTCGTGCACATGGAAATGTTCATTCCCGATAAACCTCAAATGCCCCGCCGAAAACCCATTCGCCCTTCTGGATCTTGGTGATTGGGGATTGTTTGGTTATTTTCCACCCACCACCCTGTTCTCCAGCACCCCGATCCCCCCCGCCTCGATCCGCACCACATCCCCGGCCTTTAAAAAAACGGGGGGCTTCCGGAACACCCCCACGCCGGCGGGGGTTCCCGTTAAAATAACGTCCCCGGCCGCCAGGGTCATCCCGCGGGAAATGAACGCCACCAGCGACGCGACGCCGAAAATCATGTTCGCCGTCGTGGAATCCTGGCGGATGCGGCCGTTCACGAACGCCTTCAAAGGAATGACCTGGGGATCGGGAATCTCGTCCGCCGTCACGAGCGCCGGCCCCATCGGCGCGAACGTGTCGCAGGACTTTCCGCGCACCCATTGCCCGTCCCCGAACTGGAGGTCCCGCGCCGAGACGTCATTCGCCGCCGTGTACCCGAACACATAAGAAAGGGCGCGGGTCTCCGGGATGCGCCGCCCGCCCCGTCCGAGGACGACGGCCAGTTCCGCCTCGTAATCCAGTTTTTTGGTGATGGCCGGACGGAGAATGGCGTCGCCCGGACCGACAATCGCGTTCGAAAATTTCGCAAAAATCACGGGGGATTTCGGCGCCGGGACGTCGTTTTCCACGCAGTGGTCGCGGTAGTTCAACCCAATGCAAATGATCTTCCCGGGACGGTAAAGCGGCGCGCGCAATCGAACGGCCGACGCCGGCCGGAACCAGCCCCGCCGGGGGCGCCGGAGCGCCGCGCGGACGGCCGCCAGCGCCTTCAATCCGCCCCGGACGACCGGAAACAGATCCTCCGCCCCCCGCCAGGCCGCCACCGCCGCGCCCAGGTCGAGAACCTCCGCCCCGATTTCCACACCGATGGATCGCCGGCCGCGGATGTCGAACGTCACGAGACGCATTGGGGCATTATAGCAAATATCGTTTCAAATCCCCGCTCGCTTTGTTAAAATTCCTGTTCGGACGTTAAACATTCACGAATTCTTGAAGTGGAGCGACTCCGGGAAATGGAGGAGGGTTCATGTCCGCGAAAAATATCTGGCTGGGAAACGAACGCTGGCCGGGCAACAAGTCCTGCGGCGATTTTGCCCGCGACGTGTTCCGCCTTGCCCGTGCGAAAACCGACAAACGGAAAGCGCTCGCGTTTTACGACTGGCTCACGCGGTGCCTGATGCGCGGCGCGAACCTCCAGCTTCCGAATGGCGCGGGGGGCTACTCGCGGTGCTACGAGCCGCTTGTTCTCCTGGCGAGCTGGGGGCATGGGGAATGCACCTTCTGGGGTTGGATCGCGACGGAATGCCTGTGCGCCGCGGGGCTCAAGGCCCGCCGCGTGGTGGCGCACAACAACGGGCACACGTTTTACGAGGTGTGGTACACGGGAGACGACGGCCGCGGGCAGTGGCACGCGTTCGATCCGTTCATCGGCTGGTTTTTCCTGAACGAACGCGGCGAAGTCGCCAGTTGCGAAGAGCTCGCCGCGAATCCGCGCCTCGTGCAGGATCCGCTTCCGGGACATCCGGTTCCGCTGGGCCATCATCCGGAGCGCTCCGGCATCGGCCACCGGCACCGCCTGGAGGATCAGGTGTTCATCGAACAACCCATGCGGAACGACGTAAACGCGTGGGAATTGCAAAAGGGCATGGAGGTCGCGTTTAATTTTATGCCGGAAGTTTCCGGCGAGGCGCTCTTCGAAAAGACGGGCGACGGGAATCCCGTCAGCAGTCATTGCGACATCGCGGAACTCAACCGCGGGGGCTTTGTGGCGCAACCCAAACACATGCCCTACTGGAAAAATTACCTCTGGCCCACCGAGAATACGGATGGTCTGAACGAAGGCCGCCCCGTCCGCTGGCACGGCGCGGGGGCGCTCCGCTGGACGCCGCTCAAACACGGAAAGACCGTCGTGGAGGAATCGCACAACGCGAAATTTGAAAACGGCATCTTGAAATTGGCGGGCCGGCACGACTTCGCCGAGGTCTGGTATCATTTCAAACTTCCCTATCTCGTCTCGCGCGTCGTGGTGGATTACGACGTCGTCGGATCCGGAGGGGATTACTTCGGATTGTCCCTGAGCGCCGACGGCGGGCGGACGATCTGGCCGATGAAGTTGAAGGCGAACGCCCCGCACTACGGCGTGGCGCGAAACGGCCGGGCCCAGCGACTCGCGGGCGAACCGAGCGTGCAGGGATTGCGGGAATTCTGGCTCCGGGTGGATTTTTCGAGCCACGCGTCGCCGCTCACGTTCGCGGTGCAGGCGCTCCGCATCTCGGTGGGCTTCCAGCACAACATGCACCTCCAGCCGCGGCTCCTGCCCGGCGCGAACCCGATTTGGCTCGAAGCGGGAAAATTGGATTCCGGGGACAAGCTCCAGGCCGAATGGATTTTCCAGAAGAACGGGAAAGAGGAGCGCGCGCGCCTCGAACTCGCCAAAGCCGGAAAAGTTTCCGACAAGGTGAATCTCAAGGCCAGGTGCCCGTCGGAAATCCTCATGACCGGCATCCGTCTGACGTGCATGTGAGGCGGGTGGTCCATTAACAATGTCACCATGGCCTCCCATCCCGTTCCCGGCGGCAAGTTTCTTTCGCAAGGCCTCGTGATCCTTTACGAGGACCGGGATCTCCTGGTGGTGGACAAGCCGCCGGGGCTTCTCACGATCGCGACCGAGACGGAGAACCGGCGCACGGCGTATTTCATTCTCACGGATTACGTCCGCAAGGGCGCGTCCAAATCGCGGAACCGCGTGTTCATCGTTCATCGGCTGGATCGGGAGGCCTCCGGCGTCCTCGTCTTCGCGAAAAACGAGCCGGCCAAGCTCCGGTTGCAGAAGGACTGGGAACAAACGAAAAAACTTTACCTGGCCGTCGTTCATGGCCAATGCAAAAAAACCGAAGATGTCATTTCGAGTTGCCTGGCGGAGAACCGGGCGCACGTGGTTTATGCGACTTCGGATCCGGCAAAGGGGAAATTGTCCCGCACGGCCTATCGCGTGCTCGCGGAGGGAAACGGGCGTACGCTCCTGGAAGTGGATCTCCTGACCGGACGGAAGCACCAAATTCGCGTTCACCTGGCCGGCATGGGGAATCCGATTGTGGGCGATGCGAAGTACGGGAAACCCGAGCGCGCGCCCGCGCGCCTGGCGCTTCACGCCCGGTCGCTTTCCTTCAACCACCCCCACAACGGCCGGCGGCTCACCTTCGAATCGCGGATTCCCGCGTATCTCAAGGCGTTGGTGGGAGGAAAGGCGGTTTTCGCGAGACCGCTTCCCAAACCCCGCCAACCCACATGACGCATACCGGAGAGAACCTTCTCCATCACCATCCCTCGAAGACGCATCAACACGAAAGCAGGCAAGGCATCCCGGGGATAAAGGACGACATCCTCCGTGCCGCTCAGGAAGCGATTTGATCCCTTGGCAAATCCCATTTCCTTGCTATTTCTCACAAGATTCTACAACCAAGAATCTAATCCGCTTTTGGAGTCTTGGCCTCGGGCGGAGTTTGAGGAAACAGTTCCTTCTTCACCTTCGACGCCACGACATAAAACACGCCCTTTTCGACAAGCAGGCACTGGGCCGGGCCGCCGTAGGTCGCGGAAAGGCCCACGTCAATCATGACCACTCGGCCGTTGCACCGGGTCTGGATGCCGGACTTGGACACGGTATGGCCCACCACCATGCGGCTGACGCTGTAGGCCTTGAAAACCGCATCCAGGTCCGGGATCAGCGCCGCCTCCTCTTTCACGGCGTAATCGCGGCACCAGAGCGGACCGTTCAGGCCCATGAGAATCCCGTCCTTCACCTCCTTGCCCTCCCGGAATTCCTGACGCGCCGCGTCGTTCAACTCCGGAAGCGGTTTTTTGGCGTACTCGGGACTCATGCCGCCGTGCAGAAAAAGGATGTCGTTGATGCGGATCGCGACATTATGGCCGGCGATCCATTTCCCGTAATCCCCCTGGGGAGATAGCGCCTTCAACAGCCCCTCCCGACCGCCGAAAGCTTCGAATTCGCCGGGATGGACATACTGCAACATCCCCAGCGGCACCATGGCCTCGTGGTTGCCCATCAGGGCATGCACAAAACCGCCCGCGGCCGCCGCCTGCGTTTCCAGTTCCATGAGCAGGTCCATGGCTTTCTTCGAGTCCGGGCCGCGGTCCAGAACGTCGCCGGTCTGGACCAAATGGGTTTTGCCCCCGATCCAGACATTCTTGTCGTCAATCACCTCCGCGAGACGCAGAACCTTGACCAACTGATCATAATCCCCGTGTACGTCGCCCACGGCCACGATGCGATCCACCCCGCTCCAAGCGCATTCAACGGGCGGCGCGGCGGCCACGCAGAACGACAGGAGGAGGCAGAACACCACAAACAGTAGAAAAACTTTATACTTCGGATTCATGGGTTATGCCTTCCCGGGCAATCCTGGGATTTTGAAATATCCCTTTTCCGACCCCACCGTCGTGAAATTCACCCTTCCACGAGCGGCAAAACGATCCGCACGGTGGTGCCTTTCCCCGCTTCACTTTCGAGCGCCACGGTGCCCCCGTGCTCCGTGATGATGGTATGGACGATGGACAATCCGAGCCCCGTCCCCTTCCCCTCGGGCTTGGTGGTGAAAAACGGATCGAAGGCGTGTTCGAGCGCTTCCGGGGTCATTCCGGCGCCGTCGTCCCGGACGATCACCCGGGCGGAGCGGCGGCCCGGCCCCGGCGGAACGATTTCCCCCTCCACCTCCACCCGCCCCCCCTCGGCCACGGCGTCGGCGGCGTTGCCCAGCAGATTGAGAAACACCTGTTCGAGTTCACGGGGGTCGCCGAAGACGCGCAGGTCCTCCGGGATGCGGCACTCGAACCTCACCCGGCGCGCCTCGAGCCGGTGCCGGAGGAATCCCGCCGCCCCCGCCGCCACCTCCCGAAGGTCCACCGGCTGGGGCTGGATGTCCCGCCGGGAGAACCGGAGCATCCGGCGCACCGTCCCCTCGATCCGCTCGAGCCCCTCCCCGATCAGCGCGACGTATTCCGCGGCCTTCGGGTCGCCGGGCGGAAGATCCCGCAGACGCCGGGCGGCGTTCATCATTCCGCTCAGAGGATTGTTGATCTCGTGGGCCACGCCCGCGGCCAGGGTCCCCAGCGCCGCCAGGCGTTCGGCGACGATCAGGTGCTTCTGCGCCGCCTCCGCCCGGTTGCGGTGGGCGGCCACCTCGGTCTCGGCATCCTCCCGGAAGCGGCGCACCTCGGCCATCATCTCGTTGAAGGCGCGCGTCAACTCCCCCATCTCGTCCACGCGTTCCTCGAAGGGGACGGGGCGGCTGACGTCCCCCGCGGCCACGCGCCGGCTCCCCTCCAGAAGCGCCTGCATGGGCCGGAGGACAAGCCGGTGGACCAGCAGGTACACGATGAACACCAGCGCCAGGGTCCCGAGAACCATGATCCAGAGAATGATGGTGAGCATCTCCAGAGGCCCCCGCAGACGCGCCCCCAGGACCGGCTGGAGATAGAGGGTGAGCAGAAACACGGCCAGCAGCAGGAACGTGACCAGCATCACGCCCAGGATCGCCGCGAGAAACTTGAGACGCAGGGGCCGTATCATCCCCTCACCCTACACCAAACCTCCCGCGAAGCCAAAAAAATTTTTGACCTTCCCGGATCGGAAGGGTATGATACCCCTACCATGAAAATCCTTCTCTCCGTCCTCGCCCTTTCCGCGGCCGTCCTCCTCGCGCCGTTGGCGCGTGCGGCCGTGGACGATTCCATCAAAGCCCTCGGGGCCGAGACCAAAAAGGAGCGTGCGAGCGCCATCGTGGCCCTCGTCGCGGCGAAGAAGGATGCCGTGGCCCCGTGCCTGGAGGCCCTGAAGTCCACGAACGACGTGGTGCGCGCCCATGCCGCGGATGCCTTGGGACAGATCAAGGACCCGTCGGCCGTGGCGCCCCTGATCGAACGCCTCAACACCGACGCCATCGCGGCCGTGCGATGGAAGGCGGCGGAGGCACTGGGCCGGCTTGAAGACAAATCCGCCCTCGACGCGCTCCGCGAGCACCTGAAGGACGCCGTCGAGGACAACGACAACGTCCAGCTCTTCTGCGGGGTGGCCGTCTCGCGATTGTGCCAAAAAAAGGAAATCCCCTTCCTCATCGAACTCCTCGACCGCGAGGAACAGACCATCCGCGACATGGCGATCGGCCGGCTGTATTACCTGACACTCGAGACGCTCGGCTACAACTCCAAGGATAAGTTGGCCAACCGCAAGGGCGGCGTCGAGAAGTGGAAGACGTGGTGGGAAGAGAACAAGGACAAACTGGATCAGGTCGGCGAGGAGGAGAAGTGGGAGAAGGAGGCGGAGACCATGAAGGACGCGGATGCCAAACCCGCGACCGAAACGGCCCCGCCGTCCGAAACGACCCCTCCCGCGCCGGTGGAAAACAAGCCGGCGGAGTAGTCGTCCGGGTTTCGCGTGACGGTTTCCCCGGGCGCCGCGCCCGATAATCAATCCAACGGTTATCGCGCGGGGCGACGGCGAATTCGACACCCCTGACCCGCGATTTTCCCCCGCCCCCGCGCCGCGCGCGGGATTTTGCCCCCCCCCACGACCCGGTCCCATGGAGATCCCGTATGGATCCGGCCCCGGATGCACCCGCGCCGCCGTCATCGCCCCCGGACTCCGCTCCGGACGAGACGCTTTTCGCCGCCTGCGAGGAGACGCTGCGGTACCGGTTCAAGGACCGCACGCTCCTGGCGACCGCGCTCACCCACGCGTCGCTCACGACGGGCGAAAAAAGCTACGAGCGGATGGAATTCCTGGGCGACGCCGTTCTCGGGATGGTCATCGCCCACGAACTCTACCGGGCCCACCCGTCGTACGGCGAGGGGGCGCTTACCAAGATAAAATCCGTCGTGGTGAGCCGACCGTCCCTGGCCGCGGTGTCGCGGGAGCATAACCTCGGACGGTTCCTCCAGGTGGGAAAGGGGCTGGCCGGGGGAAATGACCTCCCGTCGTCGCTCCTCTCCGACCTCTACGAGGCCCTTGTGGCCGCGCTCTACCTGGACGGAGGACTCCCCGAGGCGGAGCGGTTCATCCGCGAGACCCTCGCCGGGGCCGCCGTGCGCGCCCACGCCGACCGCGACCGGAGCAACTACAAATCCCTCCTCCAGCAGCACGCCCAGGAGGCGCTTCTGGTCACGCCGCGCTACGAGGTCGTGCGCACCTGGGGGCCCGACCACGCTCGCGAATTCGAGGTGACGGTGATCCTCGGCGCCACGCGCGGAGAGAAGGGCCGGGGGCGCACGAAAAAAGACGCCGAACAGGCCGCGGCGGAGGCGACGATGAAACGGATCAGGGGCGAGGATGTCGAGGAGTTGCTGAGTTAATATCGAACACCACTTCGTGGAGTCCCTGGTCAAGAACGACGGTCCTGACAGACGGGCAAGCTTTCCCATCCACTCTGGCCAGATGCCAGCGGGCATGGCCTCCTGTCGGCGGGCAAACTCTCGCCGAAGTGTGATTAGGCACCTTGAGGGCCAGAATAAGCCGATCATCCTCGGTCTTCCAACCGACCGTGATGGTTCCATAGGGGGTCGGCACTCGACCCCTTGCCCAAGCCAGGTCAGCCACGCGGGGATGCACCTCGAAAACCCGGAAACCGGGCATGAGGGGCGCGACCCCAAGTACATATCTCGGCAGGATCATCGCCGGCGCCGCGCTCCAGCCGTGGCATAGGGACGAGCGCCGGTCCCACATCTCCCAGCAACTCGTGGCCCCGTAATCCAGCATCAGGCCCCAACACAGGCGGATGTACTCGAGGGCTTCCCGATCTTTGCCCGCCTCCATCAACGCCAGGAGCGCATAGAAAGACCAGAAAGGGGAACCGATCCGGATGAGGTCCTCGTTCGCCGCATTGCCGTGCCGGTAATCATCGCCGAGGGCGGGCAAATAGCGCCCGGTGGCGCCTCCAGCCGCCCGGAGCGCCCATTGACGCTGTTCCGCCGTTCCGACTCGCCGCAGCGCGAACAGGAAGTTTTCGTGCTGGCCGATCAAATTGTCTCTGACATGCGGGGGACGCTGCGGGCTGTCGGGGCGGTACTTCAGGAAGGCTTTTCGCCGTTCCGACCAGTAACATTTCGCGAGCGACTTCCGCAGCCGCGCCGCCCGCGTGGCAAAGTCAGTCGCGCTTCGCCGATCCCCCGCGGCGCAGGCCAGTTTGGCGCTGCAATCCAGCGCTTCCAGATACCACCCTTGCACGACCCCGTCGTTGCTGAACACGTCCAATTTTGTCCAGTCCACGAAGTTCATGCCGTGCATGGTATCGGTCAGATTCGCCGCCTTGTTCGGAAGCAACCCCAGGTTCACGAGGAGGCCTTTCCGGCTTTCGTAGCGGCCGAGCCAGACCATTTCCTTCTTCACGCTCTCGTACAGCGCCGGGAGCGAGGGCCGATCCCCGGAGTAAAGGTAGTATTCCCAGGCGATCACCGGGAATCGCATACTCCAAGTCGGAAGGTTCCACGCGACGGGGGATGGGAAAACGCTGGGAACCCAACCCGCCGCGCGGTTCGCGCCGGCGAACTCCAGCACGCACTTCTTCGCCAGCGTGAACTCCCCGAAGGCATAATAACCGAACAGCGCCTCCGGCTGCAGATCGCCGAGCCACAGCGTGCGTTCCCGCAACGGGCAGTCCGTGAAACTGTCTTCCATGCAAAGTTTGATCGTCCGCGCGGAAAGGCCAAAGATCCGGTTCAGCAGGGAATCCGAACAGGCGAAATGTCCCACGGACTTCGTGGGATAGATGGACTCGTACGCGGCGACATCCTCAAGCGACACCCGGCAGCGCGGCCGGCCGATGTTGGACACTCTTAATATCATGAAACGAAAACCGCGGGCCTGAATCATGCGATGGTGTGTTCGTCCGTTTTTCAAGACGACGCGTTCCGACACGGAAACGGAAACGAGGTCATCATCGAGGGATTCGGCGTAACCCAGGTCCACGATCACACCGGCAGGACCTCGCGCAACGATCTCCGTGCTCGCGAGCGTTTCCTTGCCGAAATCCAGGATCAGGCAGACGGCCTGGCGAACGCCAAGGTCGAGAGTCAAGGGTCTCGTTGGCAAAGCGCACGAAATATGGGAAGCCTTGCCGGATGGCCGGGTCTTGAGCCGTTCCTGCTGGACTTCCCGCAGGCTCCCGGGGATGCCCTGTTCCACCGCATACATCCTGGGCCTGATGCCCTGACACCGCCACGTGTCGAGCAGTCGCGCTGGCGCAAGGCGCTTTTCCTTGATCAGTGGGATTGGGCGTGGAATCAGATTCCTCGGCGCGGCCAGTTTCGATCGCGACAGGACCCTGGCGGCCGGCCATCGGTGAGCATCGAATTCCGGCCGTTGCCATCCGTCGGGTTCAAATCGGGCGTCGAAGATCTCCGGAAAGATGATGCCGGGAGTCCCGGAATACGCTTTTGAAGCAAGCGCCCGCCATGACGAATCCGTCGCGGCAACGATCCCGGCCTCCGCTTCCACCTCGCAAATCAGGCCGCCCTCCACCGAAGCAAATACGGGGGTCTTTTTTGTGTAGTGTTGCACAAGAAATGCGATGGTGTTCCGGCCGGCCTTGAGCGGAACGACATGCGTATCGTAGTAGGGATGCCCGGAGTGTCCTCGTGCCGGACCGAAACCGATGTATTCCCCGTTCACCCATAGCCGGTACTTCGAGTCGGCGGCACAATGGACTCGCGCCTTCCCCTCGGCCTTTCCCATCTCAAATTCCTTCGAAAAGTACGAGATGTGGAAGGGGTGACGCGTCGCCCCCTTCGACCAGATCCAACGGGCCACCCATGTCATTTTTCGTCTCATCCTATTCCTCCCGATTTGGATTGTGACAATGCCACATCGCTTCTCCAACGTAGTGGCAATACTCGCAACAGATTGGAATCTTCAGCGGATGACACCTCCGGTTCAAATGTGTGGAGATTGTACCCCCATGGCCTCCCGTTTCAACATCCTCATGCTCACCTTGGCGCGGGCAACCGAGACCAATCTTCGAAGACAAGTGTTGTACCTCACGACGGTCGCGTCCTCGAATTTCACGGCCTCGGTCCACGCCCTGACGCGCCCGATCCGACGGCACAGGCGTGACTCCTTTGGTTTCGACGTCATTTTCTGACGTCTTCCGACGCATCCGGACCTCGCCATTTCCCCTCATTTGTCCTCATTCTTGTTGGTTTTCGAGGTGTTGGAGTTTTTGTACAGGACGAAGGAGGCATTTGATTGATTAACCAATAAGGTAAATCAGTCACGGCATTTCAAAAAAAAGGTAGCGCAAGGATTCTTTCGCACTTTCATATGAGGTAGTCCTCGGTCTGGCATTCCTTCCCTCCCCGCCCCCATGGGGGCGGCGCGCGAAAAAAAACGTGATTCTACCCGGCCTCGGCCGTCACCTCCTTCCGCTCCG
>JAZDJP010000123.1:0-11620 GCA_043803805.1 Planctomycetota bacterium
TAGCCGCCATAAGCGTCGTCTCGATTCCGAACTCCGCGCCACATCATGGGTCGGACAAGCGGCCGAAGTTCTCCTGCGCGTCCTACTTCACAACCTGATGCTCCTCGCTTTGTCACTCTTCCAGCTTTTCAACGGAGCACCGAATGCCGAATTCCGAATGTCGAATTAAAAAAAGAAAGGACGGAATGTTCTGTGCGATGAAATGCCGAGTTTCGAATTTCGAATGGTGAATTCGGAATTCGACACTTGGCATTCAACGGCACTCACTCGTTGGGGTAAAACTATAATGTTCAGGCGGGATTGGTGGTGATGGGGGGAGTAGGTATGGCGCCTCCGGAATCACTTAATCATTCATGCCTATGCGTGTTCGAATGTGATTCTCTGTTAATGGCTCGGTATAGTCTATTGGGATTAACAAGATGCCATGCAAACGGCACAACTTTGCTTTCCTTGCATCTCGTTGTTTCAGGAAATCTAGTGAAGCGCGACCGCCCCAGTGCTCGATAGGGTGAAAATGCTGTTGGCCTTGGTATTCAAACGCAATTTTTGGGGTCGGTATGAAGATGTCAAGTTCGAGACCTTCCAGCCAAGGTGGGCGATAATGACGCAGGCATTCATGATTTGAGAAGAGACGTATAATGATTTGGAACAGAATGTTTTCGCTAACCCATGCCTCTCCGATCTTCCTTATGCCGAACTCCATACGCGTTTCGTTCTCGAAAATATTCTTTATCTTCCTCTTCTGTTTTTGGAGACGGATTTCTATTTCATGCAACTCAATTATCGCGGCATCTTCTGGAGTGACTTGGACAGTTTTGGCGATTTTGTTCCGACGGTCAGTATCTTCCTTCAACTTGTTAACAAGTTCTTGTATGTCAGGTGGGCAGACATCCGGAAGATAGTTCAAAAGCCATCTGTCTACACCTGAACGGAAAAGCGCCTGGTTAATGTACCATCCGAATGTTTGCTTGAACTCCCCGCCATACATCGGATGGCAATAACGCAACCTCGGTATTGCGATATTGCATCGGTGGCATATTTTTGGCTCGAATGTAATCGATTTCATCGGATCTGTATTGTATTCGAGTGATGCAAAGGTTATCGATTCCGGAAAATCAAATGAGTTGAGGTGTGCCTGTTGTGGTTGATTGGCGTTCAGTGCGGTATCTGGTATTTGTAGACGAAGGTAGTTGCGAATTGCTGCCTCACAACATGAACATAGAACTGGCTTCTGCTTCCGGTTACGAGAAAAGGCCATGAAGGTACCGTAATGGTTTGGATAGTGAACGAATGGATATGGTAGACTTTCATCTACAATGGGGGATGATAGGGCGACTTGTGCGTCAATTGATGGTGATTTTCGATTGCTAAATCTTTTCATTGGTATTATTGCGAGTCGTCTCTGCCCCGTCCACGTTCGTGTCCACTTTACTGATGTATTGCAGGACGCCATCCTTCAGAGGCTCCAGTACTTTGTCAATTGCCGCTGGGAATCCGGACATCTCGGGGGTTTTTGTGGCGGGTAGCAACTTTTCTAGCAGTTGCCGCGTTTCCACATGCGATTTGTCGGTGGGATTGTAGTCGTAGTCTCCATGGGCGAATCGATTACGCAGCCACTTGACAAGCAGGACGTGTTCGCCGCCATCCAGTGACAGGTCAGGGGTTGTGCAATAAGGAACGACGTCGTACGATTCGAGTATGGCGGCCATCACAATGATGAAACTGCGATTGACGAAGGCCGTCATCTGCTGCAACTCGTTCAACCCCTCTTGTGTGAGCGGAACTTGAGGCCTGACGAAGTACGTCACGCCGCGTTTCTCGAACCAGTTGGTGGACTTGTACTCGGTGCGGCCGATCGCGCTCTTTCTGGTGCTGGGGCAAAGGGCGCGCACTTTCACGCAGGCCTGCCACGCCTGCTCAATCGCGGAATACGCGGCCTTGTTCACAATTTCCCTCTCGGGCACTGCTATAGTTTTCGGATTCGGTTCATTTTCGGATGATACTCCTTCTGTTATCTCCGTCAATCATGATTCGGAATCGCTCTCGACGGTTCATTGGAGGACATAACATCTTGCATTTGAATTGGTTGTATTTGGATTGCTTGCCAGACATGGAGATGAGAAGCACGGTTGTTGAATTCGGCATTCGACATTCGGCATTCCCTGATTCCAACACCCTGTTGATTTCCCCTGACCCGCCGTTATAATGCCGCTTCTGCAGATTGTTTACGGGAGAAATGACGTGGGGATTATCCTCGGGCTGTCCAAGGTGATTTACGTTCTCGCCTGTTTTCTGATCATCGTCGTGGTCCTGCTTCAGCAGGGGCGCGGGGCGGGGGTGAGCGGGCTCTTCGGCGGCGGAAACGCCGATTCGGCGTTCGGCACCCGGGCCGGCACGGTGCTCGGGAAGACGACGGCCGTCCTCGCGGCGATTTTCTTCGTGCTGGCGCTTTTCATAGGGGCCTACTGGGGCCGGACGAGCGTTTTCTCGGGGCGCAAGGCCGCGCCCAAGCCGGCGCCCGTAAAAGAGGCGCCCAAGGGCGTGACGGAAACGGTTCCCGTCCCGGAGAAGAAGACGGAACCGGCTCCGGCGTCGGCCCCGAAGTCCGAGGGGGGCGCGGCGGCGCCGGCGGGGAATCCCGCGCCCGCGGATCCCGGCGCGCCGAAACCGTAACCGATCGGGTCGCGTTCGTCGGTGTCAAATGTCCCGAGGATGGGCTTCGTCCTTGAAAAAAGACTACCTGGCGATTTTCGAGAAAATCGGCGCCGTCCGGCAGGGGCATTTTCTCCTCGCCTCCGGCAAGCATAGCCCCGTTTACGTCCAGTGCGCCCAGGTTCTTCAGAATCCCGCGGTGGCGGCGGATCTCGCGGCGGACCTGGCCGCCGCCTGGCGGGGGAAGGTCCGAACGGTGGTCGGCCCCGCGGTCGGCGGCATTCTCATCGCGTATGAATTGGCGCGCCAGTTGGGGGGGCGCGCCATTTTCACGGAGCGCATCGAGGGGAAATTTGTGTTCCGGCGGGGGTTCTCTCTCGCGCCGGGCGAGCCGGTGCTCGTGGCGGAGGATGTCCTCACCACGGGCGGGTCGGCGCTGGAGGTGATGGAGGTGGTCCGCGCCGCCGGCGGGACGGTGGCGGGCATCGCGGCGCTGGTGGATCGTGGCGGCGCGGAGGCCTTTTCGGTCCCCGTGACGACGCTCCTCGTCCTGCGGCCGCCGGTCTACGCGCCCGGGGATTGCGAATTGTGCCGGAAGGGGATTCCGTTCGAGACGCCGGGGACGAAACAATTGAAGAATTAGCGGATAGAAATTCGCTGTTTCTTCCTATACGCTCCGCGCTATCCGCTGTACGCTCGGTATGCGATATTTCGAAGAGGTCCTGACTTATGCTGGTGGGGATGACTGGTTTCGGCCGCGCAACGAAACGCATTGACGGCGCCATGTGCGTTGTCGAGGTCCGTTCGGTCAACAACCGGTTTCTCAAGATTTCCATCCACGGCCCGGAGGGAGGCCCCCTCGACGAGGGCTGGATCCACGAGGCGGTGCGGGGCGCCGTCCGGCGGGGCACCGTGCAGGTGGATCTTCGTCAGGAGGGGCGTTTCCGGGAGCACGCCGTCGTGGATCGGGCGGCGGTCAGGGAATACCTCGCCGTGTGGCGCGGCCTCAAACGCGAGTTGGGCATCCCGGGAGATCTCACGGTGGAGGTCCTGGCGGGGCTTCCCGGCGTGTATGCCCGCCGGGGAGGGGCGGGGCTCGTCCCCGCGGTATGGGAGCCGCTCCTCCGGAAGGCCGTCGAGGGATTCCGGACCATGCGTCTGGCCGAGGGCCGGGCCGTGGCCGCTTCCTGCGCGCGGCGGCTGGGGGCCATGGAGAAGGGACTGGCCCGGCTCCGGAAGAATCTGCCCGCTCTCCTGGCGGCCCAGCGGAATCGTCTGGATGAGCGCATCAAGGCGCTTCTGGTGGGGTCGGGGGTCTCGATCCCGCCGGAAACCATTCTCCGCGAGGCGGCGCTTCTGGCGGAGCGGAGCGATGCCGCGGAGGAGATGGAGCGCCTGGAGAAACATATCGCGGCCTTCCGGAAGCGTCTTGAACGCGACGCCCCCGAGGAGGCGAAGGGCCTCGAATTCATCTCCCAGGAGATGCTGCGGGAGGCGAACACCCTCGGTTCGAAATCCTCCGACTACGACGTGACGCGGGAGGCGATCGCCCTCAAGGAGGAGATCGAACGCATCCGGGAGCAGTTGCAGAACGTGGAGTGACGGAACGTGGCGGCACCGGTGACGCGGCGCGGACGGGTGGTGGTCGTTTCCGGCCCCTCGGGGGTCGGGAAGACGACGCTCTGCCGCCGGCTTGTCGCGGAACTGAAACTCGCGCGGTCGGTCTCGGCGACGACGCGCCCCCCGCGGCCGGGGGAGGTGGGCGGACGGGATTACCTGTTTCTTTCGCCGGAGGAATTCCGGCGGGGGGTCGAGGCCGGCGAGTTCCTGGAGTTCGTCGAGAGCCACGGCCACCGGTACGGGACGCCGCTCTTGCCCCTGCGGGAGCGGCTCGATGAGGGGGCGGATATCCTTCTCGAGATTGACGTCAGGGGCGCGCGGGCGGTGCGTAAGGTCCTCACGGGCGGGATCTTCGTGTTCATCGCCCCGCCGGACGAGAAGGAGCTCCTCCGGCGTCTCGAGGGGCGGCGGACGGAGGACGCCCGGCACGTCGCGATGCGGATCGCGCGGGCCCGGGAGGAGATGGCGGCGGCCGGGGAATACGACCGGACGATCGTGAACGGCGATCTTGAAAAGGCGCATGGGGAGTTGATTGCGTATGTGACGGAGGCCCTGGGACGCTAGAACCCGGGGCGGCATTTGATTCTTTCTTCCGGCCTTCGGGGTCCTGGCGGGGAGAATCATACCAGCGATTTGCGGGAGGGCAACGATGGAACGGAAATATTCGATGAACGAGATCATCAGCAAGGTGGGCGGGCGTTACAACCTGACCACCATCGTTCAGAAGCGCATGCGGGAACTCAACGAGGGCGCCCCGCGCCTCGTGGAACTTCCGACGGACAATCCCCTGGACGTCATCTATGAGGAGATCATGCAGGAAAAGATCACCCTCGTGGAGTCTCTGCCCGTCCCGGTGGGGGCGGAGGAGGCGCCGACGGGGAAGGGGGCGAAGGAGACGAAGGAGGATCTCCTCGACAAGAAGATCGCCGCGGAGATGAGGAAGGTGAAGAAGACGTCATGATGGCGTCATGCGGCCGGAAGCGTATCTCGTCGCTCGTGAAGCGTCGCTCGCAGAAACACCGGGAAGAATATCGTGAAGCCGTTGGAGGAGAGGGGGATTTGAGATGAAAGCCGCGCGCGCCATCACGCTCGGGGTCACGGGAAGCATCGCCGCCTACAAGGCCCCGGACATCGTCTCGCAACTGGTGAAGGCCGGGGTGGACGTCCACCCGGTCCTGACGAAGGCGGGCGCCCGGTTCGTCACGGCGCTCTCGCTTTCCATCATGGCGGGGCGGCCGGCCGTGACGGATCTCTTTGACGAAAAGGATTTCCCGGGCCACATTGACCTCGCGGCCCAGACGGATCTTCTCCTCATCGCGCCGGCCACCGCGAATATCATCGGGAAGATCGCCGCCGGCATCGCCGACGACGCCCTCTCCACGGTGGCCCTGGCCGCGCGGGGGAAAACCGTCATCGCCCCGGCCATGAACCCCGTCATGTACAAATACCCCGCCGTGGCGCGGAACGTGAAGACGCTCGAGGGGTGGGGGATGCGTTTCATCCCGCCCGAGAAGGGGCGTCTGGCCTGCGGGGAATGGGGCGAGGGCAAACTCGCCGCCGTCGAAACCATCGTCACGGTGGTCCTCGAGGAACTCGCCCGTGTCCGCAAGAAGTAATCCAATCCGGATTCTTCCTTCACGAATCACGAATCACGAACCACGATCCACGACTTTGAGATTCCTTGTGACCGCAGGCCCCACCCGCGAATACATTGATCGCGTCCGTTTCATTTCCAATCCCTCCACCGGGAGGATGGGATTTGCCGTGGCGGAGGCCGCCGCCCGCCGGGGGCACCGCGTCGTTCTCGTGACCGGGCCCGTGACGCTTCCCGATCCCGCCGGGGTGCGCGTGGTGCGGGTGGAATCCGCCGCCGATATGGCCCGGGCGGTTTTCCGGGAGTATCCCCGGGCCGATGCCGTGGTGATGACCGCCGCCGTGGGGGATTACCGTCCGGCGCGCCGGGCCCCCGGCAAAATTCCGAAATCCAAAGCCGGCTTAACCCTGCGCCTCGTCCGGACGATAGATATTTTGTCGGCGCTGGGGGCGCGGAAGGGCCGGAGGGTCCTTGTCGGCTTCGCCCTGGAGGCGTCCGGCGGACGCCGGCGCGCCCGCGCGAAACTTCTCCGGAAGAATTGCGACGGGCTTGTCTGGAACCGGCCGGAGGCTTTCGGGGCGGAACGGAGTCGTTTCGAACTTCTCCGCCGGGGGGGGATTGTCTTCTCCGGCCGGATGTCGAAACGCGTTCTCGCGGAGCGCCTGGTGCGATTCGTGGAAACGCGTCATGCATCCGGTTGAAGCGGCGGTCCTCGGGGCGGTCCAGGGAATCACGGAATTCCTCCCGATTTCGAGCGACGGGCACCTCGTTCTTTTCCAGCGGCTGTTCGGCGTCGGAGGGCCGGGGACCATGGCGTTCGACGTCGTGCTTCACCTGCCGTCGCTTCTGGTCATGGTGTGGGTGTTCCGGCGCGACATCGCGGCGGCGCTCACGACCCGGCGGCGGCTGATTCCGCTGGTGGTGGTCGGAAGCATCCCGGTGGGGTTGGTGGGGCTCTTTCTCAAGGATTGGATCGAGACGCGGTGCTGGGATAACCTGTTCGTGGCGGCCGCGGGATGGGTGGCGACGGGAGTGCTTTTGTTGTGGGGAGCCCGCCGGGCGGCGGCCCGCGGGCTGGAGGAGGCGGGGGTTCGGGATGCCTTGTGGGTGGGCGCCGCGCAGGCCCTCGCGCCGCTGCCCGGGTTTTCCCGGTCGGGTCTCACCACCGGCGCGGGCATGGGGACCGGGCTCGGCGCCGAGGCGGCGGTGCGGTTTTCGTTCCTCCTGGGGATGCCGGCCATCGCGGGGGCGACGCTCCTGGCGGTGGTGAAGGAGGGCCGTCAGGTGATGGCGTTCGGGACGCTTCCGGTGATGGTTGGCGTCGTTTCATCTTTCGCGGCGAGCGCGCTCGCGGCGTGGGGGCTTCTGGCGCTCGCGCGGCGGGGAAAACTGGCGTGGCCGGCGTGGTATTGCATCGCGCTGGGCATGGTCGTGGCGGCGCTGGAACTTGTTCATTTGGGGATGGCGTGACATGGCTCTGAAGAAAATCGCCCGCGAGGGGCTTCTCATCCTCGCCATCCTGATTTGCCTGTACGCGCTGGTGAGCATGGCGAGTTTCACCCCCGCGGACATCGGGGCGCTCGTCCATCCGCCGAACGAGGTCATCCGGAATAACGGGGGACTCGTCGGCGCGCACCTGGCGCATTATCTCCTCCATCGGTTTGGAATGTCGGCGTATCCTCTGGTCCTTCTGCTCGGGGCGTGGGCGGGAATTCTTCTGGTGCGGAAGGAATTCAAGGGCTTGCCGGTCAAATTGACGGGCAGTGTTCTCTTCGTGTTTTGCGCCGCCGCGGCCAACGTTCTCCTGGGGGGGAAATGGACACAGCCGGACACCGACATCGGTCCCGGCGGGGCCCTCGGGATTTTCCTCGTGAACGATGTCGGCCGGCCGTACGTGGGCACCCTCGGGACGATCATCGTGATTTTCATGGTGGGCGGGGTGTCGCTCGTTCTGGCCACGGATTTGTTCTTCATCAATCTCGGGACCGAGGCCTGGAAATACCTCCGGGACCGGAACGCGGCCCGGCGGGAGCGCCGGCGGATCCGGGAGCTGGCGAAGCCCGTCCGCGCCGAGTCCATCGTCCTGACGCACCCGGGGCCCGCGGCCGCGAAGGAGGCTCTGAAACCCGCGCCCGCGCCGCTCCCGGCGATCAAGCCGGCGGAGAAGCCGCCCGGGAAACCCCTGTTCGCGGAGAAGCCCGCGCCGAAACCGAAGCCGGTCCCCGAACCGGCGGCCCCGAAGAAAAAGGGGGATTACATCCTGCCGGGCGCGGGGCTCCTCGACATGCCCGAGGCGGGCGCGGAGTCCGAGAAGGAGCAGACCATCCGGGAGAAGGCGGAGATTCTTCAGAAAAAACTCATGGAGTTCCAGGTGAACGCCCAGGTGGTGGCGATCGACCGGGGCCCCGTGGTGACGGTGTACGAGATCGCGCTGGCGGCGGGGACGAAGGTCCACCGCGTGATGGCCCTGAACGACGATATCTCCATGGCCCTCAAGGCCCCCGTCCGGATCGTTTTTCCCATCCCGGGCAAGTCCACGGTCGGGGTCGAGGTGCCCAATTCCAACAAGCACACGGTCCGGATCCGGTCCCTCGTCGAGGCCGTCACCGACGCGCGGAAGCGTTTCCATCTGCCGCTCTTCCTCGGTCAGGACACGTCGGGCGCGCCGCTCGTGTCGGACCTGGCGGGCATGCCTCACCTGCTGATTGCCGGCGCCACCGGAAGCGGCAAGACCGTGTGCCTCAATTCCGTCATCCTGTCGCTGCTTCTCACGCGGACGCCCGACGAGGTGAATCTCATTCTCGTGGACCCGAAGATGGTGGAACTCTCCGCCTACAAGGACCTGCCGCACCTGGCGGCGCCGGTCGTCACCGAGATGAAGAAGGCCGCCGGCATCCTCGACTGGGCCGTGGCCAAGATGGATGAGCGCTACGAACTGCTCGCGCAGACGGGCGTCCGGGACATCCACGGTTTCAACGCCCTGGGGGAGGCCGAGGTCCGCAAGCGCCTCTTTGCGGACGAGGAGCCGCAGGAGCCGATCACGACGCATCTGCCGTTCTTTATCATCATCGTGGACGAATTGGCGGATCTCATGATGACCGCCTCAAACGAGGTCGAGGTGTCCATCACGCGCCTCGCGCAGAAGTCGCGGGCGGTGGGCATCCACATCATTCTCGCCACCCAGCGGCCGTCGGTGGACGTCATCACGGGGCTCATCAAGGCGAATCTCCCGTCGCGGCTCTCCTTCCAGGTGGCCTCCAAGGTGGATTCGCGGACCATCCTCGACCGGAACGGCGCCGAGCGGCTCCTCGGGAAGGGCGACATGCTCTTTCTCCCGCCGGGCTCCTCGGACCTCGTCCGGGCGCAGGGGGCGTTCATCGCGGATGGCGAGGTCGAGCGGGTGGTGGAGTTCTGCCGGAAGCAACGCGCCCCGGAATTCCAGGAGGAGCTCCTCGAGTGGAAGACGGAGGAGGTCGGGGCCATGGGCGAGAATGACGATCTTTACGAGGATGCCGTGCGCCTCATCCTTTCCGAAAAGCGCGGCTCGGCGTCGCTTCTTCAGCGCGCGTTCGGCATCGGCTACACCCGGGCCAGCCGCCTGGTGGACACCATGGGCCGCCAGGGGCTTGTCGGTTCCTACAAGGGATCCCAGGCGCGCGAGGTGCTCATGTCCCTCGAGGAATGGGAATCAAAACGCGCCGATGATGGCGGGAGGAAGGCCGGGGGCGGGGGAAAACCGGCGGGGACGGAGTAGGGAGGGACACGCTCATGGTGAGCCTGTCGAACCATGAGCGAGGCGTCGGGCTCATCCTTCGACGGGCTCAGGATGAGCGGATTCGTTATTCCGACGTTTGCTTTAACTGAAATTGTCCAGCGGGTTTCCCGGTTGACAGTCCCCGCTTTCTCCGTTCAAATGGATGGATGTCCCGCCGCCGTTCATCCTCCCGATCCGTTCCCGGTTCCGCGGATCCCCCGGCGGTTTCCCTGGTCAATCTGGGCTGTCCCAAGAGTCTGATTGACGCCGAGAAGATGCTGGGGGGCATCGCCGTCGCCGGCGGGCTCATCGCGGAAAATCCGGACGATGCCGACACGATCATTATCAACACCTGCGCGTTCATCGAGGCGGCCCGCGAGGAATCCTGGGCGGCCATCCGCGAGGCGGTGGCCCGCAAGAAGAAAGGCCAATGCCGCCGGGTGGTGGTGGCCGGATGCCTCGCCCAGCGGTACGGGGCCAAAATCCGCGCCGAGGAGCCCGGTGTGGATGCCGTGGTGGGGTTCACCGGGCGGGACCGCATCCTCGACGTCGTCCGGCGGATGGACCGCATCGCCGGCGGCGCCGTCGTGGTGGCGGATCCCTCCGCCATGCGTTACGACGACCGGGTGCGTCTTCGGATCACCCCGCGGCATTACGCGTACCTCCGCCTCTCGGAGGGATGCGACCACCCGTGCGCCTTCTGCGCCATCCCGATCATCCGGGGGCGTCATCGGAGCAAACCGGTCGCCCAGGTTCTCGAGGAGGCGGCGGAATTGGCCGCCGACGGCGCGGCGGAACTGAATCTTGTCGCCCAGGACACCACGTTCTACGGGCGCGACCTTCCCGGGAACGAAACCCTCGCGACGATCCTGCCGGCGCTGGCGGACATCCGGGGGGTGGAATGGGTGCGCGTTCTCTACGCCTATCCGGCGCATGTCACCGACGAACTCATGGCGGTGATGAATGGTCACCCGCGCATCGTTCCCTATCTCGATATGCCGGTGCAGCATCTTTCCAGCACGGTGTTGCGGCGGATGCGGCGGGGGGGCGACCGGGCGTTTCTCGATGGACTGGTCGGGCGGCTGCGGGAACGCATCCCGGGCGTCGCCCTTCGGACGACGGTGCTCACGGGATTTCCCGGGGAGACGGAGGTGGAATTCGAGGAGTTGCTGGCGGGACTCCGGGAACTCAAATTCGACCGCCTGGGAGCCTTTGCCTTTTCGCCCGAGGCGGGCACCCCCGCGGCGGACCTCCCGGATCCCGTGCCGGCGGCGCTGGCGGCGGAACGCGCCGCGCGGGTCATGGCGGTCCAGCGGGAAATCGCCGCGGAGCGGAACCATGCGCTCATTGGACGGACGGTCCGGGTGCTCGTGGATGAGGCGGTGTCCGGCCGCGAGGGTCGGTTCACGGGGCGCGGCCGCACGGCCCACGACGCGCCGGAGATTGACGGGGTGGTGCTGGTGAAGTCCGCCACGCCGCTCGCGCCGGGGGCGTTCGTGGATGTCTTGATTGAAAAAGCGGAGGTTCATGATTTGGAAGGGACGGCGGTCGGCGGATAGAAGTGATGTCTGTCCCGGTGTGATTTCTTGGGTGGCGGCTCGGGGATCGGCTGACGCGGGACGCTCCGCGCTCGCATCCGGCTCGCTTGTCGCTCCACTGTCGCGGCCTTCCCGCCCTCCCTGGCTCCAGGCCGCGACAGAGGCCCGCGCACGCCGCCCCCCTCGCCGCCATTCCCATGGGCGCGCCGCTGAATATAAAAAATAGGTATTGAAGCAGGACCCCACCCCCTCCACCCGCCGGTGACGTGGTGGCGGCCGGAGCCTCCCTCTCCCCATCATTTTTGTGAAGAATGGGGAGGGGGCATACTGGCCCCCTGAAGGAGCGAGACACCCGATAGGGTGGTAGAATGGCCCCGGCGGGAAACGGAGGGAGGGCAAAGCCCGACCGGAGTTGCCCGCCGGGGCCGCAGGCAGCCCAAACAGGCTGGCCGAAAGGGGGGG
>JAZDJP010000124.1:0-28926 GCA_043803805.1 Planctomycetota bacterium
ACTGGCTCACGACCCGGTTGGCCATCTCCGGCCGACCCTCGCCGATGGCGCGCGCGACGAGCGCGATGGTGCCGGTCGCAAGCCCCATCAGCAGCGGGAAGAGAACCATGAGCATGGTGCCGGCCATGGCCACCGCGGCCACGGCGACGCCCCCGAGACTTCCCACCCAGAACAGATCGATGAGACTCTGGATATTCTGGAGGATGGCGCCCACCAGCATGGGGCCGGCCAGAGTCCCGAGCGCCCGAAGGGGACTGCCCTCGGTCAGTTCGGCGGCGTTGATTTTTCGCGATCCGTTCATGAGCGATCCGGGAATTCCGGCATGACGCCGTTCATTCTATCCGGCGGGACGGGCGACCCCAGGGGAAAACCGCCGGCGCCGCCCCGCTCCCCCCGGACCGGGGCCTTCCCGTCCGCTTGACTCTCCACTCCCTCCGGGATAGGATGGCCCGGGACACGCTTCTCACGGAGGGACGCATGAAACTTTCCTTCACCACCCTTGGCTGTCCGGATTGGACGCTCGAGGAGATCGCGAAAAACGCTGCGGCGATGGGTTTCGACGGAGTGGAACTCCGGACGCGCGAGGACGGGAATCACTTCTCTCCGGACGCCCCGGCCGCCGAGGCCGCGCGGGTGGGAAAGATGTTCCGGGACGCCGGCGCCCCGGTCATGAGCGTGATGGGGTATTCCCGGTTCACCGCGGAAGATCCGGCCGAGGTGGCGAAGAACCAGGTCGTCCTCCGGAAACTCGTGGGGGTGGCCGGCGCGATGGGCGCTCCGTTCATCCGGACATTCGCGGGAAACATCCCGAAGGGAGCGGACCGCGCCGCCATGGTACGCCAGGTGGCCGACGCCATCCGCCCGGCGGCCCGGGAGGCCGAGGCGGCCAAGGTGGTGATCGGCCTGGAGACCCATGACGACTGGTGCGTGGGGGAACTCGTCCTCGCCATTCTCCGCGCCGTGGACTCGCCCGCGTTCCGGTTGGTGTACGACATCCACAACGCCCTCGACGCGAAAGTCGAGCCCTGGGGGAAAACCTACGCCATGGTGAAGTCCCACATCGCTTACTGCCACCTCAAGGACGGCTATCCGGGCAAGGACGGGAAACTCCACTACGTGCCGGTGGGGGCCGGGCAGTTGCCGCTCGCGGACATTCTCGCGACGTTCAAGGCGGACGGCTACGACGGGTTCTTCAGCTTCGAGTGGGAAAAGAAATGGCACCCGGAGATCCCGGGCCCCGAGTACACGTTCCCCGCCTTCGCCTGGAAGGTCCGCGCGGTATGGGACGCCCTGCCGGTCCCGGCGGCGCGGAAGAAGGGAAATTGATCGCCGTTCCTCCAACCGGAACGATGTTTCCCTACATTATTATCCTTGACCGGCCGTCGCCCCCTCCCCACAATTCATTCGTTGCGGCCGGTGATTTTCGGAAATGTGGAAGGAAGTCAAGGCATAATGAAGCCGGTTCCGAGAACAATTCGGAAAATATTGGCAGGTCTCTTGTGCGGGATCAGTCTTCCACCATTGCTGGCGGGCGTTCTCTATATGCCTATTTCAATTTTCGAAGGCCCCCCCGATATAAAAGCGTTTTGGTTTTGGACGGTTGTCACCCTTGTTTCGATAGCCGCGTTGATCGTTGGGCATCGGATATTCTATCGAGGCGAGAAAGCCCCCCAAACACCCCTGCCGTTCAAGAAATGGATTGATCGCCTGTAGCACAACATCCTGCGGTGTTTCTGCGATCCACGTTTCACGAGCGACGAGATACGTCCCTGTATTCCGGGGACATAATACTTATTAGAAAAACGCACGTATTCCGGGGACATAATACTTATTAGAAAAACGCACGCGGCTATTTGCCGGGGCCAAGGAAAGAAGCGGAGAAATAAGTATTATGTCCCCGGATCCCGTGGTGATGCGTTTCCCGTTCATCGTGAGATTCACGAAGCGAACGCCGTCGATGGGGCCGTCCTTCGAGGCCTTGATCACGATCCTCATACGCTTGTCGATGACCACGTTCTCGAAAACGATATTGCGCAGGCTCATGTTCTTCGTCGCCACGAGGAGAAACACGTCCGTGGAATAATCCTCCACGTGCAGATTTCTGAAGGTGAAGTCCTTCTTCACGATCTTCCCGGTCGGCTCCCATTCGGCGATCTTGATCGTCTCGAGCCGCCCGCCGAGCACGTACGTATTCTCGACAAGGACATCCTCCTGCGGCCCCGTGAACCCGAAATTCCGGTTGACGATGGGATACCCCCAGTACCCGCCCCAGATCACGTTGTCCCGCACCACCCAGTGCGAGCCGCTGATGAGATGCAAGCAGTCGTCGTTGTTGAAGATGAAGCAGTTCTCCAGGACGCCGTGGTCCCCGTGGCACCAGGGCCCGTCCGTGCAACCGTTCCAGCAGACGATCTTCAAGTTGCGGCAGACCCGCCGGTCTCCGCCGCAGATGGGCACGACCCAGCCGGGCGAATTGACAAGGCAAATGCCCTCCACGACGGTCCCGTGCGGATGACGGCCCATGGGGCACCGGATCATCGACGGACGACCCCACTTCTCGCTCTTCTTGGGAATGGGAACCCCTTCCTCCGCTTGGATCCCCCGCCAGAATTCGTCAAAGCTCCACTCCCCGCCACACAGAATCCCGCGGCCGCGGATTTCCACGCCGGTGGCCTCGTCATCGATGAGGAACGTGCCCTCCACGACGGCGCCGCCCGCGATATAGACCGTCTCCCTGCTTTTGAGCTTGAATTCCAGCCCGATGTGATGAACGCCCGGCCCGAAATAGTGCGTCGCGCCGGGGTTCGGGACATCCGGCTCGTCCGCGAGGATGAACAGCGGGTTCTTCCGATCGTTCACCTCGACGGACAGCTTCCTCGGCTCGGCCAGCGTGAACGTGATCCTGTCGCCCTTCACGACCGGCGTTATGCCGAAGGCGCCGGGCCTTATTTTCACGCTGGTGACGGGCACGTGAGACGTGACTTCGACGGTCACGGGCCCGCCCGCGAACGAGAAATACACGAAGGAAGCGCTTTCTTCGCCCCGCCTGTGCGCAGAGGCGTAATTGTCCGTGTGATAGACGAAGGACGGTTTCCCGTTGATCTTCACCGAATAGAGCCTGGACCGGGACAGATGCTCGACGCCGGTCAAATCCTCCGGCGGCGGATAGATGAGCAGTTTTGCTTCGCCGGCGGAAAGCGGCGGCATCCGCAAAGACGCGCTTCCCTCTCCGGCGCGCGCCACCCCCGAAAGGACCAGGAATCCCAATGCCATCCCCCAGCTCATCGCACGCATCGCAACCTCCCATACTTGACACTTTTGCCTTGTACTGTCTTCTTACTTCCCTCCCATCTTGCCGGAAACCTCGGCCGCCAGCGCGTACAGCCGCGCGTTGCGATCCCGCCAGCCGGAACCGACGTACCACAACCAGCCGGCCTCGCTGTACATCGAACCCTCGCGAGCCCAGAGAATCGCCATGGCGCGCTCGTCCAGCATATCCTGGCACTTCTTCGCCGTCGCGGCGTCCAGTTTTCCTCCCAGGATCGCCTTCTCGATAACCACCCGCGCCTCGGCTTCCTGAATTCCCTCCCGCATCTGCTCGAAACGGGTCGAGGGAATGGCACCGTCGGGCCCCCGCGAAAACAGATAGTAAACCGACCATCGCAGATTGACGGCGTGATCGCCTTTCTTGACATAGAGCTCGTAGTAGCCGGATTTCCGGCCGGCCCCGCCGAGGACATCCCAGAAATCCGCGCCCAACCGTCCGACACCGCGCATGCCCAACCCGCGCAATCTGCCGTCCGGCGGGAAATTGGCAATTTTCCCCGGCGACGTGATGGCCGCTTCCATGACAGCCCGATAGGCGGCCAACGGCGAGAAAATATTCAAGCTGTTGCCGACAATCCAGCACCCATAACGAGGGAAACATGTCGTCAGATGGGGATTGCTCCAACCGTAGGCCCGGCTGTCTCCGAAATCCTGTTTCTTCGTTGGATTTGGCGTACAGGTGATGCCCCAGACGTGCGCCAGATAACCGACATCCACGCCGCCGATCTTGTCCGTGTACGGATGGGTCGCCACCACCCATTTGGCGTCCGGCGCTATCTTGCGGATGGCGTCCACGGCATCCTGCCGGGGCCGCAGGTCCGTTGCGATCCCGACCATCAAGGATTTCTCAATACCGTGCTTCCGGAGAATTTCCCGAAGCCCGTCAACCGCCGGCTTCAACAACTCCACGATCTTGGGATCTCCCCAGACAGGCCCGTTCGCCTCCGTAAGTTCACCGGTCGCCGGATTCACCTCGGTGAACGGAAATCCCACGTTCCCCGTGACTTGATCGGCATTGCCAAAGTATTGGCCGCCCGTTTCGGAATGCCAGAGGTTCAGGACCACCACCGGCACTTTGCCCAGACGATTCACCGCCATGGCGATGTATTTTTCGGCGATGCCGAGATCCGGCTCCCAACCGTCACCCTTTTTGATCCAGCGCACCATGCCGTGCTTGTTACCGAATTCCGTACGGCGCACCAGCGACACATACACCGCCTTGCTGCCGAGCCGGCTCATCAGCTCGAATGAACGGTACATCAATTTCCAATGCGCCTCCGACCACATCGGCACCTTGTAAGCATCCGCCAGTGTCTCGGGCGACTGCACCAGATCGAGAACAGTGACGAAATCCAGAGGATCCGGAATCGCCCAATCGGCCACGGAAATTTTGACGGGCACCTCCGTTGATTTAGGCCCGCTGATGATAAGCTTCCCGGTGTAGACGCCCGGCTTGGCGTCTTTGGGCACGTGAACGGTCACCCACACAGGCTGGACCGAGGAACCGTCCTTGCCTTTGGGCGTCTGCGCGGGCGGGGTCTCGGACAATCCCTCGAAAAAACCATCGCCCTCCTCACCATCGAAAAGCGCGTAGCGAACCTGCACCGCCGAAACGGGAATCACCCCTCCCTTGTCCCCGGCGAGATCCGTGGCCTGCGCCTTGACGCCGGCGAGCGGCCCGGGAAAACCGATGATCACCTGCCCGGAAAAAGCCCCGTTGCGCGCTCCGGCCAGAACGATCGGCCAGAGCACTTCTCCGGCATCGCCCGAATCCGTGGCCCTCACCCGATGAAGCGAATCGGCGTTCCATATCCGGAATCCATCCGACGACGCCGGTTTTGAATTTCCTCCGGACAGATGGATGCTGTCCAATCCGACGGGAAACCAGCACGCATGCCAGGTATCCCCCTTGCTGACACCCTTGAACTGAATTTCGTTGACCGGCGCCCGGCGGATTTCCACGGCGAGGACGTTCCGTCCCTTCCGGAGCGCCGCCGCTGGAATGGCGAACGACAAAACCCTCAAACGCTTTTTGAACAACTCCCCATTGTCGTAACTCCGGGTCAGCAATTTCCCCTCCGGAGACATCCACGCCTCGTCGGGATAAGCGTCGGCCAGCGCGTCCGGAGCAAGCGCCCCGGCCGGCAATCCGGCGCGTCCCGCCTCTTTTCCATTCACATAAACAACCACCCCGCCGCTGAAAGAGACATCCAGTTTCATCGCGACGGAAGGATCCGGAACCTCGAACGTGCCGCGCAAACGAATCTCGGCCAGCGTGGCCGGCCAGTGGGTGCTGTCCTTGATCCGAAGCTCACCGAACGGGCCGCGTTCCCGGCCCCAGGCGCTGTCGTCAAAATCCGGCGTTGTCCATCCCCCCGGAGGCGACGACGTGCGATCCACCTGCGTTTCCTCGATCCACTTGTTTTTGTCGAGGAACCTCCCGTACCGGATCTCGCCGGAACTCAACTTCACCTGCTGGGTGCGCCAGGTCATGTGGTAACGCCAGAAGCTTTTCGCATCGAGACTGACGACATCGGCCGCCGATCCGGACGGCGTTTTTTCAACGGCAAGGTTCGGCGCCGCGGCGGGCCCCGCCGCCCGCACCGCCATCGTTCCGCCGCCGACCGCCATCAGCGTGACCGCCGCCACGGCCGCCAGCGTTTTCACCTTCGCCCAGAAAAATCCTTTCATGATCCCCTCCGATAGCAAATGTACGGACGACGCACCCGCCTTCGCTGAAGCTACGGCGGGCATGTGCATCGCCCCTATGGTTGAGATGCCGCCCGCCGCGCCGGGCGCACCGAATCCCTGAATAACATTCACGAGCGACGCCGGCACGTCCGCGCAGGCGTTTTCCTCCAGGCAATTCGGGGGACAGCATATTTATTAGAAAAACGCCCGCGACTCTTTCGCCGCCGCCGGGAAGGAAAGAGGCAAAATCTGCGATTTCGCGTCATGACAGCATGACCTCATGACGTTCCCGCGCTCCTTGTGCTATTTCGCCGCCGCCCCGCCGATGCCGAGGAGTTCCACCTCGAACACCAGGACGGAATTGGGGGTGATGATCGCCCCCTTGGCCTGGTCGCCGTAGGCGAGCGCGGACGGGATGTAGAGTTTCCACTTCGCGCCGACCTTCATGAGTTGCAGGGCCTCGGTCCAGCCCTTGATGACCGCGCCCACTTGGAATTGCGCCGGCGTGTTGCGCTTGATGGAACTGTCGAACTCCGTGCCGTCGATCAGCGTCCCCCGATAATGGACGGTCACGGTGTCGGTCGCATTCGGGGACGCCCCCGCGCCCTCGGCCAGGATCTCGTACTGGAGGCCGCTCGGCAGGGCGATGACGCCCTTCTTCTTGGCGTTCTCCGCCAGGAATACCGGACCTTCCTTCAAATTCTTTTCGCCGGCCGTTTTCATCCTGACCTCCTGTTGGGTTTTGAGGAAATTCCGGAGATCGGCGAACGCCGCCTGATGCCCGGCGTCGGACAGGACGGACGTTCCCGCCAGGGCGTCCCGGATTCCCCGGGACAGGGACTCGATGCGAAGGGTCATGGGCACCTGCTTCAGGGATTTGCCGACGTCCAGCCCGAGAACGTAACTGTATTTATCCTCCGGGGTCGCGAAGGCCGCGTCCGCGAGAGGCTTCACGTCCGGGTTGGCCGCATCGGGATTGACGGCGGCGGGCGCCGTCGCCGGGGCGGGTGCGGGCGTTTTCGTCTCGGGATCCGGCTTCCTGGCCTCCGGGGCTTGGACCGCGGGTTTCCCGGTATCCCCGGGGGGCGTCCCGCCCGGACGTCGGGGTCCGGCCGATGCCGGCAGCGCGACGGCGAAAACAACGACGACCGCTCCTGCAGTCCATGTCTTCATGACGTCTCCCTTGAAATGAAATGGCCCATCCGTCTGCCGGGCGTTATCGTGAATCCGCATTCTACTCAAAAGCGGGCGGGCCGTATCCGGAATCTGGTATAATTTCATGGTCATGCCGGCGCCGCGATCCCTGTACATTCACGTCCCCTTCTGCCTTCACCGTTGCGCCTACTGCAATTTTTACTCGGAGATTCTCCGACCGGGGAAGGCCGGTCCCCTCGTCGGTGCGATTCTGATGGAACTCGACCGGGTGCCGCGGGAGTTCCGGCCCGGGACCGTCTACATCGGGGGCGGCACCCCGACCGCCCTGCCGGGGGAACTCCTCGCGCAATTGCTCGCGGCGATTCCGGAGCGATTCGACATGACGGATCTCGCGGAGTGGACGGTGGAGGCGACCCCCGCGACACTTTCCGCGGAAACGGCCGGAATCCTCCGGCGCGCCGGGGTGGGGCGTCTCGCGATGGGTGTGGAATCGTTCGATGATAAATTCTTAAAATCCCTCGGCCGGCCCGAGAAGGCCGACCAGATCCCGAGGGCCATCGCCGTTGCGCGGGAGGCGGGATTTGCGAATCTCGGGTTGGATCTCATCTTCGCCATCCCCGGGCAATCTCCCGACGACTGGCGGCGGGACTTGGAACGGGCGATCGCATTCGCCCCGGAACATTTGTCCATCTACGGCCTCACCTACGAAGAGGGGACGGCCTTGTCGCGCCGCGCCGCGGACGGGAAAACGCTCCCCGTGGAGGAGGAGGTCGAGGTCGCCCTGTTCCGGACGGCCGCGGACACCCTCGAGGCCGCCGGGTACGAGCACTATGAGATTTCAAACTACGCCCGGTCGGGATTCCGGTGCCGCCACAACGAAATATACTGGCGGAACGAATCCCACTACGCCCTCGGCCCCTCGGCGGTGTCGTTCACGGACGGCGAGCGCCGGCGGAACATCGCGGACACGACCGAATACGTCGCGCGGATTTCGCGGGGGGAGGATCCGACCGATTTCCGGGAGCGCCTTTCCCCGGAGAAATTCGCCCGGGAAACCCTCGCGCTCCTGATGCGTACCGCCGCCGGGGTGGACCTCGCGGCGTTCCGGGCACGGTTCGGACTCGATGCCGAAACGCTTTTCGGCGCGGCCCTCGGGGATTATCTCGCCCGGGGAATCCTCGCTCGATCCCCGGATAACGCAATCATTTCGCCGGGCCGCTTGGCGCTCACCCGCGACGGCCGGCTTCACGCAGACACCGTGGCGGTTGAAGTCGTCTAGCGAGTCAACGAGTCCTGGAGTCTCAGAGTCGTTGACCGTTCCGCCTTGCCACGTGTCCACAATTGATGTATAATGAGGGCACAGCGAGGGGGGGGGGTCGAAACCAATGGTCCAGGTCGGCGTTCGAATGTTGAAAAATCATTTGAGTCATTTCCTCCACCGCGCCCGCGACGGGGAGATGATCGTGGTCACCGACCACGGGAAACCCGTGGCGCGCCTGGTGTCCACCCGGGAGGGGGAGCTCCAGGAACGCATGGAATTCCTCGTGCGGGACCGCCTGGCCACGTGGGGTGGGGGAAAGCCCGCGGGACTGCCATCGCCGGTTCCCGCCGCCGGGAAGCCGGCCTCGCGGATCGTCATCGAGGAACGCCGGTGACCCTGTACCTGGACACCAGCGATCTCGTCAAGTTGTTTGTGGCGGAGCCCGGATCGGCGCTCGTCCGCGAAACGCTGGAAGCGGCCGTGGCGGCCGCCACATCCCGTGTCGCCTGGGTGGAGGTCTGCGCCGCCCTCGCGCGGAAACGCCGCGACGGCACGCTCACGTCCCGGAATCACGCGGCCGCCCTGGCCGCGTTCCGCCGCCAGTGGGGTCGTTTCCTGGTTATGGAGGTGTCCCCGGAAGTCGCGGAGCTCGCCGGGGAGTTGTCCGACCGGCACGGCCTTCGCGGCTACGACGCCATCCATCTCGCCTCCGCCCGAATCCTGGCGGAGCATCTGAAGGCGCCCGTGCGCTTCCTCACCGCCGACGTGTCCCTGAAATCCGCGGCGGACGCGGAGGGGCTGGGGTGACGGAAGAATGTCCGATTTGCCCCGCCCGGTTTCACTGAATCCCCTCCGCTCACCCTATTATCCCCGGCAGAAAAGGAAACCGAACACGATTTTCCGGGATTTCGGCTGAAAATCCCCAGGATTTCGAATTGCCCCAGGCCTTCTACGCGGTGTCGGGACTCGAGAGCGCCCGGATGCGCGCGGGGATCGGAATTGACCCGGAGGTGTTCCGCCGGGCCCTCGCGGGCATTCTCTACACCCAGAACAACGACGGGAGTTTCAGCAATTATCCGTCTCCGGATCCTCAAGCGTCCTACGGCAAAGGGGTCTCCGCGTGGGGGCTGGGGATGACGGCCATCTGCCTGCGCAACGCCGCGGATGTCATCGCCCTGGAAGACCCGGAACTTTTCGTCCGGGGGCTCATCGCCCGGGAGGCCGGACGACGATTTCTCCGCCGGGCATCGTCCGACGGATATTTCTTCCCCGTGCGGGAACTGGCCTATACGCTTGGAAACGAGGGGATGATTTCGGAGAATGACTACCGGACACTGGCGTGCGGGCGCGCCGACGGTTACGACGCCGGCCTTCCCGAACCGCCTTCCGACAGAACGCCGCACTGGGAGGAAAAATCCGGGGACGCCTCCCTCGCCACAAGATCGCCGCGATTGTCGGCGAAGTGAAATTCCGCGTGAGCCGCGCGGGGCGGTTGTCACCAGGAGGGATGAATGGGCTTGCCGGAGACGGTTCCGGCGGGGTACAATGGAGGATGTCATGAGAACGCTTCTTCTGGCGGCGGTGGTGCTGGCGGCGGGAGTCGCGCGGGCGGAGGACGCCCCGCGGGCGGAAAACGCCCCCCGGGGCGAGGGCGCCGGGAAACTCATCCCCTGGGAGTCGAACGACACGGAGGGCTTGCGCCTCGACGCCCGGCGGGACGGCGAACGCGGCGAGGTCCGGATCGCCTCCGAGGGGGGCGGTGACGCGATGGAATGGCGGGTCCGCATCGAAGCGAAACTCGAGGAATCCGTATCCTTCAAGTTCGAAAACATGTCCCTCGAGGACGCCATCAAGTTCTTCCATGACGTCAAGGGGCTCAATTTCGTGATCGACCCCGAGGTGCTGGCGGCCAACCCGTCTCCCATCAACCTCGAGGCGAAAAACATAAAAGTCCGCAGCGCCCTGAACTGGATCGCGCGCCTTTCGAACATCGCCTACCGCCCCGTGGACGGGGTCGTCTACTTCGCGAACAAGGAGAAACTCAAGGGCGAGGAGGTGATCCGCCACTACGACGTCCGGGACCTTCTTCTCAAGGTGCCCGATTACCCCGGGCCGGACATCAACCTGTCGGCGGGCGGCGGAGCGACGGGCACCCCGCTCTTTCCCAACGCGGAGGAATCCGACAAGAGCGAGCCCATGACCTCCGATGAACTTGTGGATATGGTCAAGAAGAACGTCGCGCCGGAAAGCTGGCAGTAGAAATCCAACGGGAAATCGTCCGCCCCCCGGGCGGCCCTGACCGGCCGTCCGGGGGGGGGGGGGGCCGGGCGGGGCCGGCGGACATCGGGAAGCGTTTAAAAATCAAATCCTTCCCCCGGCGGTTCCTCCGCCGTTTTCCATTGCGCCGCTTTCGCGCCGTGATACACTTTCCGCGCGACGGAAAATCCGCGACATTTACGGATAAATCCCATGAACGCGCTCTTTCGACGGCTCGGCCTCCGCGATGTGAATTCCGGCGCCTCGTTCGGGACGTGGATCCCGAAACCCTCCGGCGGGGAACTCGTCTCGGTCAATCCCGCGACGGGAAAGCCCCTGGCGACGATTCTCATGGCGTCGAGGGCGGACTACGACGCCGTCGCGTCCGCCGCCGCCGAATCCTTCCTCACCTGGCGCATGATGCCGCCCCCGAGGCGCGGCGAGATCATCCGGGAACTCGGCAACGAACTCCGGGCGCGAAAGAAAGACCTGGGCAGGCTCGTCACCCTCGAGATGGGGAAAATCCTCGCCGAGGGGGAGGGCGAGGTCCAGGAAATGATCGACATGTGCGACTTCGCCGCGGGGCTTTCCCGCCAGCTCTACGGGCTCACCATCGCAAGCGAACGACCCCATCATCGCATGTTCGAGCAATGGCATCCCCTGGGGCCGATCGGCGTCATCACGGCGTTCAATTTCCCCGTGGCCGTCTGGGCATGGAACGCGGCCGTCGCGGCCGTCTGCGGCGACACGGTGGCGTGGAAACCCTCCTCGGAGACGCCGCTCACGGCCATCGCGGTCCAGAACATCTGCCACCGCCTCATGGCCCGGCACGGCCTGGCCGGGGTGTTTAACCTGGCGATCGGCAAGGGCGCGGAGATCGGCGAGGCCATGAGCGCGGACAAACGCCTGCCGCTCATCTCCGCGACGGGCAGTTGCGCGATGGGGCGACGCATCGGCGAGGTGGTGGCGAAACGGTTCGGCCGGTGCATTCTGGAGCTGGGCGGGAACAACGCCGTCATTCTCACCCCGAGCGCGAACCTCGATCTGGCGTTGCGGGCGGTCCTCTTCGCCGCGGTGGGCACGGCCGGCCAGCGGTGCACGTCTCTGCGGCGGCTGATTGTCCACAAGTCGGTGGAAAAGAAATTCCTCCCGCGGCTCGAAAAGGCGTACCGGGGCATCCGGATCGGCGACCCCGTCAGCCCCGGCGCCCTCATGGGGCCGCTGGTGAACGAGACTGCGGCGCGCGACATGATGAGCGCCCTCGAAAAGGCGAAGGCCCAGGGCGGGACGGTGCTCTGCGGCGGAAAACGCCTCCCCGGACCGGGCTTCTTCGTGACGCCGGCCATCGTTCGCGCGCGACCGGACATGCCGATCGTGCGGGAGGAGACCTTCGCGCCCATACTGTACGTCATGTCCTATTCGACGCTCGACGAGGCCCTGGCCATCCACAACGGCGTGCCCCAGGGACTCTCGTCCGCCATCCTCACGAACGATCTTCCCGAGGCCGAGGCGTTCCTGTCGGCCCGGGGGAGCGATTGCGGAATCGCCAACGTCAACATGGGCACCTCCGGCGCCGAGATCGGAGGCGCGTTTGGCGGGGAAAAGGAAACGGGCGGGGGCCGCGAGGCGGGCTCGGACGCCTGGAAGGCCTACATGCGCCGTCAGAACGTCGTCGTCAACGGTGGACACGATCTGCCGCTGGCGCAGGGGGTGAAATTCGATGTCGAGTAACCCGAAAAAAGTTCCCTGCATCCGGACGGCCCTCCCGGGCCCGAAGGCGAAACAACTCATCGCGGCGGAGGAGAAGGTCATCTCCCCGTCCTACACGCGGGATTACCCGCTGGTGGTCCGGCGGGGGAGCGGCCTCGTGATCGAGGATGTGGACGGGAACACCTTTCTCGATTTCGCCGCGGGCATCGCCGTCTGCGCGACGGGCCATTGCCACCCGCGGGTCGTCGCCGCCATCCGGCGCCAGGCGGGCGAACTCCTGCACATATGCGGGGCGGATTACCATTACGCGCCGATGAAGGACCTCGCGCTCAAACTCGCCGAGATCGCGCCGGGGAAATCCCCCAAGCGCGTCTACTTCGGGAATTCCGGCGCCGAGGCCGTCGAGGCGGCGTTCAAGCTCGCGCGCTACGCCACGAAGCGTCCGCGGATGATCGCGTTCCTCGGCGGGTTCCACGGCCGGACCATGGGGGCGCTGGCCCTCACGGGAAGCAAGGCCGCCCAGAGGAGGGGTTTCGGGACGCTTGTTCCGGATGTCACCCATATCCCCTACGCCTATTGTTACCGGTGCGCCTATCGCCTTGCGCCGGAGACCTGCGACCTCGCCTGCGTCGGCGTTCTCGAGGACACCCTGTTCCGAAAGACCCTTCCCCCGGAGGATGTCGCGGCCGTCATCGTGGAGCCCATCCAGGGCGAGGGCGGGTACATCGTCCCGCCGCCGGGTTTTCACAAGCGGCTCAAGGCGCTGACGGAGAAGTACGGGATCCTGTTCATCGCCGACGAGGTCCAGAGCGGGATGGGCCGCACGGGCCGGATGTTCGCCATTGAGCACTGGGGGGTGACGCCCGATATCGTGTGCGCCGCCAAGGGACTCGCCTCGGGACTTCCCCTGGGGGCCATGATCGCCCGGGGCGACATCATGCAGTGGCCCCGGGGAGCGCACGGGAGCACGTTCGGGGGCAATCCCGTCGCCTGCGCGGCGGCGCTGGAGACCATCCGTCTCGTTCAGGAAGGGCTCATGGACAATGCGGAGGCCATGGGCCGGGTGATGATGGAGGGCCTCAAGGCGCTCAAATCACGGCATTTATTGATTGGAGACGTCCGCGGCGTCGGGCTCATGATCGGCATCGAGATCGTGAGCGACCCCGTGTCGAAGGCGCCCGCCGTCGCGGAGCGGAACGACATCGTCGTGCGGTGCTTCCAAAAGGGGCTCGTTCTCCTGGGGTGCGGTGAAAGCGTCGTCCGGTTCAGCCCGCCGCTGGTGGTCACGAAAGCGGAGTGCGCCACCGCCCTCTTGATTCTCGATGAGGTGCTCACCGACGTGGAAACGGAACGCCTGGCGGCCCGGCGGAAGGGGAAGTGAAGGGAGCGAAAGACCGGGCGGTTGCCGCGACCGGGGATGCCGGGACGGAAGCGGGGGGGATCCGGCTTAAATAAGTTTTGTGTCCCCGGAATCAAGAAAACGAAAAGAACCGGACTATGGACTTGACTAAATACGTTGAGCGACTCGGGCAGGTTGCCCGCCAAGCACGTTCTGAATCAAAACTTGAAGTGGAGACTACTGCAATCTTGCGAGATTGCCTGGGTGAGGCCGGAATACACTTCGACCCAGCAATCAATGAGACCCTGAAGAGTTTGGGTCTTTCCCAAGTTGACGCCGACCGTCCCGATGGCGTTTTCGGGCACATCGTTTATGACTACAAGGATCCAGACCTTCTTTCTTCAACGGCGGAACTCAAGAAGGGGAAGATCCAGATCGAAAAGTACTTGGATTCGATCACAAGCGGCGGCCACAAAGTAGACCCTGCAGTTTGCGCCCAATGGTTTGCATATCTTTATGACGGCTTCTCCTTCGCCTTCTGTCACTCTGATGGCGAAAAATGGGCATGGTCGGATAGAACGCAACTTTCAGAGAACTCCTTGATGTTCCTGATTCATGCGTATCGGTCACTGAAACGGAAACCACTCACAGCTGCCTTGTTGAGCGCGTCTTTCGGTAAGAGTTCCCAAGTAGCACGCGAGATGATCCGCGTCATGTGTTCCCACTTGGCAAAGCCCAGGCACAAGACAAACATGCTGTTCCGCGAGTGGAAACGTCTGTTTGAACAGGTTTCCACCTATGACCTTGACCAGATACCATCACTTCGCCACTGGACCGACGAGATCGGCGTTGCCAGCAAGGACGCTTCGCACATTTTATTCGCGATGCATACCTATTACAGTCTCGTTGTCAAACTCTTGACATCTGAACTCTTGGCAGCCCCTGTCAATGGGACTTCGACTTGTCGGTCCTTGGCAACGGCACCTTCCCAGAACGCCCTTTTTGCCGCGCTCAAAAGCCTGGAAGACAGCGAACACTATAAGCACTTCCGAATATCCAACTTTCTGGAGGGCGACTTCTTCAGTTGGTACACCATCGAACGCTCAAAACCGCTGGCAGATGCAATCCGGGACTTGGCTGTCGAGTTTCTTGATTTCGAGCCCGCCACGGCCTACCTCATGCCCGGCAGGATCAAAGACTTGCTGAAGGAGTTCTACTCTAGCCTTGTAGACGAACAGATCAGACACGACCTTGGCGAGTACTACACGCCCGACTGGCTTGCCCAACACTTACTTGATCGTGTCGACTATCACGGCAATCCCGCTCACACGATTCTTGACCCAACATGCGGATCGGGAACCTTCCTTGTGGAATGTATTATCCGTCTAAAGGCACACTGCGCAACTGCTGGCATGTCGAAACTGGAAACGCTCCGAACAATCCTGAAACGTATCAAAGGTCTTGACCTGAACCCGCTGGCGGTGATTTCTTCTCGTGCCAACTATATCCTCTCAATTTCGGACCTTGTTTTCGAACTCGGCCATGACATTGAGATACCCGTCTATCTCGCCGATTCAATAAATGTCCCTGTCGAGAAGGCGGACACAACGGGCACGGCGTACTTGGAATACAACCTCGACACGGAAGTCCAAACTTTCGGCATTCGCATTCCCCTCGTTCTAGTGAAGGCGCAAGTTCTTGGGCGAATCCTGCTCCACTGTGAAGACGCCATAGCACGCCGTCAGTCATTCGCCGATTTTCTTCGGGTGTTACGTCGCGAAAAGGACATCGCGGACCTCCTGAGCGACACCGTTCTTGAGTACTTGGATGACTTCTACAAGACCATCGAGTCCCTTGAAAAACGCGATTGGGATCGCATCTGGTGCCGAATCCTGAAAAACAACTTCAGCCCAAAGGGTTTCGCCCCGTTCGACTTGATCGTCGGAAATCCGCCCTGGGTCCGCTGGAGTCGTCTTCCCGAAAACTACCGCAACCGGGTAAAGGCGTTCTGCAACCACTATGGCCTTGTTTCCGGTCGCGGCTACGCCGGCGGCATCGAGAGTGATATTTCCACCGTCATCACGTATAGCGCCGCCGACAACTGGCTTGCAGAGGGTGGGAAAGTCGCCTTCCTGATAACGTGGACAGTGTTCAAGACGGGTTCGGCCCGGGGTTTTCGATTGTCAGAACTGCCGGACAAAACGGGTCTGCGAGTCGTTCTCATCGAAGACATGACGGCCATTCAACCCTTCCCTGACGCAACCAACCAAACCGCCGTATACGTGGCGGAAAAAGTAAAAGACGCGAAAGCAGCCAAGTGGGACGAAGTCCCTTGCCACATATGGATTCCGAAAGGTCAAGTTTCTAGAATCCCACCCGTTGCGACACTTCCCGCTGTCAAAAGAATGGTCACGGTGTTGCAAGGGGTTGCTTGCCCTATTGCCGATTGGGGTTCCCCTCTGTTCACAGGCGAGAAACAACACTACAACAACGCCGTGTTTCTCAAAGGCAGGAGTTCTTACTTGGAGGATGCTCATCGTGGCACGATCTCCGATTGTGCCCGTGTCTACTGGGTGAAGGTTCTGAAGTATGCTCCCGAAACCAAACGCGCCTTAATCCGAACCCTCACAACTGACGAATTGGCAAAAGCCCGTGAGGTTCGCCAAGTAACAGGCGCTTGGATCGAAGCGGACTTGCTCCATCCCCTGATCCGCGGTCGCGACATCGGGCGCTACTGTTGCGACGTAGAAGGCTGGCATCAACTTATCCCCAATCGCCATTACGAAAAAGTGGACAGCGAAGAAGACTTCGCTGACAAGTATCCATTAACATACTCCTACCTAAAGAACTACGAAGGCATCCTGAAGAACCGGGCATCATACAAACGCTATCAATCACACCTCCCATTCTACGTGATTTATTGCGTGGGCGACTATAGTTTTGCTCCACATAAGGTACTCTGGATGGAGCAGCAAGATCCAAAGGCATTTCGGACGTGCGTTATTTCGTCCGTCAATTCTTCTCTCCTTGGGAAACGCATCGTCGTGCCCGACCACAAACTCTATTTTACAACTCTCCACTCAACGGAGGAGGCGCACTATCTTTGCGGCGTTTTGAATTCACGCCCCGTCCGCACATGGCTTGGTGGGTTTCTTCTAGGAAAACAGATTGGGACGACCATTTTCGAATACATGAAGATTCCACGCTATGACAAGAACACATCTGAATGCCGGGACATTGCGGACATATCACGCCAAGAACATGAAAGACGCGGCACCTCTACCGACAATTCGTTTGCTGCCGATGCAACCGAGAACCGTCTTGACGATTTGGTACGCAAGTTATGCAAGTAACACAGAACATTGATAGTGAACCAAGGTGAAACTGCGTTGGCCGGCGTTCGAATCGGTCGGCGTCGAGGATGAACGGCCCCGTCGGACCGTCAAAGAACATCGTAACGGGCGTGATACGTTGAGGGAACGGTTCAGACAACCGCCCGCCGCCCCCGACACACATGACCGCACCGATATCGGCTTAAATCCCCTATGGGCACACTTCTCCAACTCCAAAACATCTCCAAGGGTTACGACGGCAGGGTGCTGCTCGCGGGCGCCGATCTGACCATCGCGGAGCGGGCCAAGATCGGCCTCATCGGCCGCAACGGCTGCGGCAAATCCACCCTCTGCCGGATCCTGACCGGCCAGGAGTCGCCGGACGCGGGCGACGTCGTGCGCCACCCCATCCTGCGCCTGGGCTACCTGCAGCAGCAGGACCCCTTTTTGCCGGGGGAGACGGTGCTCGCGTTTCTCATGCGCGACACCGGCCGGCCGGACTGGCGGTGCGGGGAGGTCGCCTGGCGGTTTGAGTTTTTAAGGCCGGACCTGGACCGCCCCGTGACGGCGATTTCCGGCGGGATGCAGACGCGTCTCAAGCTCGCCGCGCTGATGCTCCATGAGCCCAACCTGCTCATCCTCGACGAGCCGACCAACTTCCTCGACCTGCGCACCCAGATGCTCATCGAGCAGTTTCTCAAGGATTTCGAGGGGGCGTGTCTGATCGTTTCCCATGACCGCGCGTTCCTGAACGCGACGTGCACGCGCACGGTCGAGGTGTCGCGGGGGAAGATGACCGCCTTTCCGGGGAACGTGGAGGCCTTCCTGGTGCGGCGGGAGGAGTGCCGCGTGCACGACGAGCGGTTCAACGCGGCGGTCATCGCCAAACGGCGCCAGCTCCAGACGTTTGTCGACCGCAACCGCGTCGGGGCCAAAACGGCCTCGCGAGCCCAGTCGAAACTCAAACAGATGGAACGCCTGCGGATCGTGGAAATCGTCGGGGCTGAAAAATCCGCGCGGATCCGTGTGCCGGAGGTGGCGGCGCGCCAGGGTACGGCGCTCCGTTGTTCGAACCTGGCGATCGGGTACGGGGATCTTCGCGTGGCGGAGGGGATTGATCTCGATATTGACGCCGGCGGCCGGATCGCGGTGGTCGGCGACAACGGCCAGGGCAAGACGACATTCCTGCGCACGGTGACCGGGTCCCTGCCGGCCCTGGCCGGCAGCGTCTTCTGGGGGCACGGCTCCGACATCGGGATTTACGCCCAGCACGTCTACACCGGCCTTCCGGAGGAGGCGACCGTCCTGGCGTACCTGCGTGAGCGCGCGGCGCCGGACGTGCGTGCGCAAACGATCCTCGACGTGGCCGGCGGATTCCTGTTCGCGGGCCCCGACGTCGAAAAGCCGGTGTCGGTGCTTTCCGGCGGCGAGCGGGCGCGGCTCTGCCTGGCCGGACTGCTTCTGGGCGGATACACGGTGCTCGCGCTGGACGAGCCGGGGACTCATTTGGATGTCGAATCGCTCGAGGCTCTGACCGAGGCGCTCGCCGGATACCGCGGGACTGTAATATTTACCAGCCACGACCGCCGGTTCGTCGAGCGGCTCGCCACGGGCGTGATCGAGGTGAAGGACGGGCGGGTCGTCCATTGCCCCGGGAACTTCGAGGCCTATCGGTACCGCCTGGAACGGGAGGTGGCGGAATTTTCCGGGCCGGGTTCGTCCGCCGGGGGGAAGGCCGCGGCGGCGCCCCGGCTTGACACGCGCAAGGAACTCGCCCGCCGACGTTACGAACTCGGCCGGGAGGTCGTCTCGGCCGAACGCCAGCTGGCGCGGCACGAATCGCGCATGAAGGAATTGGAGGCGCGCCTGGTCGCCTCGGCCGATCCCGATCCGGTCGCGCGCCTGGCCGGCGAAATGGAAGCTCTCAAGGCGAAGATCGCCGCGGTGGAAGACCGGTGGCTCGCGTTGCAGGAGGAATGCGCGGCTCTGGACGAGGCCGCCCGGGTGGAACACGCGCAGCAAATCGAATCTCCCCACCGGCCATTCCGCGCTTGATTCCGGCCGCGGGGGATATAAACTGCCCCCGTTCCCCGGGGATGGAGTCCCCCGTATAACCGCCCCCTGTGGGCTGATGACTCCTGCCGACAAGCCGACCGGCAGGGGGGCGTTGTATACGAACCCGATTCCCTGCCGTCAGGCGGGGATTTTTGTTTTTGGAACATCGGAGGACGTTATGACCGAGGCGTTCGCGCTCGCCGCGCTCTGGCTGGCCCTGGCCGTGCTGGCCACCATCCTAGCCAATCATCTGCGTGTTTCGATGGCCCTTGTCGAAATCTGCGTGGGCATCGCGGCGGGCGTGGCGGCGAATCATTTCTTCGGGGGGGACGCGCTCCGAGCGAATGCGGATTGGTTGCGTTTTCTGGCCGCCACGGGGGCCGTTCTGTTGACCTTCCTGGCGGGCGCGGAACTGGAACCCGCCGTTCTCCGGGCCAAGTGGAAGGAGGTTTCGGTCGTCGGCGTGGTCGGATTTCTCGCCCCTTTCCTCGGCTGTGCGGCGGTCGCGCGGTACGCGCTGGGTTGGAACACGCCGGCCAGCTGGCTCGCGGGCGTTGCGCTTTCCACCACCTCGATGGCCGTCGTCTATGCGGTTATGCTGGAGACCGGATTCAACAAGACCGGCTTCGGCAAGGGCATCCTCGGGGCGTGTTTCATCAACGATCTCGGCACCGTAATCGCCCTTGGGTTGATCTTTGCACCCTTCACCTGGAAGACGGTGATATTCATCGGGGTCGGCGCCTCCATCCTTGCCGCCCTGCCGTTTTTGACCGCATGGATCACCCGCGCCTACGCCTACCGCACGGCGGCGATTCGCACCAAGTGGGTGCTTCTGATCCTTTTTGGGCTCGGCGCGCTGGCACTCTGGGCGGGAAGCGAGGCGGTGTTGCCTGCCTACCTCGCCGGGATGTTGTTCGCCGGAGCGGCAACCGAGGACCACCACTGGGTCCGCCGGCTTCGCACGCTCACGGTCGGACTTCTGACGCCGTTCTATTTCATCCGCGCCGGGGCGTTGGTTTCCATCCCGGCGGTGATTTCCGCTCCAGCGGTCTTCCTTGTTCTCCTGGGCGGCAAGGTGATATCGAAAATATTCGGCCTTTATCCGGTCATCGGCCTGTTCCGGAGGGACCACAAGGAACGATGGTACTACACGTTGCTGATGTCCACGGGCCTCACTTTCGGCACCATCTCAGCACTGTACGGCCTGAGTCACGGCATCGTTTCCGGTGAGCAATACTCGTTTCTGGTGGCCGTTGTGATCGGGAGCGCGGTCGTTCCGACGATGATCGCCAATTTCGCCTTCTTCCCGCGTCATTTGGTGATGCTGGACGAAGAAGAAGGGCCCCTGACGGATGACGCCACAACGACCACAGGAGGTGATCATGACCGGGAATGATTCCAAATGGGACAAAATCAATCAGCGTTACACCCATCGCCGGGAAAGCGGCCGGCCCGGCTGGACGGATGATTACACGCATACGGAACAGGAAATACGGGATTTTCTGGCTCGCAACCGTCTTTCGCCCGCCGGCACATTTCTGGAATTGGGGTGCGGCGCGGGAAACCGGATCCTCGTCGCCGCCCGGATGGGATTTGAGGCGTTCGGGGTGGATCAGGCGCGGGATGGCATCGCCTGGGCCTCCGCAAAAGCCGAGGAGGCTGGCGTCCGGGTGGATTTTCGGGTCGGGGATATCGTCACGCTGAAGGATTACCACTCGAATTTTTTCGATGTGGTGTATGACGGGGGCGTGTTGTACATGATCACCGGGTATGCGGCGCGGAAAAACTGTTTCCAAAATATCGCCCGGGTTCTGAAATCCGGTGGCCGGTTGTACGCCACGGCGCATCTCGTGGACGCGGCATTCACCGGGCGTCATGAGATGGCGCCGGGAAGTTGGTATGACCCGTCGGGCCGGTTTTCAACGGTCGGCGACGAGCCGGCCTACTATTTTTCCACGGAGGAAGAGCTCCGAGGGGAAATCGAGGGGGCGGATCTGGTCATCCTCACGATGGAGAAGATCCTGAAGAAAGATCCGGAACATCCGTTTTGCGCCGGAAGTTTGTGGGCCGATGCCCGCAAACCGGACGTTTACGTCAGCCCGAACCGGAGCAGGTTGTCGTAACTGATTTTCAGGCTGTCGAAAGGGTCGCCGGGGCAGGTGTCCTGTTCGACGATGTACCACTCCACCCCCGCGGCCTTCGCCGCGGCGAGGATGGCCGGCCAGTTGAGGTTCCCGGCCCCGACCTCGGCGAAGGCGGGGGCGCCGTCCGCCGGGTTCACCGCGTAGTCCTTGAGGTGGATGACCGGCGCCGGGCCGCGCCGGCCGCATTTGGCGATCCATGCCGCCGGGTCGCCTCCGCCCCGCTGCACCCAGTGGGTATCGATCTCCATGGCGATGTGGCGGGGGTTGGAATTCTCCATGATGATATCCATCGGGAGTTTCCCTTCCAGTCGCATGAATTCCTGATCGTGGTTGTGGTAGAGGAACGTCATCCCGGCCGCGGTCAGACGTTCGCCGATTTTGTCGAACTGCCGGGCGAATTCGAGATACCCCGCCGCGGTGCGCAGGACCTTGGGCAGGCTACCGATCCCGGGGTACGCGCATCCCCAGCGCCGGTGGTCCTCGATGAGCCGGTCGAGCTCGCCGGTGAACCGCGCGTAACTCTCGTGGGTGGCGCAGCAAACGAGACCGTTGTCGTCGAGGATTTTCTTCAGTTCCCCCGGGTCGATCGGCCCGTGGCCCGAAGGCTGGACGGCGCGGTAGCCGATCTTCCGGATTTTCTCGATGGCCCGGGCGAACTCGGCCGGAGTTTTCGTGAACGCGCGAACGGTGTAGAGCTGGGCGGCGATGACGGTGTCGGCCATGGGCGTCTCCTGTGTGCCGGTCCGGCCATCCTGCGCCAACCGCGGGCGATTTCCGGACGGCTCTAAATCTGTTTTTTATGCTGGGCGAGTTGCCCGACGACGAGAAACAGTACCACGACGGCGACGGGAAGCAACACATTCCCCATTTCGCCGAGGAGAAAGGCCACCAGTTTCGTGAAAAGGACGGCCATCGTCCCATAACCGAAGGCGCATACCGCGACGAATACCAGTGTCCGGGCGATGAAGTGATATTTCTGGATCGCCTTCTTGATGGCGCTGTTGATATCCTCGCCGTAGATGACGAGGACCGTCGCCACCAGGGCCATGGCGATGTTGTGTGTCTGGGGGCGCATCCACCCCGACAGCCACCGGCAGCATCCCGAAGCGATTTCCATAATCCGATTTCGACAGATTCCCGGTTCCGGTGAACCGATTTTTCACGGGGAACGGTGTCCGCCGTCCCGCTTCGCCGTTGCAAACGCTTCCGCGCGCGATTAGACTAAAGGCATGCTTCTCGGCGTCACCGGCAGGAATGGCTCGGGCAAGGACACCCTCGCGGATCACCTCGCGGCCAAGGGGTTCGCGCACCTGTCGCTTTCGGATGTCATCCGGGAGGAGGCGCGCCGGAGGAAACTCGCCGCGTCGCGGGCGAACCTTGTGCGGATCGGGAACGAACTCCGGTCGAAATTCGGACCCGGCGTGCTTGCCGAGCGGACGCTCGCGCGGATCGCCCCGGACCGGAACTACGTCATCACCTCCATCCGGAATCCCGGCGAGGTGGAGACGCTCGTCCGGTCGGGCCGATTTGTTCTCGTCGCGGTGGACGCGCCGGCCGCCGTGCGTTTCGCGCGCCTCGTGCGCCGCGCCCGCGCCGGGGACGCCCGCCTCACATTCCGGGAATTCGTCCGCCAAGAGCGCCGCGAGGAATCGAACGATCCCGCCGGCCTGCAACTTCATAACGTCGTCGCGATGGCGCGGTTCGTCCTCCCGAACGGCGGTACGATCGAGGCCCTCCACGCGCGGGCGGACGCGATCCTTCCGAAGGCCGCCAAACTCGCCACGGCGCCCCGGCCCGGGTGGGACGAGTATTTCCTCCGCATCGCGCGTGTCGTGAGCACGCGCAGCAACTGCATGAAACGCAAGGTCGCCGCCGTGATCGTGAAGGACCGGCGCATCATCTCGACGGGCTACAACGGCACCCCCCGCGGCACGCGGAATTGCGACGAGGGCGGCTGCCCCCGGTGCAATTCCTTCGCGGGAAGCGGGACGCGCCTCGAGGAATGCACCTGCTCCCACGGCGAGGAAAACGCCATCGTCCAGGCCGCCTACCACGGCGTCTCCCTCAAGAACGGCATCATTTACACGACGTTCAGCCCGTGCCTGCTCTGCGCCAAGATGATCATCAACGCGGGGATCACGGAGGTCATCTACAACGCCGACTATCCGCTCGCCAAAATCGCGCGGGGGCTCCTCCAGGAGGCGGGGGTGAAGGTCCGGCGGTGCGCGATTGACGGCGAATGACACAAGGAACCCCTCATGTGCCCCGTGCGCAAAAATCTCTTTCCCATTCATTTTATGCTTGTATTGCGTCCTTTGATGTGATAGATTCCGCAACGTGATGCCGTCGTGTGACGGGATCGGGAAAACCATTTTTTAAGGAGCTGGGGAACATGCCGCAGGGAACCGTGAAGTGGTTCGATGCCAAGAAGGGATTCGGGTTTATCACGCCTGATGACGGGGGAAAGGATCTTTTCGTTCATTTCAGCGAGATCCAGTCTTCCGGCTTCAAAGAGCTTGCCGACAACGCCAAGGTGGAGTACGAGGCCGGCTCGGGACCGAAAGGCCCCTGCGCCAAGAACGTGAAACCGTTATAAGTCCTTCTGAAGCGATCGTGTAAATTCGCGGGCCCGTTGTCATGACGGGCCCGCGTTTTTTTTAATCATTTCCCGCCGCCGCCAGCGCCGCCGGCCAGTTCGTGCGGTAGTGCTGCCGGCCGATGAGCCCGGCGTGCTCGCGGAGGATGAACATGGCCCCGCCGCGCCAGGTGTTGCCGGCTTCCAGAAACTGGAGGATCGCTTTCTGCAGATGGCTCTCGCGCGGGGCGGTCTTGAGGTCCAGCGGCTGCTCCTGCAGGAAGATGAACCAGAGCCCGTCCTGCCCGGATGACCTGACCGGATGGAGGTAAAGATCCCGCTGATAGCGGACCATGTTGGCGTCGGCGGGCAGGATCCCGTCGAGCTGGGTGTTGAAGATCCACGAGTCGCAGACGATGGCCGCCCAGCGGTTCTCCGGATGGTGCCGGTCGAAGAACTCGAGGGCCTTCCGGTGGGCGGCCAGGCAGGCGTCCGGGCCCATGCTCCCGCCGGCCGGGATGTGCATGTCGAGCGCCCAGGTCCCCTTGGCCAGGACCGGTTCCCAGTCGGCCAGCGGCAGACGGACCTTCCGGCGCACGGCCATGCCGGCCGGAAAATATGGAAAGCCGACAGCCTCCGTTTCCGTCTCGGAGAAACTCGCCACCCAGCCGCCCTCGGCGTCCCATTTCCCCGCGGAGCCGTCGACGTAGCCTTCGTGGTTGAACGTCTTGCCGTCCTCGGCCAGGGCCAGGACATGGCCTTCCCGGCGGTGGCGGTAGACGTGGACGTCGCCGCCGAAGGCGCTCAGCCAGAACTCCAGCCGGCCCAGGCGGTAGTACGGCTCGTGGACGTAATGGCGCAGCCACGTAATCTGGGAGATATAGATGCCCGGTTTCCCACCGTGGCCGCGCTCGTGGTTCTCGGAGAAGGAACGCGCCTGCCGGCAGGTATCCCGGGTCACGTCCTCGGGGATGCCCCTCTTCCGGTGCGCGGCGCGCACCTCCGGAACTCCGCCGAGCCCCACCAGGAGGTAAAACGCTCCGCCGGCGTCGCCGAGGGCGTTCTGCCACGAGGGCCAGCCCTTAAGATCGGCCTGTCCCTGCCCGAAAAAGACAGTCCGGAAGCAGTGCCAGAGGACGCGGTCGAGGCCCGGGACGGCCTTGACTCGCCGTGCGGCATCCACCAGCCATGCGCCGTGTTCGAGGCCGAAACCGGCGAACCCGGCGCTCTCGGCGACGGCCTCCGCGGACAGGAGCGGCCCGCCGCCTTCCGGGAAGGACGCCTGCGACTCCTCCCAGCCCCGGGCAACGGCCTCCAGCGCGGAGGTCTCGCCGGCCGATTGAAGAATGGGCAAGAGGTCCATGCAATCGTCCCTGCCGGTTGCCGCTACTTCGGCGTTACCGGGGAAGAAGCCGGATTGTCCGCCGTCGCGGCGGGAGGAGCCGCGTGAATGATCCGCCCCACAACCGATTTTATCTCCGCGCGCCAGGCATGGATCGCGGCGGCGATGAGCAGAAGAATGATCACCGCGTAATACCGGCGCCGGCGCGCGGCCTTGTCTGAAAATGGATCCTTGAGTGACAGTCGCGCGTTGGCCGGCATGCGTCGCAGTTCCGTCAACGACTTGCCCAGCGGGATGTTGATTTTGACCCGTCCGTTGATCGCCCATCCGTTTCCCTCGAGCACCGGGACGAGCGTTCTCTGACGGAGTTTGAGCCACGCGATGATCATGGCGGGTCCGGACACGGCGATTATGATTCCGGCCAGGGCCATCGGCATCTGCCACCACTCGAGTTTGAAAAATGCCGCCAGCATGGCCGCCAGCGCGCCGCCGATGGCCCCGACGGCCAGGCCGATGGCGGCGAAAATACCGGCGAACTTCGCGATGTCGAACGGCTCCTTCCTGCCCGGCTTGCCCGCCTCGGCCGCCGGCAAGGCCCCCGACACCTGGGCCGTCGCGGCCTCATGGGCGGCCTTGTCTTTGGCGGCTCCGAACTTCTCAATCTGATCCGAGATGAAGCGCGACAGCCGTTTGTACGGCATCCAGAACGCCTGGCGGATGCTGATGGGATTTTCGATGACCTTCACAACCGTGGCGTCCCAGTCCCGTCCCTGGCGATCGTAGAAGATGCCGTTGCGGCCCACGGTCAGAGATTCCGAATCCCCTTGGGTGAACGCCGCCACGATGGTCATTTTCCCGCCGCCCGGTCGGGTGCAGTCGCAGTAGGCCAGGTACATCCGGCTCAATCCCGCGAACGTCGCGTGGCCCGCCGGGTTTTCGACGCGGACGCACAAGTGGCAGGTGCGTTGATCCAGGTACAGACGGCCGGCATCGAAGACGGTGGGTGTGGCGGGATCGTAAAAATTGGCGAAATTCACGAAGTTCCGGAGCAACGCGTGCAGGTCGCGGTGATACCGCACCAGCCGCTCGACCGACTCGATTCGCGCGGCCTCCCGCGAAATCACCCGGTTCCGCTGAAACAAATCATCCATCCGGGCCCGCGCATCCCCGGCGAGAATCTCCCGCACGCGCGCGATGCCCAGTTTCTCCACCTCCGCGCCCTTCCGGGATTTCCGCCATTCCGTGTGCGGCGCCAGCCGCCGCTTGACCGCGCTCCAGTCCGCCTCGGTCAGCACATCCGTCCCGTCCCCGACCAGGGGCGCCACGACCCGGGCCCGGAACCGGGAGATCCGTTCCGCCCACGCCGGATTCAGACCGGTGGACAGGGGGAGCGGGTGCCGCGGGCCCGCTTGGGCGAGCGGCAGTCCGGCAATGCCCTCAATCTCCACGGTGAGGGTGTTCGCGGCCAGCGGGGCATAGTCCGATTCCGACCGGTTGAGAATCCCTCCCGCCCGCGGGTCAAATTCGGCCAGTTTGCATCGCGTGAAATAATCTTCTATTTTTGTTTGAACCGCCTCGTAGGCCGCGAAGGCCTCCGGCGTATCCGCACCGAACGGCATGACCGCCGGGGCGCCCGCCCCTTCGCATCCCTTCCACCATTCCGAAAATTCCACCAGCGTCCGGAAGAAGCGGTCCCTCCCGGCCTCGTTGATCCCCTTCGCCTTGCCGGCCGCCTCCGGGCCAGGCGTCGCGGCGATCTCCTCGAGCACGCGGCGCGCGGCCGCGTCCTCCGCGGCATCGGGGGATATGACGCCATCGCCAAGGGCGCGATGCCGAGCCAGCAACGGCGTCATGGCCGCCACGTCCGCGAGGCTGACGCTCGGGGCCTCCGGCCGTCCGAGCGCCGCCAGCATCCAGCGCGCGGAGGCGAGCGCGGCCTTCCCCGGTTCGGTGGTATCGGCGATCGCCGCGAGCGTCAGCGCCCCGGCGCCGTTCCGGATATCCGCCGGCTCCTTCAGGCACGCGGACACCAGGGCGGCGGCGGCCAGGATCTCCGGCACGCGAATGCGCCCGTCACCATCCGTGTCAATGAGTTCGAGTGTCCGCAGATCAAACTCCAGACCGCTGACCGGACAACTCAAGGCCACCCAATGCTTGGGATCGAGTTCGGCCAGACAGGCCAGATCCCCGGCGGAATCCACGAGGGCCTGATCGAGCCCTCCGGCGCGGAAAAAATTCCAGACATGACCGGATTTTGAGAACATGAAACCCCTCCCAGCATTTGAGAACATGGTAGGGGTTCGCTCATTTCAAGTCAAAACGAATCTCCGAACAGGACGGGCCGGTTTTGAACTCCCGTTGAAATAAGTATTATGTCCCCGGAATACCAGCATTTGAAACGATCTGGTGTGGGATCAAAACGTGAGGTTGGATTGTAAGCCCCGCGAACTTCCGGGAAATTTGCGCTTATAAATTGCTGTATATAGAGCATTAATCGTGTCAAGAATGGACTGGAGGCCGCGAATAACACTATCCTCATCAATGACCGGAGCATCTTTCGGATGCGCTAATTTATTCCTAAGAATCTGTGCCGATTGAAGTTCTGACCACCAACTCGATTTCAGGTCAATCCGTTTCCCCGAAAATCGTCGGTGAAGGAATTGGATTCTATCCTCCAAGCGATACATCCTCAACTTTGCCTCATTAAGAGTAAATTCTCCCTCGTTGAGGCGATAATCTTTCTCCCTGAGAATTGACCGATCGAGTACGCTCAAGTCCTTCCGAGTTAAGAAGTCATCGGCTATTGCGTTGACATGCGCCTCGAGACTGCAAAATCCAAGATTCAAGGCTGCATGCAAATAAGCTGTCTTGCCTGCTGAACCAACCTCAGTCTGTGCCTTCTCGAGAAAACGCTTTGCCTCCTCGAGAAGAATTTCAGAAACATCGTCAATGGCTGCCAATTTAAGTACCCCCCTCGACCTTTTGTACTTCTAGCTGCGCCTGTTTGGCGTGATATTTTTTAATGGCGAGGTCCACCATTGTTGGGTTGATACCCTCCCCCTTTTCCGCCTGCGAGTAGAAAAGCTCAACGAATCTGCCTCGCTCCTTTGGATCTGTGCGAAAACCCAAGCCACGATAATTATCAGGATCCGTCTTGTGTTTGCCCTTCGCCAACACAGCCGCATTGAGGGGGTCCTTCCCCGTCGCTGTTTTCAGGTTGTAATGTCGCGCAAGGCGGGGTGGGTTCTTATGAAGAATGCCAGCGACATAAGCCCAAGCAGATAAAACAGCAAAGTTCGAAGTCTTTTCGGCATAATCACGGTTTCCACCACTCTTCTTCTTTGTTGCCCATGCCTCACGTTGTCTTAAAATTAATTGAGAGTATTCCCTTCCCGCCTCTTGGAGTTTAGAATCTTCCCAGAGCTTGGGATGAGTTTTCTTCAGGACTTCCCACTCGCCACTCGAATCGCAGATTATTGGTGTAGTATCAGTCGAATCGAACTTGCGGTCATCCGTGGCTTTCCCGCTGATGTAGTTTGAGATAAACGTACGTGCAGCTTGGACCGTTATCGCGGCGCCCCGTTCCCGCTTTGAAGAAAAATCCGTAACCGTTCACGGCCCCGAGGGCAATAGAGATGGGGCGGGTTGACGGGCGAAGTGGGATTGGATGGCGGAGTGGAGGTAGGCGAAGAGGGGTCGGCCCTGCTGGTGGCATGTGACCGCCGCTGTCCAGATGCGT
>JAZDJP010000125.1:0-14671 GCA_043803805.1 Planctomycetota bacterium
GTGGACAAGGCGGGTTTCCTCAAGGAATGGCTGTTGCTCGGGCCGTTCGCGGTGGACGGGGATCCCTCCTCCTTTCCGGGTATCCGGACGCAGTACCCCCCCGAGGCGGAGGGGGTGGACACGGCCAAGTCCTACCCGACGGCGGCCGGAAAGTCCGTTTGGAAACGGGTCATCTCCGACAACGACATCATCGATCTCCGCGGACAATTCCAACCCAGCGACAAGGCGGTCGCGTTTGCCGCGTGCTGGGTGATATCCTCCGACAAGAATTCCCGGAAGGCCATCCTGGCCATTGGCAGCGGCGACGGGTGCAAAATCTGGTGGAACGGGGAACCCGTCATCACGGCGCTTGAGATGCGGCCGGCCGCACCCCGGCAGAACGCGGCGGTGGTGACGGTGAATCCGGGGGCGAATCTGATCCTGGTGAAGGTGGAGAATGGATTCGGCGAGTGGGGATTCATGGCGGAGCTGGCGGACGAGCGGGGGGAGAGTCCTCTCGGAATGGTGGGGTTCACGACGACTCCGCCGGAGAAGGGGGCGGGGAGCGGGAATCCCCCTGCGGCCGGCGCCGGCCCGAAGGACGATTTGGAACGGAAGGTGGAGGCCCTTGGCAAGAACGTTCAGGCGCTCCGGGAGGATCTTGATGGTGTGAAAGAGATCCTCGCGGAACTGGATCGCCTGGGCGGCGAGAGTTCCGGCGAATTGAAAAAATGATTGAGAAGGGAGCCCACGTGAAAAACATCCGGTATGCGACAACCGGCGCCTTAGCGCTGGCGCTGGTTCTGGGCGGCGTGGCATGGGGGGCCCGGGGTGGCGGAGGAGGCGGGGGTGGCGGGGGAAGGGGCGGCGGTGGAGGTTCTCACGGGGGCGGCGGGGGGAAGGGTGGCGGGACCGGCGGGGGCGGGGGAAAAACAGGGGGGGGGAAGTCCGGCGGAACCACCACTCCCGGCGGCGCCGGAGGGTCGGGCAAGTTCAACTTCGGACCCGTGGGGGGAAAGGGCGGCGTCCGTAGCACCGCCCGGCCGGGCATGGCGGACTGGGGGGGCATGTCGGAAGACGTCCGGGTCTCGTGCACCCCGGCGGATTTCATCCGCGGCTGGCATGTGGCCGGGGTGTTTCTCACGCCCCTGAAGGAACAGTTGGAGAAGGTCTTTCCTCCGGAGGAGGATGTCCTGGCGGGGACGCCGGATCTCCGCAAGATGTACGAGGTATCCGCGGGGAAGGTTCCCTTCCGGCGGGTTTCCGTCCAGCCGCACGTCGTCAATCTTCTGCCGATGCTGTCGGCGAAGGACATGGCGGTCGAGGACCGGCTCCCGGTCGTCTACGCCGTCACGTGGGTTGAATCCACGGAGGACCGCCCGGCGGTGTTGCATCTGGGGACGTTCAACGCATTCAAGGCGTGGGTCAACGGGAAGCCCGCGGGCGACCGCAGTGAGATCCCCGTGGACGGCTCTCTCGCCTCGGCGCCGGACAAGTCTCTGGACATTGCGCTCGAGAAGGGGGCGAACGTCATCCTGCTCCGGCTTCTGTGGAAGGGGGAAGGGCTTGATTTTTGGGCGTTTCTCGCGGATGATGAGAAGCGGCCGCTTACCCGCGCGAAACGGGTGAAGTTCCTTACGGGTCCGCCGCCGCCGTCGAAGGAGAAACCGGCGGCGGGCGCCGGCGCCCCGGCGGATCCGAATGCCCCGCCGGCGGGGGGAAATCCCCCGGCGGACAGGCCGGCCGCGCCGGCGGACGTTCCTCCGGCGGAGTAGCCGCGGTTCAAGGAGCCCGATGCCCCCTCTCTCGGAAGCGGAAAAGGAATTCATCGAAGCCGCGCGCAACCAGGGCCTTCTGGACGAGCAGAAGATCCAGGACTCCCTGGTGGCTCAGAAGACCGCCGCGGAGGTGGGGCTGGCCGCCTCCATCCAGGAGGTGGCGGTCCGGAAGGGTTTCCTCACCCAGGACCAGGTCACGGGGATTCTCCGCTCCCTCAGCCGGGGCACGAAGCGCATCGGCGGTTATGAGGTCATCGCCAAGATCGGCCAGGGAGGGATGGGCATTGTCTACAAGGCCCGTCAGATCTCCCTGGACAAAATTGTCGCGATCAAGCTTCTCCCGCCGCGGATCAGCAAGGATCGGAGCTTCCTCGACCGGTTTCTCCGCGAGGCCCGCGCCGCGGGCAAGATGAACCACGTCAACATCGTCCAGGGAATTGACGCCGGCGAGGCGGACGGCTTTCATTATCTCGTGATGGAATTCGTGGAGGGGGAGACCGTCCGCGAATGGATTTCGCGCGTGAAGGTCATCCCCGAGGCCGAGGCGCTCCACATCGCCATCCAGACCGCGCGCGCCCTCGAGCACGCCCACCGTCGCGGCATCGTCCACCGCGACATCAAGCCGGACAATATCCTCGTGACGAAGGACCGGGTGGCGAAACTCGCGGACATGGGCCTTGCCCGGATGACCGGCGGCGACATCAACGTCACCCAGACGGGAGTGGCGCTCGGCACGCCCCACTACATCGCTCCCGAGCAGGCCCGGGGGGATCGCGACGTGGACGCCCGGGCCGACATCTACTCGCTCGGAGCGACGCTCTACCACATGGTGACGGGGACGACGCCCTTCGAGGGGTCGAGCGCCGCGGTCATCATGACCAAGCATCTCACCGAGGAACTTCCCTCTCCGAAAAGCCGCAACCCGGGCCTTTCCGACCACGTCTGCCGCATCATCGAGCGGACGATGGCGAAGGACCCGGCCGATCGCTACCAATCCGCCACGCAACTTCTCAAGGATCTCGAGCGGGTGATGGACGGGAAGGCGCCCGCCGCCCGGCCTCTGCCGCCGGGGCGTTCCGTCATCGGGAAAGCGGTGGCGGGGAATGCCGCGGGAAAACGTCCCTCGACCGCCCTTCCGGTCGCGGAGCCCGCGCCGGCGAAGCGGCCGGCGTGGGTCATCCCGGCGGCGGTGGCCGCGGGGATTCTCGTCCTCGTGGTCGTCATCCGGGGAGCGCGGCGCCGGGAATCGCGTCCCGTCGTCTCCACGCCGACCGGCGCGGCGACAACGGTCCCGGTGGCTCCCGCCATGCCGACGGACGCCGGGATGGCCCGGGCGTTCGCCGACCGCTACGCGCGGATGCATCCGGAGGAATTGATGGAGCAGATCCGCCTGTACGGGATCGTGGCGTCCGAGCACGCCGGGACCCCCGAGGCGGCTCATGCCGGGGGGCGGATCGGGGAGATCCGGAAAAAAATCGGGGAGGAAAGTCAGCCGGTTTTTCAGGACATCCAGGGGCTCATCACCCAGAAGAAGTTTTTCGAGGCGGGCGAACGGGTCCGGGATTTTCCGGAACGCCTGCGTGATGCGGACCGCGTGGCGCAACTCAAACAGTTTCAGCAGGATATCCGCCGCGAGGCCCCCGGGCACCTCAAGAACAAGGTTCGGGATTTCGTCAAGGCCCGCGACTTCCGCAACGCACGTAGCGAGGTGGATGTGTTCCGTGGGCGGAACCTGATTCCACCCGACCAGGGTCAGGACATCGAAAAATGGATCGCGGACGAGGAACAGAAGGTCGCTGTCATCCCGGGGCCCGGGCCCGATCCGGCCCCGCGGCCCGATCCCGGCCCGAAACCGCCCGAGGTCGTCAAGCCTCCCAGGACGCCGCCGGAGCCGGACAACCGGAAGATGGCGGAAAACATCCGGAAGTTCCTGAAATACTCCTCTCACCGGAAGGAAGTGGCCGGGCTTGTCCGGCAATTCAAATTTGAAGAGGCCGCGGCGAAGGCGGGCGCGCCCCCGGCGGGGACCCCGGCTCTCTGGGCGGAGATGGACCGCCAGGCCGTCGAGGGGGCCGCGAAATTCTGGAAGGAACTTCCGGATGCCGACCTGAAGGCGGTGGTCGGCATCAAGGTCCTTTACGGAAAATCGAGGGTTTCCGTGTCGGAGTGTCGGCGGGACGGGATGCTTACCCTTCAGATCCCGGAACTTGGTCCGACGGGCACAACCGGGGAGCATGTGATGGTTTTGAACGAGGAGGCATTCGGTTCGGTGGCGGATGCGCTTCTTGCCCGGAAGTCCGACCGGTACCTGCCGCTGGGGCTGCTGGCGATCTACGGCAACCATCTCGACACGGGGATTCGGCTCCTGGAAACCGCCAAAAAACTGAATCCCAATCTCGCCCCGGTGGTGGACGGTTACATGAAGCTGGCCGATCCGATCCGGAAGTCCCGTCTCATGAAGTGATCGGTCCGTTTGAAACCAGGACGCCATATTTGAAACCGCTTTCCCTTGCGGCAGGTCCTGATCCGGTGCATACTGGTGCCCGGTTGTCGAACCTTGGGGGAGGGAAGCGATGAATCCGCTTCAGGTCGAGGAGGGGATGTACCTCGGGAAGATTCGTCAGTGGGTGTCGACGTTCCAACCCCGGGTGTATGCCGGGAAACAGCCCGTCGCGGACATCGCCTGGCGGACGACCTCCCGGCGGGAGACGGCCGCGGAGGCCGCGCGGGCGGTTTACCGGCCCTGCCGGCTTCCGTTCGTGTGGGGCCGGCGTCGCGACACCACGTGGTTCCGTCTGCGTTTGGACATCCCCCGGGCGTGGTGCGGGCGCCGGGTGGTGCTCCGCCTGAACCCCGAGGGGGAGGCGGCCGTTTTCCACCGCGGCGTCCCCGTTCAGGGTCTTGACGCCAATCACGACGAGGTCCTTCTGGCGGCGCGGGCGGCGGGCGGGGAACGGGTCGAATTGTTCCTCGAGGCCATTGCGGCCTCCGACTTCGAACGTCACGCCCCCCGGACGTTCCGTTTCGCGGAAGTCGCGGCGGTGAACGAATTCCTGCGGGATGCCTGGCTCGATTTCGAGGTATTGTATGAATTGGCCCGGGCGCTTCCCGAGGGGAATCCCCGCCGGGGGCGGATTGTCGCGGCGATGAACGACGCCGTGAACGGATGTCCTTTTGACGGGACGCCGGCGGAACTGTCCGCATGGGCGGCCCGGGCCCGGCGCGCGCTCGCGCCCGCCCTGGCGGCGCGGAACGGTTCCGACGCCGTGACTCTGGCCGTTCACGGTCACTCCCACATTGACGTCGCCTGGAAATGGACGCTCGCCGAGACGGTGCGCAAGTGCTCCCGGACGTTTTCCACGGTGGTCGGGCTTCTCGACCGTCATCCCGGGTTCATCTTCACCCAGAGCCAGCCCCAGCTTTACGAATTCACCCGGAGGCATTACCCGGCCCTCTACCGGAAGATCGTCCGGTTTGTGAAGTCCGGGCGGTGGGAGGCGGCCGGCGGGCTGTGGGTGGAATGCGACTGCAACCTTTCCGGCGGCGAGTCGCTCGTGCGCCAGATGCTTCACGGAAAGCGGTTTCTCCGGGAGGAACTCGGCGTGGACACCCCCGTCGCATGGCTCCCGGACGTCTTCGGCTACCCCGGGAGTCTCCCCCAGATTTTCGCCAAGGGGGGGATGCCGTATTTTTTCACCATCAAAATAGACTGGAACGAAATGAATCTTTTCCCCTACGCCTCATTCTGGTGGAAGGGGATTGACGGGACGCGGGTGCTGGCCCATTTCGGCGCCTCGAAGGCGAGTTACAACGGGGAGTTTACGATCGGAGAATTGCAAAAGGCGGGGGCGTTTCTCGCGTCGCGCGATCCCGGCGTCCGCGAGGGGCTTTACCCGTTCGGATTCGGGGACGGCGGCGGCGGACCCACGGAAGCGATGGTCGAATACGCCGGGCGCGCCCGGGACCTCGCGGGGATCCCCCGGACCCGGATGAGCCGGGTGGATGACTTCTTCCGGCGCCTCGCGCGGGAGGGGGGGCGTCTTCCGGAATGGGTCGGGGAGCTGTATTTCGAGTTGCACCGCGGCACCTACACCACCCAGGCGAACGCCAAGCGGAACAATCGGAAGGCGGAAATCGCCCTTCGCGGGGCGGAATTCCTCGCCGCGATTGATTTCGCCGCGGGGGGGCGCTACCCCGCGGCCGGGCTCGACCGCGCCTGGAAATACGTGCTCCTCAACCAGTTCCATGACGTCCTGCCCGGTTCCTCCATCGGGGAGGTGTACCGGGAGGCGGAAACCCAATATGCGGACGTGTTCCGGACGATCGGCGATATCGCCGCCCGCGCGACGGCGCGTCTGGCCGCGCGGATGGATACGCGCGGGCCGGGGCGGGCCGTTCTGGTGGAAAACGAATTGTCCTGGTCGCGCGGCGGCGTCGTCGAGGTTCCGGCCCGCGCCGGGGATTCCGTCGTCCTCGACGAGACCGGCGCGGCACTGCCCGTTCAGCGCGCGGACGGGCGGCTCATCGCCCTGGCCCGGGGGGTTCCCGCGATGGGGGCGGTCGTCTGGCGGGTTGCGTCCGGAAGGCCCCGCGCGAAGGCGGGGGGATTTCCGCGCGCGGGGAAGGGGATTCTCGAAAATGAACGCCTGCGGGTCCGGTTCGACGCCCGCGGGCGTGTTTCCGGAATTTTCGACAAACGCGCCGGCCGGGAACTGCTTCCCGCGGGCGCCCGGGCGAACGTCTTTCAGTTGTTCGAGGATCGGCCCCGGGAGTGGGACGCCTGGGACATTGACTTCTCCTTCGGGGAAAACCGGCGTGACCTCGTCGGCCCCTGCCCCGGCCGGGTGGTGGAGCGGGGGCCCGTCCGCGCCGCCCTCCGGTTCGAGCGGCGCTTCGGAAAATCGAGAATCGTCCAGGACGTCCGTATCGTCGCGGGATCATCCGTTGTGGAATTTTTCACCCGGGTGGACTGGCACGAGTCGCACCGGCTTCTCAAGGTCGCGTTCCCGATGGATGTCCACACGGATCGGGTCTCCTGCGAAATCCAATTCGGGGCGGTGGAGCGCGCGACGCACCGGAACACGGGCTGGGACCGCGCGCGGTTCGAGATTCCGGCCCATCGCTGGGCGGATCTCTCCGAGCCCGGATATGGCGCGAGTCTCTTAAACGACGGCAAATACGGTTATGACGTCCGGGGGAACGTCCTGCGCCTGTCGCTTCTCCGGGCGCCGTCGCGGCCGGATCCGCGGGCGGATCGCGGGCATCACGAATTCACTTACGCCCTCTATCCTCACGCGGGCGCCTGGCGGGAGGCGCTCACGGTGCGCGAAGGGCTCGCGCTGAACGTTCCCCTGCGGGCGGCGGCGGTCCCCGGCGGGCGACCGGGGCCGCTCGGGACGTCCGCCGGATTCTTCTCGGTCGGCGCGCCGAACGTTGTCCTCGACACGGTCAAACGCGCGGAGGCGTCCGAAAAGATCGTGCTCCGTCTCTACGAGGCCCACGGGGCGCGGGCGGACTGCCGGCTCGAAACACGCCTCCCGGTCCGGTCCGCCCGGGAGACGGACTTCCACGAAACGGGCGGCTCGGCCGTCCCCGTGGCGCGCGGGGCGGATGGGGTCTCGATGGCGCTGCGCTTCCGGCCGTTCGAGATCAAGACGGTGGTGCTGGAATTGCAAAAATAGGCGGATAAATCAGAATCCCGGTTGCTGTGCAGCGACCCTGTGTCGGGAGAACGATCATGGGCGAGAAAAAAGGGCTGTTTGGTTTTTCCCGTCGTATGGATGTGATCGTTGTCGTTGCGTTGCTCGTTGTCATCACGGGCATCCTGTTCCTGATGCCACGGAGGATGCGTGCGGAGGCCCGGGGGCAATATTGCCGGAAAGCACTCACGAGTTTGTATGTCGGGTTGTCAACCTATGTGGATGACTTTGGCGGGCATGTGTATTATCCGAAACCCGTGGCCGGCCCCATGAGCGGGGCGGATTTTCTTCTGGCCTCGTATTTCAACAAGATTGTCGAGAATTCGGCTATCTTCATTTGTCCGGGATCGGGTGATGACGACGAAAATGGCGCGTTTCTTGCCGGGCGCAATATCTACGACGGCGGCGATTCCGTGGACGGAGTCGGTCCCGACGCCGCCCGGGAGCGCATCGCGGTGAGTTATGCGGGATTCGCCCTCGATCGGCTTCCGGAAGGCATCCTTTCCGACAAGGCCCCTGCTGATACGATCCTTCTCTGCGACGATGAGGAGGACGCGGACGGCCCTTCTTCAATCCTTCGGTCGGCGAAATCCCATCACGATGGATACTACAACGCCGTCTTCCTCGATGGTCACGCGGACAAAATCCCGGATCCCTTCGCGGGCGACTCGTCAAAACGCTGTCGGATGATTTTCAACCGCACCCCGCCGACGGACATGGTGAAGAACTGATGCGGATCGCCGCGCCGCCGTTTCGCGGGGGTCACCCTTCGTTATCCGCGAAGAACCGCGACGCCGACACCCGGAAGACCCGGCGGCCCTCCTGAAGAGCGATCCCCGGTTCCGCGGTCAGTTGGACGAAGGGGATGTCGCCCAGGGCCCTGGCGTGGCGGATGTGGTGGCTCTCGACGGGACGGTCCGTCAGTTTGGCTTCCAGGAGCAGCCAGGGGTTTCCTTTCGCGGTGATGAGAAAGTCCGTTTCCCGCCCGTCCCGGTTTCTCACGTAGCCCAGGTCGAATTCCCCGATCCCGGCGTCGTTCCACATCTCGACCCGGGCCTTGAGTTCCAGAGCCGCGTAGTTTTCGAACCGGAGGGCGGGATCCCCGACGAGAGACCAGTCGAAGAGGTAGACCTTCCGCTCCTTGCGGATGGCGCGCGCGAGCGACTTGTGGAAGGGGCGCAGAAGAAACACGGTGAGGATGAGTTCGAGGGCGCGGACGTAGGTGCGGACGGCGGTGTGGCTGACTTCCAGGTCCTCCCGGAGCGCGTTGAGGGAGAGGGGACTGCCGACCCGCCCGGGAAGGAGGCGGATCAATGTCGCGATATTCTCGAGTTCCGGGATGCGGGTGAGATCCCGGAGATCCTCCCGGACAACGCGGTCAATGTGGGCGGCCTGCCATTTGCGGTGGAAGCGGGCGTCGGCCTTGAGGAAGGGTTCCGGGAATCCGCCGCAGGCGAGGAGGGATTCCATGGCTTCCTGCCGGTTCACGGATCCGTCCAATCGTTGCAAGACCCATTCCAGGGCCGGGGGAACGGCGCGGGGCGGGGCGGGGGCGGCCGCCCCCGGAAGTTCCCGGAGCGTGAGCGGGAACAGGTGAAAAAGAAAATACCGCCCGGCAAGGCTGTCGCCGGACTTCCGGAAAAGATCCAACCGGGCGCTTCCCGTGACGATGAATCGGAACCGGTCCTCGGCGGCGTCGAACTGGCCCTTCAGGATATTCTTCCACTTCGGCATTTTGTGGATTTCATCAAAGACCACCCAGGGATGTCGGGAACCGGACGGGGCGGCGTTCCGGTGGGAATCCCCGGTGAAGAACATCGGATTCTGACGGTAACGGTCCCTTACCTCCCGGGTGTCCCAGTTGTAGTACAGGGAGGTGTCGCCGTCTTTCTTGAGGATGGCCCGGGCGAGGGTGGTTTTCCCGCATTGGCGGGGGCCCGTGATGAAACGCATCTGCCGTCCGAAGGCGGGATCCCGGCAGATGGGCTCGAGGGCGCGGGAGAGCACGGCGACGATTTTTACTCATGCGTAAAAATAGTCAAGACAATTTTTACGGTACGCTAAAATTTGTCTTTTAATGAGGAAGCGGCGAATTCGGGCGTTCCCACCAGGACGAACGACGTCGCGCCCGTGATCCGGACGTTAACATATTTTCCGGCGAGGTCTTCCGAACCGGAAAATACGACGATGCGGTTGTCCCGGGCGCGGCCGGTGACGCGCGCCGGGTCGAGTTTGCTCGTTCCCTCGACGAGAACCTCCTCGACGGAGCCGAGGCGTTTCCGGTTCTTCTCGTTCATGATGCGTTCGACCACGGCGAGGAGGGCGTTGTTCCGGCGCTTTTTCGTTTCCATGGGGACGTCGTCGGGAAGGCCCCCGGCGGCTTTTGTCCCGGGCCGCGGCGAATATTTGAAGACGTAGGCCATCGTGAAACGCGCCGTTTCGGCAAGCGACACGGATTCCTCGAAATCCGCCTCCGTTTCCGTCGGGAATCCCACAATGATATCCGAGGCCACGGCCAGCCCCGGGACGACTTCACGCGCCCGCGCCACGAGGGCGAGAAATCCCTCCCGGGTGTAGCGTCGTTTCATCAGGTCCAGGATGCGGTTGGCGCCCGATTGCGCCGGGAGGTGGAGGTAGGGGCAGGCCCGGGGGCATTCGGCCATCGCCCGCAGAATGTCGTCCGTCAGATCCGCCGGGTGGGAGGTGATGAACCTCACGCGGCGGAGCCCCGGCACGTCCTCGAGCGCCCGGAGGAGCGTGGCGAGCGAGGTCCCGTCCCGGAATTTCTTCCCGTAGGAATCAATGTTCTGGCCGAGCAGGGTGATTTCGACAACCCCGTCGGCGGCCAGCGCCCGCGCCTCCTCCAGGATTTCCGCCGGACGGCGGCTCGCCTCCGGGCCGCGCGTGAAGGGGACAATGCAATACGAACAGTAATGGTCGCACCCGCGCATCACCGCGATGTAGGCCTGGAAGCGGTTCGGGCGGGCGGCGACGTGACGGGGGGCGGTGAATTCCCGGTCCGCGGGGCCGGTTTCGAGGACGCGCTCGCCCTCTGCGACGCGGGCGAGGATGTCGGGAAGGGCGCGGAACCTGTTCGGCCCGGTGACGAAATCCACGTGGGGCATGCGATCGAGGATCTCCCGGCCGGCGCGCTCGGCCATGCATCCCATGACGCCGATGAGGAGCCCCGGGTGTTTCGCCTTTCGCCGCGCCAGCATCCCGAGGTGGCTCCAGACCTTGTCCTCGGCGTGCTGGCGGACGCTGCAGGTGTTGAATAGTATTAAATCCGCCGAGGCGATGTCCTCCGCGCGCCGCCAGCCGCGCCCGAGAAGTTCCCCGATCGCGAGCTCGCCGTCGAGCGCGTTCATCTGACAACCGAAGGATTTGAGATATACGGAGGCGGTCATGGGATTAATGAGTGATCGGTCTTGTTTCTGCGAGATACGATTCACGTTTAGAACTTGGCATATCCCGGCACCCGCGGGCACAAGGCAACGTCCCGGATGTTCTCCATCCCCGTCACGTACATGAGGACGCGCTCGAAGCCGAGCCCGAACCCGGCGTGGGGCGCCGTCCCGAACCGCCGGAGGTCCGCGTACCATTCGTAGGGTTTCGGATCCATGTTGAGTTCGCGCATCCGTTCCTGGAGGACGTCGAGGCGGTGCTCGCGCTGGGACCCGCCGATGAGTTCGCCCACCCGCGGCACCAGGAGATCGAAGCAGGAGACGGTTTTCCCCCCGTCGTCGCAGTACATGTAGAAGGGCTTCATTTTCCGGGGCATGTGGGTGACGAACACCGGGCCCTTCGCGTGCTCCTCGGTGAGGAACCGTTCGTGTTCCGTTTGGATATCGCCCCCCCAGACGGGAGGGAACTCGAATTTCCGCCCGCACTTCTGGAGGACGTTCATGACGTCGGTGTAAGTCATGGTGGAGAATTTCGCGTCGGCCAGGGTCTTCATCTTGGCGATGAGCCCCTTCTCAATCCGCTCGTCGAAGAATTTCAGGTCCCGTGCGGAGTGTTCCAGAACGTACCGGAGGAGGAACCGCACGAAATCCTCCGCCAGCGCCATGTCGTCATCGAGATCGGCGAAGGCCATCTCCGGCTCCACCATCCAGAACTCCGAGGCGTGGCGGGGGGTGTTCGAGTTCTCGGCCCGGAACGTCGGGCCGAACGTGTACGCCTTGCCGAGCGACATCGCGAGAATCTCCGCCTCGAGCTGGCCCGAGACGGTGAGATGGCACTTCTCGCCGAAGAAATCCTTCGTGTAGTCAATCCGCCGGTCGCCGGTGCGGGGCGGGTCGTTCATGTCGAGCATGGTCACCTGGAACATGGCTCCGGCGCCCTCGCAGTCGCTCGTGGTGAGGATGGGGGAGTGGCAATAGACGAAGCCGCGCTCCCCAAAGAACGCATGCACCGCCGCCGCTAAAACGGACCGCACCCGGAACATCGCCCCGAACGTATTGGTCCGCGGCCGCATGTGGGCCACGGTACGCAGGAACTCGAACGACGTCCCCGCCTTCTGGACCGGGGAGGAGGCGTCGCAGGTTCCGAGAATGGTGATGGCGGATGGCACCACCTCCACCCGTTGGCCCGCGGCGGGCGAGGCGCGGAGTTCCCCCTGGACGAGCAGACTCGCCCCCGTGATTTGCGTCGTGACTTCCTTGAAATTCGCCAGCGCCGGTTCGAGAACAACCTGGAGGGAATCGAAACAGGAGCCGTCGTTCAGGTGCAGAAAGGCGACATTCTTGCTGATGCGGAGGGTCTTGATCCAGCCGGCCACGGTCACCCGGTCGCCGGGTTTCCCGGCGTCGAGGACCTTCACGATCTCGGTTCGCTTCATGGGATTTCTCCCCGAATTGGAACGATGGACCCGTCTGCCGCCCGACGACGGCCATTAACGATTCGCCATACTCTTCTCCGCTCATGGTGAGCGTGTCGAACCATGAACGATTGCAAGCATATGCGAAAGGATCTATTGTGCGGCCGGCCGGCGGGGGATTCCATAGAAATTTTCGCCGGGATTGACCGGCGCCGGAAGTAGGGGTATAAAGGGATCGGGTATCCGTGGGGTGGGGGTGCGGAAGGCGTTGCGAAGCGAAGAGGCGGGGATATACTGTGGGTGTTCCGGATCAAGGGGCGTTTTGAAGGGCATCCGATGAAAACAAAAAATGAGATTCTGGCGATTCTTCGGGGGATGAAGCCGTTCCTCGCGTCCGACTTTCATGTGAAGACCATCGGCCTTTTCGGTTCGGCGGCCCGCGGGGAATCGAATTCCCGGAGCGATATTGACGTGCTGGTGGAATTTCAGCCGCCGATCGGGATGTTTAAATTCCTGGAATTGGAGGAGATGCTCAGCGAGCGATTGGGCGGCAAGGTGGATCTCGTTTCGAAAAAGGCATTGAAACCGGAAATCGGACGTGCCATCTTGACGGAAACCGTATCGCCATGAAACGGGCCATTGTTGATTACGCGGCGGATATTTTGTCCTGTTTCCAGGAGACGCAGGAGTTTGTGCGGGGGATGGATTTCAGCGCGTTTGCCGGAGACCGTAAAACGGTCAACGCCGTGATTCACAGTTTGGAGGTCATGGGCGAGGCGGCCAAGCAAATCCCCGTCGAAATCCGCGAGCGCCATCCCGGGATCCCGTGGAAACGGATGGCCGGCATGCGTGACAAACTCATCCATGAATATTCGGGTGTTGATCTGGAGATTGTCTGGGGTGTTGTAACTTCCGAGTTGCCGCCGCTCGGTCCGCTTTTTGAGAAATTGTTGCAAGAACTGAAGAAGGGATAGTGCCGGCGCCACACTGCGAAGGAGGCGAAATCGTTTAAGGTCGCATTTTGCGTCCTTAAACGCAACGATGGGAAGGGGAGGGTGAATATGCGGCGATATCAGGAATTTGAGATCAATTACTTTCAGGACGAGGATGGGATTTTCACCGCCGAAGTTCCAGCGATTCGCGGATGCGTCGCGTCGGGGCGGACGATTGAAGAGGCATATAGGAACGTTGTGGATGCGATTGAGAGTTGCCTCGAAGCCCGGGCGAAAGTGGCTGCGATGCGATTGCGAAAACCGCGTTACGCCGGGGTGAACGTTTACCGGCGGCCGGCGCATGTCTAAGTTGACGCGGATTTCCTATCGGGAACTGGCCGCAAAACTGCGTCGCGCGGGTTACATGGAGATACGAACAAGCCGGCATCCGGTATATTACCTTGCGGAGCGAAACATCACGGTGCCGGTTCCAAAGCATCCCGGCGATGTCCCGATCGGCACACTTCGGGCGATCGTGAGGGAAACCGGAATGAACGTTGAAGAGTTCAATGACTTATAACCCAGGAGGAGGATCGGATTTGTAAGATGAGAGTTCGCGAACGCGAACTCTACAAATTTATCGCGTAGCTTCGGCTGCTGTCCAGATCGAAACGGGAAATTTCGTAACAAAGGATGGCGCTCGAGGCACGCCCCAAACCGGGGCGTGCTGAAAGCGTTCCTTTGTGGGCATTCCCGTGCCTGATCTGGGGCGCAAGTAAGTGCGCCCCTTTTTATTTCCCGGGAAAACCGGGAAATAACCCTCCGTAGCCCTTGGCGAAGGAGGGTGGCACTGGAAGTCTTCAAGGGAAGCCGTTCCCCGACAGGGGCCGAATCGCGCATAATGCGAGGAGGCCCCATGCCCGTTCTGCAATTTAAGGGGAAGACGGCGGTGGAATCCCATCACCATACCGTGCCCCATCATGTCTTGGAGTTTGACAAAACACTATCCTGTCTTCCTGACGGGGAAAAGCCGGGACTCGACGGCAATCTTGTTGTTGAGGGAGACAACCTCCTCGCCCTGAAGGCGCTTCTCCCTTCCCACGCGGGTCGTGTGAAGTGCATTTATATTGACCCGCCCTACAACACCGGGAGTGAGGAATGGGTCTACAACGACAATCTCACCCAGCCTCAGTTCAAGGAATGGTTGGGGCAGGTTGTCGGCAGGGAAGGGGAGGATGCCTGCCGCCACGACAAGTGGTGTTGCATGATGTATCCACGCCTGATGCTTCTCAAAGAGTTGCTACGGGAAGATGGGGTCATATTCGTAGTGACCCCCTAAAAGCAAGACACTTTTAAGCGGCAGTCAGGGTGACAAAGGCTGCCGCAAATTCCTTGGGCGTACGATAGCCCAGGGACGAATGTATGCGTTCCTCGTTATAAAACCGGACGTACTCATCGATCGCC
>JAZDJP010000126.1:0-2423 GCA_043803805.1 Planctomycetota bacterium
CTGGTACCACGTTTATCTCCGGCCGCGCTGGCAGTTCTTGCCGTTCCCTCTTCCGGACCCGGACGTGGAGACCCATCCGGATTTCTGGGAGAAGGTCGTTTCGCGAATCGTCGCCCGGCATTACGGCGTGGATCGGAAGGAGGTGTGGCTCTGCGCCTACGGGATGCCCCGGGGGCGCGTGGCCGTTGCCGCCGGGAAATACCTGATTCTCCATGGGAATGAACATCCCGGCGTGTCGAAGGAGCGGATGAAGAAGGATGTGATCTCCGCCTTTTTCCTGGTGAATGAGTTGCTGAGGGGAAATGTCGCCTGGAAATATGACGAACACGAACGGATGGTGCCGGAGGACGTGGAGGAACTGACGGCGATCGTGGGAGAGAAATATCATACGGGCGGGAGGAAACGGACATCATGTTTCGAATCAAACGGGTAGACGTAAAAGAGTTCCCGGGAAAAGAGATGTGGGGGGTGTTCCAGGACGGCCGGTATCTTGGTGCGGGAACCGATCCTCAAAGCGCCCAGACGCTTTTGCGATGGCGCATTATTCAAACGCTTGATAAAAAAGACATTCCCGCCATCGTCGCCATGATCCAATTTCCGGCAACCCGATCTCATGAATTTGTGATGCGGGCGGACGCAAAACGCGCCTTGGGAAGATTGTATGCTGCCCTTTCGGATTACGATCAAGCCATCGCGATCAATCCCAGGGGGTGCCGCGCCCGTCTCCAACTGGGCAATCTCCTTTTGGAAATGGGGGATCCGGAGGAGGCCCGTGAACATCTGGAGAAGGTGCCACATCTGGCGGATCCCGTCAGGGATCACAACGTCCTGACGCGTTATGTGGAACATCAAATCGAATTTGGGAAGATTCCGGAGGGCCTCAACACCTTCGAGACCCTTTTGGCGGGCGTGGAGGCACTCGTCGGCCTGCCGCGAAACAAAGAAAATTACGCCATCTACAACATCCCCCATGGCGACAAATCCATCTTAACCGAACCCGGAAGGGTCGTCCCCATCTGCATCAATATGCGGACCGCAAAGGATCTTGTCCCTCGATGGTTGCAGATTGTGTCCGATTTCAGGAAGAATGGCGTTGCGGTGGAGACGTTGCAGGCCCGGATTGCAGGGATTGAGTTGCAATTGGATGAATGACCCAAAAGGATGGGATGGAAATTGTCTAGGGATGATATAACAAGAAACCCGAATGGAGGGATCATGACAAAAGAACTTCTGTTTCTCAAACCAAACCAGCGCAGGGGCAGCAAGCCACGGTGCCATTGGATAACGCACGGAGAGCCAAGTGATGTTGCATCACGCCTCACAAAATTAATTGCCCCACATGGCGTGGTTTCCGCCTCCGACTGCTGGATGCCGAAGGGGTTTGTAGAAATCGCCGAAGCGGAATTGGACAAGGCCACATGCCTACTTGGATCACAGCCATGCGAGGAACTTGGAAGTTGGTGGCTCGGAAGACCTCACAGCAAAGAGAAGACGCCGAGTTTCGACATTGCGAGTACCTGTACGGTGGACAACAAGCCGGCACTTTTGCTTGTTGAAGCGAAGGCTCATGAGGAAGAACTGACGAAAGAGAGCATTGGAAAGAGACTTCCTTCTGCATCGACAGATAGCCGTCTCAACCATGATCGGATTGGCTCATGCATCCAAGAGTCAATCTTGGACATGGCCTCGGAGACACACATGCCCTGGGCTTTGTCCCGAGATCGGAATTACCAGATGTCCAACCGCTTTGCATGGTCTTGGAAGGTTGCTCAACTGGGGCGACCGGTGATTCTCGTGTATCTCGGATTTTTGAACGCGGCAGATATGACGGAGGACGGAAAAGGGGGAAGTAACGTCCTTTTCGATAGTCCCAATGCATGGAGGACATGTGTTCTAACGCACAGCCGGGAGATCGTTCCCCCGACAATCTGGGATCGCCGTTGGGTTTGTGGCAGCCAGTCAATCACTCCGTTGATCCGATCAACGGAAATCGCCCGTGATCGTTCCATCGAGAAGTTCATTGTGCATGGGGACGAGTGAGGATTTTCGACCACGACGCGGGTCAAAACTATCCGGCATCCTTGAGAACCATGCCAGACATCCCCTGCAATCATTTTCGCCCGAACGGTGCCGTGCGTGGCATCCCCGTCATCCTCGACCGCGACCTCCCGAACATGGCCAGCCACGCTGATCCGGGCGAGTGCGGTTTCAGCGTCTATCAGGATGTTCTCGTCCGGTGGGACGAAGATCGGGATCCTCGCGTTTTGGACTTCATTGACGACCTGCCGCCGGCCTTGCGGAAGAACCTGGCGGTTGTGCAGGAGCACGAAGCGTCACTATCCCTTCGCTGGAAGGGACGCGTTCCGACGGGATTCGAGGAGGGGGTGCTTGTGGAGGTCGGGGACGACACCTGGGAGATTGTT
>JAZDJP010000127.1:0-5144 GCA_043803805.1 Planctomycetota bacterium
AGGGGCGCCTCGAGGGACCGGCGGACGATGTCCACGCCGATGGCCTCGTCGCCCCTCGCCTTGACGTTGTCCAGGACTTTCGACGCGCGCAGAAGCGCCACGCCGCCGCCCGGAAGGATGCCTTCCTCCACCGCCGCGCGGGTCGCGTGGAGAGCGTCCTCGACGCGGGCCTTTTTCTCCTTCATCTCCACCTCGGTGGCCGCGCCGACGTTGATCTGGGCCACGCCGCCCGCGAGCTTCGCGAGGCGTTCCTCGAGCTTCTCGCGGTCGTAGTCGGAGGTCGTTGTCTCGATCTCCTTCTTGAGCTGGGCGATGCGTCCCTGGATGGCGCTGGTGGAACCGGCGCCCTCGATCAGGGTGCAATTCTCCTTGTCCACGATCACCTTCTTGGCGCGCCCGAGATCCGCCAGCTCCACGTTTTCGAGCTGGATCCCGAGGTCCTCGAAGATGGCCTTGCCGCCCGTCAGGACCGCGATGTCCTCGAGCATGGCCTTCCGCCGATCGCCGAAGCCGGGGGCCTTCACCGCACAGCACTCAATGACGCCCCGGAGTTTGTTGACGACGAGCGTCGCCAGGGCCTCGCCCTCCACCTCTTCCGCGACGATGAGGAGGGGCTTGCCCGCCTTCGCCACCTTCTCCAGGACCGGGATGAGGTCTTTCACCGCGGAGATCTTCTTCTCCTGGATGAGGATGTAGGGTTCGGCGAGAACGCACTCCATCGTGTCCATCTTGGTGATGAAGTGCGCCGAGCAGTACCCCTTGTCGAACTGCATCCCCTCGACGAGGTCCACCGTGGTATCGAGGGACTTGCCTTCCTCGACCGTGATGACGCCGTCCTTGCCGACCTTGTCCATCGCGTCGGCGATGATCTTGCCGATTCCCTCGTCGCCGTTGGCGGCGATGGCGCCGACCTGGGCGATTTCCTTCTTGTCCTTCACCTTCACGGACATCTTCTTGAGCTCCTCGACGACGGCCTCGATCGCCTTTTCGATGCCGCGCTTCAGGTCCATCGGATTGGCGCCGGCGGTGACGTTCTTCAGGCCCTCGACAAAGATGGCCTCGGCCAGCACCGTCGCGGTGGTCGTCCCGTCGCCGGCGACGTCGGAGGTCTTGGAGGCGACTTCCTTCACCATCTGGGCGCCCATGTTCTCGTGGGCGTCCTTGAGCTCCACTTCCTTCGCCACGGTGACGCCGTCCTTCGTGATGGTCGGCGACCCGAAGCTCTTCTCGAGGACGACGTTGCGGCCCCGGGGCCCCAGCGTCACCTTGACCGCGCGCGCGAGTTGCTGAACGCCGCGCTTGATGGCATCCCGCGCGTCCTGCTCATACGTGATTCGCTTCGCTCCCATGTTCCTGCCTCCTATATGAAAATCACACCACGGGAACACGGAAGACGGCCACGGAATCACGGAAGGCGGCGCACGCCGCACGATTCCGTTCCGTGTCTCCGTGTGATTTCCGTGTCATCGGTGGTGTGAATGGTTGATTACTTCCTCCCCGCCACCGCCTCCTCCTCGACCACGCCCAGGATATCGTCCTCGGACATGATGACGAACTCCTTGTCTCCGAGCTTCACCTCGTTGCCGGAGTAGGAGGTGAACAGCACCCGGTCGCCCTTCTTGAGCAGGGGCTTCACCCGTTCGCCGTTGTCCAGGACCTTGCCCTCGCCCACGGCGATGACGCGGCCCTCCTTCGGCTTCTCCTTGGCGGTATCGGGAAGGACAATCCCCCCCTTTGTCTTATTGTCGGCCTCGAGCCGTTCGACAAGCACCTTGTCGCCCAGCGGCCGGATCTTCGGAACGCTCATGGCGCCTCCTTGTAAAAACGGACAATTTCCCACCGGCGTCGCGCCCCCGCGCGGGGACGGATCCGGAACATTTTCACACGCCTTCCTCATGTCACGCCATCATCCCCCCTTCCGGTAACAAGTTTCATTTTTTGACCTCGAAATCCGCGTCCACGATGTTGTCGTCGCCCCCGCCGCCCTTGGAACCGGGGCCGCGCTCCTCCCGCCGGCCCTCGTCGGGCCCGCGCGGGGCCTCTCCCCCGGCCGGCCCGCCGGCCCCCGCCGCTCCCGCCTGGGCCGATTTCTCCTTCGCGGCGGATTCGTAGAGTTTCTGGGCCATGGTGTGGGAGGCCTTCGTGAGTTCTTCCATCGCGTCCTTGATGGCCGCGACGTCGGACCCGTCCTTGAGTTTCTTCAGACGCTCCAGGGCCACCTCGATTTGCTTCTTCTCCTCCTCGCCGAGTTTGCCGGCCAGGTCCTTCATTGATTTCTCGGTTCCGTAGGCCAGCTGGTCCGCGTTGTTCCGGACGTCCACGAGATCCCGCTTGGCCTTGTCCTCCTCCTCGTGGCCCTCCGCCTCCTTCTTCATGCGTTCCACGTCGTCCTTGGACAGTCCGGAGGAGGACTGGATCTTGATGGACTGCTCCTTCTTGGTGCCCAGGTCCTTCGCCGAAACGCTGAGGATGCCGTTCGCGTCAATGTCGAAGGCGACTTCGATCTGCGGGGTGCCGCGCGCCGCGGGCGGGATGCCGGAGAGTTCGAAATTGCCCAGGAGGCGGTTGTCCGCCGCCATTTTCCGCTCGCCCTGGTAAACCTTGATGTCCACCCCGGGCTGGTTGTCGGCCGCGGTCGAGAACACCTGTTTCTTCGAGGTCGGGATCGTCGTGTTGCGTTCGATGAGAACGGTCATGACGCCCCCGAGAGTCTCGATGCCCAGCGACAGCGGGGTGACGTCCAGGAGCAGGAGGTCCTTCACCTCGCCGGCGAGCACCCCCGCCTGGATGGCGGCGCCGACGGCCACGGCCTCGTCCGGGTTCACGCTCTTGTTGGGTTCCCTTCCGAAAATCTTCTTCACCATGTCCTGGACGGCGGGCATGCGGGTCGCGCCGCCGACGAGCACCGCCTCGTCAATGTCCGGGGGCGTCAGTTTCGCGTCGGCGATGGCCTTTTCGCAGGGGACGCGCGTCTTCTCGATGAGGTCCGCGACGAGCTGTTCCAGTTTCGCCCGGGACAGCGTCATCTGGAGGTGCTTGGGCCCCGAGGCGTCCGCCGTGATGAACGGCAGGTTGACGGCGGTCTCCTTCTGGGTGGAGAGCTCGCACTTGGCGCGCTCGGCCGCCTCCTTCAGGCGCTGGAGGGCCATGATGTCCTTCCGGACGTCAATGCCGGACTGTTTCCGGAATTCCTCCGCGATGTGATCCATGACAACCTGGTCGAAATCGTCGCCCCCCAGGTGGGTGTCGCCGTTGGTGGAGAGCACCTCGAACACGCCGTCGCCGATCTCGAGGATGGAGATGTCGAACGTCCCGCCGCCGAGGTCGAAGACGGCGATCTTCCCGGATTTCTTCTTCTTGTCGAGGCCGTAGGCCAGACACGAGGCCGTCGGCTCGTTGATGATCCGCTCGACGGTGAGCCCCGCGATCGCCCCCGCGTCCTTGGTGGCCTGGCGCTGGGCGTCATTGAAATACGCCGGGACCGTGATGACCGCGCGCGTCACCTTGTCCCCGAGGTAGGCCTCCGCCGTCTCCTTCAAATTCTGCAAAACGATCGCCGAGATCTCGGGCGGCGTGAGGGACTTTCCGCGGATGTCCACCTTCACCGGCTCGTCGGAACCCCCGATGATCTTGTAGGGCACCATTTTCTCCTCGGCGCCCACCTCGGCGTGACGCCGGCCCATGAAGCGCTTGATGGAGTAGACGGTGTTCCGGGGATTGGTCACGGCCTGGCGCTTGGCCGCGAACCCGACCAGGCGCTCGCCGTTCTCGGCGAAGCCGACCACCGAGGGCGTCAGGCGGCTCCCCTCCGCGTTGGCGATGACGACCGGCTCGCCGCCTTCCATGACGGCCACCACCGAGTTCGTCGTCCCGAGGTCAATCCCGATGATTTTCGATGTTTTGGCCATGGTCGTGTTTCCTCATATGGGGATCCGAGAGGATCCGGTCCATTTCGATCACCACGATTTCCAGAGTCAAGGGCTTCGGGATGAGCGTCGCCGCCCCGAGATCCAGCGCCTCCAGCAGAAGTTCCTTCGTGGGCTCCGACGTGATGAAAATACAGGGGATTCCCCGATTCACATTCTTGATGAGGCGGTACGTCGTGAGTCCGTCCAGATCCCGCATGAACATGTCGAGGATGAGGAGGTCCACCGGCGTTGTGCGGACGATCTCGACGGCGCGCCGGCCCGAATCCGCCGTGTAGGTGTGAAAGCCGCGCTCCGCCAGGCCGCATTCCAGACTGTCGCGGCATCCGTCGTCGTCGTCGGCAATCAGAATGTTGTAATCCACCGATTCGATCATGACGCCGTTCCCGCCTTTCCGTCATTAAATAGGGCAAAATTCGTACCGGATATCCATGAAGCCAATAATTGATATATCCCATTGATTTCAAAGAAATAACAGATAACAATGTCCATGTGCTGAGTAGAGCATGATGCCATTGTGGCAGGAAAGGGCATGTGCTGAATAGGCCCTGCCAAAATGGCATGTGGCGCGTTGGGCGGCTCGTCGGGCAACCAAGTGATTAGTTTTATTCATCCCCTCCTTGACACTTCCTGGGGAGCGCATACACTATGGCTATGGAATCGGAAAAAAACGGGATTTCGACCTTCAATGTCCGCGAATTCGGCGCGGCCGGCGACGGCAAGACGCTCGACACGAACGCCCTCCAGGCGGCAATTGACGCCTGCGCCGCCGCCGGCGGGGGCGTGGTCCACTGTCCGCCCGGCCTCTACCGGATCGGCACGACCGAGATAAAGAGCAACGTCAATCTTCACCTCGAGGCGGGCGCTGTGCTGCTGGGCAGCACGCGGCGCGAGGACTACTACGCGGCGGCCCCGCCGTCCCAACCCGACCCGGAGAAGGCCCTGTTTCACTTGATCGTTGCGAGGGCCGCGGAGAACGTGGCGATCACGGGCCGCGGGGTCATTGACGGACAGGGCGACTCGTTCTTCCTGCCCCGGCAACCCGGCGATACGCATCTTGGCGCCAGGGACTGGCGCCCCTGGCGCATGGTGTCGTTCCTGGAATGCCGGAACGTCCTCCTCGAGGACGTCACGCTGAGGAATTCTCCGGCCTACACCGTCTGGCCCTGCGGCTGCGACGACGTGCGGATTCGCGGGATCCGGCTGTTCAACAACCTC
>JAZDJP010000128.1:0-7010 GCA_043803805.1 Planctomycetota bacterium
ACGGAGCGGAAGGAGGTGACGGCCGAGGCCGGGTAGAATCACGTTTTTTTTCGCGCGCCGCCCCCATGGGGGCGGGGAGGGAAGGAATGCCAGACCGAGGACTACCTCATATGAAAGTGCGAAAGAATCCTTGCGCTACCCCTGTAACTTTTTTCATAGCGTAATGGAGTAGATAATATGCATTCACGTATGGGAGCCAGTATCAAACGACGTTTGAACGCCACCACTCCACGGAATCCACCTTCACGCATCCGGCATCCTCCCGAAGGGCCAACGGGGTCAGACATTAATTTAATTAAACTTAGCAAGAAGACGAAAAGCGATGACAAGGCGACAGACAAAACAAGGTGACGTGCGGCCCGGCCGGGCGACCGGTTGGGTTGCCGCCGGGGCACGCCTCCGCGGAACGTCCGCCCCGGACATCCTGTCCGTGACGGACTCTAAAAGCCGCGCCTCTCGCCATCCAGGCTTCGGCGCGTCTTTAAGGTCCGCTACGGCGCACCCCGGCGTCTCTTGGCCGGGCGTTTGGGTGTTGGGATTGTGCGCCTGCCTGATTGCCTTCGGAACGGCCAACGCCACAAGCATGGCGATGGTATCCACCGCGCGACGAAATGGCAACGTCCAGATGTTTGGCATGGGATTCCCCTTGGAAATTGGAGAAAAGGGCGGAATTGTAACAGGGGGAGAGTTCGCCGCAACACTGGCCGGCGCAGGAGGTTGGTTTTGTGAAAGGGCTCGTCACGTTCGGGCATGAGCCGTTTCACGGCGGATGGCGCGCCTGATGCCCGGCACCGGGCGAGTTCGTAATCTTGGGTGAAGAGGATGGTGATCGTTTCCACGGCCCGGCGGATAGGATGGGGCCAGGACGGCATGGGCACCTCGAATGGGAAATGGGTGGAAAGGGTTCGCGATTGTAAGGGAGAATCGGAATCGCACAAGGACACGGTGGCTGAGACACATCGCCGCTAACATAATTTCCCCAAATTAACATGTCAATCTGCCGAAATCCCTGCGGAACATCAAAAAGGACACGGGGATACGTGTGGAAACAAATTTTCGAAGCCTCCGGAACCTGGAACTTCCGACCATGTTTTATACAGTTCCTCCCCGCCTGTCGGTTTCTCCGACAGGATTTTCACCTCCGATAAAACAAGTCAATTCGAGTCGCCGCTTCTCTTTACACGTCAAATAGTTGCAAACCGCGAATATTTGCGCCACGGCACGATTTTTGTTAGACTCTTCCGTGATGAAAGGCGTTACTACTTCCATGGACGGGCTCCTGCGACAAACTCTCGGGGCGGCGCGACGACGGCTGTTCCTGCAGGATTTCCTGCGGGCCGGGGCGGTGGCGCTCGCGGCGGCCGGCATGGTGCTTGTCGCCGCGACGACAGCCGCCCGCTACCGGGCCATCCCGCACTTCGCCGAACTCCTGGCCGGCCTGCCGATTGCGGCAACCCTTGCCGCGGCGGGATGGTGCCTGTCGCGTCCACGTCCTCTGGCCGGCACCGCCCATCGGCTCGACACCGCCCTGTCCCTCGACGCACGGATCCTCACCGCGATCGAATTCGCCGGCACGACCCACCCCATGGCGCCGGTCCTCGCCGAGCAAACCCGGATGCGTCTCGAAAATGTCAATCTCCGAAAAACCCTCCCTCTGGAGATGCCGCGCGAGGCCCTCTGGCTGGCGGGGGTGATTTTCCTCGGGCTGGTGGTCGCCATCCTGCCGGATGCGGGAACGCCGGCCCGCCCGGCGGCGGCATCCAGCGGCCGCGACGGCCCGGGGACCGGCGCCTCGCGGGAAAACCCGATCTCCCCGGCGGCCGCGACAACGACACCCCTCCGCCCCGCCACGGCGACCGAGTCCCGCGGCGTTGCTGCGCCGGCGGACATCCGCCCTGTCCCCGCGGGAATGATCCTGACGACCGGGAAAACCCCGGACGGGACGGTCGCCGTCCCCGCCGACGAAGCCCCGGATGCCACGGCTCCGGCCGGCACCGGCCCCTCCGACGTCTGGAACGACGACACGATTCCCCCGGAATACCGCGAGATTGTGAAACGCTACTTTTCTCACCGCGAAAAAATGCCATAATGAAACCCTGACCCCCAAAGGAGGAAGTCATGAATCCCATCGCGAAATTCATCGCCGTGATGTTTGTCCTCGTGCTGACGGGAGGCCCCGCCGCGCTGGCCGCGGAAAACACCCCTGCCGACGCACCCGCCGCGGGAGCGGATTGGAAAAACACCGCCCGGCAGGTGGTGGACCGGACGGTGGCCTGGTACGAAAAGAACCAGATCCCCGAAGGCGCCTGGGGCAAGCCCCCCTTTCACCTCGGCGTCACGTGTCTGGCGGTGAAGGGCCTTGTCACGACAAAGGGGCTGAAACGCGACAACCCCATGATCGCGAAAGCGGTGGAGTTCATCCTGAAGAACGTCCAACCCGAGGGATCCATCATGGTGAAGGGGCAGGGCCTGGCCAACTACAACACCTCGGTCGCGGTGATGGCGCTGGCCGCCCTCAACGACCCCGCCCTGGCCGGCGTGGTGGAGAAATCGCGGAAGTTCCTCGTCGGGTTCCAGCGGTCCGAGGAGAACGGTTATGCCCCGAAGGACTATAAGAGTTACGGCGGGATCGGCTACAGCGATAACAGCGGCAATGCCGACCTGACCAACCTCGAGTTTGCGCTCTCCGCCCTTCAGGAATCGAACCTCCCGGCCGACAGCCCCGTGTGGAAACGCGCGGCGATGTTCCTGTCCCGCTGCCAGGGACGCACCGAGTCGAACGACCTCGTGACGCTGGTCGAGGACAAGACGTCCGGCGTCGCCAACGACGGCGGATTCGGCTACTCCCCCGGTGTGAGCAAGGCAGGGAAGGAAAAACTCGCCGACGGGCGGATGGCCCCGAAATCCTACGCCTCCATGACCTATGCGGGACTCAAAAGTTTCATCTACGCGAAGGTGGACAGGAAGGACCCGCGCGTCCAAGCCGCCTACGCCTGGATCCAATCCCATTATTCCCTCGACGAAAACATCGGGATGCGCACGGCCGAGAAACCAAATCTGGGGAAACAGGGCCTGTATTACTACTACCACACCTTCGCCAAGGCCCTTCAGGCGTATGGAGAGCCGGAGATCAAGACCACGGACGGTCCGGCGAGGAACTGGCGGAAGGACCTCGTCGAAAAACTCGCATCGCTCCAGAAGCCGGATGGATTCTGGGTGAACGACGAAGACCGATGGGGCGAGAGCGATCCGGCCCTCGCGTCGGCCTATGTCCTGATTGCTCTGGGCGTGTGTCTGGAATAGAAAACGATGTCCCGGAACACCGGGATTGAACGTAGTCATTATGCCATGATTCGACCGGGTTATCTCCTGACGTCGGCGCTGGTCCACGGCGGGGTCCTCGCCGGATTCGTGGCCTTCGGAGCGCTCACGCTTTCCCAACCGGGCCTGCGCGGCGATGACGGGACGCTTGTCCCCATCCGGTTCGCGCCCGTGGAGACCGCGCAGGAGGAGACGCTCGCGGAAACCCCGCGGCCGGCGTTCGCCGTCCCGGAAACGGAGATCATCGAGGCGGAACTGGATATCCCCCGGGAACAATTCAAAACCGAACACCCCCCGACGACCGCCACTCCCGTCCCTCCGGAGGCGGTGACCCCCTGCCTGACCTGCGGGGTTTCCCTGCCGCGGGGGGCGTCCTGGCGTGAAACTCTGGAATCCCTCAACAATCCCAAACCCGGCTATCCCGCAACGTCCCGGCGGCGCGGGGAGGAGGGGACGGTCGTAGTCCTCGTCAGCGTGGAGAGATCCCGCGCCGCCGCCACCCTCCGGGCCGTCCGCGTCGCCGTCAAACAATCGTCCGGCCACCCCCTTCTCGATCGGGAGGCGTCCGCGACCCTCGGCCGGTGGCGCTACCCGCGGAGCATGGCGGGACTCCGCGTCGAGATCCCGGTCACGTTCCGCCTGGAAAACACCCCCGTCCTCCCATGACCGCCCCCCGTACCACACGACATCCGTCCCCCGCGCTTTCCGGACGCTCCCGCGTGTGGTGGAACGTGATTCTGGGCCTCACCGCGCCCCTGGGACTCATCGCGATGTTGCAGGCGTTCAAGACCGCCGGATTCCGGCCGGCGCCGCGGCCTCTGTTTCTCTTCATCGCCGCCCTCGAGGCCCTGGCGGTGACGATTCACACCCCCCTTCTTCTGGCCGCCCTCCGAAACCAGGGACGCCGGCACGAACGCCTCATCATCCTGGGGATCCGCGAAACTCTGTTCTTCGCGGGATGGATCGGCGTCGCGCTCATCGCCGGAGTGGTGTTCGGCGGTCGCGGGGAATTCCGCGGATTCCTGCTCGCCCAGCCGGTCCTGGTCGGATTCGCCGCGATCCTCACCGGCATGTTCGCGCTGGCCGCGGGAACGGGATTGGCCTCCGCGGCGGCGCAACTGGCCGCCACCACCCTCGGATTCGCCATGCTCGGGATCCTGTTCTACGCGAACCCGGCCATTCAGAGTGTTCCGACGGAGGCGGCGCGCGAATCCCTCATCCGTCTGGCGATCCACGCCAACCCCGTCGCGGCGCTTTCCGGACCCGTCTTCGAATACGATCTCCTCCGCGCCCCGCGGATGTACGACATTTCCGTCATCGGCTCGTATTACCGGTTCGCCTATCCGGCCTGGGGAACGCTCCTGGCCGAATATCTCGCGGCGGGAACCGCCCTCGTCGCGGCCGGGGCGGCGCTCGAGAGGCTCCGCCGGCCGGCGGCCCGGACGACCCCGTAATCCGCAGGGAGGATCTCCATGGCGAAAACCGGCGTGTGGATCATCGGACTCCAGGGCTCCGTCGCCACCTGCGTCCAGGTCGGCGCCCACGCGGTGCGGCGCGGCCTCGTTCCCCCAACGGGACTTCTCACCGAGGAACTCGTTGCGGCGGGCATTCCCGTCCCGGCGCTCTCCGACCTCGTGTTCGGCGGGTGCGACATCCGCGCAAGCAATCCCTGGGCCAACGCGGTCGAGTTCAACCGCAAAAATCGAACCTTCACGCCGGAGATTCTCGACAGTGTGCGGAGCGATCTGAAACTTGACCCCGAGGACGCCGTGGCGGGCTCTGCCGCGAACTGCGGGGCCGTCATCCGCGGGATGGCGGACCGGAAACTGCCCGCGGAGGCCTCCGCCGCGAACGCCATCGCCCGCATCCAGGGGGAACTCCGGGGCTTTCAGAAACGCCACGACCTGGAGACGGTGGTGGTCGTCAATCTCGCCTCGACCGAGCCGTACCGGGAACTCCCTGCGGCCGCGAATTCCCTTCCGGCCCTCCGGAAACTCATCGGCCGGCGCGGGAAATGCCCCCTCCCGGCCAGCGTCCTCTACGCCTGGGCGGCGCTCGACGCCGGATTCCCTTTTATCAATTTCACCCCGTCGCCCGGCTCCAGCCTCCCGGCGCTCGAGGCCCTGGCGATCGCCCGCAAGGTCCCTCACATGGGCAAGGACGGCAAGACGGGCGAAACCCTCATGAAAACGGTCCTCGCGCCGATGTTCGTCGCCCGACGGTTCAAGGTCCTCTCGTGGGAGGGCTACAACATGCTGGGCAACCGGGACGGGGAGGTGCTGAACGACCCGGCCAGCCACGAGGCCAAGGCCCGGGACAAGGATGACGTCCTGAAGGGCGTTCTGAACGACCCGGACACACACACCCGGGTCCGGATTGACTACGTTCCGTCCCTGGACGACTGGAAGACCGCCTGGGACTTCATCCACTACCGCGGATTCCTCGATGTCCCGATGAGCGTTCAATTCATATGGCAGGGATGCGATTCCATTCTCGCGGCGCCGCTGGTGCTGGACCTCGTCCGCTTCGCGACCCTCGCCCGCCGCCGGGGGGAATCCGGCGCGATGACCCACCTCGCCTGCTACTTCAAAAAACCGTTCGGGACGGATGTTCACGACTTTTTCAAGCAGTACGGCATGCTGGAAGGATACTGCGCGAAACTCAAAACGACCGCAGGGGCCGGATCGCGAAGAAAATAGGCATTGCACCCGCCGACCGTGCATGGGAAACGACAAACACTGGCCTCCGGTGGCGACTCGGGGAACAGTTCACCGGGACGCGCCTCGTTTTTGAGGATTCGTCGGGGCAGTTGACGTTTCTTCAACCCCCCTGACACGCCGCCGGAGGGCGCGCGGGCGGGCCGGGAATTAAGCGCGACATGTTTGAGCGCCGGAGCGGCATGGGCGAGTTTGGCGCGCTTCCGGCCCGACAAGCGCCCGAGGATGAGCGAAGCAGTCGGCGTGTCCGGGGGCGCCTTTTCTTTTGTCACTTTTCTTTGTGGCGTGACAAAGAAAAGTGAAAAGAATCCCGGGTGGCGATTCCCCCAGGACTTGCCCGCAGGCAGGCGCGTCTCGGGTGGGGGCGTCGCGGGTGGCGACTCGGGGGGTGGCTACCGCGGGACGCCGTGAGGCGTGTTGCGCCAACGGCGCTCACGCGCTCCGCGCTCGCATCCGGCTCGCTTGTCGCTCCACTGTCGCAGCCCTCCCGCCCTCCCTGGCTCCAGGCCGCGACAGAGGCCCGCGCACGCCGCCCCCCGAGCTGCCATTCCCAAACATCCTCCATGGCGTCTTGGGTTATATGGGCCTGACGGGCAGGGGCCCGAAATGACAAAACGGAGGCCGCACACATGACCCGTGTACCGTGGCCCGATCATGAAATTCCGGATGGCGGATTGATTCGACATTCGGAAATCGGAATTCGGCATTTCATGCAAACTCTCAAACTCATGAACTCCTGAACTCCGCCCCACGCATGTCAACCCAGATGGGGCTGGTCCATGCCATGCCCGGCCAGGAAAGCGGCTGTTGGGTGACCCGGGCATAGTACATGCACGGGCCCGCCACGACATCCTCGAACGAGACCGCCGCGTCCGGGGACTCCGGCCGGGGGAAGACGGAGGCCACCGGCCGGAAGCCGGCGTCCGTCCCGAACCGGTGCCGCAGGATGTCCACCCGGAGCAGCGTTTCGGT
>JAZDJP010000129.1:0-6984 GCA_043803805.1 Planctomycetota bacterium
GATCCCTGTCATCCTGCCGGAGAAAGTTAAACGCACCATGCCTGCGGAAGGTTTCATCGAGTAACCGGCACTGGATTGTGGTCGGCGGCATGAGAATTGTCCTTCCTGTAAAGGGTTACTGTACCGCGGCAGGTCGGACAAGTAGTGTCCGTGCGAAAAATAATTTGTGGAAAACGATTTTTTAGCGGTCGGACATTATTTGTCTATTCGGTAGGGGTATAATGGCTTGGTGTCAGATGTGATGTGAGGGTATGAACGATGCAAGACTCCGTTGCCTTTCCCGATGAGTTGCAGAAGTTTGTTGATGCCGCACCATGGACGTTTGCCAAAACCTATGCGCCCACCTGGCCGCATGAATATATTGTTCGCGACCGCGTTGACGAAAACCTGTTTGTTCAACTGGTCCGGCACATTCGCGCCCATGGATACGAGGGGAAATTTTATCGGAAAAGCATTACCTACTACGATGAGGGTGGACTGGTTTATTGGACAATGGGGGCACCGATCGAGGAAACGATCATTGTCAACCGGTGCAAGAAAGAGAACTCGTATGAGTGCCGGCTGCAAAGGGGTACGTTGCCAGAGTCAAAGAGCATTTTGGGTGAATGAATCAGCGCAAATAGCACGTGTTGACAGTCGTTTTTGGCGGAGGTAGCATGCAGGTGTTGTTATCCGGATGCGCATGAATGTATTCGTTCGCATGAAAGATGAAAGACCGAGAATACAAAGTCGATGATTATGTGACGGCGTTCCAGCGCATTGCCATCGCGCCTCATCACCTCCGCATGCTTCAGGCACACTACCATGCGCCTGATCGCACACTTACGGCAACGCAAATGGCCAAGACTATGGGGTATGACGGCTTTGGCGTGGCGAATCTGCATTACGGGAAACTGGGACGAGTTGTGGGAACCACCTTGGGTTGGAACCCGTTGCCAACAATCCTTGTCGGCGTGCTGGCCGAATTTAAAAAGCCACAGCGTGAATGGCACTGGATCATGCGCCCGACTGTCGTCGGGGCATTGGAACAACTCGGTTGGGTTAAAGGCGATCATGCTGGAATTCCCGAAGAAGTTGAAGTGACGGCACTCCTCTACGAGGGTGTTGTCAGAAGGATCGCCGTCAACGCCTACGAGCGGAGCAGTGCGGCAAGGGAGAGTTGCATCCTTCACTACGGATGCCGCTGCACGGCGTGCGGACTGGCACTTGCGGAGAAGTACGGAGAGGTCGCGCAAGGATTGATCCACGTTCACCACCTTCGTCAATTGGCAAAGGTCAACGCGGAATACCGCGTTGACCCGGTTGCGGATTTGCGCCCGGTCTGCCCCACATGCCATGCCGTCATTCACAGCCGAATACCAGCCTTCACGATTGAGGAAGTCAAGGCGATGATCGAAAGCCCAAAGAAGAGTGCGAGCCAAGCCTCGGAGGTTACGGCTCGTAAACTCGTCGAACCTCAAAGATAGCGCTGTTGTGCTGATTCGATGAAGGGTATTCGTGTAAAAAATGCGACTACTGATCATAGCGGACATAGATGGCTTCCATTGGGAACACGGAGACGGAGAAGCCGACGTCGTCCTATCGTGTGGGGATGTATCCGACCAGGTCATCCTGGAGGCTGCACGGGCGTATGCGTGCACCCACATTTTTGCAGTCAAAGGCAATCACGACACGAATGCCCCTTTCGCGGAACCGATCGTGGACTTGCATCTCCGCGTTTGCGAGCAGGGGGGCATCCGTTTTGGCGGCATTAACGGATCGTGGCGGTACAAACCACGCGGGCATTTCCTCTACGATCAGGAAGAAGTTCAAGGATTCCTCGGTGCTTTCCCGCCCGTTCATGTGTTTTTGTCGCATAATTCCCCACGGCGAATTCATGATCAGGAGGATGAGGTGCATTTCGGATTCGACGGCCTCAATGTCTACATCCAAAGGGCAAGGCCAAGGGTCGTGATCCACGGACACCAGCATGTGAACAAGGAAACCCGGATCGAAGAAGCGAACATCATCGGGGTATATGGGCACAGACTGATCGAAATCTGAAAAAGAGTGCGAACTTTCCGAATTTAACAACCTCTTGGAGGTCGGACGCCATTTGTCCGATCAGCAGGGTAGACTGTGTTTGATTGAAGCGCCGATTTGATCCCGTGGCGGCACGACGGTAGGTGCCGGACGGGACCGGTCCCATGCGGGCCGGGTCGCAGCTTGCGGGCGCGTTAGAAATACGGCTAAAGCGCGGAACCAGGGTCTCATGGAGTCTTTCCCCCTGCCCGGCTTTAGCCAAGCCGTGGCGGGGGATTTTTTTAGGGGAGCGTGACCCATGGGAAAACTCGTTTCGCGCGGGTACGAACCATCTCCTGAGGAATTGCTGCGATTGCGTCGGGAAGACGGCCTGTTCCGGGAAAATTTCCGGCTCATCCTGTCCCGGCAGGAGGAAATCCTTGCCCGGTCGGATTATTTTTACTGCACGTTTGGGAGCGCGTGGCTGTCCATCGCATACATCGGGCCGGGCGGGACGATTCCCCTTGGAGCGTTGCTATTGCTCTGGCGGTGGGGGCAGCTGATTGAAAAATGCCCGTCCTGCGGCGGGAAGGTCTACATCGCGGTCGCCGGGGGAAGCCCGCTTTCCGGGAGCCACAACTGCCACGGGGTTTGCGCCGGGTGCGGCAATGCCTGGAACGGCCGTGTCGGTTGCTGGATGGATGTCTGGTTGCCGATCACCAAGTTGCTCAATCGCCTCCGGTGTAGGAAACCCGGCCTGCATATTGGCCCTGATCGCTCGATTCATTTTGCGGGAGCGAAGGTTGTGGATGCGGAGGGGGAGGATGTTTCGGACGGCCTGCCGGAATTCCCTATCCCTCCGTGCTTGGACGGGCCGGTGGCGGGGCTGGAAACCGTCATCACCGCCTTGAAAGCGATGGAGAAGGGAGAAAATCCATGAAATCGAGAATTCTCCCCGGGCATTATCGGTTTATTGTGAACGACTTGCGACGATTCCAAAATTCGGGGAGGCCTCGGACACGACTTGTCCGTCCAAGGGTTGTATCTTAAAGAAAGAAGGCGACGGTGATTTCTCGCGGGGCAGACGGAGTTGAGGAGATTGTGACATGACGACGCCGTTCACGGATCTGATGGATGTATTGGAGGATGATCTTCCCTCCGACACCCCGCATCCCGGAAGAAGCGGCGTATGGGTTCATCGGGATGCGGATCAAAATTGGGTGGCCGTAACGGATCGCGGCGACATGATCGCCACCGCGCCCACCACCCAGGCGTTGTGTATTCGCTTGAAACGGTTGTGGATCGTTTGAGTTGTCATACACAAAGGAGGTGCGACCATGGCCAAGGTCACGACGGAACACGAGACGCAAAAAGAGGAAACGGGGGTGCATTACCTGTTCGGCCCGGTGGACACGGGGAAGGCCCAGGCCGTCTGCGAGCACATCATCAAGGCGAACGTGGAAAGCGACGTTCCCCACATCCAACTCATCATCAACTCCCCGGGCGGAAGCGTGGACGCCGGCTTCGCCATCATTGACATCATGGAATGGTCGCGCCTGCCCGTCTACACCACCGGCATCGGGATGATCGCTTCCATGGGGCTGTTGATTTTCATGGCGGGGGAAAAGGGGCACCGGGTCGTCACCCCGCGCACGAGCATCCTTTCCCATCGGTTCTCCGCGTGGGCCGTCGGCAACCACTCCGAACTCGTGGCCGGGCGGAAGGAGCAGGATCTCGTCCACTGTCGCATCGTGAACCACTACCTCCAGCACACGAACCTCAAGACGGAGGCGGACCTGACGCGGACCATCCTGCGGGATGTGGACACCTGGCTTACGCTGGAGGAGGCGGTCCGGCATGGCATCGCGGACATCGTCCAGCCCGATCGGAAGCGTCCCTACCCGGACGTCGTCACCCGGGACCTCGCCCGGACCCTCGCGTCCGAGAAGGAGGGATGACCATGAATTCCCGTTTTGAACTCGCGGCGCCGGCCGCTCCAGTTCCGGTCGCCCCTCCCGACGGCCCCTCCGCCCCGCGTGAATGCTGGCGGGCGTGGACGGCATTATTGCTGGTTCGCCGGGCCATTTCCGAAGCACCCGACCGTTCCCCGGTCATCCCTCCGGACGTCCGGGCGCGTCTGGGACGGTGGCTCGTGAAAAAGGAAAACAACGGCCACCCGCCGCTTCCCGAAACGGCCCTGGCGGAACTCGATGATGACATCCGTCGCGCCCGGGAGCGCATCGCGGCCCTCCCGAACTGCCCCGTGCGGGAACTTGCCCGCCGCCACGGGCTTTCCGTCCTTGCGGAGGACATGGTGGGGTTGCTTTTCGCGATCGCGGCCGACCCCGGGCTCACTGTCCTTCGCGAGGGGCTTTCCCGGGTGAAGGAATATCGTTTGACGGACGAATTCCGGGCGGGAGAGATCCTGGGTCTTCTCCGGCCGGCGGCAGGCGACGCGGAGACGCTGGAATTCCTGGATTTGCTCCTGCCGGGATCGCCGCTCTTCGCCCGGGGCATCCTCTGGCGGTCGGAGGATTTCCACGGCGACGAGAACGACCCGGACCCGTTTTATCTGGAACTGGGGCTTTCCCCGACCGTCATGGGGCGGCTCCTCGGACACGGCCGCGACTACGCGGAACTGACCCGGTGGCTGGACCTGTCCGTTCCCGCCACGGACATGGCCCGCGTGGTGCTGCCGGAAGAATTGAAGACCCGGATCCTTTCGGCGGCGGACGCTTGGCGTGCGCGACCGGCCGGGGACAGCACGGGACTCGTGATGATCTTCGCCGGGCCTTCCGGGACGGGAAAAACCCTCACCGCCGAGGCCCTGGCCGGGCGGTACCAATGTCCCCTCGTCCGGATGAAAACCGGCGCGATGAGTCGCGGGGGTGACCGGAAGCGGCTCACGGATTCCATCGAGATGATCTCCCGAGTGCTGGAAGAGGCGATGCGCCTCAAGGGCATTGCGTTCTTCGATGAGTGCGACGACCTGTTCCCCGACAAGTCCCGGGAAAGCGGTCATCTCCTGAGGGAACTGGAGCGATATTCCGGCATGGTGATTTTCGCCACGAATGAACCGGGCCGCCTCGATCTCGCCATGGAGCGGCGGTTTTCCCTGCGGGTGACGTTCCCGCTTCCGGGCGTCTCGGAACGCGAAGCCCTCTGGCGGATCCACCTGCCGGCGGATTCGCTCGCCCCGGATGTCAATCTGGATGACGCGGCCCGCCGGGTATATCTCACCGGCGGATTCATCCGGAAGGCGGCGGAAATGGCGTGCCTGCGCGCCAACGGCCGGCTGGTCGGACAGGTCGATATTCTCGCGGCAGCCAAAGAGCAGCAGGAATCCCATTATTGGGAAACGGTGACTGATTTTCTCTCGCCGGGTGTCGAGGAACCGCCCCTGTGTGATGAAGATTCACTTCGGATTCTCGAAGGTCTCGTTCGGGCTGGGGCCGACGCCGCCCGCCGGAAGGGACGGCTCGCGGTGCGTTTATGCGGAGTCGGGGATATGGGAACGATTGGCCGTGCAGCGAAGTACATCGCGTGGCGGCTCCGCCGGGATGTGTACATGATGCCTCGGGCGATCCGGTCAACGTCGAAGAAGAAAAATGAAAACGACGGAGACGATATTATCTATTTGTACCGCATCCAACGGATGTTGCCCAAGGATGCTATCGTGACGTTCGGGCGGGCGTGGGAAATCCAGGAGGTGGAAACGGTGCTGGGAATAGTGGAACACTCGGATTGGTCGGGTATCGTGTTCTTCCTGGATTATCACCCCGTGCGCCGGAAATCCTGGGTGTTTCATCTGGAGGCGGTCATCGCCCCGGCAGGGCCGGAGCGGAGGATTCAAGCCTGGACGAAAGCGCTCGAGCGGATTGGTGAGACGATGGATCCCGCGGTCATTCGGGAGATCGCCACCCGGTACAGTGTCGACGAATTTGAAATTCCTCGCGCCGTCGTCCGCGCACGGGCCTGTGCGGTTGCGGACGAAAAGGATCACATCGAACCCGCTGATCTCGCGGAGGCGGCGGAATACTGCGCGACGACAGGTGGAGAGGGGTTGTTTGGATAATCTGCTATGACCACCCAACGCATCATCCGCCGGATCGAACGCAGGCGCTACCGGCACCGTCTGACCGTCGCCGACGTGGAGGTGTTGTTCAATTCTTCCCCGGTCGTCGGCCGCCTGCCCGGGATGGTCCGGCGCGTCCGGCGGCGGTTGCTGGCCGTATTCAACGGAGCCCATCCGTCGAAAACGCCCGTTCGGTTTGGGGTGAAACGGATTTACTTCTATTCCGTCCGGTTCCCGGTGAAAACGCCCCCATCCTGGTGCCGGAAGGATGAAGTGTTCGTAAACGTTGCGGCAAGGCACACGTGTGTAGGGGATGAAACGCGGCGTCTCCGTGTCCTGCGTCAGGTAGTGACGCACGAGCGCGTCCACGCGATGCTCCACGCGCTCATCCCGGGGAAAATCCCTTTTTGGCTGAACGAGGGGCTGGCGTCCCATCTCACGGATGGATGGACGCCGGTTTCGCTCGAATTGCTGACGATCGATCTGGCCGCGCTCGATCGGAAACGCACCAGTTTCTGGAACCGCCCGGACTATTGTTCCGCCCGGTACGATTTCAGCCGAATCGCTGTCGGATATCTCGTCCGACTTCACGGCCTTCCGGCGGTGCTGGCGCTGGCTCATGATGCTGCGGCGATGGGAACCAAAAAGGCGTTCCGGCGCCGCCCCAGGATGAAAATGGATATCCCTACGCTTACAAAACGGGTCCATTCCCATGCCGTTTACTCGACGGGAACCTCGTGCGATCGGGTTGTCATCCCCGCACCGGGGCGGGCGGTGATGCTTCACTACCGGCCTCAGGATCGGATGCAGGCGCCCTGTGTGATAGTCCGGGCGCGCGGAAATTACGCCCGTTGCCTTGTGGCTGCGGCGCGGAATCTCCGTCTCCCGGTATATTTCGGTCGATTTCT
>JAZDJP010000130.1:0-19244 GCA_043803805.1 Planctomycetota bacterium
CCCTGTCCCGGCAAATGGTTCCAAATCCCGTTGGTTGTGCAAAACCTTTTGGTTTTACTCATATAATCCAAAAACCACCACGTCGGTCGTAAGGGCATGTGTTGGGTTTTTGTTTGGGGGTGCCATACCCCCCCCCCCCCCCCATAGTGTCTTATCTACACCCATCATAGCGTACAAACAACACTATGGCAAGCAAAAATATAAAATAGATTTTCTCCGGAGTGATTCCACTGACGCATCCGGGATTCCGAGGATGCTTACTTCTCCACCCAGTACCCGGGTTTTCGATTCAGGTGCATGATGGCGATAATCCGAAGCGTGGAGTGATCGCACCGGTATACAACCCCGTAGGGGAACCGTGCCACCAGCAAACGCCGATAGGGTTGCCGAATCACCCGACCCAATTCGGGATAAGCCGCCACATCGGCGACGGTTGATTCGACAAAGGACAGAAATTCCGCCCCGAGCCCGCGACGGCAATTTTCGTAATAAACGGCAGCGGCCAGAAGTTCCTCTTGCGCCGCGGGATGAAAGATTACTTGCGACATCCCAACTCCCGTCGGATTTTCTTGAACACCTCGCGGGCCGGAATACCGCGAACTTTTCCGCCCGCCATCGCGTCAAACCGCCGTTCCGCCTCGTCAATCCAAGCACGATCAATGTCGGTCAACGGCGCGCCGTCCAACCCCGTCACCAAGTGCGCCGCCAGCCGCTCACGGTCGGCCACGGAAAGCCCCCGCGCCTCTTTTTCAATCTTCTCCAATAATGCCGGCATGGCCGCCTCCCTTACGAATTCTCCCGGAGATCAAAAATTTCGCTCCGTCATCCCCATCCGCCCCGCCAGTATATCCCTTTCCCGCGAAAATTCCCGCATACAATCCCGGAGAGGACGAGAAGGGCGTCCGACGACGCCCCCAACCCGGACAAGCCGGAACCAAACAGAACTGAATCCCCCATGCCGCTCACGGTGAGCCTGTCGAACCATGATACTTCCTTGCCGTTTCTCACAAGATTTCACAACCAAGAGTCTAATGACGTACGACGCGCCGGCCACTTTTCTGCCGTTGCCGGACGGAATTTCTGTAACCGGCGCCCGGCCGCGGTAGAATACCGTCTTGGAGGTTCCTCATGCCCGCCGCCCCGCCCCGTGGAATCGGGATTTCCCTGATGGGAATCCTGTGCCTGGCCGCCACACTTCCCGGTAGCCGGGATTTCCGTCCGGAGCCGAAACCCGTCCCCCCGGCGGAGATCCCGATCCCCGCCAATCTCCCGGTGATCCCGACGGTGGCCAAGGGCCCCGCGGTGGACGGCGACATTTCCGACGACTGCTGGAAAAACGCCCTGACCGTGAAACTCGCCTTCGCCGACGCCGACACGCCCGGCGAGCCGGGAAACCCCACCTCGGTGCATGCCGTGATGACCGCCACCCATTTGTATTTCGCGGCGGACTGCGTCGAGACGCATCCCGACGGACCGGTATTTCACAAAGATGCAACCGCGGCGGAAACGTCTCCGCTCCCGGCCGATCACATCCGCGTCCAGCTGGCCCTCGGGCGCTGGGGCCGCCATCCCATCATCGTTTTCCGCGCCGGCCCCGGCGGCGGCTCGTTCACGTGCATGGCAGATTACCAGACGGGCGTGAGCGCCGGAGATGTCCTGCCCTCGTTCCAGTCCGCCGGAAGGGTCCTTCCGGGGAAATGGACGGCGGAGATCGGGGTGGCGCTGTCGGACATCGTGCTATACCCCGGGGACGGCATTCCCAAACTCGCCGAACTCAACGTCTTCCGGTTCCGGAACGGCGACGACCGGACCAAAATGAAGGACGAACGGGACGGGGCCTGCATCCGCGACTTCTTCGCCTACGTCCAGGCCTGGCCCCGGATGAAGGGCACGCGCCGGTTCAACGTCGATAAACCGGGCAGCGACGACCGCCCCTGGCAGCAGAACGACGCCCCCCAGCCGATGTGGTTTGAACTCACCGCCCTCGCCGGGGGAACCCAGGACGTCGTCCTCACGACGCGAACGGACACGCTCCCGCGGCAATACTTCCGGAAAAGCGCCCCGCTCGCCTTCGGCCTGACCACGGAGGAGGCGTCGGCGCCGCGTCTGGAGCGCTTCGCGGACACCCTCCCCGCGATTCCGCCCGACCCGGAACCCGCGAAACTCGCCCGGACGGCCCCGGCCGGATCCGACAAGGCCGCCTTCGCCACGCTCCCGACCATCACGCCGGCGACGGACGGATTCACGATTTCCTTCGCCGTGAAGGAACCCGTGGATGTCGTCGTCGGGATCCTCGGGAAGGACGGGACTTGGGTCCGGCACCTCGCGGCGGGCGTCCTGGGACCGAACCCCCCGGCGCCCCTCGTCGCAAATTCCCTCGCCCAGGATCTCGCCTGGGACGGGACGGACGACGACGGAAGGAAGGTTCCCCCCGGCGCCTACACGGCGCGGGTGTCGCTCGGTCTGGCGCCGGCGTATGACGGCATCCTTGACGTTCATCCGTATTACGACAGGGACGGGAACGGCAGGAAGGGCATCCGGGCGATCCGGCACACGGAAATCGTGGGGCTCGGGACGCTCGAGCCGACCCGGGATGTCATCTACGAACCGAGCGGGGCCGACAAGCAGATCGTCGTGGACCGGCGGAACGAGGAGGTCTGCTTCGCCGGCCGTTTTGTCTACGACGGGAAGACCGGGAAATTCCTCCGGTTCCTGAAACTCAACCGGCCCGCGTCGAACGAGTTCCCCCGGCACGGCGGCGACGAGGTCACCGTCGGCGCCAACGGAAACATCTGGACTTCCGCCTCCAATAGTTTGTGGCGATGGACGCCCGAAGGGAGTCCCCTGAATTTCCCCGCGACCGGGACCCCGGTTCTGTTTCAGATGCCCCGCGGGCACGACAACCCGAACCGCGGGCAGGCCGAGGGCGGCCCGGAAAAATCGTTCTATTACCTCCATCATTTCATCCACCACGGCGGCCAGAACGGCCTGATTTCCGAAATCGGCGCCGACGGCCGCATCCGGCAATGGGGACGGGTGACAATCCTCCTGCCGACGGCCGGCGTGAAGGTGGACCGGGAGGGGAACCTCTACACCGTGACCACCGTCCGCCCGAAGGACGAGACACTCCCGCCCGACTTCAAGGCGGGCATCTCCGACAAGGCGAAGCGCTTCTACAGCCATTTCTACGGCTCGCTCGTCAAATTCCGGCCGACGGGGGGACGAATTCTCCTGGCCCCGTCGTCCACGGACTGGTCGGCCACCATGGACGCCGACGAGACGGCCCCGGGGACGCCGGCGAAAGGGACCAATCTCTTTCCCTGCCAGATGCAGGGCGTCCGGTGGGTGCATCCGGGGGCGTCGCCCATCCTCTCGCGCGGCGAGCCCATCCGTTGCCCGTGCGAAAGCGCGATCCGTTTCGACCTGGATCCGGCCGAACGGATCTGGCTGCCGGATGCCATCCGGTCGCGTCTGGAAATCCTGGACTCGAGCGGCAACACCATCGCGGTGATCGGGAAATACGGCGACCCGGCCGCGTCCCGCGGCACGGACATCCAATTCGGATACCCCTGCGTTGTCGCCGTCTCCGACACGGCCGCCTACGTCGGGGATTTTTATCACCGGCGGGCGGTGAAGGTGAAACTCGGTTACGCGGCGTCCGAGACCGCCGGGTTGGAGGTCAAATGAGCCGTTTCCTCATCCCGGAGGACCGGGGACTCTCCCGCGCCCTCACCGAGGCGTCCAACCCGCGCTCGGCGCGTCTGGACCGAATGAGTCCCGCCGGCATCGTCCGCCTCATGCTCGACGAGGAATCGCATACCGTGCCGGCCGTGCGGGCGAAATCCGCCGCGATCGCCCGGGCCGCCGGATGGATCGCGGAGGCGCTCCGGACCGGGGGACGTCTGTTCTACGTCGGCGCCGGGACGAGCGGACGCCTCGGCATCCTGGACGCCGCGGAATGCCCCCCCACTTTCGGCACGCGACCGGACAGCATCCAGGGCGTCATCGCCGGCGGACCGGCGGCCCTGCGACGCTCGAAGGAAGGCGCCGAGGACCGCGACGCCGACGGCCGGCGGGAGATCCGCCGCCGGAAAATCTCCGCCCGCGATGTCGTCGCGGGCATCACGGCCGGCGGTTCGACCCCGTTTGTCCTCGGGGCGCTACGCGAGGCCCGCCGACGGGGGGCGCGCGTCGTTTTCATCACGTGCAACCCGCGGGCGTCATTCCGGATTCCGGGAAAGCGTTTCCTCCGCATCGCCATCGCCACGGGGCCGGAGATTATCGCCGGCTCGACGCGGCTCAAGGCGGGAACGGCCACCAAAATCGTCCTGAATCTCCTTTCCACCACGGCGATGGTCCGGATGGGACGCGTGCGGGGAAATCTCATGGCGGGCGTTTCCCCGTCCTGCGGGAAACTCCGGGAGCGCGCGGCACGCATCCTCTCCACGATCAACGGCATTCCCCTCCCGGACGCCCGGCGCGCCCTCGCGCGGAACGGCGGGGATCTCGGGAAACTCCTCCACCGCCAACATAGCGAATGACGCTTCGATGAAACACGTCTGCCGGCAGACAGGCCCAGAACGAGCGGGTTTATTCATTTGTGAATCGCTCCAATTCGGACGTTATCCTTTCCCTGCAAATCGGCGGAGCCGAAACCAAACAGGGCCGATTTGCCTTGTTGAAGATTCTTCCGGCGAAAATCTTGTGCTTTTTGCACAAGATTTGAGACGGAAGAATCCAATCCCCTTTGCGGCTTCCCGCATCCGCGCTATAATGACTCCGCTAGCGGAGCGATGCCAATCATGTCCATTCTGGTCACCGGCGGCGCCGGGTTCATCGGATCGCACCTCGTGGAGCGGCTCCTGGCGGCAACGGAGGAGCGCGTCATCTGCCTCGATGCCTTCGACGCCTTCCTCTACCCGGCCGGGATCAAACGCCGCAATGTCGCGCATTTCGCGTCGCATCCGCGCGTGACGGTTTGCGAGGGGGACATCCGCGACCGCGCGTTTGTCACCGGGGTGTTCCGCCGGGAGGACGTACGCCGGGTGGTGCACCTGGCGGCACTGGCGGGGGTGCGGCCGTCCCTCCAGGATCCCCGGCGGTATTTCGACGTGAATGCGGCCGCGACCCTGACGCTTCTGGAACTCGCCCGGGAGCATCGGGTGGAACGGTTCGTTTTCGGTTCCTCCTCGTCGGTGTATGGGGAGAGCCGGCGGGTGCCATTCGCCGAGGATGACCCCATCGAGGCGCCCATCTCCCCTTATGCCGCCTCGAAGCGCACGGCGGAACTCTTTGTCCTGAACTACCACGCCCTTTACGGGATCCCCGTGGCGGTCCTGCGATTTTTCACGGTGTTCGGCCCCCGCCAGCGTCCCGAAATGGCCATCGCCGATTTTGTCCGGCGGGTCGACACGAATCAGGAAATCCCCTTTTTCGGGAACGGCGCATCGCGACGCGACTACACCTTCGTGACGGACATCGTGGACGGCATCGTCGCGGCGCTCTTCGCGACATTTCCGGCGGCCGTCCTCAACCTGGGCGGATCGCGGACGACATCGCTATCGGACCTGGTGGCCCTGATCGGGAAGGTCCTGGGGAAGACGGCGCGCCTCAAACGCCTGCCCGACCAGCCCGGGGATGTCCCCGTCACGTGGGCCGACATCTCCCGGGCCAAGACCCTCCTCGGCTACGAACCCCGGGTGCCGGTGGAGACGGGGATCCGGGAGTATGTGAACTGGTATCACGGAAACACGGAACACGGAAACACGGGGAAATAGCGACACACCACGGAAACACGGAACATGAAACACAGGGACACGGAAAAGACATTCCGATTTATTCCGTGTTTCCGTGTGCCCGTGTTTTCGTGGTGAGGGGTTAAAATGACGCTGGCCAATCGAATCACCATCGCCCGGATTCTGCTCCTGCCGGTGTTCGTCATCCTCGTCCTGGAGGTGGCCGGGGCGGAAGCCGAGGGCGATTCCTTTTTCCGTTACTGCGCGGCGGGGCTCTTCGCCCTCATGGCGATCGGGGATGCCCTGGACGGCTACTTCGCGCGCCGGCGGAACGAGCGGACCGACCTCGGGCGGATTCTGGATCCCCTGGCGGACAAACTCCTTCTCGACACCACGTGCGTCCTCCTGGCCAGCCGCCACTGGGTGGAGCCGCGCCTCCCCTTCTGGGTGCCGGTGGTGGTCATCAGCCGCGACGGATTCATTCTCCTCGGGTGCGTGGTGATTTTTTTCCTGCGCGGGCGGCTCGACGTCCGCCCGAGCATCGTCGGGAAACTCACGACCGTGTTCCAGATCCTGCTCATCGCCGCCGCGTTCTTCGCGCCCGACGGCCTGATCTCCCGGAAGACCCTTGAGACCATGGCCTGGATCGTGGTCTCCCTCACGGTGCTGTCGGGGGTGGACTACATGTATGCGTCGGCCCGACATCTGGCGGAACACGAAAACACGGGGAACGAATAGAACCCCATGGAAACACACCATGACGGTTGTCTTTGATCGCATCGAGGATGTCCTGACGGATCTCCGCGCGGGACGGATGGTCGTCGTCGCCGACGACGAGGACCGCGAGAACGAAGGGGATTTCGTCCAGCCGGCCGAGACGATCAGCGCCGCGGACGTGAATTTCATGACGAAGGAGGGCCGCGGACTCCTCTGCGTCGCCCTCGCGGACGAACGGCTCCGGGCCCTCAACCTCGATCCCATGGTGGTGGACAACACCGCCCTTCACGGCACCGCCTTCACGGTCTCGGTGGACGCCCGGCGCGGGGTGACCACGGGCATCTCGGCCCCGGACCGGGCGAGGACCATCCGCCTGCTCGTGGATCCCCGGACGAAACCCGCCGACCTCTCCCGCCCCGGACATGTCTTTCCCCTCCGGGCCTATCCCGGCGGTGTCCTGCGACGGGCCGGGCATACCGAAGCGGCGGTGGACCTGGCGCGCCTGGCGGGTTTCCGGCCGGCGGGGGTCATCTGCGAAATCCTGAACGACGACGGATCCATGGCGCGGGGGGGCGATCTCGCGGCCATCGCCCGGCGCCACGCGCTCCGGTTTTGCCGCATCGCGGACATCATCCGGCACCGCCGGCGGACGGAACGCCTCGTGGAGAAGATCGCCGAGACGGACCTGCCGACGGACATGGGGACGTTCCGCCTTCAGCTGTACAAGTCCGTGCTCGACGGCGACATCCACGTGGCCCTGGTGATGGGGCGACCCGGGCGGGGCCGGCCCGTGCCGAGCCCGGTGCGTGTCCGCGTCCACTCCGAGTGCCTGACCGGGGACATCTTCGGCTCCCGGCGATGCGACTGCGGGGAGCAGCTTCGGGCGGCGCTCCGGGCGGTGGCCCGGGCCCGGGAGGGGGTGGTCCTCTACATGCGGCAGGAGGGCCGGGGGATCGGCCTGGAGAACAAGATCAAGGCCTACGCCCTTCAGCGGAAGCAGGGGCTCGACACCGTGGAGGCGAACGAGCGGCTCGGCCTCCCGGCGGACCTCCGGGACTACGGCATCGGGGCCCAGATTCTGCGGGACTTGGGCCTGCGGAAGATCCGCCTCCTCACGAACAACCCGCGCAAAGTGGTGGGGCTCGAGGGATACGGCCTCGAGATCATCGAGCGCGTGCCCCTGGAGATCCCGTCCCACCGTCACAACCGGAAATACCTCCGGACGAAACGCGACAAAATGGGGCACTGGCTGACGGGGGTATAGGATGCGGGTTCCAGCCACCGACCGCCCGAAGATGGATCCCCGCTGGGTGGTGAAGCCGGCCCCGGGCCGGGAGGCGCGGGCGCTCGCCGGCGAAACGGGCCTCTCGACGCTCACGGCCGCGTGCCTGATCCACCGCGGGGTGGACACCGCCGACGCCGCGCGACGCTTCCTGCGCCCGGGACTCCAGGACCTGCACGATCCGGGAACCCTGCCCGGCGTCCCCGAGGCGGCCGCGCGCATCCGGTCGGCCCTCCGCGCCGGGGAAAAGATCCTCGTGTGCGGGGATTACGACGCCGACGGCATCACCGGCACCGCCATCCTGGTGAATTTTCTGCGGCTCCTGGGCGCCGACACGGAATACTTCATCCCGCGCCGCGCCGTGGAGGGATACGGCCTCTCCGGCGACGCCCTGAACGCCGCGGCGGACCGCGGGGTGCGCCTCGTCATCAGCGTGGACTGCGGCATTACCGCCTTCAAGGAGGCGCGGATCGCCCGGGAACGGGGGATGGACCTTGTCATCACGGATCATCACGAACCGGCGAGGGAACTCCCGGAGGCCTTCGCCCTCATCAACGCCAAACTCCCGGGGAGCCCGTATCCGTTCCGGGAGATCTCCGGCAGCGGTACGGCGTTCAAACTGGCCTGGGGGGCGGCGCAGGCCTATTCGAACGCCCCGCGCGTCACGGGGCCGTTCCGGGAATTTCTCCTGGAGGCGATGGCGCTCGCGGGGCTGGGGACCATCGCGGACGTCGTGCCCCTGACGGGGGAAAACCGGACGTTCGCGGCGTTCGGGCTGAGGGCTCTGGCGCGCTCCGGCCGGCCCGGCATCACGGCCCTTCGGCGGGCGGCGCGGATCGACGGAAAAACCCTCGACGCGAAACAGGTGGCGTTCCGGATGGCCCCGCGCCTGAACGCCCTGGGGCGTCTGGGGGACGCGACCGCGGCGGTGGAGCTTTTCACCACGGATTCCGCGGATCGCGCGGACGCCATCGCCGCGGATCTCGAGACCAGCAACCGCCGGCGGCAGGAGATCGAACGGGAAATTCTCGCCTCGGCCCGGGAGCGGCTGGACGACGCCCCGATTCCCTGGGGGATCGTCCTCGAGGACGCGGCGTGGCACGAGGGAGTCATCGGCATCGTGGCGTCAAAACTCGCGGAGGAGATTCACCGGCCGGCGGTTCTGATCGCGGTGAAGGGCGACACGGCCCGCGGCTCGGGACGGTCCATTCCCGGAGTGCCCCTCCACCGCGTGCTCGAATCCTGCGGGGATGTCCTCACGCGGTTCGGCGGACACGCCCAGGCGGCGGGATTCGAGATCCGGACGCGCGACATCCCGGTCTTCCGGGAACGCTTTGCGGCCGCGGTGCGGGACAGCCTCGGCGGGGCGCCGCCGCAGCCGGAGATCCTCGCGGACGCGGAGGTGTCCCTCGACGCAATCACCCCGGAGGTCGCCGCGGAGCTCGCGCGCCTGGCGCCGTTCGGAAACGGCAACCCGGAGCCCCTCTTCGTCGCCCGCGCCGTGACGATCGCGGACGGCCCGCGGCCGATGGGCGCCGAAGGCCGCCACCTCGAATGGCGGCTACGGCAGGGAACGGCGTTTTTCCGCGCGGTGGGATTCGGCTGGGGCCCCCGCTACGAGGCGCTCGCGGCCGTCCGGGGCCCCGTGAGCATCGTGTTCCAACCGTCCCTGAATGAGTGGCAGGGCCGGACGCAACTGGAACTGATCCTCCAGGACCTGCGCGCGACGGACGACGTCCCATGACCGGATACCTGCTCTACCGGATCATGATGTTCATCTCGCTCACGTTTCCCCTGCGATTCACCTACTGGGTGGCCCTGCGGGTCGCGGACCTCCATTACCTGTTCGACCGCCGGGCGCGGGAATGCGTCCGGAAAAACATCCGCCGGATCCTGGGGGCCCCGGCCCCGGAGAGCCGCGTCCGGTACGAGACGCGGTGGACGTTCCGACACTTCGGGAAATACCTCGGGGAATTTTTCCGGTTCGACCGGTTCGACCGGACGTTCCTGGACCAGTATGTCCGCGTCGAGGAGGTCCGTCACATTGATGAAGCCCTGAAACGGGGGAAGGGATGCATCGCCCTCTCCGCCCACTTCACGAACTGGGAACTGGGCCTGTGCAACCTCGCGTTCCTGGGATACCCCGTCAACGCCATCGTCCGGGAGCATGTGAATCCGCGCGTGAATGATTTGTTTTTACGCCAGAGGACGGGCAAGGGGATCCGCGTGTTCTTCCCGGGCGCCGCCGTCCGGAGTTGCTTCGCGGCCCTCGCCGGGAACGAGATCGTCGCCATCCTCGGAGACCGGGATTTCAGCGGCAAGGGGATCGCGGTGGACTTCTTCGGGGCGAAGGCCGTTTTTCCGCGGGGGCCGGCCCACCTGGCGCTCCGCACCGGGGCGGTGATCATTCCAACCTTTTTCCTCCGGCGTTCCAACGACGCGTTCGTCCTGCGGTTTCATCCGCCGATCGCGTGGAATCCCGCCGCGGACCACGAGACCCAGGCGCGGGAAATCATCGAGGCGTACGCCCGGCTGTGCGAGGAGTACATTTCGCGCGATCCATCCCTCTGGTGCGTCTTCGACGACTTCTGGGGGGAGCCGATGCGGAAGGAGCGGCCGCTGGGAGGATTCCATCGAAAGGCCGTCACTCGTGAAGCGTGAAACGTATCTCGCAGAAAAACCGCACCACGGGAACACGGAAGAACAACAGAAACAAGGAAATCAATTCAGAATAAGATTCCTTCAACTCGGAACTCTGAACTCTCAACTCAGAACTCTTGCTGATACAAGGGGTAAACCGTGATGCGCATTGTCGTGGTCATCCCTGCTTTCCACGAGTCCGCACGGGTGGGCGCGGTGGTCGCCGGGGCCCGGCCGCGCGTGGAACGGGTCTACGTCGTGGACGACGGATCCCGGGACGGCACCGCGGAGGCGGCGCGCGCGGCGCGCGCGGAAGTTCTCGTTCACGAAACCAACCGCGGAAAGGGCGCGGCCCTCGCGACGGGATTCGCCGCGGCGCTCGCGGCCGGATTCGATGCCGTCGTCACCCTCGACGCGGACGGCCAACATGATCCGAACGAAATTCCAAAACTGGCGGCCGCCGCGGAAACGGCGGATGTCGTCGTCGGTTGCCGGATGACGGACCCCTCCGGGATGCCGCTCGTCCGGCGCTGGACGAACCGGTTCATGTCATGGGTAATCTCGAAACTCGCGGGACGGCGCATCCGGGACAGCCAGTCGGGGTATCGCCTGTTCCGGCGGGCGGTGCTCGAACGGGTAACTCTCGACACGGCGCATTTCGAAAGCGAATCCCAGATTCTGATCCGGGCCTGCCGGGCGGGTTTCCGCCTCGCGGAAGTCCCGGTGCGTGTGATTTACGGCGCCGAGAAAAGCAAAATCCGACCGGCGCGGGACACTCTCCGTTTTTTTCGATTTGTCATCCGGGAGATTCGGTGGATTCGGAGGAACGGGAAATGGGGGAATGGGGAATGAAATTCCGAGTGACGAATTCCGAATGTCGAATCAAGACACGAAGGACCTTCATGGGACGATTGGCGCACGTCATGCTCGTTGGCATGGTTTTATTCGGTTGCGGCAAGGCAAATGACAAACCGGCTCCCAAAACCGCCCCGCCGCCCCAACCGGGCAGCGTTGTTTCCGTCAAGAGAGACACGAATGCATACAATAAGTTGATCGGTGTGGTTTCCATTAAAATTGCCAAGGACGGTTCAAGACAAGTTGCCTTGCGGGTAAAAAACGATACGAAACAGGTTCTGTGGATTCCATTTTCCTACGAAGAGGGGATCGCATGTGAAGCCGTCAACATCACGCAACCGACAGGATCGGGGGGAACGACGTGCCACATGGATTATTTTAACGTGTGTCAATTCCCAAAAAGTTTCCGAAGGTTGAGGCCCGGCGAGACAAAGGAATATGTATGCAAGCTGCCCGATCGCATCTGGGGGCAATTCGAGGTCGAGATATGGTCTGGTTGTCGTAACGAAAAGGGCGAACGGGTTGATTTGGAAACAAAGAATGCCGCCTTGAAAGACAGCGAGGTGTTGATTGAAATCGTGGAAGGAACGGGAATGGCCCCTCGCAACATTTTGACAAAGGACGATCCCCCCTTCCATCCGGGCGAGGTGAAGGATATTATGCCGTCAACAACGGAGAAATGATCATGAACATCGCCGTCGTTGGCGCGGGATACGTGGGACTGGTCACGGCCGTGTGCTTCGCCGAGAAGGGGCACCGGGTGACCCTGGTGGAGATCGACCGGGGCAAGATCCGGGCGCTCCGGCGCGGAAAATCGCCCATCTACGAACCCGGGCTCGAGGCGGCCATGCGCTCGGCCGTCGCGGCCGGATTTCTCACCTTCACGACGGACATGGACGCCGGCGTCCGCGACGCCGAAGTCGTCTTCCTCACGGTCGGCACCCCGCCGAAGCCGGAGGGCGGCGCGGACCTGTCGTTCCTCCACCGGGCGGCCGCCGACATCGGGAAGGCGCTCCGGCGCTACACGGTCATCGTCGAGAAGAGCACCGTCCCCGTCGCGACCGGGGCGTCGCTCGCGCGCATCCTCGAACGGAACATCCCCGTGCGCACGCGCGGGGAGCGGCTTTTTGACATCGTGTCGAACCCGGAGTTCCTCCGCGAGGGCCAGGCCATCGGCGATTCGCGCCGTCCCGACCGCGTCGTCATCGGCGTGGACAGCCCGCGGGCCGAGGCCGTCCTCCAACGGCTCTACCGCGACTTCCACGCGCCGCTCTTGGTCACGAGCATGAAGAGCGCGGAACTCATCAAGCACGCCTCCAATTCGTTTTTGGCGCTCAAGATCTCCTACATCAACGCCGTCAGCCGCATCTGCGAACTCGCGGGGGCGGACGTCCGCGAGGTGGCGGAGGGGATGGGGCTCGACCGGCGCATCGGCCGGGCGTTCCTCGACGCGGGCATCGGCTACGGCGGCTCCTGTTTCCCGAAGGACGTGGCGGCCTTCGCCCACGCGGCGCGGGAACTGGGCTATGACTTCCGGCTCCTCCGGGAGGTGGAGCGCATCAATCGCGGCCAGCGACGTCACGCCCTCCGGAAAATCACCCGGGCGGCGGGGGGAACATTAAAAGGCCGGACGATCGCCGTGCTTGGGCTCGCGTTCAAACCGGGCACCGACGACATCCGGGAGTCCCCGGTGCTCGAAATCCTCCCGGAGCTCCTCCGGGCCGGCGCGCGGGTCCGGGCGTACGACCCCCGGGCGATGGCGAACGTGAAGCGTCTCCTGCCCCGCGTCCGTTACGCGCGGAACGCCTATGATGCGGTGAAGGGGGCCCGGGTTCTCTTCATCGCCACCGAGTGGGACGAATTCACGAAACTGGATCTCGGACGGGTGAAACGCCTCATGCGCGCGCCCGTGATCGTGGACGGGCGGAATTGCCTGGAACCGGAGGCGGTGAGGAAACAGGGATTCGTCTATCTGGGAATCGGGAGGTGAAGAAGTCTGAGAGTCTTGGAGTCTTGGAGTCTTGGAGTCTTGGAGTCTTGGAGTCCGGGAGTCGGATGAAATTCCGACCCTCCTTCGCTAAAGCTTCGGAGGGCTCTGCGAAGCCTTTTGGCGAAGCAGGGATGCCGAATGTCGAATTAAACCGGAAACGATGATTCTCCCATCACGGCTAAAATGAACCTGGCCGATGCCTTTGCCGCGGCGCTGGCGAAGGAGAAAAGGCGGAACTCGTGACGGGGGGTCCCGAATTCAAGGCGGTGGAGAAGGAGATTCGGGTGAGATGGCTCACGCAACCCGCCAATCACACCGGATTCCCGGATATCCCGAACAACTCCGTTTCCCCGCGATTTTGCTTCACGGCAACACCATTTCAATTATGATGACGCTGATGAAAAATCGGTTGCCGTTCAATTCAATAAGAGTCTCCCTTCGAAATTCCACCGGCATGAAATCGAACATGCGAAAAACCCTTATCGGCAAAATAAACAATTCCGAATGGTGGCATGTCCCACCACAAGATCCCGATGCCTACGGGAAACAAGGAAAGTTTCTGGCATCGACTTACTTACAGGCAAGTTTTTATGGAAGACCGAACGACACCCCGGAACGCGTAACGATTCAAAATCCGGTTTATGGTTTTTCCGAAGAAGAGATCATAAAAAAATTATTCCCAACCCAACAAGCAACCCGTTTGATTGAAACAATACGACGCCCCAACGATAAAAATTGGTATCAAATACGCACTGATGCAGACGCCCGGTTTTCCCAAAGGGCGAAAGTGCTTGGCTATGACGCCATTGTCCTTATGGTCTCAACCGGCAGAAACGAAATCAAACGCAATAGAAAACCACGTTCCATCGAACTCAACTTATTGCATCCCGTTGGGCATCAAACGATACAAGCATCGCAATCATGACACAAACCCTTACCATACCTTCACGTTCTGCCCCTCCGGAGAAAACTAGAGCAAGGCCATTCCTCAAATGGGCGGGAGGCAAGGGACAACTTCTTACTCAGTTTTCCGAATATTTTCCAAAAAGTTATTCCCGGTATCTGGAACCTTTTGTCGGTTCCGGGGCCGTGTTCTTTCACCTGCAACCCGATCGGTCTTTTTTGGCAGACCTAAATGCAGAATTGACTAACTGTTACATCTGCATCCGAGATGATGTTGATGCCGTGATCTGGAACCTTCAGAAACATAAGGAGAACCACTCCGAAACGTATTACTACGAAGTTCGAACCTGGGACACATTAAAACCCAAGGGACCCGAACGAGCCGCCCGGCTAATATATCTGAACAAAACTTGCTTTAATGGTCTTTATCGGGTGAATGGACAAGGGAAGTTCAATGTCCCGATTGGTTGCTATTCCAATCCAAATATCTTGGATGAAGAGAATCTTCGGGCGGTATCGCAAGTACTGCAAGAGGTTGAGATTTTCAACCTTCCATTTGATGAATTTTGTCGAAAGTTTGCGAGAAAAGACGACTTCGTCTATTTTGATCCGCCGTACCAGCCCTTAAGCAAAACATCGAGTTTTACAGGATATACAAAGAATAGTTTCTCACTCGATGATCAAGAACGGTTGCGGGACCTTTATATCGAACTGGATGACCTCGGGTGCAAGTTGATGTTGAGCAATTCGTGGTGCCCAGAAATTGCCCAATTATATAAACAGTACGCGCGCACGTCTTACGAAGTATACGCCAAGCGCGCAATCAACTGCCAAGGCGCGCGGCGCGCGGCTATCAAGGAATATGTAATCCTGAACTATGCTCCAAATCCTGACTAGCCGCAAGATACCTCCCGAGCAATTTCTACGGGAATTCCTCTCAACCCTCACGCCTGGAATCATCCCCCGGGCACAATTCATCAAGTGGGTCGCGATTGAGGAGAAGATTCGCGCCAACAAAAACATCATTGAGACATTCTCCGGGTTCCACGAAAAAAAAGGGGCGAAACTGATTCAAGAACTTGCCGATTGCCTACAATCCTCGGATAATCCGGAGGAGATTCTGAAAGGTGCGTTCGAATTCCTTGGTCATACCGGGGAGGAATTCGTATCCACGGAGGACAATGTTACCGTTCACGGACTTTCCGATAGGATACGCAAAGAAGGCGAGGCGGCGGCGCAGGATGCCGCGCGATTGTTTTCGGACCTCGGAATTGAGAAGATTCTGGAGAGGGAAGATCTCGCAGGGACATTTCTTGGCGTCCAGATCGGACTCGAGACGCACCGACGTAAAAATGTGGGCGGGGAGGCATTCAACACGGTAGTTGGCAATTTTCTGAAGAACGTGGTCACGGAATTGCGCCCAAAGTTGAATATTGCCCTGAAACCTGAACTCCGTGTTCTTTATGAAGATGGAAAGACCAGCAAGAAGGTCGACTTCGGTCTCCTCATTGACGATAAACCGCGCGTCGGCATAGAGGTCAACTTCTACACGGGTTCGGGGTCAAAGCCGACCGAGATCAAACGTTCTTATGCCGACGTGAATCGTCATTTGGAGACAGTCGGGGTGGCATTGGTATGGATTACCGATGGAAACGGTTATCTTAAAATGCGGCGCAGTATGCAAGAAGCGTTTGAGGCCCATCCCAACACATACAATTTTGAGATGGCCAAGAAACACCTGAAAAACGACCTTTTGACGAAATTCGGTTGAACAATGGCGAAAAAAAACCACAAGAAATCGAAATCACCCAACGATACCGTCCCCATCGTGGCCGAGACGATGCCGACCTATGCAGTACCGCCGAATGATTTGGAATGCACGACGGTCTGGTCATTCCCCGTGCGTGGTGAATGGGCGACGCATAACGCATCCTATCGGGGCAATTGGGCGCCGCAGATCCCGCGAAATCTGATCCTTCGTTACACAAAAGAAGGCGATACCGTTCTGGACCAAATGATGGGCGCCGGCACCACCTTGGTGGAATGCCGGTTGCTGAACCGCAAAGGGATAGGAATTGATATCAATCCAGACAGCATTCGACTGGCCCAGAAACACCTAACCTTTACTTGCGAACATGCGCCCAGTATCGTGATTCGACGTGGGGATGCACGCGATCTAAGCGCGATGCCGGATGCCAGCGTTGACTTGATTGCAACACACCCCCCATACGTAGACATTGTGAAATACAGCGAAGGGAAAATCCTGGAAGACTTGTCGAATATCCACGATGTCAAGACGTTCTGTGATGAACTCGAGCGGATAGCCCAAGAGTGCTTTCGGGTCCTCAAACCGAACAAATTCTGCGCGATTCTGATGGGCGACACGCGCCGCAAGGGGTTCTACATCCCATTGGCCTATCGGGTCCTGGAACGTTTCCTGAAGGTTGGATTCGTTCTAAAAGAAGACGTGATCAAAGCCCAACACAACTGCCGGATGACAGGTTATTGGCGGAGTCAGTCGCAGCGGTTTAATTTCTTATTGATCATGCACGAGCATCTTTTTATTTTCAAGAAACCTTGATACGTTTTGGAGTAATGCGGAGACCAGCTCATGGCAATAAATGATTCATGGAGGAAAATATTCGACGACCTCGAAATCGAAAAACACGATTTCAACAAAGCCCCATACCCCATTTCTGCGAAACAAATCAAATCTTCGTGCCAAAAATTCACAGAAACCGGAGAAAAAGAAGTTCGCATTTTGTGCAAACAAGACAGCAGAGAATCAAGGCCTTCTATTTTTAAAAGCAACAACCTGTTTTTGCTGCCGGTCAAAAACGGACACTACGTTATTATTCGCGGTGAGGGTTATATTGATTTGCCTGCGATAACTCAAGACGTTTTGAATTACCACTCCAAACTCAAGTTTTCACCGGACACGACAAGAGTGGGCGATTCGGAAATGCAACATCTGGACTATGCTTACGCAGCCAGCCTCATTCGTTCTTTCACCGGTGACGAATCCCTCATTCTGACCATCCGCGGCCGCAAGTACACCCCAAAATTCGACTTCATGGTAGGAAACAACCGACTAATTGTTTCCGGTGTTCAAACCGAAGTGGATGCCGGCTATGAGGGAGAAAATCAGGTGGTGTTGATTGAAGCGAAAAATTTTCTGGCAACGAATGTCATCATCCGACAGTTGTTTTATCCGTTCCGCCAGTGGCAGTCAAAAACCAAGAAAAAAGTTTCAACCCTATTCTTTGAAATGGACAAGAACGCAAACGTAATCTCAATTTGGCAGTTCGAATTTTCCGACCCAGATGACTACAATAGTATCACCTTGGCAAAATCGGGAAAATACAAGATCATGGGGAACTAATCACTTCCCCTATTCATAACAATTATCATTGTCTGTTTCTTATCCCCCCTTGACACGCCGCCGGAGGGCGCGCGGACGGGTCGGGAATTAAGCGCGGCCTGTTTGAGCGCCGTAGGGGCATGGGCGAGTTGGGCGCGCTTCCGACCCGGCAAGCGCCCGAGGATAAGCGAAGCAGTCGGCGTGTCCGGGGGCGCCCTTCCTTGGGCTCCACCTTTCCTTGGGCGAGCAAGGAAAGGTGGAAACTATTTCATCATCGCCAGAAATATCACACTATCGGCCCGTCCGGCGTAAGGTCGCGGAGAAAGTCCTCGACCGGAAGGCACGAGATCCCGCCGATCATCAACCGTTCCCGCCCCCGGTACAGCAGGGCAACGCGGGCCTCGGGATAATCCTCGCGGAACGCGGCGAGCGGACGCGGGTCGCTGGAGCGGACAACGGCGGCATTCTGGACCTCGATCGCCCAGAGGCCGTCCGGGCCGTACACGACGAAATCCACCTCGATCCCCGATTTGGTGCGCCAATAACACAGGTCATGCGGACGGCCGCGGTAGGCGATCCACGCCCTGAGGTGCTGGGCCACCAGCCCCTCCAGGGCGGCGCCGTCCCGCTCGCTCGGCCGGTCGAGAGGCCCCGATGGCCGGATCGTCCGGAACACCCCGGCATCAAAGAAGAAAAACTTGGGATGCCGGACCAGGTGCCGTTTCGCCCGGCGGGTGAACACCGGGACCCGGAACGACAACAGCAGGTCCTCCAGCACCTGCAGGTAGCCCTCGACGGTTTTGCGGTCCACCTGGCAATCCCGCGCAACCTCCGCGGTGTTGAGGACGGCGGCGTGGGAGAAACTGGCCGCCTCGAGAAACCGGGCGAATTGCCCGATGTTGCGGAGAAGCCCCTCCGCCTGCACCTCCTCCCGCAGGTAGAGCGTCACGTAGGCCTGGAGCGTCCGGACGGGATCGGGCGCGTTCATCACGAGCGGAATCAGCCCCGTCTCCAGGGCCCGGTCGAGCTGGAACCCCGCCCCCCGTTCGGCCGCCATGAAGGGGTGAAGGGACGCCAGCACCGCCCGGCCCGCCAGCAAATCCACGCCGGTCCGCCGGAGTTTCCGCGCGCTGGACCCCGTCAGCACAAACCGCGGGGCGTTTTCCGATTCCAGCAGTTGATGAACGACCGGGAGAATCTCCGGAACCTTCTGCACCTCGTCTACGATCACGATTCTGGGGGATTCGGCCCGGATGCGTTCGCGCAGACGTTCGGGACGGGACGAGAACATCCGATAGGCCTCCGGATCGAGCAGATCCACCACGAGAGCGTCCGGGTAACGTTGTTTGACCCATGTGGATTTCCCGGTTCCGCGAGGGCCGAATAAATAATAACTTTGGTCGGGCGGATTGAAAAATCTGGATGATAACTCCATATACGCTTCCTTTTAGGAATTAACAACCCCAATACTACGCATAAACCGCCAGGGCGCAATAAGAATTTCGATGAAACGTCATCGCGAGGATCTCGCGCCGCCGCACCCCCCTCCCCGTTCTTTACCACGATGACGGGGAGGAGGAGGCTCCGTCCGTAGTGACCCCCTAAAAGCAAGACACTTTTAATCGGCAGTCAGGGTGACAAATGCTGCCGCAAATTCCTTGGGCGAACGATAGCCCAGGGACGAAAGTATGCGTTCCGCGTTATAAAACCGGACGTACTCAAAGATCGCCGCGTGAGCCTCCGAAAACATATCGTACTCAT
>JAZDJP010000131.1:0-141294 GCA_043803805.1 Planctomycetota bacterium
CGTTCGATCCCCCGGACGATGACGTGATGCAGGGCGCCCGGGTAATCCGCGCGGGCTTGACGAGGCATGAGTTCATCCTAGGACGGATGCTGAAGGATGCAAGACAATTTTATTATTTTATGTACGTCCCCTAATCTGCCTAATCTGCGCTAATCTGCCTAATCTGCTATCTCGCATCAGCAGGCGTTCGGCGTTCCGAGTCGGGAAAATTTCCACAAATGACCGATACCCCCTTGCATAACCCGGCCGATTGTACTATGAATAAGGTCATGCCCGGAGCCGATAACGATTCCTCGTCGGCCAGCGCACCCGTTCTGCTCAAGGAACTGATCGTTTTCCTTCAGGGGAAAAAAACCCTTTCTTCCGCCGAACTGTCCCGGGCCCTCCGATTCCAGGCCGGCATGGACAAGCGTTTCGGGATGCTGGCGGCCTTGAAGTCGTTTATCTCCCCGCACGATGTCATTTTCCTGCTGTCCAAGCAGGTCGACTCCAACGAACGCATGGGGCGGCTGGCCCAGGAAAGCGGCCTGATGACGGAAGAGGAGGTGAAGGAGATCCTGCGGCTCCAAGCCAATCCGTTCCGGCTGTTCGTCGAACTGCTCGTCTACACCCGGATGATCGAGGCGTCCCGGCTGCGTGAACTCCTCGGCGAATTCACGTCGCTGAAATCCGGCGGCGGAAAATTCCCGGCCAACCCGTCCCTGGACATCCCCGTCACGTTGTTCGGCGAGGAGCCGGCCCACCTGGACGAGCGCGGCATCAAGCTCCGGCTCCGGCGCCTCAGGGACCTGTCCACCCTGCCCGGGGTGGTGCACCAGATCCTCGGACGCCTCCAAAATCCCAACGTCGACATGCACGAGATCGCCACGGTGATCGAGGGCGACCCCGCCCTCTCCATCCGCCTCCTGCGCCTGGCGAACTCCGCGTTCTTCGGCCTGGTGACCCGGGTCGGCACGGTCCACAAGGCGCTCGTCACCCTGGGCGTGAACAACGTCCGGAAGACCATCATCACCGCCTCCATCCTCGAAAAATTCAAGGACGTCACGCAGGCGGAAACGGCGGGATACTGGCGGCACGGGCTTCTCACCTCGCGCTGGACGCGGCAGCTCCTCCGGGAACGGAATCTGAAGGGGGGCATCCTGGAGGACGGCCTCATGGCGGGGCTCCTCCACGACACGGGGAAACTGGCCATCTGGCAGTTTTTCCCGGAGGCCAACACCGAAATCCGGAAGTTGGTCCACGGCGGGAAAACGCCCGACGAGGCGGAACGCCTCGTGATCAGCATGTCCCATCCCGAGATCGGGGCGTTCCTGTTCCAGGTATGGAATTTCCCGACGACCCTACTCCAGGCCACCTGCTACCACCATGCCCCGGTGGCGGAATGCCGTAACCTGAAGGACATGACCCCGCTCACCGCCTGCGTCAACATCGCCTGCCGCCTGTCGAACCTGCCGACGAAATCCCAGACGGACGGGACGGAAGTGGTGGATCCGACGTCCCTGGATCCGGAATTTCTCGAATACCACACGTTGAACCCGGACCTCCTCGTCCAGTGGTCCCCGGCCGTCATCAAGGAAGCCAACGATCTGCTGGCCAGCTTCCTGATCCATTAAACGATTTCCCAAATCAATCTTCAGCCACGCCGCCGAGGTTACGCTTTCCCCGAGATATTCCACCATCCAGAAGCACGCCAGCCCCCTTGCCCAGGACACCTCCGGGTACTTTCGATTGCCCCGGATTGTTATTCCGGGGACTCACCATTTCCATGTGATTCCGCATCCCGCCCGACATGGGAGGGCGAACGCCGTTCGCCCCTACGGCTTTCCCTTCTGCGATGTCCGCTCCTCGACTCCAAGACTCTTAGACTCTCCGACTCGCCGACTTGTCCACTATTCACTTTTCACAATTCCCCCATCCCCGCCCCCGGGCGAGGCCGCGCTCAATTTCATGCGCAGGGTCTTCCGGTCAATCCCCAGGACCGCCGCCGCTTCGGTCTTGTTGCCGTTGACGCTGGCCAGGACGTTCCGGATGTGCTCCGCCTCGACTTCCGCCAATGTCCGATGGAGATTGGATTTCGTGAGAGCCGAGAAACGCATCAGGGAGGGCAGGTCCGCCACCTCGATGACGTCCCCGTCCGTCATGACCACAAGCCGCTGGACCACGTTTTCCAGTTCCCGCACGTTCCCCGGCCAGTAGTAATTCCGGAGCACCAGAAGGGCGTTGTCGGAAAACCGCGGAATCTTCCGTCCCGCGGCGGCGGCATACTTCGCCGCGAAGGCCTGCACCAGAAGCAGGATATCGTCCCCGCGCTCGCGCAGGGGCGGCAGGGTGATGGTGATGACGTTCAGCCGGTAATACAGATCCTCCCGGAACATCCCCTTCTTCACCAGGGCGAGAAGGTCCTTGTTGGTCGCGGCGACCACGCGCACGCTCACCCGGCGCGGTTCGTTGGACCCCACCATGCAGATATCCCCGTCCTGCAGGACCCGCAGGAGTTTCACCTGCATGGCGATGCTCGTCTCGCTGATCTCGTCGAGGAAGACCGTCCCCCCGTCGGCGGTCTGGAAAAATCCCGCGCGGCTCTCGATGGCGCCCGTGAAGGCCCCCTTCACATGGCCGAAGATCTCGCTCTCGAGAAGCCCCTCCGGGATGCCGCCGCAGTTCACCGGGACGAACGGCGCGGCGCGGCGCGCGCTCATGTAATGAATGGCCCGGGCGACGAGTTCCTTCCCCGTTCCGCTCTCCCCCGTGACCAGCACGGTGGCCGCCGTCCCGGCGGCCTTCGCGACCGCGGCGAGGGCCTTCCGCATGACGTCGCTCCCGCCGATGATGCCGTGACCGGGAAGGGTGTGGATCACGGGGGCGCGGGCCGCGCGCCGGAGGTACAGTTTCTCCAGGGCGCGTCCCACCGCCGCGAGCAGTTCATCGTCGGTAAAGGGCTTGGACAGATATTCCTCGGCGCCGCGCTTCACGGCCTCGACCGCCCCCTCGACCGTGGCGAACCCGGTGATCATCATGACTTCCGTGTCCGGGAGGTTCTCCCGGACGTGGCGGACGAGGTCGAGCCCGCTCACCCGGGGCATTTTGAGGTCCGTGATGACGAGATCCACCGGGGCCGACTGCAAAATGGTCACGGCCTCGGGAACCCCGGGGGCCGTGAACACGCGGTATCCGGCGGCGGAGAGATTGCGCCGGAGGATCTCCAGAGTCTCCGGCGCGTCCTCCACGACAAGGATGGTTTCCCCTGATCGGACGCTCATGCCCCCTCCTCCACCCCCGCGGCCGGAAGTCTCACCTCGAACCGGCTTCCCCGCCCGGGGGCGCTGTCCACCGAGATGGTCCCGCCGTGGGCGGTGACGATGCCGTGAACGACCGAGAGACCGAGCCCCGTCCCTTCGTTCACGTCCTTTGTGGTGAAAAACGGCAGAAAAATCTTTTCCCGAATTTCCGCAGCCATCCCGACGCCAGTATCCTCCACGACCAGAATCGCCGCCCCCGGCTCGGCGCGGGTCCCCACGGTGAGCGTCCCCCCGCCCGGCATGGCCTGGAGCGCGTTCACCACGAGATTGACGAGGACCTGGTTCAACTGCGCCGGATCGGCCGTGATGGGCGGCACGGCGGGATCCGGCCGGCGCAGGAGCGAAATCCCCGCCTTCGCGCAACGCGACTCGAAGAATGACAGCCCATTTTCGATGCGTTCATTCAAATCCACCCGCGTCTTCGCCGGCGGGGTCTGGCGGGCGAACATCATGAGTTTTCGGATGATCTCGCGGGCGTAAAGCGAGGCCGTCACGATGCGGTCAATGTCCTGGCGGACCTCCGCCGGAAGCCCCGCGTGGCGGCCGGCGAGCTGGGCGAATCCCAGGATGTTTCCAAGCGGCTCGTTCATCTCGTGGGCCACGCCCGCGGCCAGCTGCCCGATGGTGGCCAGACGATCCGCGTGGCGCAACTGATCCTGGAGACGCAATTTCTCCTCCCCGGCCTCCCGGCGTTCCAGGATGCCCCCCACCTGGCGGGCCACGGCGACGATGAGGTTGCGCTCCTCCTTCAGGAATGGCCCCTCGTCGGAGGCGGGCCGCGGCTCACGATAGACGACCTCCAGAACCCCGCAGGAGCGCCCGCCCACCGCCACGTCGGCCTTCTGGACCGCCGCGTATGGTTCGATGGCCGACGCCGTGAACACCCGGGTCCCGACCGTCAGACGCGCCCCGGTCACGGCCGGGAACTGCCAGGCCGGGGGAAGCAGATTCACCACCCCCTGGAGCACCTCGTCGAGAGACAACTCCGGCCGGCTGGTCAACTGGGCGATGCCCAACAGGCAGGTCAGTTCCTTCACCCGCTCGGCCAGAGCGGCCTGGATACGGCGATCGGCGTTCGCGGACGTCGGCATGCGGATCCCCGGGCTGGAGGTTCGGAGCCATTATATCCGCCAAAGCCCCCGGGGAAAGCGGGCCTTTGCGCATGGAGGAACTTTCCCCGGAAAACCAGGCCGGAAACATCGGGGCCGCCCTGCCGGTGGGCAGAACGGCCCCGCGAATCACTTTCGATTCCACTACTATTTCACGATTCCTTACTCCTCGTCGAGCTGCTCAACGAGATAGTTCTGGACGCCCATCTGTTTGATCTGATCGAGCTGCGCCTCGAGCCAGTCGATGTGGACTTCCTCGTCCTTGAGAATGGACTCGAGAAGTTCCCGGCTTCCGTTGTCACCCGCCTCCACGCACAGCCGGATGCCCGCGTTGTACGCCTTCACGGCGCCGTCCTCGGCGTTCCAATCGTTCCGGATCTGGCCGGGGACCTCGGCGCCGATGTGGATGTCGTTGAGACGGGAAACGACCGGGCTTCCCTCGAGAAATATGACGCGGCCGATGAGTTTCTCGGCGTGCTTCATCTCGTCAATGGCGCGCTTTTCGACCGCCTTGTGAAGCCGCGCGTACCCCCAGTTGCTGCACATCTCCGAATGGACCATGTACTGGCTGATCGCCGTCAGCTCGTCCGCGAGCAGATCGTTCAGCGTCTTGATCACCTTGGCATTCCCCTTCATGCGATCCTCCTTGCCGGAAGCATTTCCCTGACCCGTCGCCGGGGGAACGCCCCCCGACGTATCGTTCTTATTATAACGAGGCGCGGCCGTCGTGAGAAGCGGCGTTTCGGGGAATATCGCCGGCGCGCGTCGTTTCCACAAGACCGAACGAGGAGCCGATTTGAAATTGAACGTGCCTCAATTTTTCTGGCGGTTCGGATTGCGGCGCTCGCCGGGACGCTCGTTGCGGACCTCCTGTCCGCGCCTCGCTCGACGGATCTGCGCCTCCCGACATCCTGTCTCCGGCGCATCTCCGACGCCCGTCTCGACCGCAACCCTCACCGCCCCTTCCACGGGCGCGCCGCCGAATATAAAAAAATAGGTAATTGAAGCAGGACCCCACCCCCTCCATCCGCCAATGTGCGGTGGCGGACGGAGCCTCCCCCTCCCCATCATCGGCGTGAAGAATGGGGAGGGGAGATGCGATGAAATGATGAATTCGGAATGATGAATGGTGTAGGGGCACGTTGCAACGTGCCCCTACATGGCAGCGTGATCCCCCATACGAAACAATGCCGGCCCCGGAAACCTCTTTGCGGGGAAATCGGGGGTTGATAAGATTCCTTCCGGACAAACCGATAAAAGACGCCAACGTACATGTTCGGTGTGGGAAGAGACCATGGAATTGACCGCTCTCGGATTTGACGACTGGCTTGAGCAGCGCTCCGCCGCCCTCCTGCAACCGGGGCACAGCATCGCGCGCGTCACGGCGGTCAATCGGGGTACTTTCCTCGTCCGAAATCAGGATGCCGAGAGTTGCGCGGAACTCGCCGGCAAGTTCCGTTTCGACGTCAAGGCCGCCATCGATCGGCCATGTGTGGGCGACTGGGTGTGCGTGCAGCGCCACGCGGCCGGCGGTCCAGCCATCATCCACGCGGTTCTGCCGAGAAGGACGTTCCTTCGCCGCAAACACCCCGGCAGGACGGTGGACTTCCAGATGATCGCGGCGAATATCGACGTCGCCTTCATCGTCCAAGCCTGTCAATACGACCTCAACATGCCAAGGCTCGCCCGGTACCTCGTGATGGCCGGCGAGGGCCATATTGATCCGTGGATCGTCCTGACCAAGACGGACTTGATCACCCCCGAAGAACTGGAGCAGACGATCGCACAGATCAGGCGCACCGGCATCACGGCTCCAATCCTCGCTCTCAGCAACACGACGGGTTTCGGGGTGGATGACTTCCGGAGACTCCTTGTTCCGGGCAGGACGTATTGTCTGGTTGGCTCCTCGGGAGTCGGAAAGACCACGATCATCAACCGGCTGATCGGTCGAGACGCGTTCGAGACAAATGCCGTCAGTGCAACGGGAGAGGGAGTTCATACCACCGCCCGCCGCCATTTGCTCATCCTTGACTGCGGAGCCATGTTGATCGACACGCCGGGAATGCGGGAACTGGGCCTTCTTGGCACGAGTGACGGCGTGAACGAGACCTTCGCGGACATTCTCGCCTTTTCGCTGAACTGTCGATTCTCCAACTGCACCCATGCTCAGGAACCCGACTGCGCCGTCTTGATGGCTGTGAAGAGCGGCGACTTGGGCGAGGACCGATATGAGAGCTACCTCAAACTCAAGAAGGAATCCGAATACCACGAACTCTCCTACGCCGAGAAGAGGAGGAAGGACAAATCATTCGGCCGATTCATCAAGTCCGCCAAAAAGAGTATGAAGGAGTGAGAAACAGACACCAAACAATGGGCTGCCCTCGTATTGCTCACCCGCGGCGAGTTCGCAAACGGAGAGACCAAACGTTCGCGCCGCCGAACGAAAAAAATAGGTATTGAAGCGGAAAACATGAAGAAGAAATCACACAACGTAGCGTTTATCTTCAGCTTCTTTCTCCCGGGAGCCGGGCTCTGGTACTTGGGGAAATGGAAATTGGGGTTCATAAATCTCGGTGTCGTGCTCGCATTGGGAATCATTCTTTCCTTTGTCCTTCCCGATGACACCTTTTCTAAGGTCATCCGATGGGTAGCCATCGGATGTGCCGGAGGATCTGGCGGACTGGCTCAAACCATCGCTCAACAGATGAATGCAAGAATCAAGGCGGAAGAATCCGCCAACCACACACCGAACGGTATTCGTCGCCCCGCGGACGGGTCGCCGAAACCGTCAGCGTGAACGTTCAACTCCCAAATCCCCCCCGCCGGACACAAGGTAGCCCCGCGAAATCCACGCCGAGTTTGACGCACACCGCGCGCCACCGCGGTTCCATGTCCGGGGCGAAGAGATCCGGCGTCCAGCCGAGTCGGAGATACACCCGGATGGCCGGAAGACGAAAATCGTCCGTCAGCAGATGGATGTTCCGGTATCCGGCCGCGGCGAGACGCCTCATCACCGCCGCCGTGACCGCCGTTCCGAGTCCCTTTCCCCCGTGCGCCGGGTCCGTCCCCACCCAGCCGAGAACCCCGCCGAAGGGAAAATGCGGTATCGGTCCGTGCTGGGCCGCGGCCGTCGCCACGAGGGTCCCGGCCGCCCCGTGCTCGATGAAAAACAGCCCGTCCGGAAGGGCCGTCCGAAGCACCTCGTCCCGCTGAACCTCGGACCAGTCCGTGAACCCGGCCTTCCGGAGCAATTTGACATACGCCCCCTCGTCGCCGGGCCGGAACGTCCGGAGACGATACCCGGCGGGAATCGGTGTTTCCGGAACGGGCCGCGCCGGATCCCACACCATCCGGAATTGCGCCGGCTTGGGCCGGGGCGTCGCCGCCGCGATCCACTCCCGGGCATTCCCCCCGAGGACGCGCGCGATGTCGTCGCGGGAAATTCCGGCCGCATCCGCCGCCCGCCGGAAGGCGTCGAGTTCCTCATACAGAAAGAAGGAGAGCCGCTCCGCATCCTCCCCGTCCGTTTCCCGCATGTTGGGGTCGCCCGAGACGTCCCCGTAGAGCCCCCGCGGGACGATGTTGACGTAACGCCCGTTCTCGACGACGCGCCGCATCCGCATCCGCGTGATGGGCAGGTCGCTTCCGAACATCACCCGACCGGGACCGACCGCGTCGAGGAGCCGCCGGAACACAACCTCGTTGGTGTTCGCCGAAATGTCAAAGCGCATGCGTTTGGTTTCGGCCAGAACGCCGAAGGCGTCCCCGACATCCTCCTCCGCGTAGGCCCGCCCGACGTGGGCGACAATGAGTTTCACGTTCGGATAACGCCGTTCGATTTCGAGAAGATTGGCGAGATTCACCGGGTCCCGCAGGCGCGCGGGGCGCGGGAGGTGAAGCATCACGATGGCGCCGAGCCGGTCGAGCGCCGCCAGATGCTCGTGCGGCAGGAAATCAAAGACGCGGATCTCCGCGGAGGGGATCCACGCCGGCGCGAGGGAAAGGTATACCTTCACCCCGCAAAATCCCCCGGCCGCCAAGCGCTCCCGGAGTTCCCCCGCCGTCCATTCCGGCAACGCAAAAAGAAGCGCCGGCCATCCGGCGGCACGGGCCGTCTCCGCCACATAGGCATTCTGGGGATCGGCGTCCGCCGGACACATGACGGTCCCGAAGACAAGCGGGGTGACGCGTTTTCCCGGAAGAAGCAACCGGTACGTCTCTTCAAGATCCTCCCGGGGATTCTCCGCCGCCACCCGGGCCGGCCAGGTGACGCACCGCGCCGGGTCCGCGGCGGGCGTTCTCATCCCCTGACGGTACAGATGAACATGGACATCGAGAATATCCTCCGGCAGGAAATCCCGGAGGCGTGACGCGTAAAGTTCCCGGTCAACCGGTTTCACCTCGAAAAGCGGCGGCATGTCACACCTCCCCGATGACGCGGCATTCCATCCCGGCGAACCGCGCGAAGGCCGCCACGGCCTCCGGCGTCGCGCCGCGGACGAGCGCCGCGTGGTGCGTCCCCCCCGCCCGCGCGTATTCCTCGAGAAATTCCGGAACGGGGACCGAAGGACGCATCCAGCCGCGGATGCTCCGGGCCATGCCGGGGTGTTCCCGTCCGGTCGCGAGACGCACCGGCGATGCGATGACCGAGAATGTCCCGCCGGGTCCCGGCACGATATCCGCGTACACGGCCGCGCCCGGCGCGAACGAGCCGGCAAGATACGCCGGGGCCTTCACCCGCCCAAACTTGAAATCCATCCCGAGGAGACGGGGCCGGCCCGCGAGGAATTCCGGATTCACCTCCCCCATGTGGGACAGGTAGAGGGAATTCCCGCGCCAGTCCGGACAGAAAATCTCCGTGAACGTCGTGAGGCCGAACCCCCGCGCGAGCGCCCCCATGAACGCCGCCGTGAGGACATCCCCCTCCCCGGCGTAGCCGACGCCCCGCGCCATGGCCTTCGAGGCCTCCAGAAACGGCACCGTGATGTCCCTCCCCGCCAGGCCGTCGAACGCGAGAAAATTAAAGGAAAACGCCCCGGCCCCCTCCCGCGCCAGACGCCGCCGGATCGCCAGGCCCGTCCGGACGGAACACGCGTGAACATCCGCCGGAAGTGCAACACGGTATGCCGCCCGGTCGCGTTTCATCTCGGCCGCGACATCGGCCCTGGGGATTCGCCGGATGTCCGGGAGAAGCGCTTCGGGCGGGATGGTTTTCACACGAATGCCGAACCGGCGCCGGAGAAGCGATTCCTCCACCGCGAAATCCCCCATCCCCCGGAACGATTCCCCGATGCGGAGCGCCGTCATTCCGCGGAAGGCCCGCGCCGCCCGCGCCGCCCGGACCAGCCCCGCCGCCCGGTCCCGGAGCGCCGGACCGAACGCCCCCGCGACGATCTCGAAATGACGCCCCCGCCGCCGGAGAACGCTGGCCAGATCCATGACGCCGTGGATGCCGTGGTTGAACATCACCCGCGACGGATCCGTCCCGAATCCGAACGCGGCATCCAGGGTGGTATCCATCAGAATCAGGGGGAGATCCGTTCCGCACAGCGTCCCCGCCGCCTCGAGGGAGGGCGAATACGCCAGATGAACGCCTACGATCGCGTCCACCCCGGCCCGCTCGAATTCCGCCACCGCCCGCCGGAACTCCGGCGCCCGGCGGCAGATGTCCGCGCGAACGACTTGGATGCCCCGCGCCGCGAAGGCCTTCTCGATTTTTCCGAGAAATCCCTCGAACGGACCCCGCCGCCGAGGACTCACCTTGTCGTAAAGTTCCAGGTAAAACGGCAACAGGCCGATGGCGCATTCATTCTTCATTTTCCCCTCCTCGTAAACGTCTCTCGCAGAAACCGTCGGGGGACACGAACCGATCCCTCCGCTTCGCTCCGGGCTTCCGGTTCATGTCCCCCCCTATTCATCATTTGATATGCAGCGGTCCTCCGACTTTCACATCGCCATAAACGAGCGGGAACACGTCGCGGTAATGGGAGTATCCGGCGAGAATGCCCTCGAGCGCGGCCCCCCGTGGCGGCGCGACACGCCGCGCGGGCGCACGGGCCACCCGCCGGGAAAAGGGATATACCGCCCCACGCGGCCCGCCGAGATCCGCCTCCGTCACCGCGAACACCGGCAGGGGCCGGAAGAGCGCGGCGAGCATCGTCCGGAAAAATCCCCCACGGCTCGCCCCGCCGCCGAGAACCACCGCGTCCGCCGCCCGGCGCCGGCGGACGTCGTCGAACACCCGCGCGAATTCGTACACCATCCCCGCCGCGATGGCCCTCACCAGGTCATGCGGCTCCGTCCCGGCGTTCATCCCGAGGAACGCCCCCGCGCCAAGCGCCCCGAAACGATGATGATTCGGCCGGTTGAACCACGGCAGGGCGACGAGCCCCGGCGGCGGAAGGAGCCGTTTCCGGAATATCCCCGGGAGACGCCCCAGGGCCTCCCGCTTTTCCGGATGGACGAATTTCGCAAGCGCCCAGTCCCAGGTGACGTTTCCCGTGAGAAGCGGCTGGATGACAAGCCATCCGTCGTGCGTGAGCGCCGGGATCACCAACTGGACCGGCGACGACCACCGGGCGGCGCGGGAAAGTTCGAAATTTCCGACCCAGGCCGTGCCGAGCGAGCACTGGAGGGGCCGCCGGGACACGCCGAGGGCCGAGAGATATCCCGCCTCGTGGTCCATGTACGGGCCAGCGACGGGAATCCCCGCCGGAAGCCCCAGCCGCCGCGCCGCGCCGGCCGACAGGGGATGGGTCGCGTGTCCCTCCCTCATCGGCGCGACGATGCGAAGGGGAAAACCCACCACCGCGGTCAGATCCGCATCCCGCCCGCGCCGGGGGACATTGTAACAACCCGTCTGCAGGGCATGGCAGGCGTCCTGCCGCCACGCGCCCGTCAGAAGGTGATACACATGCTCCCCCGCCCCCGCGTAGATCGCGTCGCGCCGGAACAACTCCGGCCGCTCCCGTCGGAACCAGAGAAGCCGCGAAAGTCCGTGCCCCGGCGCGTCCCGGAACGTCCGCGCGCGCCAGAAGGCGACGCTCCGCCGCCGGGCCACCGCCTCCGCGAGCCCTTGGGCCCGGGTGTCATTCCACAGATACAACGGGGTGAGGGGACGCCCCGTCCGCCGGTCGGCGAGGTGGCCGCTGCCGCCCTGGGCGCACACGCCGATTCCCGCGACGCGGCGCGCCCGCCGGCCGAGCGCCCGCCCGAGCGCCGCGAAGACACTACCGAAGGCCCGGTCGAGCGCCCGGACATCCATGTCGCGCTTCCCTCCCGGCGCCACCCGTATCGTCAAGGCCTCCGACGCGCCCGCCAGGCACCGTCCCGTCGCGCCGTCGAAGGCCGCCGCCTTGAGGACGGTCGTCCCGACATCCACGCCGATGAAGATATCATTCATCATCATCCCCTTCCGGATAAATTCGACATTCGGAATTCGGCATCCCTGCTTCGCCCAAGGGCTTCGCAGGGCCCTCCGTAGCGCCTTGCGCGTAGGAGGGTCGGAATTTCATCCGTACTCCATACTCAGCACTTTCCCCTTCCCCTCGCCACGGCGACGTACGTAACCTTCCCCACTTTCCTCCCGAGCCACCGCCGCACCGCCGGAGAACAACCGTCATCGGTCACGACGCGGTCCACGTCCTTCCAGTCGAGGGAATGGACAAACGCCGTCGTCGCAAACTTGCCCGAATCCGCGACAAGGACGACCTCCGCGGCCCGCGCCACCATCGCCCGGCAGATGCGCGAGACGCCGACGTCCCGGGTGAATATCCCCCCCGGGGCCGCCGCGTCCGCGCCGATGACGGCGAGGTCCACCCGGAAGTTCCGCAGGGTCTCCTCCGCGAGGGATCCGGTCAGATCGGGGCTTGTCCGGCGGACGACCCCGCCCGGGAGCACCACCTCGCACCCCTCATTCGCGTAAAGGAGCGCCGCGATGGCGAGCGACGAGGTGAGGACGGTGATCCCCCGGATGCCCACGAGGGCGCGGGCCACCTCGCGCGTCGTCGTCCCCGTGTCGAGGGACACCGTCATCCCGGGGCGGATCCGCGCCGCCACCGCCCGCGCGATGGCGCGTTTTTCCCCGAGGCGGTGATTCTCGCGGTCCCGGAACGAAAACTCCACCAGCCCCGTCCGCGACGCCACGGCCCCGCCGTGGGTGCGGGACAGCCGCCCCGCGCGCGCCAGCGCCGCGAGATCCCGGCGCACCGTCATCCGGCTGAGGTCAAACCGGCGCGCCAGGCGATCCACTGACACCTCCCCCCCGCGCGCGACCATCTCCAGAATTTTATCGTGACGGACAACGCTCATGATTTTCTCCGCCGGGCACTACCCCGTGAGCCCGTGCTTTTTCACCGCCGCCGTCGCCGTCATCCCTCGCTTGACCACGTCCGACAGCGCCGCGAGAAACGACTTGGGCTTGGAGGCCTGAACGACGTTCCGACCGAACACGACACCTCCCGCGCCATCCCGCGTCTCGCGCTGGGCCAGTTCCAGCGCCTCCCGGTCCGTCGGCGTCTTCTCGGCGCCGAGTCCCAGAACGGGAATCCCGACCGTGGACGTGACCTCCCTGAATTTCACGGTGTAGAACGTCTTGATGGCGTCGGCGCCGAGTTCGTACAGCATCCGGCACCCCATGAGAATCTCCTCGTGAAACGCGCCGGGCTCCTTGGTCATGTGGCGGGCCGGGAAATACTCGCCGATCACCGGAAGACCGATCGCATGCGCCTTTTCGCACAGGTCCGCGAAAATCTCGGCGTTCCGGGCGTCGGTGGCCTCGCGCCCGGTCTTGAGGGTGAGGCACACCAGCACCGCGTCGGCCCCGGCCGTGGCGGCCGCCTGCGGGGTCACCAGATGGGAAACGACCCCCTCCCCGTAATTCCACCGGAAGGCGAACACGCTGTTGTAATTAATCCGGGTGATGGCGAGCGGCGCCCCCCGCCTTCCGAAATACCCGCGCGCGTGCGGGAGAACCCCGGGCGAGAGCAGAATTCCATCCGCCCCGTCGCCGAGCCCCGCGAGCATGCGGGGAATGTCCGCCATCCCCTTGTGAGGGCCGTCGAACATCCCGTGGTCGCAGGCCACCACCACCGCCTTCCCCTCCGCGCCGAACAACCGCCCCATCCGGATATCTCGGCCTGACATGGGTTTCCTCCCCCGAAATGTTCTTTTATGTTCGACTATGTTCTCATATAGACCATATCTCGTTCGCTTGCAACAAAAATTCCGGAACAACCCGCCAACGATTTGCCGCACGGCCAGGACTGGGGTACAATGTGTTGAGTTGCCCAAAAGGGGGTCGGATATGAATTCCTTCGAGAGAACAAAAGGTGTGATCATGTCCCGCACGGCGTGGGTCGCGATGGCGGCTGTTTTGGCGTGTTCCGGCATGGCCGCGGCCGAAGATCGTTGGGACGCGGTTGCCTCGGGAACGGAGAACACGTTGCGGGGGGTGTGTGTCGCCGACAAGAAGCATGCGTGGGCCGTCGGAGACAAGGGAACCATTCTCGCGACCGCCGACGGCGGGAAAACGTGGGCTTCTCAAAAGTCCGAATCGGACGGCACGCTCCGGGCGGTGAATTTTTTGAATGCCCTGGAAGGTTGGATTGTCGGTGACGGCGACACCGACGCGCCCAAGGTGACAAGCGGCCACGTGATGATGGGGCCCGGAATCCGCATGACGGCGGGGACTTGCCTGTCCACCGCCGACGGCGGAAAAACCTGGAAGCGGAGTTGGGTCCAGACGAATTTCGAACTGCGGGCGGTCCGGATGGTCTCGAAGGAATTCGGCCAGATTTGCAACCACGGGGGCGCCGCGCATCCGGACGGGGACCGGATGCTGACGAAGAACGGTGGAAAGACGTGGAGCCAGAGTCGCGTGTTCCGGGGCTTGAACAGCGCGTTCTGGCTTGACGACAAATCCGCCGTTGCGGTGGGAAGTCCCGTGTGCGTGGGATTCACGCCGCCGCCCGGCGATCCCCTTTACAAAAGTAAAAACGCGCGGATCGTCTCGACGGCGGACGGCGGAGCGTCCTGGTTGCCGGCGGACATTCCGGATCTCGCGGGGGGCCGGACGGAACTCCGCGGCGTTTGGTTCGGCGACGCGAAGACGGGTGTCGCCGTCGGCGACAAGGGGATGGTCGTTCGGACATCCGACGGCGGGAAAACGTGGTCTGTTGTGAAAGACGTCACCGGGAAAAATCTCTCCGGCGTTGTTCTCGTTGACGCCATGAGGGGCTGGGCGGTGGGGCAGGAAGGGATTCTTTTCGAAACCGCCGACGGCGGCAAGAGTTGGAAGGACACCGCCACGCCGGCCCAAAAGGATCTCCACGCGATTTCCGCGAAAGGCACGGTGGTCGTCGCGGTCGGCGCGGGCGGGACGATTCTGATCCGCGATGGGAAGTAATCGCTGCGAATAATTGTGAAAATTCCGTGAACTTTCACCCCCGGCATGCGTTATACTCACGGGGTGAAGTGTGTCGGTGTCATGTGTCCAAATCCCTTTCCGGGGAGGTGGGGTCATGTCTTGCAAATCCGGACGACTGGCCATTCTGGCGGGCGCGCTGGCGCTCGTCACAACCGCCGTGACGCTCGGGGCGGAGGATCAGCCCCCCCGCGGCCCCGGCCAGGATTTCGCCCTCCGCCGCGTCGGGAAGAAATTTGAGGAACTGGCCTGGGAAATCGGGATGAAAACGCAGAAAATCCGCCGCGCCAAGGGGGATTCCATCGCCCCGCCCCACCTTGTCATTCTGATCGACTCCACCTCCTCCGCCTGTCGTTACCTTGAGGAATTCCAGAGGCATGTGGCGGAGATGTTCAAAAAGGGGCCGAAGAACCTCACCGTGAGCGTCGTCGCCCTCCGAACCCAGCCGGCGGTGGTGAACACCAGCATGGTCGAGGCCAAGGACGTCCGCCGGGCCATCATGCAGGTGGTCACGGAGGCTCGCGATTCCCAGACGCGCGCCAAGGTCCAGCTCAAACCCGAGCAGCGCATCCAGATTGCCGCCTGGGAGGACCTGTCCTTCGCCACTCCCGATGACTGCGTCAAGGACTGGTGCACCGGGGTGCGATTCTGCATGAAGGAGTTCGGGAAGGATTACCCGATTGACGCCGTATGCGTCTTCACCCTCGACAATCCGGACACGGAAAACGACATCGAGGGGCTCGTGGCGGATCTTCTCTCCGCGAAGATCTCCCTCATCGTGTGCGCCCCCGAGACGATTCTCACCACCTCCGACCCCGATCCGGTGGGGGAACGGCACAAACAGTACACGGACTATCAAAAACTCCTCAATATCGATTACGGAGCCGATTTCACCTTCCATCGCCGGGAATCGGCCGTGAACGAGATTCCCTGCGTTTCGGGGCTGAACGGCCCCCTGGAAAACGTGGGGAACACGACCGGCTACGGGTACTACGGACTCTCCCGGGCCGCCTGGGCCACCAACGGCGGCTATTTCCTCATCTCGCCGATCGCCAACGCCCAGTGCGCGTGCATGTTCCACGGCCCGGGCGACCGCCTGACACGATGGCTGTGGAACGACGAGGGATTCAAACCGCCCAAGGTGATGGATATCCTGAACGGCAAGGCCCCCGTCGCGCCGGTCATCAAGGCGTGTGAGTTTGAAGCGGAGAATCAAAGCAAGTACTTCCCCTCGCTCCTCTCCCGGGACGAGGTGATGCAGATGTACGGTTCGAGCCCCTACTTCCAGTATCTCTTCTCCCTGTCAACCAACACCGACTACTCCCATCGCGGATGGTATCGCGGGACCCGATGGAACCACGTCTGGGGGGAGGCGAAGTACTACTACGGGGCCTTCGTGATTTCCCCCTGGGGCGGGAAGAAGGATCCGGACCTGTCGGTGGACGACCTGCAACGCCTCCGGATTTCCTCGGAATACCGCTGGCCGCCGGCGGCGTATGGAACGTGGGGAATCTCCTGGCAGGAGTCCTCCGCCATCCGCTACGCGCACTTTTACTGCCCCGAAGACATCGCGGTCGTAAAGAAACACCTGGACCGGACCATTCCACTCATGGAGGCCTACATCCCCAAGGTGCGGGAGGGTATGCCGAAGACGCCGCCGAAACCGAACGACTCGAACGAACTCCGCGCCTGGGCCGAAATTGAATATTACATCGTGTGCCTGGAGAACCAGCTCTTCTACCTCAAACAGTACCGTTACTACCTCGACGTCCTCGAAAAAGACGAGGCATTCGTGACGTTCCTCCGAACCCACAACGGCACCGCGGAAGAGACCAAGAAAAAACTTCTGGATGCCGCGGCGGTCAAGAAGGGCGTCCCGAATTGCGAGATCCGGATGGCATGGTGCCTGAAGCAACGTTGCGAGGAGTACGCCAAGGTCCTGCCCCTTCGCGGCCCGATATACGGCGGCGCCAAAGGGAAGGAGGACCTCACACGGCTGATAAACGCGAAGCGCGACCTCTCCAACAAAATCGGCCAGTCCACATGGACGAACTTTTTCGACCTGGCCTGGATGACGAACTACACCTGGGCGCCCCAGTTGCCGAGCGGTCCCGGTGGCCCCTCGCCGAAACCGAAGATGCCCCTGCCGCCGAGCTACGGCGACCCCGGGCTTCCGAAGACGCCGGCCGGAGGCTCGCAGGCGGACTGACCTTGCGCGCGCCGCCGCCATCGGGGTTCCGCTGACAACCACCCATCGGCGAATTTGGTCATGGGGGCATCCCGGAGACGCTGACGCCGTGTTGCCGGTTGTCTGGAGAAGGAAGGTGGCGGCTCCGACTGACCGGAAAACGTCAAGATTATTAGTGAGTGTCCCCAGATTCCCAAGATTGTCTCCGAAGAGTACAGCGAGCTCATGCACTACACGAATGCTGCTGGACTGAACGGCATACTGACGAGCGGATGTCTATGGGCAACGCACGCTTCACACCTCAACGACACCGAAGAGTTGACGCAATTCCTCGACAGGCGATTGCCCGAGATTGCGATGCCTGAGGTTCGCAAATGTGCCGCCGTCATGGCAACGCGACCAGAAGTCGCAACGAAAATGATCACCAAGGAAGGATTCGACAAGGTCGTGATGCAAATAACCACTAAGCTGGTCTCGCGTATACGGGCCGCAACGACGAAGTGGAATCAGCCCTACATCTTCTCACTGTGTGGCACGAACGATGTTAGAGTGCGGCACAGCGGCCTCCTAAGTCAGTGGCGCGGATATGGCGTCGACGGTGTCTACTCGATCGTCTTCGATACGATCGAGTTCGAACGCCTCCTCAGGCTTGAGGCCCAGCAACATTACTATCAATACGTTCAGTTAGCGGATGTCTACTACCACGGCATTGATCCCGCAGGGCAACCGTCCACGGCATATATGGTCGATCTCGAAGAATCTGTGTGCAAATGCATCGCGGTACATGTGCGCGGTGGCACGAAGGAAGAGGCAGAATGCTTCTACGATGCCATAACCAGTCTGTCATGCCTGTATAAGCACTGGGGCTTTTACGAAGAACATGAAGTCCGAGTAGTTGCAATTCCAGGTGATCCAAAAATCGCGGGGCTTGCCGCCGCTGATGGAGAGGTGAAGCCACAGAAGGAGATTAAATCCTTTCTCCGAGAGGGAGTTCGCGTGCCCCACCTTGAGTTGTTTGCAGCAATCGATCCAGCACGTGAGAAGACACACCTCCCAATCAAGAGGGTTATTGTAGGGCCTCACAAGGACAAAGCGGTCCGCAGGCGCGAGGTGATGAAATTATTGGAGGCCAATGGCTACAAGGCAGAAGTGACCATATCGGAAATCCCATATCTTGGGAGGTCATCCTCAAATCTGTCCGCTTAGCGGCCCCTTAGCGGAAGCCGGTTCATGCGGGTTCATCCCAGTTCATCACTATGCAGTTTGGCTGATAATTGAATGGGGCGGGGGAGCGATCGGATTCCCTTCATTTAGGTGCATGCCAGTTCATCACGGTTCATGATAGCGCAAGGATTCTTTCGCACTTTCATCTGGGTTCTGGGGTTCTGGGGACACAATACTTATTTGCCCCTGCGAACCTTCGGCGGCCAGTTTCCCCACCCTGCCGCCACATCCCGCCCGCGAATTCCCTCACCCGCCCGTCTGACCCAACACCTTCTCCAGGATGTCGCAGGCCTTGCGGGCCTCCGCCGCCGTCATCACCAGCGGCGGCTGGAGCCGGATGACGTTGGCGAACGCCCCGCCCACCCCCACGAGCATGCCGCCCTCGCGGCAGAGCGCGCGGACTTTCTTCGCCTCGTCGGCGGCGGGTTCCTTCGTCTTCCTGTCCTTCACCAGTTCGATCCCGATCATGAGCCCCTTCCCGCGGACGTCGCCCACGAGACGGCTCTTTTCCTGGAATTTCCGCAGGCGCTTCATGATCTCATTCCCGCGCGTCGCGGCGTTCTCCGGGAGTTTCTCGTCCCGCATGACGCCGATGTTGGCAATGGCCGCGGCGCAGCTCACCGGGCCGCCCCCGAACGTCGAGAGATGATCGCCGGGCGTGAAGGCCCCGGCGATGTCCGCCCGGGCGATGAAACCCGAGAGGGGCCAGCCGTCGGCGATGCCCTTCGCCATGCACATGATGTCCGGCTCGACGCCGTCGTACTCCACCGCGAAGAGTTTCCCGGTCCGCCCGAACCCGCTCTGGACCTCGTCGTCAACGTACAACCCGCCGTCCCTGCGGACGATGTCCGTCGCGACCTTGAGGTACCCTTCCGGCAGGGGGATGATGCCGCCCTCGCCCATCAACCCTTCGATGATGATGGCCGCGACGTCCCCGGCCGTGTGGGTCCGGATGACATCCTCCACGTAGTGCGCGCAGGCCACGCCGCACGTTGGATGGGCAAGTTTGAACGGGCACCGGTAGCAATAGGGCGCCGGGGCGAACGCCACGCCGGAAAGATACGGACCGGATCCCTTCTTCCGGGCGCGATTGCCCGTGATGGACAGCGTCGCCGCCGTGCGGCCGTGGAAACTCTGGGTGAGCGCGACGAGCTCCTTCCGTTTCGTGAACTGCTTGGCCAGGCGCATGGCCCCCTCGAGGGCCTCGGCCCCCGAGCAGGAGAAGAACGTCTTCTGGAGCCGCCCCGGGGTCACCTCCGCCAGGAGCTTCGCCAGCTCCCCCGCCCGCGGGCTGTAGTACACATAGCTGCAGCAGTGGACGAGCTCCTTCATCTGCTTCGCGGCCGCGGCGAGCACCTTCGGATGGCCGTGGCCGGCGTTGGTGACGGCGATGCCGCTGAAGCAATCGAGGTATTCCGTCCCGTCCGCCCCCCGCATGACGCAGCCGGCGGCCTTCACGACCTCGATCGGCTCAAAACCCGCCACCATGCTGGTGATGAGATATTGGTCGTACAACTCCTTCGTCTTCATGCGCCCGTTTCCTCCAATTTCGTTTGCGATGTCGCCTCATGACATCATGACCGCATGACTTCATGACGTCTCTTTCACTTCCTCGCCATCCCGCCCTCCCACGTGCCCACCTTCGCGCCCTTGAGATCCGCCTCGTTGTACCAGTAGCTCGTGACGGCCTTGGTCTCGGTGAAGAAGGCCACGCTGTCGCGGCCGATGCAGTGGAGGTCGCCGAAGAAACTCGACTTGTGCCCGCAGAACGGGAACACGGATATCGGGACCGGGATGCCGACGTTGATCCCCACCATCCCCGCCTCGGAGCGCCGGGCGAATTCCCGGGCGTACCGTCCGCTCATCGTGAAAATGGCCGAGCCGTTGCCGAATTCGCTCGCGTTGGCGATCGCGAGCCCCTCCTCGAAATCCTTCACCCGCTTGATGCAAAGCACGGGCCCGAAGATCTCGTCGATTCCCACCCGCATCTTCGGCGTGACCTGATCGAACACCGTCGGGCCGACGAAATACCCGTTTTCGCATCCCTTGACCTTCGCGTTCCGGCCGTCCAGGACGAGTTTCGCCCCCTCGGCGACGCCCTTTTCGATCCAGTCGAGAACCCATTTCTTCTGGTCGGTGGAGACGAGCGGCCCGAGGTCGGTCGTGGCCTCCCAGGCGGGGCCGATGCGGAGACTCTTCGCCGCCGCGACGATCTCCTTCACCAGTTCGTCCGCGACCTCCTCCTCGACGCAGACGGCCGGAAGCGCCATGCACCGCTGGCCGGCGCAGCCGAACGCCGAGTTGACAATCCTCTGGGCCGTCGCCGCGATGGGCGCGTCCCGCAGGACAAGGGCGTGGTTCTTCGCCTCGGTAAGGGCCTGGACGCGCTTGCCGGCGGCCGCGGCCGTGGCGTAGACGTGAAGGCCGACTTTCGTGGACCCCACGAATGAGATGCCCCTCACCGCCGGATGTTTGAGAAGAATCTCCGCCTCGTTCCGGGAGCAGGTGACGAGATTCAACACCCCTTTCGGCAGGCCCGCCTCCATCCAGAGTTCCGCCATCCGCATCGCGGTCTGGGGAACCATGCTCGGGGCCTTGAGGACGTAGGTGTTCCCCGTGACGATCGCCATCGGAACCATCCACCCCATCGGAATCATGGCCGGGAAGTTGAACGGCGCGATGCCGACGAACACCCCGAGCGGCTGACGGTTGGCCACCGTGTCGTAACCGGTGGAGACGTTGCCGAGGGAGTAGCCCGTCATCAGCGCCGGCGCGCCGCAGGCGATCTCCGTCACCTCGATGGCCTTGAGGACGTCGCCCCGGGCCTCGGTGAGGGACTTGCCCATCTCGGTGGCCAGAAGCGTCGCGAGAGCGCCGAGTTCCCGGTCGAGAACCTGCTTCGCCTTGAAGGCCACCTGAACCCGCCGGGTCACCGGGGTGTCGCGCCAGCCGGGGAAGGCGGCGGCCGCGGCCTCGACCGCGGCGTTCACTTCCTTCGCGGAGCACTTCGGGGTCTCGGCGAGAACATCGCCGGTGCTCGGGTTGTGCACGGGCATGTACGCCCCGCCCTCGGGACTCCGCCACTCCCCGTTCATGAGAAATTTCAGCTTCCTTGAACCCGTCGCGGCCATGACACCCTCCTTTTATACGCCTTATACGCCATGTTAAATATCCTGTCAAAAAGAAAAGGCCCGGTCTTTCCATGGTGGCATAATTTGATACCATATGGTCAAGGCGCAACGGGGCGAAATATGTCACGGAAAGACCTGACCCCAATTCCACCAATCCCATGACCTCAATCCCACAGGATTCTTCCGCGCACGTCGAAGTCAATAAAGACGGGAAACAGATCTTTCGCTGTGGCCCGCTCACCTATACCAAGATGGGATTGCTGACGCTCTTTGGCTGGCTGCTCTGGGGCGACTTCTGCTTCTCCATGATGGAGACCGTGATCCCGAGGATACTCCCGCTCCGGCTCAAGGAGCTGGGCGTGTCCAACATGTTCATGTCCTTCATCATGAGCACCATCCCGGGGATCATGGACATCGCCGTCGGCGCGCCCGTAAGCTACAAGAGCGATCGCCACCGCGGCCCGCTGGGGCGGCGCATCCCGTTCATCCTCTACACGTTGCCGTTCATGGGGATCAGCTTCATCATGATCGGCTGGAGCGCCGAGATCGGGGCGTGGCTTCAGAGCACGATGCCCATCGTGCGGAATATGGCGCCCACGACCCTCACGATCGCCCTGATCGTGATCTTCGTGGTGGCATTCCACATCTTCAACAATTTCGTCGGGAGCGTGTACTACTACCTGTTCAACGACGTGGTGCCGCCGCAGTTCCTCGGCCGGTTCAACGGATATTTCAAGATCGTGGGCGGCGCCGCCGGGGCGCTCTACAGCTATTGCCTCTTTCAATACCAACTGTCCCACTTCCGCGAAATCATGACGGGCGTGGCGCTGTTGTACGTGGTGGGGATGGGGATCATGTGCCTGCGCGTGAAGGAAGGACCCTACCCGCCGCCCCCGGAAGACGAGTTCACGGGGTTCTTCGGGAAATTAAAATCCATCGGGAAGCAATCCTTTTCCACGAAGTTCTACTGGTACTTCTACCTGACGAGCGTCTGCGCCACCGTGGGCGGCGCAACGGGGATATTCAACGTCTTCAAGAGCCAGCAACTGAACCTGGATTTGAAGCAGATCGGGATACTGCACGCCGTCGGCGCCGTCGGCGGCATGATCGCGACCTACTACGCGGCCGTCTTCGTGGACCGGTGGCACCCCCTTCGGATCGCGACGTACAACGCGATCGGGCATGCCTTCAACGCCTACAACGAGTGGATCTGGCTGTTCATCACCCTCCCCTCCGCCCTGTTCTTCTGGGTGTCGCTGATCGGCAGCCTGCCGGAGCAGTTTTCCGCGGCGATGGCGGGACTCTGCGGAATCGCGCTGTTCATGCGGCTGATGCCGAAGTCGCTCTACGGGCAGTTCAGCGCCGCCAACGCGGTCATCCGGGCCGTCGGGGGAATGTGCGCCGGACTGCTGGCCGGCCTTTTCCTCGATGTGGTGAAGTGGATGCTCCATGGCTCCGATTTCGCCTACCGGTTCGGATTCCTGTGGAGCGGCACGTTCGGCATCATCCGCACCGTCTTCATGTGCCTCGCCTACCGCGAGTGGCTGCGGCTGGGCGGCGATGAGCACTACCAGGCCCCCGCGCCGTGGCTGCCGGCCGGGCGCGAGCCGGCGGCGGCCCAGTTCGCGTCCGTGAAGACGATTCCGTGCTGGCTGCGGTTTGCCTTGAACCTGGGACTTGTGGGGCTGGCGATGAACCTGGTGCTGATGGGCTTTTTCACCTACGAGATGTGCCATACGGAGAAACTCCGGGCGATCGGGCACTGGCACCTCGTGATCTGGTTTCCCCTCAAGCTCTGGCTCACGGCCACCGGGCTGGTGCAGTACTGGCACATCATGCGCGACATCGCGGCGCGCGAGCGGGGCGAGCGGACGCGATTCGGCCTGCCCCACCATGGCGTGTGGATCGTCGGTACCCTCACCAGTCTGGCCTCGTTCCCGGTCTTTTGGATCAAGACCCAGTGGATGATCAACCTGGGCCTGGGCTACGAACTGTACATCCTGGGCATCGCGAACCTGGTCGGCCTGGTATTGGGGGTGCTCAGCACGCAGATGGTCCGATGGATCGAACGGGACCTGACGCCGGAGGAGGAGAAGCGGCTCCGGGATCAGATTGCCATTGCCGAAAAAACCGCGTGATGCCGGGGGGCCCTGGAATTCATTTCCCGATGTACAGCCGCTCCGCCAGAAACTCCGGAAGCCCGGCCTGAAGGATGTCGCGGGCGGTCTTCTCCACGTCGTAGGCGACGCGGTGGTACTCGACCGATTCCCCGTCGAAGAGCACGTAGCAGGCCCGTGTGTCGTTGTCGCGCGGCTGGCCGACGGAACCCACGCAGACGTACATCTTCTGCCCCTCGACGGAAAACCGGGTGACCTCGTCATGCGGGTAGAGCAGGCCGTCCGTCGTCCCGAGGAAGGCCTTGTGATTGTGACCGACGAAACACAGGTCGAACCGGGTGAATTCGTCCTTGATGGATTCGACCAGCGCCTCGAAACTGTCGCGCCCGGTGATTTCCCGGACATAATCCTGCAAGGGATCCCGGGCCGAGGCGTGGACGAAAAGCGTCCGGCCGTCCAGTTTCGCGGGGCGAAGGGTCCGGAGGAACGCCACCAGCGCGGGATCCGCCACCTGCCGGCGGCACCACTCAAGCGCCTCCTTCGCCACCGGGTTGAAATTTTCCGCCCCGTGGATCAACCCGTGCTCGTGGTTGCCCTGAAGGACAAGCGCAAACCGCTCACGGGCAATCGTCAGACACTCGGCCGGGTGAGGACCATAACCGACGGTGTCCCCCAGGCAAAAGATCCGGTCGCACCGGCGCCGCCAGAGATCGTCCATCACCGCCTGAAGGGCCTCCAGGTTTCCGTGAATATCGGAGAGAATGGCGACGCGTTCCGTTTTCATGAGGATCGATTCATCTTACCGGCGTCCGCCGGGACCGGCCACTCAAATCTTGCGCCGCGCGGCGGACGGGCCTATAATGCCGGAATGCCGGAAACGCACGCGGAAGGAATCGCCGTCGACTCCCGTTATCGGGGATGGGTCGAAATCACCGCCCCGACGCGCCGGGAACACCTGAAACGCCTGGAGGACTTCGTCGAGGTCCTCTCCGCCACCGCCCTCCCGGAGGACGACAAGCGCGAGATCAAGCTCGTCATGAGCGAACTGTGCGCCAACGCCATGGAATGGGGCAACCGGAACGACGCGCACCGGAAGATCCGGGTGAGTTACGGCCTCTTCCCCGACGAAATCGTCTTTCAGATCGCCGACGAGGGGGAGGGATTCGACCATGCGCATCTCCCCGACCCCACCGCGAATCCCGCGGCGCACCTGAGGCAACGGGAACGGGCGGGGAAGCGTCTCGGCGGATTCGGCGTCCATCTGGCGCGGCGCATCATGGACAATGTGGTGTACAACGACAAGGGCAACGTCGTCATCCTGTCGCGAAAACTCCAGGGAGGCCGTCATGGCTGATTCGTCCGGCTACAAAATCGTCCTCGCGGCCGTCACGGGAGACCGCGCGCGGGTCGCCCAGGAAATCGCGTCCGCCTTCCAGTTGCAACCGGGCCCCTCGGCGCAAATCGTGAAATCCGCGCCCATCATCCTGGTTGACGGACTGACCCGCGACCAGGCCGAGCGCGCCACCCGGCGCCTCGGACGGATCCGGGATGCCGGCGCGGTCCTCGATGTCCGCGAGACGCTCGACCGCAAACTCCCGCGCCTGTCCTGGCCGGAGCCGCCCCCCGTGCTCCGGGAGGAAGCGGCGGAGGCGCCCCGGCCGCTTGAATTCCCCTGCCCCCACTGCGGGGAGGCCATTTCGCTTTCCATGAGCGCCGGGACCGGCGGGGCCATCGTGGAGGACATCACCTCGAAGGGATCCCGGGAACCCATGAGCGAGCTTTCCGAGGCGCCGTCCTCGTTCTACGAAACCCCGGTGGATCTCGCCACATTCGAGCGCGACGTCGCGTCGCTGTCGGATGATGACGACCTCGACATCCTCGCCAAACCCGCGGCCCGTCTTCCCGAGGTGGAACCCATCCCCATCGGAGACCTCCCCCGGTTGCCGAAGATGGGCGCCCCCGCCCCGACGGACGACGAACCCCTGGCCACCCCGAATCTCGTGAGGTTCGCTCCGGCCCGGAAACCCGCCGCGACCGCGCCCAAACCCGCGGGCGCCAACGCCAAAACAGGCCCCATCCCCCCGTCCTCGAACGCCCCATCTCCGGCCCCCTTCAAGCCGGTCCCCTCCCCATCCCCGGCAACCAAGCCCCCGACGGCGATCGCCCAGAAGTCGGTGTCCGCCAAACCCGTGACGGCGCCGGCCCCCGCCGCCAGGACGGCCTCCGGCGAGAAATCCGGAACTGCCCAGATGCCGAAGGACGATGGCGGCTTGTACAACGTCCTCACCTCCCGCCCGGCCGCAAAAGTACAACGCGAAAATGCCGCCCGGATCCTCGCCGAGATCCAGAATCTCTCCCCGGAGGACGCCGCCGCCCTTTCCGAAAAGATGATCATCACCGTCGCCAAGGGCGTGAGCCAGTCCGTGGCCGAGTCCTACCGCCAGAAATTCGCCGCGGCGGGAGTTCAGGTGAGGGTTTCCAAGCAATAAAAAAGGGGCTACCGGTTTCCCGACAGCCCCTCTCGTGATGCCAGCTCCTTACTTCGCCGTGTTGCCGTCCTTCCCGTCCTGCTCCATCACCTCGTAGAGTTCGTCAATCAGCCCCTGCGCCTCCTTCTCGCCGCCGGCGCGCTCCCCGTCGGTCATCTTCCCGTTCAGCCGGTTCAGGAGTTTCGCAAGCCGCCCGGCCTTTTGGGCGAACTCCCGGCCCTGCCCGCGCTCCAGCGCGCCCGTCCCGAGGCGATTCCGGATCTTGATGTTCTCCGGCGTGTCCGCCCCGCGCACCTCGCCATCGTGCTTCTCCTGGAAAATCACCTTGGACAGGTCGTTCAACTGGGTATGAAGTTGTTTGCGCTCGTCCTTGGTGAGCACCCCGTCGCCCTTCAGGGATTTTTCGAGGTCGGCCAGCTCCTTCTCCTTGCCGATCAGCATCTTCGCCTCGTCCTTCGTGAGCGAACCGAACTTGATGCCCCGGGCGATGCGCGACGCCTGGTGACGCTGACGCCTGTTGACGCCGGGATCCGCGGTCTTGTCCCGATCCGCCTTTTCCTTGTTTTCGCCGAGGTTCTTCTCGCGCTCCTCCCGCGCCTCCTCGCGTTTCTTCTTCGCTTCCCCAACCTGCTTCTCGCGCTCCTCCCGCGCCTTGTTTTCGCGTTCCTTGTTCCGCTCGCGGTTCTCCCGGTTCGGGCGACGCCCTTCCGCGCCCGGCCGCCGCGCGCCTTCCGCGAACGCCAGCCCACCGCCCACCAACCCCACCCCCACCGCTACCAGCACCGTCGAGATGACCTTCATGACCGTTCCTCCTGAAAAAGATGTTTCGATTCCACCGACACACATTCCCGTTTCGCAAGTTCAATGCCAAAACGCCATCCCCCAACGGTATTGCCGCTACCCGTTCGCATGAAACGAGATGGGGCTGCCCGATAAAGCCCGAAGCAAATGCCGTCCGTCGGACTTTTCCACGGAATGTGGCAAATCCCGTCTGGCACGATCGTCATGTCACTCCACTCCGGCGGCGCGCCCGACCGATTTTCCCCGCCAGGCCGTAACCGATCGTCCCGACAACCGCCCCCGTCAAATTGCACAGGGCGTCCAGAAGGTCCGGCTCCCGGGGCGGGACGAAATACTGAAGGACCTCCAGAATCTCCCCGTAGGCGGCGGGGACGAGAATCGCCAGAACCACCCGACGCCATCCCACAACCCCGGAGCGGGAAAGCGCGTGGGCCAAAATCACCGCGAGGGTAAGGTAGGCGGCGGCGTGGGCCGTCTTGTCGGAACCGGGAATCTCCTCCATCCCCGGCGGCCCCGGCGCCAGCGACAAATACCCCACGCCGGCGAACGCCAGCGCGGCGAAGGACCAGGCGACGCGGGGATTGCGCAGGAGTTTCATGTATTATTCCACGGTTTCCAACGACGGCCATTTCCGCGAATCGCGTCCGGCGGCCCGCGACTCCCGATTCCATCCGCGCTACCCCCGCTCCCGCTCCTGATACCACGCGATGGTCCGGAGCAATCCCTCGTCCAGCCCCACCTTCGGCTCGAAGCCGAGGAGCCGGCGCGCGCGATCGATGCCGGGGATACGGAGTTCCACGTCCACGTACCTCCGGCGGTCGTAACGGACGCCGGACGTGGATCCGGTCAGTTGGATGATCTTCTCCGCGAGCGCCGCGATGGTGACGGTGGCGCGGGGGTTCCCGATGTTGAACACCTTCCCCACCGCCGCCGGCCGGGTGAGAACCCGGAGAATGCCATCCACCATGTCGTCAATGTAGCACCACGAACGGATCTGGCTCCCGTCACCGCGAAGGATGAGCGGCGCGTGGCGGATGGCGCGAACGATGAACTGATGAATGGCCCCGACCCCCACCTGGCCGGGACCGTAGACGTTGAAGGGGCGGATGCTCGCGACGGGGATCCCATACTCCCGGCCGTAATGATGCGCCAGATGCTCCGCGGCGAGTTTCGACACGGCGTACGTCCAGCGCGCCTCTCCGACCTCGCCGAGCGTCGTGGCGCTCTGCTCCTCCGCGTGATACACATGGGTGCCGAACACCTCGCTCGTCGAAAAATCCACAACGCGATGCGCCCGCAGACGATTGGCGCGGATGGCCTCCAGCAGATGATGCGTCCCAAGGATATTCACCAGCATCGTTTCGACCGGGCGGGATCGCACCATGTCCACCCCGGCGATGGAGGCCATGTGCAAAAACGTATCGTGCCCCTTCACGGCGCGACGGAGCCGCGTGGCGTCGCGGACGTCGCCCCGGATCACGCGGACGCGCGGGTGACGCGCGAGCGCCGATCCCGAAAAGGCGTCGCGGTGAAAATTGTCATAGAGGGTGATGCGGTTCCGGTCCGCCAGACGTCGGGCGACATGGCTCCCGATGAATCCCGCCCCGCCCGTGATGAAAACGCGCCTGCCGATGAGATCCATGCGACCCTCCTCAAAAGACCGGGGCTATCGTAGCGCGGCGGGCGGGGAGAATCCACTGTGGAAACAAAATCCTTGCCAACGGAAATCGCCTGGAGTACGCTCCGGAAAACGGAAGAGAGGTGTTTATGACTTTCAAACCGACGGTCGGCGTGCGGAATCACACGATGTTTTTCCTTGTCGCGTTCGGCTTTCTTCTGACGTTCGCCGCGACTTCAAACGCGGAAAACGAGCCCGTCTGGCCGGAGCCGGGCTCCCGGTTTCCGGAATTCAAAGATCTGAAACCCGTCTCGGTTCCCGCCGAACGGCTGGGAACCGATTTCTGGACATCCCCCCCACCGGTGATTTCGCCTTACACCGCATCGTGGTACGACTACGTTCCCATCGTCTGGGGCGATGACGCGCGACTCAAAAAAAACATGCCGGCGTATTTTTCCGCCCTCAAGACGATGAACGTCACCGGCTCGATGGTCTACCGCCAGGGCGATCCCGCGCCCAACAACGCGGCAAAAATGCCCTTTTACTGCACCAACCTCTGCAACCAGCTCTACCTCCGGAACAAATCGGGCAAGGAGATCCGGGAGAGCTTCAATCAAAAAAGGACCCATGAAAATTGCGTCCGCAAACCGAGTCTGGAAGATCCGAAAACCGATGCCGATGAACGTCAGGAGGCCGCCAGGGCCGCCAAACGCCTGCACGCGAACAAACCTCTCGGTTATGACCTGCGGGACGAAGGCACCTATGTGATTTCCAGCGCCTGTCCTTTTGATTTCGATTTCAGCGAGGCATCCCTCGCCTGCTTCCGTCAATGGCTGAAGAAAAAATACGGCTCCCTGGACGCGCTCAACAACGAATGGGAGACCTCCTTCAAGGACTGGAACAACGCACTCCCCATGACAACGGACGAGATTCAGTCACGCGAATTTTCGAGGCTCGCAACGGTCAACCTCGCCCCCTGGGCCGACCATCGCGAATACAACGACGACACGATGCAGGCCGCCGTGTCCCGCTACCGGGACGAAATCCGCAAACTCGATCCCGGCGCACCCGTGGGTTACTCCGGAACCCAGATGCCGTCGGCTTACGGCGGATTTGATTTTTACAAGATCGGGAAAACGGTTTCCTGGATCGAGCACTACGAGATTTGCGGATCGCGGGAGCTCATCCGGTCGTTTCTGCCCGGCGGCTATCCGTCCATCGCGGCCATCCCCTATCAGAGTGCGGACGGCGGAATTTTGCGCGCCTGGTACCTCACCCTCCACGGCGACACCGGCGGCCTGGTGTGGCCCTACGCCGGGAACGACGTATCCAAAACGCTTCTCCTGGACGTGGACGGCGACACGGTAACGCTGTCGGAAAAAGGTAAAAACCTCAAAGCGATTTTTCACGAGATGCGAAGCGGCATCGCCTGCCTTCTCCATCACGCCCGCATGGAAACGGAACCCGTCGGCGTACTCCACTCGCAGGCGTCGCTCCGGGCGGATTGGATGTTCGAGGTCAGGAAGGACGGCGCGACCTGGGTGAACCGTTATAGTTCTTACGAGTCAACGTTCAATTTCGCCGCCGCGGGACGCGAGGGAATCTACAAGGCGCTGGAAGACATCGGCCTGCAATACGTCTGCATCGCAAGTCCGGAAGTCGAGGCCGGCGAACTCATGAAACGCGGCATCAAGCTCTTCATCATTCCGCGCGGAATAGCGCTTTCGAAAAAAGAAATCGCCGGATTAAAAACCTTTGTGGAAAATGGCGGCGTTCTGGTCGCCGATCTCATGGCGGGACGGATGAACGAAAATTGCCGCGTCCGGCCGGAAGGCCACGGCCCCATCGACGACCTTTTGGGCGTAAAACGCGGCCCCTTCGCGTTTCAAGAAGAAAAGAAACCGGATCCCGAAAAGGGCGGCCACGGAGAACTGATCGCGATCACGATGACCGCGGATTTCGAAACCCTGAAAAGCGGCGAATCTTTCCGGATTCAAGGTTTTCAAGAACCGGGGCTGGACGTTTCAAGCGCAAAAGCCCTTGCGAAAACCGCGGGAGGCCCCGCGATCCTCGAAAACAAATTCGGGAAAGGCGCCGTCTACACGCTGAATTTCGACATCCCGAACTATCTCAAACTGCGGGCCGCCCCGGATGTCGAAAAAACAACGGAACCCGTCCGGAAGCTCTTTGCGGCGCTCGCCAAAAAGGCCGGCGTCGAACCCACCTTCACCGTCCGCCGCAAGGGCGCGTCGTCGCACCCCGCCGGCCTTGAGAATTTCCACTACCGCCTCGGCGGCATGGATATTTACGCGGCGCACCTCAATCCCGCTACGCACATCAACTGGGAAGACCTGTCCGACAGCGGAGCCGGCATCCGCGACGTCGGAACCGATCCGCTGGTGTTCACGTTCCCAAAGAAAGGATTCATCACCGAAATGCGAACGGGCAAATTCTTCGGCCTGACCGACACCGTCGAAATGACCCCGGAAAAATTCAAACCCTTCCTCTTTGCCGTCCTGCCTTATGAGGTTCGGGGCCTGAAGACCGAAGGAACCGCCGACAGGATTCAAAACGGCAAACTGACCGTGTCGGTCGCGATCGAGGCCTCCGGGAAAATCGGCGACCACGTCGTCCACGCCGAACTGCGAAACGAAAACGGCGAACCGATTCCCGAAAGCGTCATCAACCTCCCGCTTCCGGGCGGCGTCTACAAAGGCGCCCTCGATCTGTCGCACGTCCCGGGAAAAGGCCCCTACACGCTTCGGCTGGTGGATGTGTTGAGCGGCAAGACCGCGGAGTTGCCGGTTGCGAAATAGCCCGACTTTCACTTGACAAACCGCATCCGGCGATATAAACTCATTGTGTCACGATGTGTGCCATGATAGAAACCGGGGTCCAACCCCCATCCATGGAAAGGAACACGACCATGCGAAAGACGCTTTTCGCCGCCGCCGTCCTGGGCATTGCGGTTTTCGCGGCCACCGCCGCCCGCGCCCTCATCAACCCGACGTTCACCCCGGTGACGCTCACGGAACAGGCCGACATGATCCTCCTGCTCAAATTCAAGTCGATCGCGGACGGCAAGGCGACGGCGGAGATCGTCAAGACCCTCAAGGGCAAGCCCGGCGCGACCACGGTCACCATTGACCTCACCGTGGCCGCCAGCCCCGAGCACGGCAAGGCCGTGGGCGAGATGATCACCGCGGTCGGCGACGGCCCGGCGCTCCTCTTTACCGGCAAGGGCGAGCGGGAAGAACCCGTGAGCAAGCTCCACCTCGGCGGCAAATGGGTCTCCCTCGACCCCAACGCCAAGGGATCCGCCTGGGGAGTGGACTCCATCGATTCCCACATGGAGGCCACCTGGGCCGGCGGCACGGACATGCTTCTGCGCTGCACGGAGCTCATCCTCGCCCATCCCAACACCCGGGTGCCGGTGACCTGTTCCGGAGGCTGGGCGGATCCCGTCGAGGCGGGGAAGGTCGCCGGCAAGGTGCGCTTCGCGAGGGCCGTGGACATCGCCGGGAAGGGGAGCCTCGTCCTCTTCGTGGCCTCCGACGCCGGGGACCGCGTCTTCGCGTGGGACGCGAAGGACTCGAAATTCAACGACATCACGGACCGGATGAAACTGGGATCGAAATCCGCCGCCGCGGCGTGGGGCGACTTCAACGGAGATGGCCTGCTTGATCTGGCTTCCGCGGACGGAAAGGCGTTGCGCCTCTGGCTGCAGGCCGCCGACGGTTCGTTCGCCGCCTCCGACACCACGGGCGCCCCCACGGACGGGTGCGTCGGGCTCTCGGCGATCGACACGGGCATCCCGGGCCGCGCCGGGCTCGTCTGGACCCCGCCGACGGGAGCGCCGTCGGTGCTCGTCCCGGACAAGGAAAAGGCGGGCTCTTTCACGACAAAACCGCTGGCCGGCGCCGACCTCAAGGAACCAGGTCCGTCCGGAGCGTCCCTCGTCGCCGATTTCGACGGGGACAACCTCCCGGACATCATCCGCCCCTTCGCCAAGAGAAGCCTGTTCTACGCCGGGAAAGGCGCCGGGGAATTCGCCCCCGGAGTCCCCTGCCCGGTGGCCCTGGGGAGCGGCCGCGCGGACGCCTTCCTCGGGGACTTCGACGCCGACGGCCGGATCGACATTCACACCGTGGCCGAGGACTGCCCCCGCCTCTGGCAGAACGGCGGCGGCGGTAAATTCGCCGACTTCTTCGGCATCTGCGGCGAGATCACCTACATCTCCAAGCCCGGCGCCATCGTGGGCAATGCGTGCGACATCAACAACGACGGTCGCCGGGACGTCTACCTGGGCTATTCCGAGATGGCCCCCCAGGTCTTCTTCAACCGCGGGTTCCGCAGTTTCGGGCATGCCCACCGGCCCATTGACCTGAGCGAGACCGGAAACATGCCCGATTCCGAACAGGGTCAGCAGGCCGGGATTGTGGCCGACCTGACCGGCGACGGCCTGCAGGACATGGCCATGGTCCTGCTGGACGGGCGGGTGTTCCTCCTGGCCCAGGCGACCGGCGGAGATCCGGGGCTGGCGGTCCGGGTGGCCTTGGCGCCCGGCGGCAAAACCGCGGGGCCCGTGATGGTGTCGGCCCGGAACGACCGGATGGCCTTGGGCACCTGGACGGTTTCCCCCGGCACGAGCGAAGCGTTCTTCGGACGGGAGGACCCCGGGGAGGTGACGATCACCTGGCAGATCCCGGGATCGTCCCCCGAATCAAAAAAATTCACGATGGAAGGCAAAGGAGTGAGGTTCGTCATCGGGGCCAAATAACCCGACGGGGACATCATGATCGTCGCCCGCTTCAACAAGGGGGTGAAATTCCAAGCGAATTTCACCCCCTTCCATTTGCCAATCAGCGCATTATATCCGTTACTGGTTGACAATTAACGCATTATAGATATAAAGACAGAAAATCAACGAATTCGAATATAAATTGCTTGGTAGCAATTAGATACGTCAATACTAGCGATTTTTCAGCCGATTTGACAAACCTTCCGGGACATGCTATACTATTGTGTTTCCCGTATTGCGGGATAAATGTAATTCCTTTAATTTAAACAGGTTGCCGTGAACGGACGAATTTCTCAAGATTCCATCGAGGCGGTCCAGCGGGCGGCCGATATTGTCGAGGTCGTTTCCGGCTATTTCCCCCTCCGCAAGGCCGGGCAGAATTTCAAGGCCTGCTGCCCATTTCATGAGGAGAAGACCCCCTCATTCATGGTCCACCCCGGCAAGCAGATGTACTACTGCTTCGGGTGCAAGGCCGGCGGGAGCGTCTTCACATTTCTCATGAAGATGGAACGTCTGGAGTTCCCGGAGGCGGTGCGGACGCTGGCGAAACGCTTCCATATCGTCCTCAAGGAGACCACAACCGATCCCCGCCGGGAGGAGGAAACCATCCGGGCGTTCAAGATTCTCGCATGGGCGGCGGCGGTGTTCCATCGGGTTCTGAAAAGCCCCGAAGGCGCAGCGGCCCGAACGTACGCCGTCCGGCGCGGCTGGAACGCGACCACGGTGGACGATTACCGGATGGGACTGGCCCCCCTCTCCTGGGATTTCCTTCTGAAGGAGGGCGGCCGGCGCGGCGTCGCACCGGAGGAACTGACCCACTGCGGCCTTCTCGTTCGCAAGGAGGACGGCGGCGGATTTTACGACCGGTTCCGGGGACGGTTCATGTTCCCCATCGCGGATGTGCAGGGCCGGATCGTCGGCTTCGGCGGACGCACCCTTGGGGAGGAGGAGCCCAAGTACCTGAACTCGCCGGAGACGCCGTACTTCTCGAAGGGCCGTCTCCTCTACGGCCTCGACCGGGCGAAGGCGGCCATGACGAAACAGGGCGTCGCCGTCATTACCGAGGGCTACACCGACGTCATCGCGGCCCAGACATCGGGCATCCCGAACGTGGTTGCCACGCTCGGCACGTCGCTCTCGCGGGACCACATCCGGCAGCTCAGGCGGTTCGCGGAACGCATCATCCTGGTTTACGACAGCGACGCGGGCGGGGACGTGGCGACGGAACGGGGGCTGGAAATCTTCCTGGAGGAGGACGTGGAGGCGGCGGTGGCCGACCTCCCCGAGGGGAAGGACCCGGCCGACGTCCTGGCGGTGGAGGGCGGCGCGGAGGTTTTCCGAAAGGCCCTTGAAAACGCGATGGACCTCTTTGACTTCAAACTCCTCCAGATCCGGAAGCGCGTCAACCTCGGCGATCCGGCGGGCGTCACACGCGCCGCGGACGAGATTCTCGGGACCCTCGCCAAGGCGTCGAATCCCGTCCGGCAGGCCGTATGGCTCCGCCGGGCGGCCGGTTCCCTCGGCGTTCCGGTGGAGGCCCTCGAGCGGCGGATGCGCGAGACGGCCCGCGGAACACGGGCCGGAACCGTCCCGGGGCCGGCGTCCGGCGCCCTGCGGGGCCCGGCGGCGGCGCCGAACGTCCCGGCAGCGGAGGAGTGGCTGGTGTCGGCGTTCCTCCACCAGCCCGCGCTCCTGGCGGACCCGGCGCTCGCGATCAACCCCGAGGATCTCTCCCATGCGGAACTCCGGGAAATCCTCACGGCGGTGAAGGCGAACGCCGCGGCCGGCGAGGAAATTGTGCCGCGCCTGCTGGCAACGTTCGGGGGAAGCGAGGCCCTGTCGGCCCGGCTCGTCGCGGCATATGACGCGACGAAGGAAAACGCCGATTACGCGACGATCGCCCGGGACTGCCTGACGCGGATCGCCGCGCGGCGGCGCAAAACGGCGTTCGCGGCGAAACGGACCGCCCTCCGGGACGCGGAAGGGCGTCACGACGAGCAGGCCGTGACGGAAAATCTTGAAGGACTTCAGAAATTGCTGGCGTAGGCATTTTAAAAACTCATTTTCGACGCGGAGACGGACATGTCCAAACCCGACGGGATGAAAGCGCTGGTCGAGCAGGGGAAGGCTCGCGGCTACGTCACCTACGAAGAACTCAACGAGGCCCTGCCCGAGGATTCGGTCTCCCCGGAGAAGATCGACGATCTCCTCATCACCCTCGACGAGATGGGCATCGGTGTCGTGGACGAAGCGGAGCGCGAGGAGCGCGAACGCGATGGCGCCCGGAAGGAGGAGGAGCCCGAGGAGCGCGCGGACCCGCACCCCGCGCCGGCCATCGATGACCCCGTCCGGATGTACCTCTCCCAGATGGGCGAGATCCCGCTCCTCACGCGCGAGGAGGAAATCTACCTCGCCAAGAAGGTCGAGGTCGCCCGGCAGCGTTACCGCCTGAAAGCGCTTGAGAGCGGCCATGCCCTGACAAAGGCCATCGCGGTCCTGGAGGACGTGGTAAAGGGCAACCTCCCCTTCGACCGGACGCTCAAGATCGCCAACGATTTCAGCCTTGCCAAGGTTCCGGTGTTCAAACGGGTCGAGGCCGCGATCGCGACCCTGAAACGGCTCCTCGAGAAAGACGCCGTGGACTTCCGGCTCCTCTGCCGGCCCGGGCTGTCGGCGGACTCCACCGCGCGGATCCGCCGCCGATTCCGGATACGTCGGGTGAAGGGGGCGATCCTCGTCGAGGAGTTCGGCATCCGCCTCCGGTTCATCAAGCAGTGCCTCGAGGATTTCGAGGCGGCCCACCACCGCATGGCGACCCTCGAACGGGAAGTAGCCCGCCCGCGCAACCGCCGAGGCGAGAAGGATCGGGCTCGACGGGCGCGGGTCCGGAAGGAACTCAACGCCCTGGAACTCAACCTCCTCGAGACGGCGCGGCCGTTGCGCTCCCGGATCGAACAGGCCAAGCGCCTCTTCAAGGACTACGAGAGCGCGAAGCGGCGACTCTCCGCGGGAAACCTGCGCCTGGTGGTCTCCATCGCGAAAAAATACCGCAACCGGGGCCTCTCGTTTCTGGATCTCATCCAGGAAGGGAACACCGGCCTCATGAAGGCCGTGGAGAAATACGAGTACAAGAAAGGCTACAAGTTCAGCACGTACGCCACGTGGTGGATCCGGCAGGCCATCACCCGGTCCATCGCCGACCAGGCACGGACCATTCGCATCCCGGTCCACATGATCGAGACCATGAGCAAACTCCGCAACGCCTCGCGGAAGCTCCTCCAACAGGAGGGGCGCGACGGGACCATCGAGGAGATCGCGCGGCTGGCGTCGGTGCCGCTGGACGAGGCGCGTCGCGTCATGAAGGTCTCCAAGCAGCCGATTTCCCTCGATCGGCCCATCGGCGAGAGCGAAGACAGCTTCTTCGGGGATTTCCTGGAGGACGACAGCATCGAGGCGCCGTCGGTGGCCGCCTCCCACGAGATGCTCAAGGACAAACTGGCGCAGGTTCTGGACACGCTGACCTACCGCGAACGGGAGATCATCAAACTCCGGTACGGACTCAAGGACGGTAGCACCTACACCCTCGAAGAGGTCGGCAAGCGTTTCAAGGTCACCCGCGAACGCGTCCGGCAGATCGAGGCGAAGGCGGTCCACAAACTCCAGCACCCGGTTCGGAGCCGGCGGCTCGAAGGGTTCGTGGACCTGGCCAAGTAGGAGCCTATCCGAATATCTCGCGCCAGTTGCGTTGCGAGCGCCGGGGGGTTGGATACAAGGGGCGACGCCGTAGACGGCCCCCCGCCGCCGCAACCGAGGCCCGGGAGGGCCGAGGTCGGCGATTCTTATCGCCCCGAGCGACAGCGAGGGCGCGTAGCCGGAGGCGGAGCGCAACCCGTGGATTCCGGGAATCATTTCCGGACGGCGAATCCGTTGGAAAATCCGTTCCGGGTCGCTATCATACGTTGTGGAAATGAGCGTCCTTGACCACCTCGAACGTCTGAAGGCCATCCAGGAGATTGACCGGGAGATCCTCGCCCTCGGGGAGACCCTCGAGGCCCTGCCCCGCGCCCTGGCCGACGAAGAGCAGCGGGTCCGCCTCCTCGGGGAGGAACACGCGGCCGCCGTCGAGAACGTCAGGACCCTCAGGATAAACGTGGCCGCCCTCGAACTCGACCTCCGGTCAAAGGAGGACGAGACGGCGAAACTCAACGTCCAGCTCAATCAGGTCAAGACCAACAAGGAATACACGGCGCTCATGGGCGCCATCCAGATCCACAAGACGGACATCGGAAAACTGGAGGACATCCTCCTCGCGGCGATGAACGAGGTCGAGGTCGCGGACGCGGCCGCGAAGGTCGTCGCGGGAAGGGTCGCCGCGGGACAGGAGTCCCTCGCGCGCAAACGCGGCGAGATCGAGGCCGCCCGCCGGGACGCCGAGGCCCGGTGCGCCGCACGGAAGGCCGATCGCCAGAACCTCGCCAAGGACGTGGACCCGGCCGGGCTTCAGCAGTACGAACGGATCTTCCGGGGCCTGCGGGACGCGGTGGTTGTGCCGGTCGAGGACGGCGCCTGCCAGGGATGCCGGATTTCGCTGCGCCCCCAGATCATCTCGGTGCTCATGGGCGGAAAGACGCTCGTCACGTGCCCGAACTGCCAGCGGATCCTCCACCTCTGACCGCCGTGCCCCATCGTTCCCCGCACACCGTCCAACACCTCAAACCCGTCTCCGGCGGCCCGAAGCGCCTGATCATCCACACGGACGGATCCGCCATCGGCAATCCGGGCCCCGCGGGGATCGGATTCATCTTCCACGACGACACCGGGAACAAGATTTTCGAGGCCAGCCGCGCCATCGGCCATGCCACGAACAATGTCGCCGAGTACCGGGCGCTCATCGCGGCGCTCGAGGAGGCGCGCGCACGCGGCGCGGAGGGGGTCGCCGTCCAAAGCGACAGCGAACTCATGGTCCGCCAGATGACGGGCGAATACCGGGTGAAGCACCCCGACCTCAAACCCCTTTTTGCGCAGGCGCAGGCCCTCGCGTCGGCGTTCGCGGAATTTTCCATCGCGCACGTCCGGCGGGAGGGGAACCGCGGGGCGGACCGGCTCGCGTTCAACGCCACGGAAGCGCCCCCCGTCTCATGAAACCGCTGCGCCTCCTGTTCCCCAAGAGCGTGAAATCCCCGCCGGATTTCGAGCCGGAGGCCGTGGCGATCGGGGAACGCGTCCGCCCCTTCACGATGACCTCCCCCGAACGGATCTACGCGGTCATTCAGGCCGTGAACCACATCGTCCGCGCGGGGATTCCCGGGGACCTCGTCGAGTGCGGGGTGTGGCGGGGCGGAAGCTCCATGGCGGCGGCGCTCACACTCCTCGGCCGGGGGGTCACCGATCGCGACCTGCACCTGTTCGACACCTTCGAGGGGATGCCCGCGCCCGGGCCTGAGGACAGGACCTTCTCCGGGGAAAACCCCCGCGAACGCTGGAACCGCCAGCGGCGGTCGGGTCAGGGCAGCGCCTGGTCCTCCGTGCCCCTGGAAGACGTGCGACGTAACGTCACGGGGACGGGCTACCCCGCCTCCCGCCTCCACTTCATCAAGGGGATGGTCGAAACAACAATCCCGGAAAAGGCCCCGGACAAAATCGCCCTCCTGCGTCTGGATACGGACTGGTACGCCTCCACAAAGCACGAACTGGATCATCTCTTTCCCCGTCTGGCCCGGGGCGGTGTTTTGATTATTGACGACTACGGCCACTGGGAAGGGGCGCGGAAGGCCGTGGACGAATACTTCACGGCGCACGACGTGAAAATGCTCCTGGCGCGGGTGGACTACACGGCGAGGATGGGCGTCACGCCGTGAATCGTTTCATGTAAACATCCCTACGGCTTCCCCGTTCCCCGAAGCCCGAGAATAAGTTCCACCTCCCCGCGCGGCATGCCGGATTCCCGGGCGATGGCGGCCACATCGCTTCCCGCATCGGCGAGGCGATAGATGGCGGCGTACCGGACGGCCAGGACCCGGGCGGCCGCATCGGGCGACCGGGGCGGCGGGGAAGCAACCGTTGACGCGGTCCCCGCCGTGACGGGCGCGCCGACGCCACAGGGAGACGCGGGAGACTCATCCATCAACGCGATGCGTTCATCGGCCTCGCGAATGAGCCGCTCCAGTTCCCGCGTTCGGCGGTCCAGCGTCACGTTCATCTCCCGGGCGGCCTTCTCGATCTCCGTCAGAAGTTCGGCCGCGCTCCGGCCGGCGGCATCCGCCCCGACGCCGGAATGCCCGCCGGGGGCATTCCGCGAGGCCCGCCGGAGCCGGAGCGCCGCATAAATCGAAATCGCCCCGAGGACGATGACCACCAGACGCAGCATGTCCAAAGGTTCAATCGTCATATCATCCCCATCCCATCATGGCGGGCCGGCGCTCCCGGCGGCCCGACGGGCCTCCTCCCAGACCACCAGAAACGACGCTCCGCACGTCTCCGCCAGCCGCCGGCAATCTTCGTATTCGGGAGCGGTCTTGAAGAGCACCCCACCCCGGAACCCGAATTTCACCCGCACCGGCTCGCCGCGCACCGTCACCGTCCGCACCTCCCGATCCAGCACCGTCCGCCCGCAACGGGAACGCCGTACGCCGAAGGTCGTCGTCTCCCGAAGAAGCATCTCCTCGAGCGCCGGGGCCTTCTCCGGCGCCGCCAGAACCGTGAGGAGCACCCCCGGCCGATTCTTCTTCATCTGGACGGGAGCGAGAAAGACATCGAGCGCCCCAGCAGAGTAAAGCCGCGTCATGACGGGTTCATAGGCCTGCGGGATCATGTCGTCGAGGTTCGTCTCGAGGACGACCACCTCGTCGCCGCCGGTCATCGCCTCCCCCATGTATATTGAAAGGACATTCGGAACCGGCCCGCCGTCGCGGCTCCCCGCGCCGCGGCCGATGGTTTCAAGACGCATCGCCGGATGCGTCCCGAACGAGACGCCCAGCGTCGTCAGGATGGCCGCCCCCGTCGGAGTCGTGAGCTCGTGATCCCCTCCGGCGAACCGGACGGGGCGTCCTTTCAGCAATTCCATCGTCGCCGGGGCGGGCGCCGCGAGAGGCCCGTGCCCGGTGTTCACCACCCCACCCCCCGCGAGGAATTCCGATGTCTCGACACGTTCCACCCCGAGCCGCGCGAATCCGAGGACCGCCCCCGCAACCTCCACGATGGCGTCCACCGCGCCGACCTCGTGGAAATGGACCTTCTCGAGGGGAACGCCGTGAACCCGGGCCTCGGCCTCTCCCAGGCGGCGGAAAATGTCCACGCATCGGGAGGCCGCCTCCGGCGGAAGGCCGCTTCCCCGGAAAATCTCCCGGATGCCGGAAAATGTGCGGGGATGCGACTGGGGAGGGGCCACAACCTCGGCCCGAAGGACTTCCATCCCGCCCCGGCGGACGCGCTCCGTCCGGAGCTCGAAGGGCCCGATCGCAAGCCGCCGGATCTCCCCCGCGAGCCACTCCCGATCCGCTCCGGCATCGAGAAGCGCCGCAAGGATCATGTCGCCCGCGGCGCCGGAAGGCATGTCCACGTAGGCCAGTTTCATCGGGATAAAACCTTCCTGAATGTCAGCAAAACGGCGACCCGGAGCGTACAGGGACGACCGCAGACTGGCCGGTCTCCAGACTCGGCGACTCGCAGACTCGCCGACTCACTCTTCCCCCTTGCCCTTGAAATATTTCATCCCCAGCTTGACAAAGGTGCTGGCGCTCCCCGCGATGTCGTCCAAGCGCTTCATGATGCGGTTCATCTTGATCTCGAGAATGATGAAAAGGACCAGAAGCATCATCACCGCGAGGCTCGCGAGCACCGCGATGAGAATGGTGAATCCTTCCTGATCGATACCCATGCCGCGCCTCCGGAATCAGTTCTGCGTGGTCACGTACACCATGACCAGGAAAAGCGCCAGGAGAATCGTCGCCATGGCCCAGCCGGCCCACACCCAGACCCGGAGACGCCGCATGTCGTCGGCGAGGTCCTTCCGTTCCTCTTCCATCCGGGCGAGTTTCAACTTCTCGGCCTCGAAGGCGCGGACAATGGCCGTTCGCCCCACGGCGAGCCGCCGGGAGGACGGGAGTTCCCCCACGCGTACAAGCTCCAGGTCTCCGAAAAGCTCCCCGAAATCGATGTAGCGGTCGTCCGGATCCTTGGCCATCATCCGGTTGATGATCTCCGCCACCCCTTCCGGGATGGCCGAATTGACGCTCCGCACCGGCGGCGGTTCGTCCCGGACGTGCTGGCGAAGGACGTCGGAACCCGCCCCCGTGAACGGGGTGCGCCCGGTGACCATGTGATAGAAGGAGGCCCCGAGCGAATAGAGGTCGCTCCGGTAATCGATGTCCCGTTGCCCCGTCGCCTGCTCGGGGGAGATGTAGTCGGGCGTCCCCAAAACGAACCCGGCCTTGAAGAGGCGATCGTCCAGCGCCGACTTCACGAACCCGAAATCGGAAAGTTTCGCGGTGCCGTCCCGCGTCAGCAGGATGTTCCCGGGCTTCACGTCCCGATGGACGATTTTGTGGCGCTGGATGTAATTCAAGGCCCGGGAGATTTGGATGATGATATCCACCGCCTGGGTGAGGGGGAGCGGGCCGTTGCGTTCGATGACATCCTCCACCGTCGGACCGTCCACATACTCCATCGAGAAATAATAGGCGTTCGCGGCGGCGCCGAAGTCATAGACCTGGATGAGATTCTGGTGGCTCATCTGGCCGACGATGCGGGCCTCCATGAGGAAGCGCTTCTTGAAATCCTCCTCGTCGAGCCATCGTTCGTGAAGAACCTTGAGGGCCACCAGGCGCGCCATGGAGATCTGCTTCGCCTTGAAAACGGTGCCGACGGCTCCCTTGCCGAGGACTTCGAGGATCTCGTAGCCCGGAATCTGAAGACCCTTGCGCCGGTGATCCTCGACGAGACGCTTCTGGGCCCGGAGAAGCGCCATGACCTGGGCCCGGGTCATGTACCCCTTGGCCAGGACAATGCTTCCGAACTTGACGGAGGCGATCCCCTGCTTGCGGCGCTCTTTCTGGACCTCGAGGCAGTCGGCGACCTGCGTCTCCGTGAGAAGGTTGTTCTTGAGCGCGATGCGCCCGAACTGGAAATCCTTCTCGAAATTCTTGTCTTTGACCGTGATGGACATCTGAAACCTCATCGAATCCGCCGCATGCGCGGCGGGATCCCGCGCGAGCCCCGAATCGCTACTCTAGCCGGGAGGGCGGAAAAATGCAATAATGATGTCATGCCCGACCTGACCCGTGCCATCGCGGCCTTGAGCGGCGGCGTGGACTCCGCCCTGGCGGCCGCGCTTCTCCTCGAGGACGGCTTCGCCGTCGAGGGCGTTCACCTGGCCCGGGAGTCCGGCGCGCCGGCCGCGTCGGATGCCGCCCGCGTGGCCGCGCACCTGGGCATCCCTTTTCGCGTCCTGGACGCCGCGGAGGACTTCGGGGAACTGGCCCGATGGTTCTGCGACGAATATGCCTCGGGCCGGACGCCCTCCCCCTGCCACCGGTGCAACCGCATCATCAAATTCAAACGGCTCCTGGCCCTGGCCGATGATATCGGCGCCGGCGTTGTCGCGACGGGACACTACGCCCGCCTCGTCCGGGGAAACGCGGGGATCCGGCTTTTCGCGGCCCGGGAGGAACGGAAGGACCAGTCGGACTTTCTTTCCCACCTGCCGCCGGACGCCCTCGCCCGCGCCCTGTTCCCCCTGGGCGAATTCACCAAGGACCACGTCCGCGCCGAGGCCCGCCGGCGCGGACTTCCCGTGGCGGATCGCCCCGAGAGCCAGGAAATCTGTTTCATCCCGAACGGCGACTACGCGGAATTCGTCGGCCGGGTCCGGCCCGACGCGGCCCGGGAGGGTCCGATCCTGGACGACGCCGGGAAACGACTCGGCACCCACGGCGGCATCCACCGCTACACCATCGGACAGCGGCAGGGACTCGGAATCGCGGCCGGCCGGCCGCTCTGCGTCATCGAAATCCGCCCGGAGGAAAACGTCCTCGTGGTCGGCCCGTCGGACGCGGCATTCCGGACGACATTCACCGCCGCGGCGATGAACTGGCTGGCGGAAAGGCCCCCGACGACCCGCTTCCGCGCCTCCGTCAAAATCCGCCACCGCCACACGGCAGCTCCGGCGTTCGTGACGCCCCTGGCGGACGGCCGCATCCGTGTCATCTTCGACGGCCCCCAGCACGCCATCACGCCGGGACAGGCGTCGGTGGTGTATGACGGAGAAGAGGTGGTCGGGGGGGGATGGATCGAATCCGTGGAACGATAAAACCGGCGCGCCGGGGAATCGACATTCCCGAACGTCACCGCTTCGTCCACTGGAAACTCTTGCGAGCCTTCTTGTGACCGTACTTGCGGCGTTCCTTTTCGCGCCCGTCGCGCGTGAGAAGCCCTTCATCGCGGAACTTCTCCTCGAGCGCCGGGTCGGTCTTCACGAGCGCCCGCGCCAGACCCAGGCTCACCGCGCCCGCCTGCCCCGTGGGGCCGCCGCCCTGAACATTCACGAACACATCCACGCCCTCCACCTTCGTCAACACCAGGGGGGCCTTGGCCACCTGGCGCAGGCGCTCGACCGGGAAGTACTCCTCGAGCTTCCTCCCGTTCACCTCGAGGACGCCCGATCCCTGCCGCACGCGGACGCGCGCCGTCGCCGTCTTGCGCCGCCCGAGTCCCCAAACGAATGCTGTCGTCGTCATGCCGTTAGACCTCCACCTTCTCCGGATTCTGGGCTCCGTGGGGATGATCCGCCCCACGGTACACCTTGAGTTTGCTGAACATGCTCACCCCAAGTTTGGACTTGGGAAGCATCCGCCGCACCGCCATCTCGATCAAACTCTCCGGACGCTTCTCCAGAAGCTTCGCCGGGGTGATCTCGCGGAGACCGCCGGCATAGCCTGTCCACCGCCGGATGGGCTTCCTCTCCATCTTCTTTCCGGTCATCACAATACGCTCCGCGTTCACGACCACAACGAAGTCCCCGGTGTCCACGTGGGGCGTGTAAACCGGCTTGTGCTTGCCCTGGAGGAACCGGGCGATCCGGGTCGCCAGACGCCCCAGGATCTTGCCATTGGCGTCAATGAGAAGCCACCGGCGATCCACCTCGCCGGGCTTGGCCACATAAGTTCTGAATCCGCTTGCCATATCACCCAACCGTTAAATTGAACCCCGCCGCGGCGGGAGGAAAGGAGGGCATTGTACCGAAGGGGAGGGATTTGTCAACGAGCAACCGGAGGCCAGGGATGGCCGGAGGTCGCCGCGTCTTCGCGGCCCCGGAGGGGCGCGGAGCGGGATGCGAAGCGCAACGTAGCCGGAGAGGATGCATCGCCGTCCCGAATGAAGCATTTATTGTTGAACGGCGACTCAAGCGGTGGTCAGCCAGATGATGAAAAACACCCAGACCACCAGAAGGACGCAAAGGATCACGATTCCCGAGGCCGCGAAAAAATGACGGACGTCGGGACGATGCAAAAAATCCCCGATCTGCGTAAACGTCGGGATGAGGGAAAACTGGCGTGAGGCGGCCCGGAGTTCCTTCAGAATGAGCCGCGAACTGACCGATTCCGACGCGGACGCCGGAGTTTCCGCGGCCGGTGACGGCGCCGACGCCGGCTCCGGCCGGACGGCCTCCGGGGCGGGCGCGGACGGGGCCGCGGGCGCCGCCACGGGCGGAGGGGGCGTCGCCGGCTCAAGCGGCATTTCCGGTTTCGTTTCAGGGGAAGGCGCGGGGGACGTGGTCAGAGAAGCCGCCTCCATCGCCGCCATTTCCTCCGATCTCAAAATATCCTCGAAGACCCCGTCTTCCAGTGTGGGGTCCGGCTCCCCTCCCTCATCCACCGGGACCGCGGTCCCGGCGGCGGGCTTTTCCTCGAGAATGGAAAACAATACCGCCCGCTCCTCCTCGGTCATCCCCCCCTCGGCGGGAGCGGCCGCTTTTCCCGCCGGAGCCGCCGGTTCGGAGGGCGGCGGGGTGACGGGAGATTCCTCCAGAAGCCGGCGGACGTCGGCCGAAGCAAGATCCGCCACGTCCGTATCGTCCGGCAGAATCACCCGCCGGGATTCCGGCGCGGCGGACGTTCCGTCCGGAACCGTTTCCGCCGGGGGTGGCGCCGGCTCCTCCGGGACCGACACGGGAGACGCCGACTCCCCGATATCCGGCGGCGGGGCGGGAAAAGACGCCTCCGGGGATTCCTCATCCAGAATATGGATCAGGGCCGCATCGGTCGCCGCGGTGTCATCACGACTCCCGGTGGCGACCACCTCCACCGCGGAAGCCCCCCGCCCGAGGAGCACCGCCGTCTCGGCCGGTTTATCCCGGGGCGGGAAGGGGGAGCGTTCCACCGACGGCTTCTCCTCCGAAGGGACCGTCGGCGTCTGGATGGAAAATTCACCGACGGGGGAACGATCCTCGACCGGAATCCCCCCGGGGGCCGCGGGTGCGGAAACCGCCGCTACGGCGGGAGACGGGGCCCCCGCGGCGGGCGTTCCGTCCGGAACCGTTTCCGCCGGGGGTGGCGCCGAATCCTCCGGGGCCGATACGGGAGACGCCGACTCCCCGATATCCGGCGGCGGGGCGGAAAAAGACGCCTCCGGGGATTCCTCATCCAGAATATAGATCAGGGCCGCATCGGTCGCCGCGGTATCGTCACGACTCCCGGTGGCGACCACCTCCACCGCGGAGGCCCCCCGCCCGAGGAGCACCACCGTCTCGGCCAGTTTATCCCGGGGCGGGAAGGGGGAGCGTTCCACCGACGGCTTCTCCTCCGAAGGGACCATCGGCGTCTGGATGGAAAATTCCCCGACGGGGGAACGATCCTCGACCGGAATCCCTCCGGGGGCCGCGGGTGCGGAAACCGCCGCTACGGCGGGAGACGGGACCCCCGCGACGGGCAAAGGCCCCTTCTTCGCGCGCAGGCGGGTCAGGATGTCGGCGTAACGAATCACGAGATGATCCTTCGGTCCTCCGCCAGAAAAATGCCCTTGAGATTCATCTCGAGGGCATCCGGATTCGGTGAAACGGACATGGCCACATCCCGCGCGACGAATCCGTCCTTGACCAGATGGAGAAGCGATTGGTTAAAATCCTGCATCCCCTCATCCTTCCCGGCGCGGAGCACGCCGGCGATCTCGGCATCCTTCCGTTCGCGAATGAGTTTCTGGACGGTCGAGTTCACAAACAGAATCTCCACGGATGGAACAAGACGCACCCCCGGCTTGATGGACGGCAGAAGTTTCTGGCAGACGATGGCCTTCAGGTTGAAGGTAAGCCCCTGGCGGATCTGGTCCTGGCGATCGGCCGTGAAAAGGTCCAGAATGCGCCCGAACGTCTGCGGCGCCGTGGAACTGTGGAGCGTCCCGAAAACGAGATGCCCCGTCTCGGCCGCGGTGAGGGCGGTCTGGAAGGTCTCCTCGTCGCGCATCTCCCCCACCAGGATGACATCCGGGTCCTGCCGGACGACGTAACGCAGGGCGTCCTTGAACGAGACGACGTCAATCCCCACCTCGCGCTGGTTCACAAAAGCCTTCTTGTCGCGGTGGAGGTACTCGATGGGGTCCTCGATGGTGACGATGTGGCACCGCCGGCGCTCGTTGATGTAATCGATCACGGAGGCGAGCGAGGTGGACTTCCCGCTCCCCGTGATCCCCGAGACGATGACGAGCCCCTGCTCCATTTCCGCGATCTTCTCGAAGGGCTTGGGCGGAAGATGGAGTTCTTCGAACCGGGGGATGACGGACGTGACCCGGCGGATGGCCATGCTGACGCTGCCGCGCTGGCGGAAGATATTGACGCGGAAACGCCCCACCCCCTCGAGGCCATAGGCGAGGTCGTAACTTCCGGATTCCCCGAACCGGCGCTGCTGATCCTCGCTCATGATGGACATCGCCAGGGCCTTCGCCTGGACGTGGGTGATGGGCGGCATCTCGAGGGGCCGCAGGTTCGTCGCGATGCGGAGCATCGGCGGCGCCCCCGTTTTGATGTGCAGATCCGACGCCTTGTACTTGTCCACCAGACGCAACAGCGCGTCGATCTCTTTGCCGTTCTCAGCCATGGTCAAATTCCTTTCCCGCGCGGAAACCCGGCCGGTCAGGCCGGACGGACATCAATGCCCCGGCTCTGAAGATACCGTTTGACCTCCCCGATTGTCAATTCCCCATAATGAAAAAGCGAGGCGGCGAGCGCGGCGTCGGCGCCCCCCCCCGTGAGCGTCTCCGCGAAATGCTCGAGCGTCCCGGCGCCCCCGGAGGCGATGACGGGCACCGGCACGGCGTCCGCCACCGCGCGGGTGAGCGCATTGTCGTAGCCGGACTTCGTCCCGTCCCGATCCATGCTCGTGAGGAGAATCTCCCCCGCCCCCCGGCGCGCCACCTCGGCGGCCCACGCCACGGCATCCCGCCCGGTGGGGACGCGCCCGCCCTTCACATACACCTCCCATCCCCCGCCGGCCCGCGCCCGGGCGTCGATCGCAACAACGATGCACTGGCTTCCGAACCGGTCCGCCGCGCGGCTGACGATTTCCGGATCGGCCACCGCGCCCGTGTTGATGGACACCTTGTCCGCCCCGGCGGAGAGCAGGTCGCGGACGTCCGGCACGCCCGTCACCCCGCCCCCCACCGTGAGCGGCATGAAGACGCGTTCGGCCGTCCGTTCGATAACGGCGAGGATGGCCTTGCGGGCCTCAACGGAAGCCGTGATATCCAGGTACACCAATTCATCCGCGCCGGCCTCATTATAGGCCATGGCCGCCTCGACGGGATCCCCGGCGTCGCGGAGATTCACGAAATTGACGCCCTTCACGACGCGGCCGTCCTTCACGTCGAGGCAGGGGATGATGCGTTTTGCCGCCATATCAAATACCGTGGTTCGTGATCTACTGTAAAGCGCTGCACCTTCCCCGAGAGTACACTACCGGGAGACTCCATTTTACAGGAGGTGCGGCATGTCCGAAACGCTGAGTATAGGATTGGACTTGGGGAAAAGCGAGAGTCGTTTCACAGTCCCGCTCACGCGGAGACAGGAGGTCGGGAGGGGCGGCATCTCCGAGCGACGAATCAACAGGACGTTGATGAGGAGCGTCCCGCGAGACCGCTTCCCGAACCCCGCCACACCATACGACGCTTACCTGCCGGTATTCCCACGAGACGAGCACAATGGAAGATGAGTCGGGAGAATCCGGCGTAACGGACGGTTTCGAGAAATCAGCGGATGGAACATTCCCGAACGCCGGACCGGTGGCGAGGATGACCGACAACCCAATCACGAGAAACGTCTTCCGCATTTGCTTCATTCCGGTCAAACCTTCATCCCCCAGTCTTCTTCAACATCTGTTCCACCCCTCCCCGCACCCCTGCCCCCGCCCGTGCGGCCTGCCGTCCTTCTCCCACAGGGCGGAAGGGAGAGGTGCGAGGGCGGGATGAGGATGAGGTTGACTCACAAGGCGTTGGGCCGTGACTATACTCATGGCATTGCTGCCGAAAAATCAACGGTGATAAGATTCCTTTCCTCCGAATACCATAGAGTGGCGAAACCCAACGACGCTTCAATTACACCGTTCCGATTGTGGAGTATGCCGCCCAATGCCGTGAGCACACGATAATGGTTGCCAAAGCCAATGTCGTAGTCGTACACATGACAACTTCGAGCCAATATGTCAATTGGTGCGGATGGCGGCACATTTGTAATCCGTCCGCCTAATTCAATTTTCCAGCCACCTTCCTCCAGTACCCGTCTTAAATCGTTGCTTACTCGTTCCGCTGGAAAGAAATCCTTCAAACTCATAAAAGTCGTGCTCATTAGTGTAGGCCTCCTCGCATGAACTTATCGAACACAAGCACCTCATTCTCGTCGATATAACCGACAAGGCGTTGCGCACTTCCCCCTATCTTCAGTTCGTGCGTGTATTTCCCAACAGAGTCCCGTAGGATTTTAATTCCGCTTTCCCCTGTGGGACCTACTATGCCCTTTTTGAGTGCGGATTTAAATTTATTGAAATCACCTTTCCCCACACGTTTGGGTAAATCTTTGAACAGGTCTCTCTGTATCCACGGATGGCTAAACAATTCACCCCGAGTGGCTGCACCAGGACCAACAGGAAGAAATCGTTTGGCACTCTCTAAGGTAGCAATTCCTTCCGCCTCCCTTGCCATCAATCTCGCTCCAAGCAGTTTCGCCCCACCTACCCGTACTGCGCCCACCACGCCCGCAAAGAGCCAGACGTTGTTAACGACATTGACCGCAGGTTCGACCGCCTCGGCAAATGGTCGTACATTCTCGTCAAACGATGCGGACTTCAACATCACCGAAAACTTTATGGATTCGTCATCCAACTCTTCAGGTTTCTGATAGAGCGGGCTTTTCGACACATTGACGGTTTTCTTGAATCTGCCTTCTGTGGGAGCCGCTAATTGGACCAGAGCACCGCTGTTGTACCAATCGGCCACGGCGTTGATGAGACCCATGCGAGCATCGCAATAATCCTGAACCTGCCTTACGGCTTCACGGATTGGCTCAATAGCATCACGTTCTTCCAACGTTAGCGGAGATGAGCCAATGCCCTTATATCCAATATATGCCTCATATTTGTCACCAAGCGTTTCTTTCAAGGCATCCAACCCTGCATCTTCAACATCCGCTTTTATCTTCTCATAATCCCCGAGGGTCTTTAATCCCAGTGGGTCCACCCCATTCGGCCCCGGGTAATAGGCGTAGAGATTCTGCCCATCCCGATAGCCAGCAGGGTCAGGGGTGAGCCACCTTCCCATCTCGGGGTTGTACTCTCTGTAATGGGTGTGGTAGAGGCCTGTGGCCGTGTCCCGCCACATTCCGGAATAGCCAAACGCTGACACGGGTTTGCCCCGATACGTATACATCCCGAATGCGGCGTTTGGCGTTAGAACGAAAAAGAGGAGCGAAAGCAGAGGAAGCAGCCGAGATACCCTCGACGCAAGTTTTCGACTCGGGAAGGCGATGTCCGCAACACGCTGTCCGCTTCGGGAAGGGGAAATTTCAACGGGGTGATTCATCACGACGGCGAATTATACCTCGGTGGAATACCCCGCCAAAACAAAACCAGCGGCAGGAGGATGGCTCCGACCGCTGGCTCGTGATGACTCTTCTCTACAACTTCTCAAGGGGAACGCCCTGCCCTTTGCGGATGCTCTCCCGTGCTGCGGCAATCCGCTTCTGGAATCGTGGGTCGTGTATCAGCCGATACTCGAACCAGTCATCCTCCGTCTCGAACCCATGCAGGACAGCCGCTGGCTTCCCGTGTCTGGTGATGACAACATCCTCCTTTTCCGACACATGAAGATACTTCGACAGGTCGTCTTTGACTTCATGCAATGCCACGGTCTTCATTCTCCACCTCCCATGTTCTTAAGCCACTCCGCCGCCTTGACCTTCGACACAATCGCCAGCACGTTCACCGTCTGCCCTTCCACATTGTAAAACACCCGATACTCGTCCACCCGCAGCCGATACTGCGGATACTCGACATCCCGCAGCCGCTTGATGCGGCTCTTGCTCTCTTTTGTCGGCTCGTGCCGCAGATGCTCCTCGATGGCGTCCTTGACCGCCGACCGATACGGCTCTTTCAACCGCCGCCCATCCTCAATCGCCTGCGGTGCCAATATGATGTTGTATCTCATTCAAGCCCTTTGTTAGCCAGATTATAGCCAACATCTAAACGCAAGCAAATCATTTCACTCATCTCCCAGAAGTTCATCCAGAGCGACCTCCGCCTCTGGCAGTTCCCCCTCCCCGCCCGCCGTCTTCCGCTCGGCGGGATGCGTCCGCGCATGGACCTCCTTCAGCCGCTCGATGATGACCTTCGTATAGATTTGTGTCGTGGAAATATCGGCATGGCTGAGCATTTCCTGAATAAGGCGATGCTCCTTCCTCGGCAATTCCAAATCCGCCGTCGGGTTGTGAGCGATGTGATTTCTTCGGGAAAGCCACTTGAAGAAACTCCGCAGGGCGACCATATAGCCCAACTGCGTCTGGAAGGACAATCCCCGTCCGTCGTTCGATTTTCGATGGAAGAGCGCCTTCGGATACTGTTCGGACGGGGCGAGTCAGAAAAGGAGACAATTCGAGAAAATTAACCAATGTTCAGATCGAGATTCCCCTCGCGGAGTTGAATTTCAAGTCCGCTGATGTGATCTTTCATGAGGTTGACGAGTTTTCCCCGGCCACCGGATACTCCCAAGACGAACGCCGTTCGCCCCTACAGTGGTTTATCCGATGTTTGGATCATGGAAAGCGTCCCGTGCGGGCAGCGCTGGACGCAGATGCCGCAGGCGACGCATTTGGCCTCGTCGAGCCACACCCGTCCCCCGTCGTCAATTTTGTAGGCGAACATCTTGCAGAGATCGTGGCAGATCTGGCACCCGGCGCCGCAACCGCAGGCCATGCAGCGCTTCGCCTCCCTCACGGCATCCTCCTCGGAGAGGACGGGCGCGTATTCGTCGAACCCCGCCGCCCGGACGGCGGGCATGGTCTTTTCCATCTCGGGCCGCCAGGCCCGGGGCTCGCGACCGTGGAGCGCGAGGATGTGCTCCTTCCCGGACTCCGCCTCCTCGGGGTCGTATTGGAGGAACGCCTTCTCCCCGGAAAGATACTGATCCATCCCCACCGCGGCGCGTTTCCCCTGCGCCACCGCCGCGACGACCGTGGCCGGTCCCGTGACGCAATCGCCGCCGGCGAAAACCCCGTCCTCCCCCATCGCCAGGGTATGCCCGTCCACCGGCACGGTCCCCCGCGACGTGAGCGTCACCCCCGCAGGGAGAACCGCCTGGCTCACCGCGGCGATGACGGAGTCCGCCGACAGAAGAAACTCCGTCCCCGCCACCTCCACCGGCCGGCGGCGGCCCGACGCGTCACGTTCCTCGAGCACGAAATTCCGCATCCGGAGTCCCGTCACCCGCCCGTTCCCGGCGATCACCGCCTTCGGGGCCACGAGATACATGATCCGGACGCCCTCATCCTCGGCCTCCGCCACCTCCTCGTCGGTGGCGGGCATCTCCGCGCGCGTCCGCCGGTAGAGGACATAGACCTCCTTCGCCCCGAGTCGCACGGCCGTCCGCGCCGCATCCATGGCCGTGAACCCCCCGCCGATGACGGCGACGCGTCTCCCGAGGGCGGGACGATTCCCTTCCGCCACGCCGCGAAGAAAATCCACCGCCTGGCAAATGCCTTCGGAATCTTCCGCGGGAATTCCCAGAGGAATCCCCCCCTGGGCGCCGATGCCGAGGAAAATCGCCTTGAATCCCTGGCGTTTCAAATCCGCGATGGATAAATCCCGTCCGAGCGCCTTTCCCGTCTTGAACTCCACCCCCAGCGAACGGATGACGGCGATTTCCCGGTCCAGAATCTCCCGCGGAAGGCGGTAGGCGGGAATCGCGTACCGCAGCATCCCCCCCGGCTCCGGCGCGGCTTCGAACACGATCACGCGGTAGCCCGCCCGGGCGAGATCGAACGCGCAAGACAATCCCGCCGGGCCCGATCCCACGACCGCGACCGGGATATCCTTCGCCGGCGCCCGCTCGGAAAGAATCTTCGGTTTCCATCCCGCGGCCCACCCCGTTTCGAGAACGAACCGCTTGATGGCCCGAATCATGACGGGATCGTCCTTCTCCCCGCGCGTACACGCCTGCTCGCACGGATGATCGCACACGTAACCGCAGACGGACTGGAGCGGGCTCTTCGACGTGATGAGTTGAAACGCCACCTCGAACTCCCCCTCCGCCACCGCGCGGACGTAACTCTGGGCCGGGACCGACGCCGGGCAGGCGTACACGCAGGGCGCCGCGGGCCGGACCTCCGCCATGCGGGCATGGCCGGGATATATCGTGAGTTGGGGCGCCGACCGGACGGCCGGGACGAGGATGTCCCGCACCTCCCGAAGGGAACCGCACCGGCGTTCGTCGAGATACGCCTTCACCCGATGGATGAACTCCGGCATGAACCCGAACCCGTGGGTGATGGTCCGGGAACAGATCCCGACGAGATCCGCCCCGCACATGGCGTACTCGATGGCGTCGCCCCATTCGGAAACGCCCCCCACCCCGGTGATGACCGCGTCCGGGCCGCAGAGTTTGCGCATCTCGTAGACGTCGCGCTGGCCCAGCGGCTTGATCCACGATCCGCTGAGACACCCCATTCCCACCTCTTTCTGGAGAAAGTACTGCGACTGCGTCGGATTTTCCAGGTTGATGGGCGGAATGCCCAGACGGTTGGCGGCCCCTCCGACGGCGTCCGCCCCCGCGGCGAAGGCGGTTTTCGCGATGGGCGCGATCCGCCCCCCCTCGGGCGTGAGCTTCACAAAGAGCGGAATCCGAAGCGCCTTCTTCACCGCTCCGACAATCCCGGCCACCACGGCCTCCTGGCTGCCCATGCTGGCCCCGGTGGCCTTCCCCATCCCCTGCCCCTCGGTGAGTTGAACGTTGAAGGACATGTTGGGACAACACATGTTGAGTTCGATGATGTGAACACCGGCGGCCTCGCACCGCCGGGCCATGCGCACCCAGCCGTCCACGCCGTCGTCTCCGGCGTAGGTGATATTGGCGAACAGAACCAGTTCCGGGCATTGTTTCCGCCCGGCCTCGATCAGCCGCAGGAGTTCGTCCAGGAGAAGGCGCTTTTCCGCCGTGAACGTGAACAGTCCCGGGCCGGCGTAATACCCGTACCGCGGGACGCGATTGATGTACGGCAGAGGATCCACGGTGAGTTTCAGACTCGCCGCGCCCCACCCGGTGTCCCGGATTTTCTCCAACTGCTCCAGAGACATCGTCGTGGGCCCGGAGGCGACGTAGAACGGGTTGCGGAAACGCACCCCGGCGACCTCCACCGGCAGATCGAAATCCGTGTATCGGGGCATCGAAACCTCGCGAACGGAATCGGGGACACGCGAAACGCGACGCCACCCCCGACGCCTCACCACAGAGTCATTATAGCGGCGCGATGGTGAGGGGCAAGAACGGCACGTAGCGCATGAATCGGGAACCGGGATCCGGCAACCGGGAACCGCAAGCCCGTGCCCGTTCGTGAATCGCGACTTCACGGAAACACCGGGAGTGTGCGCCGGGGACCGCGGAACCCGGAATTCCCTTTCCGCGATTTTTTATCCCCGTTCCTCCCGGGGCTACGCGAACCAGCCGGCCGGCAACGCCTCCCGTTCGGCCTCCAGCAGATCCCTGATGATCGCGTCGGCGTCGCTGATCGAATTGATGATCGGATCGGTGAGCATCGCCCGGCGCAGGATCGCCCGGTCGCACGTCACCGCCGCCTCAACGGTGAGCTCGTGGGTGTCGAGCACCTGCTGGGTGAGCCCCTTGAGGCCCCGGGGCATGTCCCCCACAGGAACCGGGCGCGGACCGTCCATGTCCACATCGCTGAGCAGTTCGAAAAAGGCGTCGCTGTCCATGTTGCCGACGGCGCCGCGGTTGGGCTGGTTGATGTAGAACGGCTTGCCGAGGTCGCCCCACATGCCCTCGATCACGTCCGTGGCGTGGTCGGTGGCGGTCTTGGCGAAGAACTCGGCCATGTCCCCGGCGCCCGAGACGTACCGGCCGATCTCCTCAAAAACCCCGTCGCGCTGCTTCCGGCGGGCCGGGGCGTCGAACAACGCGAGGGGTTCGATGTCCGGGGGGTTCCTGGAGTAGCCCTGCCAGTAGGGCACGTACTCCTTCGTATGGGCGATGCACATGCAGGCCGCGCCGAAGATTTCGCTCAGCGCCAGGCGGTAGCGGCCGTTCTTGCGGCTCTTGGAATGAGTGCCGGCGTCCTCGTCTCCGGCGTGAGTGCGCATGTAGTCGTAGTACGCGCCGAGACAATCCCGGCCGGCGGCCTCCAGCCCCCACATCCAGGTGAAGTGATTGACCCCGCCCAGGCGCACCGCGGTGCGGCGCTCGATCTCCGGGTCGGTCGCTTCGGGCGCGAGCAGGCCGACGTTGCGCAGGAGCCGCCGCCGGAAGTGCGGCTCGTGCAGCCCGTCGCAGAGCGCGAACGAACGCAGATGCGGCGCGTGGCGCATGAGCAGAATACCGTTGCAGGCCGTGGGGTTGATGTAATTGATCACCCAGGCCCGCGGGCAGAGCGCCTCGATGTCACGGGCCACCGCCAGGATTTCGTGGGCCTCCCGGAGTGTCCGGAAGATGCCCCCCGGGCCGATGGTGTCGCTCGAACACATCAGCACCCCGTGCCGGGCGGCGATTTCGGTATCCACCCCCCGCCAGCGGATGCCCTCGTTGGCGAATGTCAGCACCACGAAGTCCGCGCCGCGGAGGACCTCGCGCCGGTCGGTGGCGGCCTCGATCGTCGTGGGCGCGCCGGAGTGCTCCTTCGCGCGCGCGGCCAGGGCGGCCATCGTCCGGAGCGTCGGCTCGTGGGTGTCAACCAGCGCCAGCGTGCCCGACCGGAGCACCGGGCTCGTCATCACCCCCTTGATCGCCTGCCGGCCGAAGAACATGCTCCCGGCGCCGATCACCGCGATCCTGGGGCCGCGCCCGGCCGCCTTCGCCGCCCCGGGTTTGTCCGCTCCGCCCTTACTGGATTTTGTTGCCATCTGGCTTCTCCTCTTCCGGTGAACAGTGTCAAAAATTTATTTCATCTTCCAAAGCGGTTCAGTTGGAGCGCGACCGATCAACCTTGCCACTTGCGGATAAAGACCAGCAGGGTTTTGAGCACGTTATCGAAGACCGCCAGGCGCGCCATTTCAAAGCCGTGGCTGTTTTCGCGGACATGCCCGATAAAGCCGATGCGCGGCGCGCCACCGGCGTCGAAAACCCTGCTGGCATCCGAGGAAGCCGTTTTATATGCGGCCGGCTGCAACTCGGTTCCGGCCTCGCGCGCCATGCGGCAGAGATCGCATAGCAGCGGCTGGTCATAGTGCGCCACTTTGTCCTTGCTCCAGATACCGGGCCGGCCGTCCAGGGCCAATGGCGCTTCGGGCGTGATCGGACAGCCGTCCACGCTGATGAACACCTCCGGCCGTTCGCGGTGCGCCAGCACCTTGGCTCCATAGCAGCCGCCTTCCTCCTGCACGGTGAAGGCCACAATCAGCGGGATTCCGGGCGTGATTTTCCCGCGGTGAATGGTTTCCAGCAGCCTCAGGAGCGTGACGCAACCCATGCGGTCGTCAAACGTCCAGGCCGCCAGGAACGGATTGGCGGGCGGTCCCAGCAGCACGGGCCCGCGCTGACCGTGGGCTGGCACGGCGGTGGACCCCGGCCGGACCCCGGCTTTAACCAACTCCGCCGGCGTGAGCCCGGTCAGAATATGACAATCATCCCAGGTTATGGCCTTGTCCGGGGCGCCCGAATGTCCCGACAACCCAACCGTCAATATCCCGGTGACAGATGCGCCATCGCCAATAATATCCAAAGGACGCTCGCCGATCTTGTGCGGCAGCAAGCCCCCGGAAGGTTCTACACGCAGACGGCCATCCGGCTCGATGCGCGTCACGACCAGGGCGATTTCGTCCATATGGGCAGCCAGCATCACCAGCGGTTTGCGTTCTTTCGGCCGCCCGATGCGTATCACGACATTGCCGGCAGGATCCGTTTCGGCGGAAAATCCCAGCGCCTTGGCTTTACGGACCACCAGAGCCGCCATCTTCTGCTCACGGCCCCCCGGCGAGGGAATGGCCAGCAGTTCGGATAAAAGGGTCACCGCGGGATGTTTGGATGCATCTCTCATGGCTTTCTCTCCCCGAAAATATTTCGAGAATCTGACATTCAAATGCGATTTTCGCGGGCGATTATACCATGCCTGCCAAATCCTTACTCTCTGTTTTTTCCGGGAGATCGTTATCGGGACTCTGGAACAGCCTGTCTCACTTTCGGCGCGGAACGCGACGTAACGTGCCGGCAGGGTTGGACACTCCTATTGACAGTCAAGTAGAACCTTGGCGGATTGACCGGAGGAAAACTTCTCAAACGCGGCCGCCGCTTCCGTGATTGGATAGCGATGCGAGATAAGGTCAAGGACCCGCAATCCGTTACGATAGAGTTCCAGCATCCGGCCAAACTCGGAGAAGTGGTAGAACCATGCTCCAATCGCCGTGATGTCTCGGCGGATGAACTGGTCGCTGGGGGAAATGGGGAATGCCCCCTGCTCGCCATTGAAAACAACCGTGCCGGCTGTGCGCACGGCGGCAAAACAGGCCAAGGCCGTTTCCGGGCGGCCCGCGGCCTCGATGCAGGCGTCTGCGCCAGTTCCGCCGGTCAGGATACGCACTTGCGCGACGGGTTCGACTTCCTTCGCATTCACGACGTTGCTGGCGCCCAGGTGTTTCGCCATCGCTAACCGTGCTGGGGAGATATCCACGGCAATCACTCGACGGCCCAGATGTGCCTGCATAAGCACATTGCCCAGCCCAATCGGCCCAACCCCAAAGACGGCCACAATCTGTATTTCCGGCGATGCGATCTTGGTGGACGTGTGATAGGGCACGCCCAGCCCATCGCCTGTAAGCAATACACCCGCTTCCCACGAGACGTCGCCGGGCAGTGGATGGCAGGCGTTGGCGGCGGCCAGAAAATGCTCCGCGTGCATGCTCCCATAGAACTTCAACCTGGGACACCACGTATATTGCCCCTTGGCGCAGTAAGCACAATTACCGCAACCGGCGATGGCGCAGACCCCTACCCGCTGACCGATTTCCAAATTGGACACACCCTCGCCGAGGTTGACGACGGTGCCGACGGCTTCATGGCCGTTGTTGCCTTGCTGTAATCCGTCGCCGTGATAGGAATGCAGTTCGCTGCCGCATATCGCCGAAACAGCCGTCTCGATCAGGACTTCACCTGATCCAGGGATGGGGGCGGGCATTTCGACCACTTTAACGACACCGTTGCCTGCCAATCGGATGATACGCATACGGCGATCTCCTCATGTTCCCAGCGGGAACTCCTGCTGGACGTCCACCGGCCGTTTCTGCGCAATCGATCGCCGCAGGGCGGCCTCGAATTGAAGTTCCTCAAGTCCGGCAAGTCCCCGCACGGGTGGGGGGGCGCCATGCCGGATTGAATCCAGATAGGCCGCCAGGGACTTGTGGAACGACGCCTGGTATTGGTCCCAGCGCGAGCGGTTGCCGGTGAGAGTGTGAGACTCACGGTAACGCGTGGCGTGATCGAAAATGTCGACGGGCCCGTCGAGATCACTGAAGCGGATGTTTCCCCTCTCAAAGTTGAAGATCACATCGTACAACGGGAAATCGAAATGGCTTCCGCCGGTTCCCAAAATCGTCCCCACGGCTCCATTCAACAGAAGGAAGGAACCCGCCACGTCCACGGCGCCTTGATATGGAATATCCCCCGCCAGCGCCGAAATCCGGGACGCTCGACCCCCAAAGAGATGCAACAGGTCTATGCAATGGCTCCAGCAGGCATAGTTCACGAAAAGGGACGCCTGTGTCAGTTTGCCGAAGTGGCGGTCGCTGATCGCCTTCTGCGCGCGCATTGTCTGATCAAAGAAGCGATAGTTGAAAACCATGGCCGTTTCCGTGCCGACGGCGCCGGCGCGTTGGAGCAGTTCTCTCGCCTTGAAGAAATCATCCTCACATACCTTGGCCTGACCGTTCCGAGCAACGAGCGGCTTCTCGAAAAAAAGACGCTTTGGTCGGCCTTCAAGAAGCGCCATGGCCGCATCGAACCGCTGCGTTTCCCCCGTCAGCACCAGAACTGCGTCGGGTTCATCCGCGAGGAGTTCCTGGATGGAATCCGCGATGCGGCCGCCAAAAATCCCGGCACACGCCTCGGCTTTCGATCGGGTGCGCGAGTAATACGTCAGAACAACATCCTTCTGTTTCGACAGATACGGAAGATAACTGTTCCGAGCCACATTACCGGCGCCCACTACAGCGATTTTGATGACCACAAGACGTCTCCTCTATTGCGACATGCCTGTCTGTTCCCGCCATCTTGTTCGTCCGTCGCCGGTGACTTTCCGGCGCTTGTCGCCGGTAACGTCCACCGGCTGGTTGGGCTCCCCTTACATGGCCCCCGACTTGCCCGCCGCCAGCAGGAGCATGCCGACGAAGATTGCCATGACCCCGCCCCATTGCGTCAACGAGATATCGGACTTGAAAATAACCGCCAGCGCCAGCTGCGCCAGCAGAAAGGACCCGCCGCCACAGATGGCAAGGGCAATATTCGGGTTCATGGACTTGTAGACAAGCATCAGGAGCCAGATACTGGAAAAGCCAAACAGATTGCCGCCGAGGAATCCCCACAACCAGCGACCGTCAGAGACGCTACCCCACGTGAAAAACAACTGCGCAATAACCTGCATTGCATAGAACACACCGATTACCATCATGGTCGAACCCGACATTTTTCTCTCCTTTTTGATTCGCCCGGCGTTGGCTTTCAACCGCGCCGTCCTCGGCGTCGGTTGGAAAGCCTTGTTGTGTTGGGACGCCCCTATTCAAAGTGGCACTCAATAATGCGCTTGACATATGGCAATTCTGCCAGACGCCTGATCACGTCGCAGTAGTCCTTCTTTGTCTGACCGATGCAAAGGCACTCATTCGTGCCTGAACCTATTCGCCCTGACGAACCCGGCATGAACTGCACTGTTCGGTCGATTGCTTTGACTTCCGCTCTGCATCTCTCGCTGTTCGGTATGCAGAACTCATACGCCACCGAAACCTTGCCGGAAGGAGGACCACGCAGCCCATCCCCATCGAGTTTGCTCAAGTCCAATTCAATCTTGCGCGATGGATCACTCGAAATAGAGGGTGGAGCGCTCGCGCACGAGGCGCAAAGGACGAGCGCACCCAACAGGAAGAGGTTCCTTGTTGTCATCTCTTTCTTTGCCCCAACAATTATTGGACGTCGCATCGTTGAATCAATTACCGCACCCTTGGAAACGGGACAAGCCGGGGCGATTCCCCGAGTTTCAGAGGAAACCGGAGCGGGATGACGAAACCGAATTCCTCCCGGTCGCGCATGGCGTCGTGCTCGCGGCAACGGACGCGGATGGCGCGGTCGCCGTCCCTCATCTCCGGGATGAAGCCGATGGAGGCCCGCGTGCCGTACACGTGGCTCAAGCCCGCCACGTTCACGAACACGACGTCGTCCCGCATCGCGACGAGGGTCCCGTCCCGCGGAGGCCCGTGCTCGTGGCCGCCGATCCAGGCGCCGATCGGGTGCGCCTTCCGGAATTTCTCCACCCATTTCAACGGATGAAGCACCCGCCACCAGTACACATCCGGATCGGTCCGGCGCACCGTGTTGGCGACGAGTTGATGGGTGCACATGACCACGTTTCGATCCCGGTTGGCCGCCATGACCCGTCCGAGCCAGTCCCGCGTGACGGCGCACAGTTTTCCGTTCGCCAACGTCTGCTCCGCGGAAACCATCACCCAAACGAGATTCCCGTCCACGACGAGATACCGGAACGGCCGCCCGATCAGCCGCCGCCAGTGGCCCCGCTGGAAGGCCCGGAAGTCGTGATTGCCCACCATCTCGAACCAGGTCCGGATGCCGCTCGCACGCCGGACGGCAAGGTAGCGGCGGATCTGGTCGGGCCGGGAGGCGTGAGAGATGTCGCCCAGCATGATCACATAATCGGGAATCCCCACGTTCCGCCGGAGATCCTCGACCGCGAGCGACATCCAGACATCCCCATCCCAACCGTCCGACAGGCAGCCGATGTGAAGGTCCGAGAATATCCAGACGCGCCGTTCGCGAACGCTCATCGCTTCCTCCTCCCCGGCGGCAGGTCCGCCGGACAGAATTCATCCAGTTCGGCGAGATGGTGAATTTTCCCGGTCCGGTACTCCGCCAGGCGGGTCGCCATCTCCCGGTAACGCGCCTCGAGCATCCCGTAGCGGGCCTGCACGGTCTCGAATCCCTCCGGTTTGTGGCAACGCATCCACAACGCCCGGTGGGAATCGGCCACCCGCCGCACGGCGCGCAGGACACCCGGGATCCTCCGCCGGACGGCGGCCAGGGCCCGCCGGTCGCGCCGCCGGTACGCGGCGAGAATCTCCGCCGAAAGCGCATAACGGACCGCGAAGACCCGCGCCAGAAGTTCCGCGTGGCGGAGATCGCCGCAGGTCCGATCGTTCCCGTGCGGCGCAAGCCGTCCGGCGAGCGCCGCGTAGAACCGCGCCGCGCGGGCCATCGAGCCGGGACGATCCTTCGCCCACGTCCGGAACCGCGTCTCGAAAAAGGGATCATCCCACAAATCCGGCTGGAGTCCGGGAAGCCCCCCGTGCAGGTCCGCCGCGCGGGCATGGGCCGCGTAATTTCCGCCGCAGACCGCGGCAAACCGCCGGGAGAGCCCCCGCGGGGAGGCGCCGTAGGCCCTGTCCGCGCACCAGGCCATCCCGGCGAAGGCGGAATCGTGATCGCAGTAGGCCCCGTTGTCCCCCCACATCGTGAAAACGAGTTCCTTCACGCCGTCCCGGCGGCAGGCCGCGAGGCACGGCCCGGCGGTCTTTTCCGTGATCCGCCGATCATACCAGTATTTATTCCAGGTCCAGACGCCCGAGGCCATGACGGGCTCCTTGCCCATCCGCCGGTGGCGGGCGATCCAGTCCCGGTAGAACCCCTCGTTCTCGTGATAATAGTCCCAGTACACCAACTCCACGTCGCGGGGGATGCGCCGGATGACCCATCCCGGGATTTTCGCCGCGCGGTCGTAGTAATCCTGCGTCTTCGACCCCATCCGGAAGAACATGTCCGACCAGATCATGGGGCGCAGCCCCTCCCGCCGGCACATCCCGACGACGCGGGCGAGGTGGCGCGAAAAAAGATCAAAGGCGTCCCGGGAACCGTGAAGATCCTGGTAGCGGCCTCGCCCCAGGTCGTGGGCCTCGTCCATCCCGATGTGGATGCGCCGGCTTCGGACGACGGACGACCAGTGGCGGACCATTTTCTGAATCAGGCGATGGGTCTTCGGCTCATCCACCAGGAGCACGCGGGCGGTGTCCCTGACGGCCCGGTAGGCCCCATGGCGCAGAATCTGTTCGAGGTGGCCGAGGGTCTGGATGCACGGGATCACCTCGATACCCAGCGCGGCGGCGTAATCGTCAATCGCCCGAATCTCCCCCGCCGTGTAGGCCCCGCGCTGCCAGCCGAACCACGGCTCGCCCGGGAGGCGGTAGGTGTCCTCCGTGTAGAGCATGACGGAATTGCATCCGAGGAGAACCATGCGTCGCAGCCAGATTTTAAAATGATCCACGGTGACGACGGCGTTCCGGGAACAGTCAAGCATGACGCCGAGGGTGGCAAAGGGCGTTCTCTCGCGGTACGTCCCGTCCGCCGGGACCAACCCGGCTAGAAGCGCCCCGATCGCCCGCCCGGCCCGGGCCGGGGTGTCGTACCGGACGAGGGCGCGATCCCCCGGCCGCCTCACCTCGGCCAGGCCGGATACGGCAGTCCTCTCGAATTCCAATCGGATGCCGTTCTTAGGTTTCCGGTTTCCAGTTTCCAGTGTCCAGTTTCCGGTTTCCAGTCTCCGGTTTCCAGTTTCCCGTTCCCGAATCGGATACATTTCCCCCAGCGCCTCGAGCATGCCACGCAATTCCGCGGGGGTATCCCGGCGGAACCAACACAGGGAATTCATTTCATCCCCTCCACCAAAGTGAACTCCACGGGAAACAAACCGCCCCGGGCGCGACGCCTTAGTTCGTGCTCACCTGCGCCCGGAACGCCGTCACCTTGCGCCGCAGGGGATCCTTGAGGTAGGCCGCGTGACAGTCGGGGCGGACGTCGAATTGGAATTTCTTGTAGATGACGTAGCGGACGTCCTCCTCCGCCAGAAGCGTCTTGCCGCAGAGGTCGCAGGACATGTTCATCATGGGAAACCCTCTTGAACTTATTTCCGATTCAACCGATCCAGAAGCATTTTCTCCGCCACCCTCGGGTTCGCCTTGCCGCGGCTTTCCTTCATCACCTGGCCGACGAGGAATTTCACCGCGGTGGGCTTGCCGCCCTTGAAGTCCGCGACGGCCGCGGGATTTTTCCCGACGACACCCTCCACGATCGCCGCGAGGGCGCCCTCGTCCGACACCTGGGCGATCCCGCGCTCCTTTACGATTTTTCCCGGCTCCCCACCCGTCTCCACCATCGCCGCGAAGACCTCCTTCGCCGCCGGGCCGCTCACGGTCCCGCCCTTGAGGAGCGCCATCAATTTTGCCAGATTCCCCGGCGTCACCGGGAAGGCGCGGATGCCGATTTGCTTTTCTTTCAGGACCCGAAGAACCTCCCCCATCACCCAGTTCGCCGCCGGCTTCGGATCGCCGACCGCTTTCGCCAGCGCCTCGAAATAGTCCGCGACGCCCCGGTCCGCGAGAATCACCCCGCAGTCGTATTCGGAAAGCGTGTATTCCGCCAGGAACCGCGCGCGCCGGGCCGCCGGAAGTTCCGGAAGGGACCGGCGAACCTCCGCCACCCATGCATCGCTCACGGTCACGGGCACAAGATCCGGCTCCGGGAAATACCGGTAGTCGTGGGCCTCTTCCTTGGAGCGCAGGATCTCCGTCACGCCGCGGTCGGGATCCCAGAGGCGCGTCTCCTGAACCACCCGGCCGCCCCCGTCGAGGACCTTCGCCTGCCGCGCGGCCTCATACGCGAGGGCCTTCTCCACCGCCCGGAACGAGTTGAGGTTTTTCACCTCCGTCTTCGTCCCGAGAGCCGCCGCCCCCTCCGGAGCAATGGAGACGTTGGCGTCACAGCGAAGCCGGCCATCCTCCATGTTGCAGTCCGAAACGCCGAGATACTGAAGAAGGGTCTTCAGGGTTTCCAGATAGGAATAGGCCTCCCCGGGCGAGTCGAGGTCCGGGTTCGTTACGATTTCGAGAAGCGGCGTCCCGGTGCGGTTCAGATCCACCCGGCTGTGCGCGCCCGCGTCATGAAGAAGTTTTCCGGCATCCTCCTCGAGGTGGGCCCGGAGGATGCCGACGCGTTTGGCGCCCCCGCCCGGAAGGGGAATCTCCAGACCGCCGTCGCTGGAAAAAGGCATGTCGTACTGGGAAATCTGGTAGTTTTTCGGAAGATCCGGGTAGAAGTAATGTTTCCGGTCGAATTTCGTCCGCGGCGCGATCCGGCAATCCAGGGCGATCGCGGCTTTTACGCCGAGCGCGAAGGCCTCGCGATTCAGGACCGGGAGCACGCCCGGAAGCCCGAGACACACCGGGCAGACGAGCGTATTGGCGGCCTCGCCGAAGGCCACACGGCAGCCGCAGAACATCTTGGTCCGCGTCGCCAGCTGGACGTGGACCTCGAGCCCGATGGTGGTGCGGTAGTCACTCATAAGATCGTCGCTCGTCTCCCGTCGCCCGCCGAAAATTCATCATTCATCATTCCGCATTCATCATTTCTTCAAGCCCGGTTTCCCTTCCTCCTCCCACCACTTCCGCCACTTGGCGGGATCGTCCCCGAAATCGCGGCGGGCGATCTCCTTGAGCGCCGCGCGCGCGGCGACCCGGACGGCCGGTTCCGGGCTCGACAACGCCGAAAGTATCTCGTCGAACGGCCGGTCATCCCCGAGCTGAACAAGGGCCTGCTGGGCTGCGATTCGGACCGCGCCGGTCTCGGCATCGTTCATTTCCTGAACGAAGGTTTTGGCCCGGGGGTCGCCAATGCCTCCCAGGGCCTGGAGGGCGACGGCCTTTCCGCCCGCGTCGAGCCCCGGGTACATCCGGATGATGGGCATCACGGCGTAGCGAAGGGCGCCCTCGCGGCTCTCAATCAGTTGTTTCTCCCGCGGGGTCGGATCAGCGATGGCCATCGCGCGGCGAATCATCCCGAGCGCATGAATGGCGTTCCGGCGGAGCACCAGGTCCTCCTCCGTGAGCGCCCCCAGAAGCGGAGGCACCGCCCCCGCCCCGATGCGGACAAGCGCCCCCATCACGGGCGCCAGAGTCACCCGGTCGCGATTCCGAAGGGCCGGGATGAGGACCTCCGCGGCCTCCACCCCGCCCATGCTCCCGAGCTCGCCGGAGGCCTTCGCCAGACGATCGGGATTGCCGCTCTCCACGTCCCGGGCGAAACGGGCGAGGCCGCGTTCAATAAGGGGATGGGCATCCGCCCACCAGGTCTCCCAGGCGCGGCGGTCGGCTCCAAAATTCTTGCCGCTCATCCGGCCGAGGGCGTCCTGGGCGGCAGTCGGGTTCTTGTCCAGATACCGGATGAGGGGATCCACCGCCCGAAGGTCGCCGATACGGCTCACGATCTCCGCCGCATCGCCGGCCGCATCAGCGTCGGCGCCCCCGTCGGCGCCCTCAATCAGCGGCAGAAGATCGTTTATCGCCAGACTGCCCATCGCGACAAGCTTCCGCCCGGCATCGCGCCGGAGTTCCATGGGCTCCTTCCCGAGGCGCGCGATGGCGCCCTGGACATCAATCACGAGTTGCATATCCAGGACGGATCGCTTCGAGACGAACCTGTCCGTCCAGGCATAAGAGATCGCCAAGGCCGCCGGCTTCGCCGGTCCGGGCTCGGCGGCGGGACCCGCGGGGGGGCCGCCGGTGCAACCGGACAGGACCAGAAGAACAAAACCGTGAAGCGTGAAGCGTGAAGCGTGAAGCGCAACACCCCTCAACCTTAACCTGCCAAGCGGAATCCGGTCGTTTTTCGTGTCGGCACACATCCTTTTTCTCCTTCCTGCGAGATACGTTTCACGAGCGACGCTTCACGTGAGGGTCGCCACCGGCGGCTGGACCGCTTCATGACCCGCCGCCTTGGCGTAGGCCGCCGCCACCGCCAGGAGCCGCCGGTCCTCGAACGCCCGCCCCATGAACTGCAATCCCACCGGAAGCCCACGCCCGTCCCGGCCGCACGGCACCGAGATCCCGGGGATGCCGGCGAGGTTGGCCGAGATGGTGTAGATGTCCGAGAGGTACATCGCCAGGGGATCCTCCATCCGCTCCCCGGCCCGGAAGGCGGTCGTGGGCGACGTGGGGCTCGCGATGACGTCGGCCGCGGCGAAGGCCTTCTGAAAATCCTCAAGAATGCGCTGACGGACCTGGAGGGCCCGCTTGTAATAGGCATCGTAGTAACCGGACGAGAGGGCGTACGTCCCCAGCATGATGCGACGCTTCACCTCCGCACCGAATCCCTCCGCGCGGCTCCGCGACACCATGGCGATCAGATCCCCGGGGATATTCGTCCGGTGGCCGTAGTGGACGCCGTCGTAACGGGCGAGGTTGGAACTGGCCTCGGCGGTGGCCACGATGTAATACGTCGCGACGGCGTAGGGCGAATGCGGCAGGGACACCGGCACCGTCACGGCGCCGAGGGATTTCAGCGTTTCCACGGCCGCCAGAACGACCCGTTTCACGTCGGGATCGAGCCCCTCCCCGAAATACTCCGCGGGAAGGCCGATCCGCAGCCCCTTCACGACGTCGCCGCCCGCGGCGGAGGCCAGGCGTCCGTCCGGAACCGACGTGGAGTCCCGCGCGTCATGCCCCGCCATCACGTCAAAGATGAGCGCCGCGCCGTCCGCGTCCGTGGCGAACGGGCCGATCTGGTCGAGGGAGGAGGCGAACGCGATCAGGCCGTAACGCGACACCGTCCCGTAGGTCGGCTTGAAACCGGTGACGCCGCAAAGCGCCGCCGGCTGGCGGATGGAGCCACCCGTATCCGAGCCGAGGGCCGCCGGGACCATCCGCGCGGCCACGGCGGCCGCGGAACCGCCGCTCGAGCCGCCCGGGATGCGGGTGGTGTCCCAGGGGTTGCGCGTCGCGCCGAATGCCGAGTGCTCCGTCGAGGAGCCCATGGCGAACTCGTCCATGTTCGTGCGGCCCAGGGGAACGGCGCCCGCGGCGAGAACCCTTTCGATGACGGTCGCATGGTAGGGCGGGCGAAAATTATCGAGGATCTTCGAGGCGCATCCGACGCGGTTGCCCCGGATGCAGATATTGTCCTTCACCGCGACGGGGACGCCCGCCAGAGGACCGGGATTTTCGCCGCGCTGGATTTTTTCGTCCACCGCCCGGGCCGCGGCGCGGGCGAAATCCGCCTCGACGGAGAGAAAGGCATGAACCGCCCCGTCCCGGCGCCCGATGCGACGGATCGTCTCGTCCAGAACCGCCTCCGCGGTCGCCGTGTGAGCCGTAACCGCGTCGCGAATGGCCCGAACCGTGTCCATCGAAGCGAGTGTCATTTTCTCCGCCATGACCTCATGACGTCATGACTCGTGACTTTCGATCACCTTGGGCACGAGGAAAAATTCCCCGTCGGTCCCGGGGGCATTCACGAGGATATCCTCCCGGGGAAGGGAGGCGCGCGGGGCGTCCTCCCGGAAGACATCGGCGAGCCCCCCCACATGGGCCAGGGGCGCCACGCCCTCCGTCTTCACTTCATTCAGTTTGGCGATGTACTCGAGGATGCGCCCGAGTTGGTCCGCATAGTACGCCACCTCCTTCTCCTCGAGGTGGAGGCGGGCGAGTTTCGCGATGTGACGGACGTCGGCGGGAGTAATAGCCATGAATTCGGAATTCGACATTCGAAATTCGAAATTCCCTCTACCCGGCTTTCTGCACCTTCCCCGCCTGGATGCAACGGGTGCAGACGTTCATCCGACGGTTGGAACCGTTCACGACGACACGGATACGCTGGAGATTGGGCCGGTAACTGCGGGGCGAGATCCCGGTGATCTTTCGACCCACGCCGCCTTTCTTCTTGGCGAGACCGCGCCGGGTGATCTTCCGCCCGGCGGAGGGGTGCTTTCCACAGATGGCGCAGACGTTGCTCTTCGGTTTCATGACATCCTCCCTGCCGGGTCCCCGGAAAACATCATCCTAGCAGAAAACAGGGGGAAGTCCAGAACAGGCCGCATGACGATTACCCACAATCATTTCCCCGTCGGAGAAATTCTGCTACAATCCCGCCATGGATGCCATCGCCTTTGAAATCGCCCAGGCACTCGCCCCCCTCGCGGGAGTCGCGGCGGAGAGCATCGCCGGCCTTCTCGAAATCCCCCCTGACGCCGCGCTCGGAGACTACGCCTTTCCGTGTTTTATTCTCGCCAAATCGCTCCGCAAGCCCCCGCCGGTCGTCGCGGCGGAACTCGCCGCGAAAATCCGCCCCGGCGGGATCATCGCGGCGGTTGCGACGAAGGGGGCGTATGTTAATTTCCGCCTCGTGACGTCGGAATTCGCCCGGCGCGTCCTGTCGCGCGCCCTCGCGGAAGAGGAACGATTCGGCGCATCGGGCGCCGGCCAGGGCAAAACCCTCGTCGTGGATTTTTCGTCCCCCAACATCGCCAAGCCCTTCGGGGTGGGGCATCTCCGCTCGACGGTCATCGGCGGGGCGCTCGTCCGCATCCTCCGCGCGGCCGGGTACACCGTGACGGGCGTGAATCACCTGGGCGACTGGGGCACCCAGTTCGGCGCGATGATGGCCGCCTGGAAACGCTGGGGCGACGCCGCCGCGCTCGAGACGGGCGGGGTGGAATACCTGAATACGTTATATGTCCGTTACCATGAAGAAATGGAGAAGGACCCGGCCGCCGCCGCGGAGGCACGGGAATGGTTCCGGAAACTCGAAGGCGCCGACACGGAGGCCCGCGGGCTCTGGGAGAAATTCCGCGCGGCGAGCCTCCGGGAATTCCAGACCGTCTACGATCTCCTGGGCGCCTCCTTCGACTCCAGCGACGGCGAGAGCTTCTACAACGACAAGATGGAGGCGGTCATCGGGGAACTCGCGGCGAAGGGACTCATCACCGAAAGCGAGGGCGCCCGCGTCGTGGACCTCGAGGCCCACAAGATGCCTCCGTGCCTCCTGAAAAAGGCCGACGGCGCGACGCTCTACGCCACGCGTGACCTCGCCGCGGCGCTCTACCGCCACCGGCATTACCATGCCGACGGCCTCGTGTACGTCGTGGGCGCGGACCAGCGCCTCCACTTCCGCCAACTCTTCAAGGTCCTGGAACTCGCCGGCCACGCCTTTTCGAAAAACTGCGTCCACGTGGATTTCGGCCTGGTGCGCCTCGGGGGCGAAAAGATGTCCACCCGGCGCGGCCATGTCGTGCTCCTGAAAGACCTCCTCGGAAAAGCCATGGACATCGTGCGCGAGATCCTCGCGCCGCGCGACCTCCCGGCGGCGGAGAAGGAGAAAATCGCCCGGGCCGTGGGCATCGGCGCCGTCGTCTTCAACGACTTGAAGCATCACCGCGTGAAGGACATTGATTTCGACTGGAAACACGTTCTCGCCTACGATCCCGAGACCCGGTCCTTCAAGGGGGAGACCGGACCCTACGTCCAGTACACCCACACGCGGATGGCGTCGGTGCTTCGGAAATACAGGGAATCGGAAACCGGAAACCGGAAACCGGAAACCGCCGGCCCGAATCCCGAGACGGCGGATTTTTCGCTCCTCGCGGAGCCGGCGGAACGGGACGTCATCCGCCTCATCCATCAATATCCGCTCGTCGTCGCGAAGGCGGCCAAGCATTACGAACCGTCCCTCGTCGCGGGGCACATGCTGGCGCTCGCCGCCGCATTCAGCCGGTTCTGGCACGACCACCGCATCATGACGGACGACCCGGCGCTCACTCGGGCCCGCGTGGCCCTCACCGCGGCGGGCCGGAACGTCCTCGCCAACGGACTTGTGTTGTTGGGGGTGGAACCTCTGGAAACGATGTAACACAAAGAAGTCAGCGAGTCTGCGAGTCGGAGAGTCTCCGAGTCAAAACAACAGAAATTCCCCGATCAAATTTCCAGACTCGGTGACTCGCTGACTCGCCGACGCCAAGACTTTTATAACCATGCGCCTCATCGGCCACCTCGAAAACGCCGCACACGCCCGGACTCTGGGGAATTATCTTCTGGCCGCGGGATACCCCAACCAGGTCGAACGGGAGGAGGACGGACGCTGGGCGGTCTGGATCCACCACGACGACCACGTCGCGCCGGCCCGGGCGGTCCTCGAGCGGTTCCGGGCGGACCCCGGCACGGCGGAATTCCGGAAAGTCGCGCGCGCCGCCGCGCCCCTGCGCCGGGAGGAGACCCGGAAAGAGGAGGGCGCCCGGCAACGGCACATTGACGCCCGGACGAAGGTCTTTTTCACGCCTCCGGCGCCCATGGGCCTTCTCACCGCCATTTTCGGCATCGCCGCGATTGTCGTCGGCATCCATTCCTCGCTCGGCGACGACCTCCTCTCCCTGCAACCCCTGGTGATCACGCGATTTCTCTCGGAAACACCCCCGTTTCCGACCGGGGATCTTTCCGAAATCCTTCGCGGGGAATTGTGGCGGTTCGTGACGCCGGCGTTCATCCACTTTGGATTTCTCCACCTGCTTTTCAATTTAATGTGGCTGAAGGACCTCGGCAGCATCATCGAACTCCGGAAAGGCCATCTTTTCCTGGGCGTATTTTTCGTTCTGACCGCGGCGCTCTCCAACATCGCCCAGTACGCCACGAACGGACCGATCTTCGGAGGACTTTCGGGGGTGAATTATGCCCTCTTCGGGTACGTCTGGATCTCGGGGAAATTCAATCCCCGCGCGGAATTGACCCTGTCCCCGCACAACACGACCCTGATGCTGGGCTGGTTCATCCTGTGCCTGACGGGGCTCATGGGAAACGTGGCGAACACCGCCCACGCCGCGGGCCTCGCCGCCGGGGCGGTGTGGGGATATCTCGCGTCGGGGCACGTCCGGAAACTTCTTCGAGGAGAGTGATATCCTTCGGTGATTTTCACTGTTTTTTGGGGGGGCAGTTCTCCCGCCTGGACGAACATTCTCCTGTAGAAAGGAATCCTTCATGCGCACATTCATTCCCCCCTTCCTGATTTGCCTCCTCCTCGCCGCGTGTCAAACGAGCCGGGATTCCGCCTATTCCTCGCCGTTTCATCTCACGCTGGTTTCGTCCCTGAACACCCAACTTCCCGACGTCACGCAATACTACCTCGTCGGCAATGCCACGCGCCGCTTCTCCTACCGGAAGGACCTGGGAGACGGGGATTTCGAAACGGGCTTCCTGACCTATCAGGTCACAGGACGGTTCGCACCCGAGGCCGGACGCGCATCCTATGCCATGGATTCAACCCTTGACATGACCGTCACCTACGACTACCGGAATCCGCTCAACATCATGCATCTTCCGAAGCCCGTGCTCCTGAACGTTTACACGAAAGAACAAATCGAAAAAGTCATCCGAACACGCCCGTTGACCAACGCTGAAATCCAGGAGATGGGCATCCAGGGAGAAGGGATAGGGGTGACGGTGAGGGAGTTCGATCAAAAACAGGCCATGCTCACCTTCACCTCCCCGATCCGGGCATCGCATCCGTGGCACACCGGCGACAACGGGTCATCCGCATCCGCACTCTTTGGAAACGCCCACCGCCACGTGGACGAGGCGTGCGCGGTATGGATCAAGGACCTGCTTGTCCGACTTGAACTTCCCTGCCAGGGGAAACTGGTCACGGAGAGAATCCTCAAAAACCCGGAGGGTCTGTACGTCATCACCATGTCCCACGAGATTCTGGAATGGGCGCGTCAAAAACCCGGGAAGATCAAGATCACCTGCCACCTCCGGAAGGGTGCGGGCCTGGTGTTCTTCGAATACCATTCGCCGGAAGGGGTACACATCGCCCTCGAAGAAGCCCCGGCCGATCCGTCGCGATGACAAAACGTTTGGAATCACCCTCATCATTCATCATTTCCTTCGGATTTTCTGGCAGTCCCCCCGCCCGGCCGGACATAATAATGTGAGAAAAACGTCACGGGATGCTATGGAGGGAGCGCTGTATGGACCGGGATGAATCGGCGTTGATCCCCCGCCTCCGGCGGGGGGAACTCGCGGCGGTGGGTGACGCGTTCCAGGCGCACGGGCGGATGGTGTACAATGTGTGCCTCCGGACGCTCGGGAACCCCGCCGAGGCGGAAGACGCCTCCCAGGCCGCCTTTCTCCTTCTTCTCCAGAAACGCAACGCCCTGAACGAAAACACGGCGCTGGCCGGATGGCTCTTTCGCGCGGCGGAACTCGTGTCCCGCGCGGCCCTCCGGACGCGCCTCCGGAGGCAACGGCATGAACGGGAGGCGGCCCACATGATGCCCACGCGCGACGAAGGCGGCTCGACCGCCGCCTGGGAGGACATCCGCCCGCGCCTCGACGGAGCGCTGGCGGCCCTTCCCGAAAAATGGCGGTCCCCCATCGTGCTGTCCTACCTCGAGGGGAAAAACCGGGAGGAAGCCGCCCGGACGCTCGGGATCCCGGAACGCACGTTCTACCACCGTCTGGAAAAGGGGCTCGGCGCCCTGCGGAAACGGCTTGGGAAGGAAAATACGGTCTCCACCCCCGCGCTGATTGCGATGTTGTCAGAGCGCGCCGGCGAGGCGGCCCTTCCGGAAACCCTCGCCGCCTCCGTGATGAAGGCCGCGTCGGACGCCGCGGCCGGTCCGTCCGCGTCTATTATTTTAGAGGAGGCCCTGAAAATGACCTTGCGAAGCCAGATCAAAATCGGCGCGACGCTCGCCGCCGCCGCCGCGCTCACCGCAACCGTGACATTCCCGGTGGCGGGGTATTTCGCCGGGAAATCCCGGAGCGACCGCGCCGGAACCCCGGCGGAATCCCGGGTCTCAAATCCCCCGGTCGTCGCACGGGAAACCCGGGACCACGACACCCTCCGGGCGCTCGAACGGGAAAACGCGGCCCTCCTCGCCCGGCGGGAGGCGTTCGACGCCGAGGCGGCCGCTTCAGCCATCGCGATGACACCGGCGCCCGCGATCCCGGCGGAAGCCCCCGCCCGCCCCGCCCCGGTGGACGAAACCGAGGCGATTCTCGAAAAAATGGACTGGGACGACATCGCCAAGGCCATTCTCGAAGCCGATGTCGAAGACACCATGGAAATCACCCCAAAAATCGTCATGCGCATGATGCGCCACGCCGGCGCCATCGCGACCCTGACGAAAAACCTCGGTCTGCCGGACATGTATTCCCTGTTCCAGCACGAGAAGGTGCTCGCCCACCTCCTCCCGGCCTACCTGCGCGCGGGGGGAATCCCCCTCTCGGACAACCAGACCGGCGACCTCGTGCGCCTGACCGAAGACGCCCACCGGCGCCGGACGGAACTCGCGAATTCCGAACTGCCGGCCCACGATTTCCTCCTCCTCCAGAACGACTTCTCCCGGAAAGCGGCGGACATTCTCGGCAAACCCGCTTTCGAAAAATTTCCAGCCCTCGCCTGGTACACCGAACTTGCGTCGATCGGGAAGACGGAACTCACGGATAACATTCTGAATGCCGCCACGATGCGCGAAAATCCGGCGCGGTTCGTGAAGACCGTCCGGGATTCCCTGGCCAGCAAATACGAACTCGACCCGTCCCAATGTCCCATTCTGGAATCCGTCGCCCTGGACATCGTCAACCGGCTGACGGCGCTCCCGCCCATCTCCGGGGACCAGATCCAGCGCGGGTCCCGGACTTCCGCGTTCATTGAGATCTCCCGGGACGCCGCGCGATCCCTCCTCGCTTCCGGGCAGATTCCTCCCGAAAAAATCCCGCTGTTCAAAACCCGGGTGGGGATTTTCTGCCACATCGGAAACAACCCTTGAACGGAGCCACGACGACGATGAAATTCCCCACGCAACTCACCTCCGGATGGATGATCGGGGTAATCGGAACGTCGGCCCTCGCGGCGGTGCTGGTGGCGACGATCGCGCCCCGCCGGGAACGGATTCCGACGCCGCCGGCGCCCCCGCGCGCCGGAACGGATACCGAAGACCGTGCCCGACGCCTACGGACGGAAAACGACCGACTCCGACGGGAAATCGCCGAACGGGAAGAGGAACGAACATCCCCGGTTCCCGTCACTTCCACGGCGACCGAACCGTCCCCGGTCCCCGCCCCGGTTTCCTTTGCCGACATCTCCACCGAAACGCTTCTCGACCGGCTGGACTGGAAAATGATCGCCGGGACTGCGGCGACTTCCGGAGAAACCGTGGACATCATGTCCGCGACTTATGCCGGTTGTTTGAAAGACCATGTCGCGGAATTCGCCGAACTCCAGAAGCGGCTCGGCGTCAACGACCTCCCGTATCTCTTCCGCCATCCCGTCATGGCGGCGCGGATTCTCCCCGCAATCCTCCAGGCCGGGGGAACCGGGATCACGGAGGAACAAACCCAACAATTCGCCGAAACGACCCGCCAATACCTCGCGGAAAAGGACACCTGCGCCAAGGCCGGGTTGCCCGCCTACGAATTCATGCTCGCCCGGGGGAAATACATCCACGCCGTTACCCAAATCGTCGGAGAGGACAACTACCGGAAAATTGTCGGCGGGGTGACGTGGCCGGAGGGCATTGCCGTGGTCGGACGCGGGATCGCCGCCGCCTCCGCGCCGGACCCGTCCGCCGCGCAGTCGGAGATGAATGCCGTGGAACGGGAAATCATCACGGTATGGCAGAAGCGTTTCAACCGGAGCGACATGCCCCAGGCCGTCTTCGCCCCCGCCGCCCAAAAACTCGCGGCGGTCGTTTGCCGGGAAAAGATGAAGGGATGGGAGGATGAGCCCGGGCTTGCCTCCTGGGAAGCCCACAAGGCCGCCGCGGAAGAACTCCGGTGGGCCATGCCCTGGACGGAGGAACAACTGAAAACCCTGAAAAGCACCGTGATCTATTTCACGGTCGTCGAACCGGAAAAGAAGGGAAATCCATGAATCATCGGATGCATATCAGCAAGAGTTCAGAGTTCTGAGTTCTGAGTGCTGAGTTGAAGGAAGGCTATCCCGAGTAACGCAAGGTACGGTTCCTTCTCCGAATTCGGCATTCGGAAATCGGCACCCCTGCTCCGCCAAGCGGCTTCGCAGGGCCCTCCGGAGCCCCTTGGGCGAAGGAGGGTCGAAATTTCATCGGATGGAAGTGCGAACGCCGTTCGTTCCTACACCATTCCTGCGATTCCTCCTCTTCGACTCGGTGACTCTCCGACTCGCTGACTCGCCGACTCACTTCATCCGGTACGCCTTCCTCACCTCCTCCCCGATGATCGCAATCCCCCGCGCGACCGTCCGGGGGGATTGGGAGTAGGTGATGCGAATGCATTCCTGCTTGTGCCGCCACGCCCCGGCGAGTCCCGGAAAGAAATAATGCCCCGAGACCACAAGGACCCCCCGCCTCTTGAGCCGCTCGTAGAGTTCGGCGCTCGTGATGGGAAGGTCCCGGCACCATAACCACAAAAACAACGCCCCCTCGGGTTTGTGGATGAAACACGGCAGCCCCTTCAACCCCGCGTCAAGTTCGCCCACCGCCTCCTCCGCCCGCTTCCGGTAATACGGACGGATGACGTCGCGGCTCACGCGCAGGATCTCGCCGGTCCGCACAAGATCCATGGCCAGCGCGGGGCCAATGCCGCTGGGGGCGAGCGACAGGATGGCGTTCGCGGCCGCCACCGCCCGGATGACCGGCTCGGCGGCGATGACGATGCCGGCGCGCGCCCCGGGCAATCCGAGTTTCGAGAGGCTCATGCACAGGATGGTGTTTTCGTTCCAGAACGGCCGGACGTCGGTGAAAATAATATTGGGGAACGGCGTCCCGTAGGCGTTGTCGAGAATCAGCGGCACGCGCCGGGCCCGGGCGAATTTGTCGAGCGCCGCCACTTCCGCGTCCGTGATGACGTTGCCCGTGGGATTCGTGGGACGGGACACGCAGACGGCGCCGATGCGATCGGGAACGTCGAGCGCCGCCAGGTCCGGGTGATACTTGAAGATGCGCTCTTCGAGAAATTCGATTTTCGGCCGGCGGGACACGAAGAAATCCTCTTCGAGACCGGCGTCCGCGTAGCCGATGTACTCCGGCGCAAGCGGAAGAAGAACCTTCCGACGGGATCCGTCCCGGAATTTCCCGGCCAATATATTAAAAAGAACGAAGAAGGAGCTCTGACTTCCGAGCGTGATCGCGATGTTGCCGGCGGTGATGTTCCAGCCGCACTCCCGCCGGAGAAGCCGCGCCAGGGCCTCGATGAAACGGATCTCGCCGTGGGGCGGGTCGTAATCGCCGACGACGTGGCCGAATTCCCGCGGATCGGCGAGAATCTTCCTCCACCGTTTCCGGAAAAGCGCCTCCACCGCCGGGATGTGGCTGGGATTGCCGCCGCCCAACATCAGCATGGGCTTTCCGCCGGCCAGCGCCTGACCCAGATCGTCCATGAGCCGACGGATGCCGGACTCCCGGGCGAATTTCTCCCCGAACCCGGACAACCGCAGCCGGCCCGTCGCCGCCTTACGCCGACCCATCGCCGCCTCCCGGACCACCCTTCACGTCCGCCTCCATCGCCCGTTTCCACAGTCCCCACCCGATGGCTACAAGTCCCGCCACGATGAGAAGCGGCGACACCGCCCCCGCCCAGTTGTCAGCCATGCGGTTCACCAACGTCAGGAGCCCCATCCCAAACCCGTAGGCCGCGAGCCCCCCGATGATGATTTTCGCCGAAGGTTTCATAAGCGTCCCTCCTTGCCGCGCCCCATTATGCGTTTTTCCCGACGGGTGGCAAGTAGGGGCACGGTCGGCCGCACTCACCTTCGCCATGCCGCGCGCCCTCCTGCCGCCAGCATCATCGCCGCCCCGAACGTCGCCACCACGGCCGCCCCCGTCGGAAGATCCAGCCAGGCCGAAAGCGCCACCCCGGCGGCACTCACGACGAACCCGATCCCCCATCCGAGGAACAACCGCGCGGCAATGCCCCGGCAGAACAACATCGCCATGGCCGCCGGGACGACCAGGTAACTGAACACAAGCAGGATTCCGCCAATCCGGACGGAACTCGTCACCACCACCCCGAACGTCGCGTAGAACAGGAAATCCCAACCCCGCACGGAGAGACCCCGGCGGCGGGCCTCCGGCAGGTCCGTGGAAATAAGGAAAAACGGCCGCCGGAGAAACCAGTGAACCGCGCCCACCGCCGCATACAGCACCGCGGTTTTGACGACATCCGCCCACGACACATACAACACGGATCCCACGAGCATCGCCCGGATCGCCTCCCCGCCGTGGGGGGAGCGATCGAGGAGGAGCACCGCGACCGCGGAACTCGCCGCGTACACGATCCCGATGACCGCCTCCTGGGGGATGACATCGTCGCGGAACCGTCCCAGGGCGAAAAGCCCCGCCCCGACCACGGTGAACCCCAGCGAAAATCCGTAGGCCGCGGCGCTGGCGGGTTCGAATCCCGCCAGCACCGCCACCGCCCCGCCGAGCGCCGCCACCTGAGCCAGCGCCAGGTCCACAAAAATCACCCCGCGGCTCACGACATGAAGCCCGAGGTAACAATGAATCCCCGTCAGCACCAGGCACGCCGCGAACGGCGCCGCCAGCATAACCATCATATCGCTCATGGCATCCTCCTACTTCGCCGACGCCAGGACCGCCGCGACCTTCCGGACGAGATTGTCAAATACCGCCGGGTAATCCGCTACCCCCGGCTCGCCGTTCACCGTGTTGGCGGCCTCGACAACGCGCAGCCCCGTCTTCTCCTCCACGAACGCCGGCCCTTTCTTCTCGTAAAACGGCTCCTTGAGCAGAAACGCGGCGTCCTCCGCCTTCACCCGGCGGATGACCTCGGCCAGATGCCCCGGCCCCGGAGGGATGCCCGGCTTCGGTTCGAGCTCCGCCACCGACGTGAACCCGAACCGGTGATTGAAATAGGTCCAGCTCCGGTGGTACATGACCATTTTCCGCCCTCGATAGGGCCGCAAGATCCCGAACCATCCGCCCAATTCCCCGGCGGATTTTTCCGTTTCGAGAAACGCGTCGAGCGCCCCCCCCGTCTCGGCCGCCCAGAGACGGTCTCCCCCGATCTTTTTCACGAGGATTTCGCCGAAGGCCGCCCGGTCCAGGCGCTCCCGGAACGCGGTGAGATTCTTCTCATATTCCGTGCGATGGTCCGGATCGAGCGACGAAAGGCGCGCCGCGATCTCCCCCGCCATCACCCGCCCGTTCCACGGATCGAGCCAGTAATGGGGATTTCCTTGTGGATGCACGTCCCCCTCGGACCGGTCGATCTTCCGGTCCGGCACCTCCAACTTGAGCACCTTCTCCGACGCGTCCAGATGCCCCGGCGTCCCGAGCCGGATCTTCGGATTCCGGGAGCCGTCGATGATGATGCCTTCATACCCGATCTCGAGTTCCATGCCCACCCGGATCCAGAGATCCGCGTTCCGGGCGATGACCATGGTGCTCGGCTTGGGTTCGATGAAATGAGGATCCTGGGTTCCATCCCCGATGGATTTCACCTCAACCCGATCCCCGCCCACCGCGCGGGCAATCGCCGCAAGCTCGGTCGTCGTCGTCACCACCCGCAGTTTCCCGGCCGCCCGGGCCGGCGCCGCCGCCGCCAGGACCGCCGCCACCACACTCCATGCCATTGTGATTTTCATGATCGTCTTCTCCTCAATAGGAATGGGCGCCGTGGGCCCCGATGGACACCACGCACTGAAGCCAGGCTTCATAGACGCTCTCCCGCCCGGTGTCGAGCGGGTACCGCCCGTGCGACACCTCGACGCGCAGACGGGAGAATTCCGTCGGGGTGAAATCCACCATGACGCTTTCCCGCCGGGCGGCCGGATATTCCGTGAACACCCCGTCCGGGGTCCCGACGGTGTTCCGCAGGCCCGCCACATCCCACCGCATGCCGGCCCGCCAGCGCGGGGCGAATCCGTACGTTCCCTGGACATAAAATCCATCCTGTTCATCCACCCGGTGCGATCCGATGAGCGACGGGTCCAGGAGGTGATCCTCCACCGCGAGATCCCGCCGGCGGGCCAGGTATTCGGCCTGAATCGTCACGTCCCGGTGCCCCAGCGGCGCCGTGTGGTTGAACTTGTAAACGGCGTCCAGTCCCCAAAAGGAACTGTCCCCGTCCAGCCAGTGATCCTCCGTGCCGTCTTCATTCCCGTCGTGGGCCTCCTGGTGCGTTCCCCGTCCGTACGACATCCCGAACAACACGCTGTGCCGGCCGGGCAGCTCGGGTCCGAATTTTACCCAGCCGACGCCCAGACGGGGACCGCTGCGCCGGGGCAGCGACCCTTCCCCCGAATAGGCGAACATATGTCCGTTGCCCCCTTGGTATCCCTCCACGCCGACCACCAGGTACTGCGGTAGCGGCGCCAGCCAGGAGAGAATCGCACCGTTCTCATTGATCCCGTGATCCCCGAAAAGCAACCCGTTCACCAGCGGCCCGTCCGTGAAATCCCAGGCATGCGAATGCTGGGCGTTGATGCGGCCGAACTCGCTTTTGAGCCGTCCGAGTTTCAGCCCCAGCCCCGCGGGAAGCGACGTCGCCTGGATGACCGCCTCCTCCACCTCTGCCCCCTCCTCCGGCCCGAGGCCCGTCGTGAGCCAGCCCTTGAAATAGGGATCCACCGTGGCGGCGAGCCACAATTCCGCGTGTTTCAGGCCAAATCCGTTTTCAATGTCCGCGTGCGTGTGGCCGGCGTGGTGACATCCGCCGAATCCCTGAACGTCCGACAGAACATCCGTGATGGTCGGCCCGCCGCCCCGCGTGTGGGCATACGTGTCCACCACCACCGAGATGTCCGGATTCAAACTCTGGATGCCGCCCTTGACGGCCCCGGCCGGCGATTCGGCCCCGTTCGCCAGAACGACGGCGCCCCAAACAAGACACGCCAGGATCCACCGTTGATTTCCCATGATTTCCCCCGTGAAAAGACACTCCTACCGCCTTTCCTCCAGGAAAGACGGACGATGACCGGAAACGAAACCCGGTTATACGGGGAAAACGGGCGGGGCTCGGGCGGGCGGGACGAATCCCGCGGAAACGGAGAAGGGCGCCGGCGCGGGGGCCGGCGCGGCATTTTCAAACGATACGAGCGGACAAACCCCGATCGCGGGGCCAGCCGGGAGCCGGTCGTCGCCCCGATCCTGCAACAGGGCGCGGGCGTCCCGGACGGGATGGTTGTGATGGCGATGATTCGGATTGTGACACGGGTGGTCGGTCGGGCAGGGGGCGTCGAACGCCAGCGCCGTCGGACCGGACGGGCCTCCCGCGCAGGCCGGGCAGTCCGGATGCGACGATTCCAACGCCGCCAGAATGAGACCGGGGGATGGAAGCAACAAAAAGACCACCACCGCCGCCACGACCACAAAACGCCGGGACATCGCCATCCCCTTCATGCCGGGCGTTATAGCCGTTTTCTCGAAACGCTTCAAGCCAAATCACCCCCCGAAGAGTCGGTATCGCGCGCTGAAATCATCACCTTCCGTTCATAAATCCCAGACCGAACCGGCCGACAGCGGTTCCAAAACGCCCTCGAAGCATTCCGCAAAACACGCCTGGGCCTCCTCACCGGTGCAATGCCCGGCCGCCAGACGCCGGACGCCGAACCGGTTCAGGGCTTCCACCGTCCGGACAATCCGGTCCCGCCCGGCCCCGCGCAAATGCAGGCCGCCCACCACCGCGTGGATCAACCCATTTCCCGTCTCCCGCCGGACCTGCTCCAGCGTATTCACCACGCCCGCGTGGGCGCAACCACACAAGACAACAATTCCCTTTTCCGTTTCAACCCAGACGGCCTGATCGTCCGGAATCAGGTCCGGCGTTGCGCATTCGAGATCGAGAAAAAACGGGTTTCCGGCATCCTCGAAGTCTATCGTCCGGCGAATGGTCCCAGTGATGCCAATCCCCCCGGACAGCCATGTTGCCGCCGACGTCCAAATGACATGACTGCCACGCCGATCGACAAAGGCGGCCGATGCGGCGGGCATGCCGACGAACTTGTGCGGAGACGATTCATTCCGGCGATAGCGGGGAAGAACGGCGGCCGGATGAAGACAGATCCTCCCCGGCCCACCATCACCCGCCAGGAATGCGAGGCCCCCCGTGTGGTCATAATGACCGTGGCTCAGGACGATCGCATCCGCCTTCTCCAGGGGGATCCCCAACACCCGGGCGTTCGCGATAAACGCCCCGCTCTGGCCGACGTCAAAAAGAAAACTGAACCCGTCCGCCTGCACCCAGAGGGAAAGGCCGTGCTCGGCGAAGAGGTCGCTCCGCAACGAGTGATTTTCGATGAGCGCTGTGATCTGAAGCGAAGCGATCATCGTTTCCCCACGCCAAGCGTCTCTCTCATGATTTTCATCCAATCACGAGCAACCGCAGCGGAGGTTCCCGTTCGCGCGGATCGGCTCACGCCTTCCCGGCCACTTCTCCAAGCGGAATGCCCAGCGCGTTGGCGACACCCTTGGCATAGGCCGGATCGGCCTTCATGCAGTTGCCGATGTGACGGATTTGAATTTCCCTCGTCGCGCCGCCGATGGAGCGGGCGGTATTGGCAAAAAGGGCTTCCTGCTGGGCCGCGCTCATCAAACGGAAGAGCAACCCGGGCTGGGTGTAATAGTCCTCGTCCTCCCGATGGTTCCAGTGGCCGGCGGCTCCCTCAAGGTCGAGGGGCGGTTCGGCGAATTCCGGCTGCTGTTTCCACTCGCCGAAACTGTTCGGCTCGTAGCCGCGGGTGCCGCCATGATTGCCGTCCACCCGCATGGCGCCGTCGCGGTGGTAACTGTGGAACGGGCAACGGGCCGTGTTGACCGGGATCAGGTGATGGTTTACGCCAAGCCGGTAACGCTGGGCGTCGCCGTAGGAGAAAAGGCGCCCCTGGAGCATCTTGTCGGGGGAGAAACCGATCCCCGGGACGATATCGGCCGGATTGAAGGCCGCCTGCTCGACATCGGAAAAATAGTTTTCAGGATTTCGGTTCAGTTCGAGAACGCCCACCTCAATCAGGGGATAATCCTTGTGGAACCAGACCTTGGTGAGATCGAACGGATGATAGGGGCATTTCGCCGCGGCCTTTTCCGGCATCACCTGGATGAACAAAGTCCAGCGGGGAAACTCTTTTTTCTCGATACTCTCGTAGAGATCGCGCTGGTGGCTTTCCCGGCATTTTCCAATAATCGCCTCGGCCTGCCCATCGGTCAGGTTTTTGATGCCTTGTTGGGTGCGAAAGTGAAACTTGACCCAGTACCGTTCGCTCTTCGCGTTGATCAGACTGAAGGTATGGCTGCCAAAGCCATGCATATGGCGATAGGAGGCCGGGATGCCACGGTCGCTCATGACGATGGTGACCTGATGCAACGCCTCCGGCAACGAAGTCCAGAAGTCCCAGTTGTTGAGGGCGCTGCGCAGGTTGGTGCGGGGATCCCGCTTCACGGCGTGATTGAGATCGGGAAATTTGAGGGGATCACGCAGGAAGAAGACAGGCGTGTTGTTGCCCACCAGATCCCAATTCCCCTGCTCCGTGTAAAACTTCATGGCAAATCCGCGGATATCGCGTTCGGCGTCGGCGGCGCCGCGCTCGCCGGCGACCGTGGAAAAGCGGGTGAACAGTTCGGTCTTCCTGCCCACCCCGGAGAAGATATTCGCTTTGGTATAGCGGGTGATGTCGTGGGTGACGGTGAAGGTGCCGTAGGCGCCGGAGCCTTTGGCGTGCATGCGGCGTTCCGGGATCACCTCCCGGTCGAAATGGGCCAATTTCTCCAGGAACCAGACATCCTGGAGCAGCATCGGGCCGCGCGGCCCGGCAGTCATGACGTTCTGGTTGTCGGGGACGGGTGCGCCTGCGTTGGTGGTCAGTTTCTTTTCATCACTCATGGATTCTCTCCCTGGGAACCTTTTCCCGTTGGCATAATCTCCACATTGATTTTCAACGACTTCGAACGACCTTTCCCCCTTTTGGCGCCGTCTAATAGTTCGCCGGCACGATTTCAAAATACGCCTTCGGATGTCGGCAGACAGGGCATTTCTCCAGCGCGTTGGTCCCTTCATGGACGAAGCCGCAATTCCGGCAGCGCCACTTCACATTCTGTTCCTTCCGGAAGACAAGCCCGTTCTTGACATTCTTCAACAACGTCAGGTAACGTTCCTGATGCTCTTTTTCGATCTTCCCGATGCCTTCAAACATACGGGCGATCTCGTCGAACCCTTCGTCGCGCGCCTCCTGCGCCATGTGAGGGTACATGTCCGCCCACTCACGACCTTCCCCGCCGGCGGCATCTTTGAGATTGGCGGCGGTGTCGCCGATCCCGTCCAATGCCTTCAACTGGAGTTTGGCATGTTCTTTCTCCTGCTCCGCCGTTTCCAGAAAGAACGCCGCGATCTGCTCGTAGCCTTCTTTCCTGGCCGCCGAGGCAAAACAGGTGTACTTGTTTCTCGCCTGCGACTCCCCCGAAAAAGCGACCCACAAATTCTTTTCCGTCTTGGTGCCCTTCAGTTCCGCCATGGCTCATCCCTCCTTGCGCTTATGATAGCATCTCCGTAGCAAAAGCCCCAATCCCATGTCGCTCAGTGGTCGCAAACGTTACCACCCGTCTTGAGTGTTCCGGCCAGGTAGTCGGCGACAAGTTTGTCCGTCGTCTCGGCCGGTGCGCCGACGACCACCTTGATTTTGTTCTCGGCAAAAAGATTCTGGGCGCGCGACCCCATGCCACCGGCAATCACAACGTTGACGTTGCGCTCGGCCAGCCAGCGCGGAAGCAGGCCGGGCTGATGTTCGGGCGCGTCCACTTCCTCCTGCTTGACAATCTTCTTCGTTTTGGCGTCGACATCGATCAACGCAAACTTCTCGCAGTGACCGAAATGCATCGTAAGCTTCCCATCGGCGACCGGAATGGCAAAACGCATGAGACCCTCCTTTTTCTGTGTCGCGGCAGCGGCTACCGCCACGACGGGTTTGACATCCGTGGACACGAGATCCAGAATCGGACGGACAATACGGCCGAAGGCCTTGGCCGTTTCCGACCGCGCGTAGGCGTTGACATAAGGCCTGCCGGAATCGCATGACTCGCCGATGGCCGGGTCGATCGGGATCCGGGCCAGGAACGGGACCTTCATTTCGCCCGCCATGCGTTCTCCGCCGCCGGCCTTGAAGACATCGGTCAACGTCCCGCACTTCGGGCAGACAAAACCGCTCATGTTCTCGACCACGCCCAGCACGGGGAGTTTGAGCTGGCGGCAGAACGTGATGGACTTGCGGACGGCCGCGAGCGCCACCTCCTGCGGGGTGGTGACGATCACCGCGCCATCCGCATCCCCGATCAGCTGGCAGACGGAAAGCGGCTCGTCGCCCGTCCCGGGGGGCGCGTCCACCACAAGCACATCAAGATCCCCCCATTCCACATCCCTCAGGAATTGCTCGATCACCCCCATCTTCATGGGCCCGCGCCAGATGACCGCGTCGTCCCGGTCGCGAAGCAGGAACCCGATGGACATGACCCGGAGCGTGCCCACTTCCAGGGGAATCATGACGCCCAATTCCGCCTGGACGGGCGTGCCCTCGAGGCCCAGCATCCGGGGCACGCTCGGTCCGTGGATATCCACATCCAGAAGCCCGACGCGCTTTCCCGCCAGCATGAGCGACACGGCCAGATTCACCGCCACGGTGCTCTTGCCCACCCCCCCCTTGCCGGACATCACAATCACCTTGTGCCCAATCCGGCAGAGACGGCGCCGCAGGGCCTGTCGCTCCTCCAATTCCTCGGGCCGCTCGTCACGCCGCGCCGTCTTGGCGTCGCACGAATCGCGTTCGCAGGTTCCACATTCCGAATTTTTCTTCTCATGTTTCGAGCGATAGTCGGCGACCGCGGCCTTGAGAGTATTGGCCGCCAGAAGCGCGCAATGATGGGATTCCTCGGGCAGCCCTCCGACGGCCGCCAGAACATCGTCCTGCGAAATCGCGGCGGCCCGCTCCAGCGTCACCCCTTCCGCCAGCCGGGTGGCGGCGGCTCCGCTCATGATCGAATGACCGCACCCGTCCGTGGTGTACCGGATTTCCCATACCTTTCCTTCCTCGGCAAAAATCCAGAATTCCATCGTGTCCCCGCAGGGTCCCGTGATCCGGGCGTTTCCGTTCGCGGCCCGAAGAGGTCCGAACGTGGCGGGAACCATCCGCGTTTGACTCATCTCATCATTCGACATACGTCCTCCCATGTCCGTCGGATGGCCCGGGCCGCCGGCCCGTCCCCGTGCTCGATGACGGTCCGCCCCTCCACCTGGGCGTCGGTCACCGCGCGGTCGTAGGGGATCCGCCCGGCCAGGCACGCCCCGGCCGCGGAAGCCTCCCGCTCAATGATCCCGGTCATGCCGGGATTGATATCCCACTTGTTGACACAAACCCCCGCCGGAATCCCAAAATGACGGGCGACCCCCAGCACACGCAATAAGTCATGCCGGCCGGACGGCGTCGGCTCCGTCACAGCCAGAACGGCGGTCACCCCGGTGATGGATGCAATGACCGGACATCCGATCCCGGGCGGCCCATCCATCAAAATCAACCCGGCCCCCATCGCCCCGGCGATCCGCCGGGCCTCCTGGCGAACCAGGCTCACCAGTTTCCCGGAGTTCTCGGCCGCGATGCCCAGCCGCGCGTGCACCATCGGCCCGAAGCGGGTGATGGAAACGAACCACTCCCCGCAGGACCGCTCCGGGAAATCGATGGCCTTCGCCGGACAGAAACGAACACACACCCCGCATCCTTCGCAACCGATCGGGTCAACGGTGAACACGGCCTCCCCGGCGGCCGGACCGTCCATCTTCACGGCGCCGAACCGGCAATGCGCCAGGCACGCGCCGCACCGGACACAATCCGCCTGCCGGATGACCGCCTCGTGACCACTCTTGAACGGGATGCGCCGCTCCGCCTCGGGGGACAAAACCAGATGGAGATCCGCCGCATCCACATCGCAGTCGGCCAGCACAATGTTGTTCGCCAGGGCCGAAAACGCGGCCAGCACGCTCGTCTTGCCCGTGCCGCCCTTGCCACTGATCACCACGAGTTCCTGAATCATGATCCGTGCCTCCATGCCTGAAACAAGGCAATCGTTCCCACCCCCAGCAGGATCAACACCACCTGACTGACCGTGCTGGCCAGCCCCGTTTCGCGCCGGTGTCCGGGAACCAGATCGGCCAGCGCGATATAAATAAAACTGGCGGCGGACAGGGACATCAGAACAGGTAACACCCCCCACAGCGACGGAAGCAGCAACCATGCCGGCACGGCCCCCACCAGCGTGAACGCTGACGAAAGCAGATTGAGCCGGAACGCGCGTCCTGGCGCGTAACCACTCTCCAGCAGAACCGCGAAATCACCAACCTCCTGGGGAATTTCGTGGGCGGCAACGGCCAAAGCGGTGGCGATCCCCAAGGGGATGGAGCCGGCGAAGGCGGCGGCGATGGCCACCCCGTCCACAAAATTGTGCATCGAATCCCCTATCAGGAGAATCACCCCCGCCCGCGGATGGATTTTACAGTCACGGTCGTGACAATGTCTCCACATCGCCATCTTTTCCAGTATAAAAAACAGCACGATACCCGCCAGGACCGCGGAACAAACGACCTCGACCGGGGCATGTATCAATGCGTGCGGGAGCAACCCCAGAAACGCGGCTCCAAGCAATGTGCCTGTCGCGTAACACACGACGTACGGCACGAATTCCCGCCGCGATTCCTCCCGGATCAACAGAACCGCCCCGGCGACGGCAGTCGAGCAAACGGACCCGATCAGCGAAAAAACGACAACGAGCCCGAACATCATGAGACCACGTCTCCTCTCCCGCGGGGATGCGCGATCCGATAGTAACGCCGTCCGTCCTGACGGATCTCGGACACGGCACCGGCCACGACCAGTTCTTGCAACCCCTTGACCGCTTCCACGACATGTGCGCCGAGCCCGGCAGCGACATCCTCCACGGTACAGGGCCGCCTCGCCAGGAGCGCGAGAACCATCTCCGGGGCGAGCGTTCGGCCGCCATCCGGCATTTCCGCACCGGTCGTTCCGACAACCTCCGCCGCCGGTTCGAACAGCGGGGAAAAAGCCCGCAACAGGTCCTCCGGAACTGGTAGCGCATGCGTCTCGGCGGGCGGACGGGTGACCGTCCCCAGCTGAATCTTATCGAAAGCCATGTCGTTCACGATGCGCGCGATCGCCTCCGCCTGCATACGGATGTCCACCGACCCGGCGACAAGCAGAACTTCAAGCCAGACCGGCTTTTGGCGCTCCTCCCGGAACATCCTCAATCCCTCCACCATCTGGATGAACGTCAGGTCCGGATGCGGCCGGTTCACCGACTGGAAACCGGCTTCGTCCCCGGCATCGAGCGAAGGGATAACCAGGTCGGCCCCGGCGATATCGCGCCGGACAACCGGATCCCAGAGAAGCGAACCGTTCGTCAGCACCGCCACGGGGTGGCGCGTCCGCCTCCGGAGGCCCGCGATCACCTCCCCGATCCGAACGTGCAGGGTAGGCTCGCCGGAACCGGACAGCGTTGCATAATCGAACGCGACTCCCCCGTCCAGTTTCCGGTCAAAATCCTCCAGGACCACGCCCACCGGGGTATATTCCCTGCGCTCCAATGTCTTCACCGTAGTCCGTCCCAACTGACAGTAGACACAGTCATAGGAACAGGTTTTAAAGGGCACAATGTCCACACCCAGCGACTGTCCCAGGCGCCGCGATGGAACCGGTCCGAAGATATACCCGGATGTCACGCTCATTTCCCGGCACCCTCCCTCCCACGCGACCGGGTGGGCCGAAACGGAAACTTCGAATTCTGCCCGAGAAAACGCGCGGGATTATCGTAAAAAACCGTCTCGATATCCGGCTCCCGATGGCCGCGCCGGCGCATCTCGAAAACCGCGTCGTGAAGCGTGACAGGATCCGAAGGCCCCCAATCGCCGGAAGCGTCCACCATCATGTGGTCCACGCCGAACCGCTCGAGGGCGTCCACGACGCGCGGGGGGCTGTTCTTGGTCACCGGGTAGATGGTCATGGACGCCCAGAAACCGGCGTCGCGGATCATCCGGATCGTATGTTCCTCGGCGTGATCCACGCAGACCCGCTCGGGCTTCACCCCCCGGTGCCCCCGGAGATAATCCACGATCATCCGCGTGCCCTTGAGCTTGTCCGCCAGGTGGGGCGTATGAATCCACATGATCTTGTCCAACCGGACCGCCAGATCAACCTGTTCGGCGAAAACAATCATTTCATTGGTCGTGTTCCTGTTGAGCCCGATCTCGCCGATCCCAAGGGCGTTTGGCTTTTCGAGAAACTCGGGAATAAAGGAGATCACCTCGCGCGAAAAGGCCACGTCCTCGGCCTCCTTGGGATTCATGCAAATATGGCAATAGTGCCGGATGCCGTACTGCGCCGCGCGCGTCGGCTCGAATTCGGTCAGGTGCCTGAAATAATCGTAGAACGCCTGGGGGCTGGCCCGGTCGTATCCCGCCCAGAAGGCCGGCTCCACGCAGGCCACCGTGTGCATCAGCGCCATGCGCATGTAATCCTGGGTCGTCCGGGCGACCATGTGGATATGCGGCTCGATGATCTCCATTCCAGTCTCCTCAATCCGCCGAGAACAGGCGCTGAAAACGCTCCGCCCGGTCGGGCCTCCCGTCCGACAGGAGTCGCGCCCCGGCGAGCAATTTCTTCACACGCGGATCCCGCACTACAGCCTTCCCGCCGCGCGCGCGCGCAACGCGATCGAGAATGGATGCGGTTTCCAGCAGATGCATCCGCGCCTCGAGAAAGTACATGTCCAGAAGTTCTCCGGCGGTCCTCCCCGACGGCAATCTTGTTTTCACGGGAAACGCCCCTCGCTAACGCTTTCTGGAAAAATCGCAGATTTCACTGTCCACGGTACCGTGAGCATGCCATATCCGGACCGGGACCCGCCGGAGCAGCTCGTATCCGGCCGCTTCGATTTCCCGAATGACATCTTCCGCCGTCAGGGCCTTGAAAAATTCGGCGGGTTCGCGACCCTTCACATGTTGCAGATGAACGGAGATCCTCCCGTTTTCCGCCAAAACATCACGAAGCGCCGCATACACCTTCTTGCGCCCGGGCGGATCCAGAAAATGAAGCATGTCATAAAGCAATGCGACATCACAACCCCGGCTTTCCGGCCATGGGTTCAATTCGGCCAGGCCGGGCACGGCGCGCAGGTTCCTCAACCCCCGTGCTTCCGCCTTGCAACGCACCTGTTTCAATACGCTCGGATTTTTGTCCACCGCGTACACCCTTCCGCTTTCTCCAACAACTTGCGCGGCCGGGATGCAAAATCTCCCCGGACCGCAACCAAAATCAATCACCAGGAAACCTTCCCGAATTCCGATTCTCCGCAAAAAATCAAGACCTTCCACAGTTTCCCATTGCACCACCTTCCTTCGGGATGCGGGATTGACCCTATGAAAAGCGCGAATCAGAATCCGCCGAATCTTTCGTGTCATCTCGCGCATCGTGACATGCCTCTCGTCCAACCAACACCAACCCCATCCTTTAACATAACCTTTCGGCGCCGCTATACGCCTCTTCAATCCGAAGAACAACCGCCGCCACGCCCGGAAATTTCGGATCATGCCATTTCTTCATGCTCTCGAACACGGGCCCCTCCGCGTGATACGTCAACGCGCCCTTCACCTGAAACGACTTGCGATCCTTCGTGATGAACAAAATGGCGCCCGGCTTGCCGTTCTTGATGTTGGCTCGCGTTTTGTGAAAATAATTGTCCGTCACAACAAAGCCGTCGCGCGCCTCGTACCGGATTTCGGCCACATAGACAACATTGGGCATTCCAGCCTCGTCTGCCGTCGCAAATACCGCCGGCCCTTCCCGGCTTTCCCACGCCGCGGACAACTTCGCCATTCCGTTTTCCATGACATCTCCTTTCATAAATTATTTTCGCACGATGACTTCCCGCACCGGTTATCACGTCCACAACAGGTGCGCCCCGTATTTTCAAGCGAACATCCCCCCTTTTTGCCGCGGCTGACACCTCCTTTCACATGGATGACCGTGCCTGATCCGATCACGCGTCGGATCTTTTCTCCGCATTGGGGACACACCTGAAGCGGCTTCTCGATCATCCCTTGGAATCGTTCGAAACGATGCCCGCAGACGGTGCATTCATATTCATACGTCGGCATGAGGAATCCTCCCGGTCTTGTCCGGCACGCCGGACGCCGCGTCCTTGATGCAAACCCACAACCGCTCGAATCCATCACGGTATTCCGGCAGGACTTCAACCATGACTTCTCCACGCGAATAGGCCTCGGCGACACGACGGTCCTCGGACACTTTCAAAAGCACCCGGATGCTTTCCTTCCGACAATACACTTCGACACGCGAATCGCCCGCATCCGCACGGTTGATGACAACCCCGAACGGGATGTCGAGCTGTCGAACGGTCTCCACGGCAAGCGCAAGATCATGCAGACCGAACGGCGTGGGTTCGGTCACCAGAATGACAAAATCGCATCCGCGAAGCGCCGCAATCACCGGACATGACGTTCCCGGCGGGCAATCGATTATTGAAATCCCCTCGTTCCGAACATGCTTCTTCACGGCACGGATAAGCGGCGGGGACATGGGATGCCCCACGTTCAGTCGCCCCTGGACAAACCGGACCGGCCCCCGGGTTCCCGTTTCGACGACGCCAACTTCGCGATCCGTCTCCGTAATCGCCCCCTGCGGACACACCCGGGCGCAACCGCCGCAGCCGTGGCAGATCTCGGGGAAAACGAGCGGTTTTGTCTTCATGCAGACGATGGCGCCGTACTGGCAAAACCGGCTGCACTCGCCGCAGACATTGCACCGGGTCTCGTCCACGGACGGAACAGGAATGCCGACCGATTCGCTTTCCTGGATATCGGGCTTCAGGAATATGTGGGCGTTGGGTTCCTCGACATCGCAATCGAGAAACATCACCTTATCCCGCGCCGACAATACGAGCGCCAGGTTGACGGCAATGGTGGTCTTGCCGGTTCCACCCTTGCCTGAGGCGACCGCGATTATCATGATGCTCTCCTCTGCCAATCGACCCGCTGGAACCGGCATGTCCGGGAACCTCGTTTCCCAAACTGAAAGAGACCGCCATCCTCGACCGCGGACTTCAATTCCGAGTCGTCCAGATGCCGGTCCATGACGGAAAGAACCCCCTCCGGCTTCAGGGCGCAATGTAGCCCGGCCAGAATCCAAAACGGATCGCCAAACTCATGAAGCACATTGTACAACAACGCGATGTCAACGCTTCCCCGGGAGATCCCGGACGGGTTCGCCGCGTTCAACGCCGAAACATTCCCCCACCCGCGCCGGGATGCCCGTCGCTCCACGTACCGGACGGCCAGGGGATGCCGATCCAGGGCATAAACACGGCCGGACGCGCCCACCGCGCGGGCCGCGGCCAGGGCAAAATCGCCGGGGCCGCACCCGAAATCCAAAACGGTCATGCCGGGACGCAGTCCGGCCTCCTGAAGCACTCGTTCCGGCGACGACAGCGCGTACCGAAGCCGAAGTTTCATCGCCATCCAGCGGAATCGGAGATTGCCGTTGACGGGAGAATGCGTCATGTCTTGACATCCCCTTCACGGCCGGCTTCCGGGGAATATCCCCGCTTTCCCCGTACGCGGGCCGTTTCGGCATCCACGTCATCCTGCCAGCCGTCGCGCGTGCCCTCGACCCGGTCGAATCGGGCGATATAGGGCTTGATATCGAGAAGGGGTGTTCCATCCAGCAAATCCACGCCGTCCAGATGCAGAATATTCCCCTCGCGGCGCACCAACGCCACAATGCTCAAGCCGATCGGATTCGGCCGGCAGGGGGAGCGGGTGGCGAACACCCCCCGTTCCACGTCTTGGAGAAATGGTTTCACCGCCAGTTTCGCGGCGCCCGCCTTATGCATGTGATAAACGAGATGAAGGTGCGAGAATCCGTCCAGATCGCGCAACCCCTCCGCGAATTCCGGGAATACCTCCGCCGTACCCGCGCACCCTTTCGCAAAAACCGGCTGGATGGGCGTTTTCTCCGCCACGACATGTTCGCTTCGGACGACACCTATGGGCGTGTAGGCGATCATCGCGACCTCTTCATTCGCAAGGCTTCCTCCGCGGCGTTCACCAGCTGGTAGGCGATCGGCGAAGCCGTCAGCGCAGGGTGCGTCCCCGTTTGGAAGGTGGCAATATCGTCCGCGGTCATCCGTTGATGGATGCAGGCGCTTATCGCATTAATCAGCTCGCCACCGCTCCGGGCGCCCGTCACCTGCCCGCCGATGATGATCTGATTCGCCGCCTCGAACAATAACTTCACTTTGAGCGATGCCGCCCCCGGCATACATCCCGGATGACGGTTTACCGCCTCGCTTTCCCCGACGATGACATCATATCCCTTGCCCTCGGCCTGCGATTTCGTCAGGCCGGCGGCCGCGAAGGCGATATCGCCCAACACAGTGGAATAGACGCCGATCACGCCGGGATTTGTGCGATTCGTCGAAAAGAGATTTGCCCCCGCAATCCGCGCCTCCATCGTCGCAATCGAGGCCAGTTTCAGGGACGACGGCCTCCCGTCGAAGAAGGAAACCTTTTCGGCGCAGTCGCCGCAGGCGAAAATATTTCGATCGCTCGTTTGCATATACCGATTCACCTGAATCCCACCGGTCGGCCCGATCTCCAAGCCCGCGCGCCTGGCGAGCGACGTCTCGGCGCGCGCCCCAATGCCGAAGATCACCATGTCTGCGTCAATGGCCCCTCCGCCGGAAAGCATCACCTGTTCGACCGCCGAATTTCCCTCGAACGCGCTCACTTTCGCGTCGAGTTGGAGCGAGATATCCTGCTTCCGAAGCGCCTCCTCCGCCCTGACACAAAATTCGTCGTCATAAACCAGTTGCAGGCAATGGGTCATCATCTCAACGATATGGATTGGCACGCCGGGCCTTTTGCGTCTGCACTCCTCGGCAATTTCGGCACCAATGAACCCGCACCCCACGATGCAAAGCCCCCGGCATGTGTCCACGGCCTGGATCACCCGATTCAGATACTCAACGTCCTTCTGGATGGCAAAAATATTGCCCTTGTCGCTGCCCGGGATGGACGGCGCGATCGGGACGGAACCGGTTGCGAGAATCAAACGCTCATAGCCGAAATCGCCCTGTCCGGCGGTGGCCACGACGTTGGCGCCCCGATCAATGCCGGCAACCTTATCCACAACCGCACAAACATTGTTTTTCGCCAGCACGTCGTCAACGGGGATGAGATTTTTGTCCGCCGCGCCCACGACACCAAACACATAGGGAATGCCGCATGGAATCGGAACCTTCCATTCCTTTCTGATCAGGAGAATGTTCTTGCCAGGGTAATGCCTCCTGGCGGTTACGGCCGCGGTCAGCCCGGCGGCGCTGCCACCGACAATGACAATATCATAACGATTCATGTACGCCTCCCCCCTTCCCGGCAGGTCCTTGCCGGCTCTGACGTTGACGAGGATACGCGAGGACGTGCCAACACATGAATGCCAATCGGCATTCCCGCATGTTTTGCAACGACGGAACATTTGACTTTGAACAGGAAGAAAACGTCGGCCGGCGTGTCGCTGAGCGTTTCGTAATTCCCCTGTCCTTTGGCGAGAATCAGATCGGCCTCGTCGAAATGGCGGCGGAATTCCGCGCCGCAATCCTCGAGGATCGTACCGGGAACACCCGACCCGGAATCAACGACCTCCACCATGCCGCACAACCCCACCGCCTCGGCATCCGCCCGCGTGGCATCGTTGATGATCGGGCCTCCCCTCACGGCATAAGTGACTTTCTCCGGGCCGATCTGTTCGATGAGAATCCTGTCGAAAACAATCTCCCCGGCATTGTCCCCGATGTAAAGCATTTTCCCGGCCCGCTCCACGACTTGCCGGAAGGCTTTCGCGGATACGCCCACGAGCGGGGCATCAAACCCTTTTTCAATCTCGCTCCGAATTTGTACTTCGTCGAGGCCGCCCTTCGCCCCCAAGTCGATCACGTTCCCGGCCGCCGCCAGGCGCAACGCCGCCAATAATGGATCGGCTGACGCCGCCACGCGCTCCCGGCAGGACGGATAGAGTGCGAGCGCAAGGCGATTCTGCCGCTCCTTGACCTCCCGATAGGGATCCGGGTTCCCGGTCGTCTGACGGATGAGATCGTGGATGATTTTGCTCATGGCCGGAGGCGGACGATGGAAATCAATTTCCGCGGTCGCCTTGAGCACTTCGCGAATCACAGCCTCCCGAACATTCCCTCCGACATCGAGCCGACAAAGCGCATCCAACGCCTGACGCAGGATACAGGGAAGGCAATCATACTCGGTGCGCATAACAATCCTCGACAGATCCTGTTTATATCCCGGCGTCCGTAACCGCCCCCATACTGCTCGACGACACGTGGTCCGCGTATTTCGCCATCACCCCGCGGGTGTATCTTGACCGGGGCGCCTTCCAGACCTTCCGGCGACGAGCCATCTCCACCGGCGTGACGCAGACATCCACCCGTCGGGCCGGAGCGTCTATCGAAATCACGTCGCCTTCCTTCACGAGCGCGATGGGGCCGCCGACGGCCGCCTCCGGCGCGACGTGGCCCACCACCATCCCGTGGGTGCCTCCCGAGAACCGGCCGTCCGTGACAAGGCCCACAGTGTCCGCGAGTCCCGCGCCGACGATGGCCGATGTGGGCGCCAGCATCTCCCGCATCCCGGGGCCACCCCTGGGGCCTTCGTAGCGGATCACCAGAACATCCCCGGCCTTGATTTTCCCCGCGAGGATGGCGGCGAGACATTTTTCTTCGGAATCGAACACTCGCGCCGGACCGGTGATAGCAAGGTGTTTCAGCCCGGCGATTTTCGCAACGGCGCCCTCGGGGGCAAGGGAGCCGCGCAGGATGGCGAGATGCCCCTCCGGATGCATGGGATTACCCCAAGGGCGGATGACGTCCTGGCCGGGACGCGGCGCCGCCGGTGTCCGCGCGAGCGTCTCGACGACCGTTCTCCCCGTTACGGTGAGGGCGTTGCCGTGGAGGAGGTCGTGGCCGAGAAGCATCTTCATCACCTGAGGCACCCCGCCGGCCCGGGAGAGGTCGAGCGCGGTGTAGCGGCCCCAGGGCTTCATGTCGCACAGGACCGGGACTCGTTTCCGGACGCGTTCGAAATCGTCGAGGGCGAGTTTCACCCCGGCCGCGTGGGCCATCGCCAGCAAATGCAACACCGCGTTCGTCGAGCCGCCGATCGCCATCACCACCGAGATCGCGTTCTCGAAGGCTTTTAGGGTCATGATGCGCCGGGGAGTGAGATTCCGGCGGACGGCCCCGACGAGCGCCCGTCCGGAGGCGGCGGCGCTTTGAGCCTTCGCGGGATCTTCCGCCCCGAGGGAGGAGGAACCGGAAAGGCTCATTCCCATCGCCTCGATGGCGGAGGCCATGGTGTTGGCGGTGTACATCCCGCCGCAGGAGCCCGGGCCGGGACAGCAGCGGCGCTCAATCTCAAGAAGTTCTTTCCGGCTGATCCGGCCGCGCGCGTACTCTCCGACCGCCTCGAAGGCGCTCACGATGGTGAGGGCCCGACCCTTGTAGCGTCCTGGGCGGATGGTGCCGCCGTACACGAAGACCGAGGGGATGTTGAGCCGGGCCATCGCGATGAGCGCCCCCGGCATATTCTTGTCGCAACCGCCCACGGCGAGGATCCCGTCCATCCGCTGTCCGTTCGCGACCGTTTCGATGGAGTCGGCGATGACCTCCCGGGAAACAAGGGAGAATTTCATCCCCTCGGTGCCCATGGCGATGCCGTCGCTCACGACGATGGTCCCGAACATCTGGGGCATGGCGCCGGCGTCGCGGATCGCCGCCTCGGCGCGCCGGGCGAGCCGGCCAAGGTGCATGTTGCACGGGGTGACGGTGCTCTGGGCGTTGGCGACCCCGAGGATGGGCTTCCGGAAATCCCGATCGCCGAACCCCACGGCGCGGAGCATGGCGCGGTTGGGGGTGCGTTCGACCCCCTGGGTCACTTCACGGCTTCGCAATGGGACCATGGGCATCCTCTCCATTATTTCCGGTTACGGCGTTGTCGCGCGTACGCCCGGCAAAAGGGACAGTTCCGCTCGAGCCGCGCCGCCATCCGAGCGAACCGGGACGTGGGCCAGCGGCGTCGTGCGACGCAAACCGGACAAACCTTACAAACGAGTGCCAACAACCTTTCCAAATTCGTTCTCCCATTTCAGAACTGATTTGTCTTAAGCATCACAAGCGTGCATCCTTCAACGACGTCAATCCCGTTCTTTCGCAGCTCGGCCGCCATCTGCGGATTTTCCGCGCCGGGATTAAAGATCACCCGATTTGGCTTTGCCTGAAGAACCTCATCCCGCAACGGAGTGGAATTCTTTGCCGAAAGATAAACGGTGATCGTGTGAATCGGCTCCGAAATGGCCACAAGCCGCTGATACACGGAAATTCCCTCAATTTCGCCGCCCAGCGGATTCACGGGGAATACCACATACCCCTTCTCCGCAAGAAGCTTCATGGCCTGGTAGCTGTACCGCTCAGGCTTCCAACTCGCGCCCAGCAGTGCCACATTCATTTTCCGGTCCCCTTCAAAAATTCAGCCGTGTTGTTCCGCACGTACTCAACCAACGCGTCTGGATCTCCACGATGTGTCGCCAAATCCCCGATGACCCTCCATCGTTTTGGCTTGCCACCATCCATCGCCACAAGAACCGCGATCCCACGGGATAGATCGTAGTCCTCCAGCGTCAGGTTGAATGTTTTGACCCAGTGCATATTCCCCGGCTCTTCGATATCCAGCGTATTCCAGACAAGATCCTTGGCTTGAAGCACAGACTTTAATTCCTTGGACAGGGTTTCGCGGGCAGCGTCTTCGAGACCATGGCTGCAACCCGACCGCATATTCCCGTGGAAGTAGTACACCATGAACCCCTGGGATATCCCCGCACCGACGTTGGCAACATCGTGTTCCGATTTCTCACCGGGAGCGGCCTCCAGCAGGGCCACCAGCGATTCCAGGGAACGACCATCCTCCACCACCCTGGCGCCGTTTCCAATAAGTTTCAAACGATTCAAGATGGCGTCCATCTCCTCACGGGCAATCACTCCGTTGTGACGATGAACTTCCTTGCCCGCAACATCAAAGAATATCAAGGCCGGAACCTCATTGACACGAAACCTCTTTTTCATTTCCGGATTCCGGTTGATGTCAATGCATTCCACCCGCAACTTGCCGGCGTGTTTCTTTTTGACAGCCTCGACGATGGGAAGCGTCCGCTTACATGATACGCATCCCTCCATCCAGAAATCCAGCAGGCATGGAAACGATACCGTCTCCACGCCCGGAGTGCCGGATTTTTCGTTATCCGTTTTACGCATGGCGAAAACAAGCAATCCGATGCCTGTCACGGCAATTATCATTCCGATGGCATATTTCATCTTCTTCCCTCAATTATAATCGGCTTTGATCTCCGGAGATTCGTCCAGAAGCAACTTGATTAGTCCCGCCATTTCGTTTTCACGCCAGAAAGGCAGTTTTTCATGAATATTCATGTATTTCTCTGGGATGGGATGGGTACCGATGACGACCGGCAATCCATAGGCTGTTTCGATGAAGGTCTTGAAGCGACGGATATTGGGACACGGTGGGTAGCCGACGATGAGTCCGGTGGCCAGATGAATGACCGTGGCGCCGTTCTTCTTGAACTCGGCGGGGATGTGTTCCACGTTGCCGCCCGGACAGCCACCGCAGGTCGAGTAGCCGATGATTTCCACGGGTTCTCCGGCGGGGTAGACAGAAAATGCTCCCCGCCGCTCGCGCAATGCCCGGAAGCATTTGCCGCCGCCACAATCCTTGTAACGGGCACAAATGATGATTCCGATTTTGTTCATTTCGGGCACCTTTTCGTCAAAGAAATTCCGCTTACGCCCAATGCCCCTCGACATCGGGAGATTCCGACGCCTTCAAGGTTCCCGACTTGAACGCCTCCAGCGCCCCGGCGACCGTCCCCTGCGCCCCAATCACAACCTTGACCCCCGCGGCCCGCAACGCTTGGTACGCCTTCGGACCGCAATGCCCCGTGATGACAATCTCCGCCCCGAGGCGGGAGACCGTTTCCGCCGCCTGGATGCCGGCGCCTTGGGCGGCGTTCAAGTTTTGGGCGTTGTCGTGCGCCTCGAACACGCCGGTCTCCGTGTCCACAACGACGAAAAACGCGGCCCGCCCAAAACGGGAATCGATCGCGGAATCAGCCGTTCGGCCGCTCGCGGATATCGCAATTTTCATGACTCCCTCCTGAATGGATTTTCAACGGTTCACTCCAGCGCGTTCACAAAATCATGAAAAGGGAAAAACCGCCCCGGGCATTTCGTGTCCCCTTCGCGGACATCCGAGTGGCGCCGGACGCGGGAAGCCGGGATGTGATAACGCTCCATGAGCCAGCGGGCGAGCGTCTTCAGCGCCACCATCTGGCGGGCGGTGGGGCGGGACTCCTCGAAATCCCCCACGAGGCAAATCCCGATGCCGGTCTCGTTGTATTCCTTGTTCCCGGCGTGAGCCCCCACAAGTTGTCTGCGCCAACGAGGCCCCGTCTCGACCTCGCCATCCCCGGAGCCGGTTCCGTTCCCGATGACAAAATTATAACCGAGCCCGTTTTCCCATCCCCTCACCTCGCGATGATATTTGCCGAATATGGCGGCGTTGCCCACGGTGGTATGGCTGTGATGAACGACGATGTATCGCCACGGACGCGCCGGGGCAAGCGGGACGATGTCCTGGGGGAGATCCGGATCCGGCGCCTCCCGGAACGCCTCCGGCCGGCGTTCCGGGGCCAGGCGCGACGAAATCAATCCCGTTGCCTGGCAGGGCAAGTATACCCCTTCGTTCACGAAGCGCACACAATCGTCCATGGGCACCACCTGACCGTTGACCTCGATCGCCGCCATCCCCACCGCGAACGCCACCCGGTTCACCTTGTTGACGAACAACATCCGCCCGTTCCCGCGTTCCCAGGAGAAATCGAACCGCCGCGCCACCTCCTCCGCCCGGACGAACATATCTAGGGATTCCGGCTCCCGGCGAAAGGCGGCGGCGTTTTTCCCGTCATGCGGGTTGCAGCCAGCCGAAATCATAACCAGGAAGAGAAGGATGAAACCGATTCTCATGATTTTTACTTGGGGGATTTCCCGATCTCCAATTCTTCCAGCCGTTTTCTAACCTCACCGAGTTTCGCCTGCAGTGCCTCCGCCTGATTTCGGAGAAAATTCTTCTCCATCTCAGGATCCGGTTGGACCGCCGGCGCACCGACGCCCATGGCCGCCCGTTGCCAACCGGTCAGCCCCGTGGCGTAAAACATATTCCGCCGACCGCGCCCCCCGCAACCGAAACCGCCGCCCCCGAATCCGCGGCCGCGTCCCATCCCGGGCCCGCGCCCCGCGTTCTCATACCCCGGCGCGCCGGTCCCGGCGCAATACCCCATTCCGCGTCCCGTCACCGGCCCCATCCCCATCGGTCCCATTCCATTACCGGCTGGCATTGCTGCCTCCTTTCGTTATTTCGAATTCCTGTTCAACGGCCCGCCGGCGGGGCCACGTCCGTAACCCCGCCCCATACCCTGCCCGCCACGGCCCATACCGAAACCCTGCCCCCGACCCTGCCCCTTTCCGGCCCCGGCCGACGGCCCCCGCCGTTGTCCGCTGCCGCACGGGCCGCGCCCGCGCCCGGTGCCCGCCCCTTTTCCGCCCGGTCCCGTTCCATCACCTTTCGGCATATTCCACCTCCCTTTCTCTTTTTCGCCGCCGTTGCCCCCCGGCGGCGCTCCCCGTCTCTTCCGATACGCTCGAACGAGACGCCACGTCCATTCCTGCATCCCGGATCATGCGCCGATCATCCCCGACCGGCCGGCCGGATGTCACCAGATACCCCCCCACCATCAGCCCGTCGGCGCCCGCGTGAAAAATCCACGACTGGAAGTCCCGGAGGTTGACCTCGCGGCCGCCGCACACCCGGATGCCCGCCCCCGGCAGCATCAACCGCGCCACGGCGATGACCTTCAGACACTCCAGCGGCGTCAGGGCATTCATGCCCGCCAACCGCGTTCCCGGAATCGGGTGGAGGAAGTTCACCGGGACGCAATCCACCGCCATCCGTCGCAGTTCGGAAAGCAGTTCGACGCGTTGCGCAGGACTTTCCCCCATCCCGAAAATCCCCCCGGAGCAAATCTCGAGCCCCGCCGCCTTCGCCCGCCGGAGCGTCTCCACCTGTTCCGCATATCCCCGCGTGGTGCATACCCGGGGCCAGAAACTGGCGGCCGTCTCCAGGTTGTGATGGTAACGCCTCAATCCCGCATCGCGCAATCGCCGCAACGATGACGCACTCAAGCAACCCAGCGAGGCGCAAGGGGATACACGGAGGTTGCGCACGATGCGTTCCACGGCCTCACATATCCGTTCCAACTCCCCACCCGGTTCCACGGCCTTCCCGGATGTGACGACTGAAAAATATTCGGCTCCGTTCCGCTCCGCCGTTTCCGCCGCAGCCACCATTTCGTCTGCGGTAATCAGGGGATGGCGGTTGATCGTCGCCCGGGACGACCGCGACTGCGCACAAAAGGAGCAATCCTCCCCGCAATCGCCGCACCGCGCGTTGACGATCGAACACAGGGACGCCCGGCGGCCGCGCCACCCATCCCGCTCCGCCGCCGCCCGGCGGAAAAGCGCCGGGGCCTCGTCCCACCCCGTTTTTTCCAGCAGCGCCAGCGCCTCGTCCGAGCTGATTCCGGAACCGGCTGTCTTTCCCCTTGATTTCATATTCATGACGCCATCGCGAGCATTTTTTCGACCGGCCGGAGAGCGTCCCGGCGGATCGCCTCGGAAACCGTAACCGCATGCCGCCCGTTTTCCAGGGCCGCCAGCACGTCCGCAAGCCGGTGCATCTTCATGTCCGGGCAAACCGCCTGTTCCGACACCGCGATGAACCGCTTGCCCGGATTCTCCCGGCGAAGCCGGTAAATCAGTCCGATCTCGGTGGCTACGATGATGCACCCGGCCGGAGTCGTCCGGGAAAACCGGATCATCCCCCCCGTGCTCAACACCTCGTCCGCCATCGCGACCACCTCCGGCCGCGCCTCGGGATGCGCCACCACCACCGCGTCGGGATATTCCGCCCGGCAACGCCTCACCGCCTCCGGGGTGATGCGGTTGTGGACGGGACAATACCCCGGCCACGCAATCATGTCCCGCCCCGTTTGCGCCCGGACATACGCGCCCAGATTTTCGTCCGGAACGAAAATAACCTCCCGGTCGGCGGAGAGCCGCGACACGATGTTCACGGCGTTGGCGGAGGTGACACAGATGTCGCTCTCCGCCTTCACCGCGGCCGTGCTGTTGATGTAACAGACCACCCACGCGCCGGGATGGGCCTTCTTCAACGCCCGAAGCCCCTCGACATCGCACATATCCGCCATCGGACATCCCGCCGCCACCGGTTGCAGAACCGTTTTCCCCGGCGCCAGCAGACACTGCGTCTCCGCCATGAACGTCACACCGCAGGAAATGATCATCCGAGCATCCGTGTCGCGCGCCCGAAAGCTCAACTCCAAAGAATCGCCGACCACGTCAGCGATGTCCTGAACCTCTCCCAACTGATAATTATGCGCCAGAATCACCGCGTTTTTCCGCTCCCGGAGATCGTTGATTCGTTCGATCATTTCATTCTCGGTCAACGGATGCATCACCCTGTCTCCGCAGATCCCCGGCAGAACCGGTCACCCCGCACAATCGGCCCCGGAGAAACGATCCGATTTCCCGAAACCACCCCCGCGCCGGCACCGTCCGCCCCGAAAACGCCCCCGACGCCCGCAACAGCCCGGCATGGCGAACCGGGGACGATCCAGCCCCCCGCCCAGATACGCCTGGATCACGTCCTCCAGTTCCCCCGCGATAAAGGGATGAATCGTTACGTCCCGCGCCTCCAACATTCCGGCAAGCGCCCGGGAAACGGCCCCGCACACAAGGACTTTGACCCCGGCACCCGCGATCTGCTCCGTTTTGCGCGCGGGATCATCGTCGAGACGTTCCTCACGTCTGCCGGCAATCTTCCCATCCGCCACATCCACGATGACCATGTGGCGCGACGCATCGAAAACGGGGGAAATCCTCCCGTTCCACACGGAGATGGCCACTTTTTTCATGCATGAACGCCCCATCACCATTCTCCCAAATAGCGCAAGAATGATGCCATCTCTGATCGAAGTCCTAGAATAAACATTACCAAATGCTCTAACAGGAGATGCGTCGTATTCTCATCGGGTCCTGAAATCTGATAGAGAACTCTTATTGCGCCTCTATATCATTCCAGGGTTGCAATATGGCGACTGTATATTCTCAACGCGAATGGGTATGGTTGAAATGATTGGGAAAAGACGGGCGAAGAATCATGCCACTATTGCCCGACGGATGAGGCCGATCCGATCCCTTGGGTACCGACACCGGAGAGGATGATGCCCTCGGCCTGGCGGGACATGGTAAGGATGACGAAGAGGATGATCGATCCAATGGCATTTTGTCGCAAGACGCTCTTCAAATATTTCCTGTCCCTTTACAGGCTTCGAATGCGTATATATAAGCGTAAGCGAACGGCAATGACGGGAAGTATTGGCTTGAAGCGAGGGAGAAAGAGGTGATCGCCATGAGACGTTTTCTTCCGGTGTTTATTTTGTTGGCGCTCGTTTCCTGCGGTCGCGGGGAAGTTGGGGGCACGCCGTCCCTTCCCGCCGGCGGCGCGAAGCCTCCGGTCAATGTTGTTGCGACATCCCCGCAGAATGTGCTGTCCCGCGGCCCCGTGATTCAGCGCGTGACGGAGGATGGCGTGACCTTCATGGGGAAACCGTCGCCCAGGCTCATGCATGAAAAAATTTCCGTCGCGGTGACTCCGGAGGGCGGGGCCACACGAACGGCAACGGCTGATTTCGATGCGGTACGGGACACGTTCCTCGTTCGCATTGAAGGCCTTCCCGCCAACACGGCCTGCCGGTACAGCGTCACGATTGGCAAAGAGACAACCGGGCCTTTCCAATTCGCGACGGCACCGTCCTCGGCGGATGATCAGATCCCGCTTCGTTTCGTGGTGTATGGCGATTCGCGGTCGAATCCGCAAACGCATCACGAAATCACGGAAGCGATCCGGGCGAAACAGCCGCGTTTCGTGTTGCACACGGGGGATTTGGTCGGAAACGGACTGGATGGCCCCTCGTGGGATATCGAATTTTTCAACCCTGCGCGGGCGTTGCTTGCCTCAACGAACATACTGCCTTGCTACGGAAATCATGAGAACGATACCGCATACCTGGCGAATCTTTTCGATCTTCCCGAAGGCGGTCACTACTACACATTCGATTTCGGCAGGGTTCGGATTCTAACGTTGGACGTGTATGCCGATTTCCGATCGGGAAGTGAGCAACACACGTGGCTGGAGAAGGAACTTTCGAGAAAATGGAACGGCTGGACATTCGTTCAATTTCACGAACCGCCCTTCAGTGTACACACTTATCGGAAGGGAAACGCCGACGTTCGGAGAGAACTCATCCCGCTTTTTTCAAGGTATACGGTCGACGCGGTTTTCTCCGGCCATGACCATTATTACCTTCGCACCAAACCGATTGCGTCGGAAAAAGGAGCGCGGGCTGTCGTCTATTTTACGGCGGCCGGCGGGGGCGCTCCGCTTCATTCGACGCAGGATCGTCCATTTGCGGCGGCGGTTTACGAAGGGTTTCACTTTGTTGTCCTGGATGTGACGAATCAAAAAATCACAGGATGGGTCGAAACCCCCGACGGGAAGGTGGTCGACAAGTTTGTTTTTGAAAAAAGCAAACCGGCCGCGGAATCCATGAGCATGGAAGAAGTTCTTCAGGAATAACATCATGAATATTCTCCAGATCGCCGAACGCGAAATGATCCGTCGTCGCCACGGGATACTGGTGAACTTGTCGCTTGTTATATGCGTGTTCAGTATCATGGCGGCGGTCGGAACTCTGCGGGACGCCACGGCCGAACGCGTTCGGCGGGTCATGGCTCAGATGGGGAACAATCTGCTTTTCATTCCAAACGAGGCGGTCATCGACAACTATTACACCGCCACCGAACCACAGGCGACCATGCAACAATCCCGGGCGGAATATTTGGCCACCGCCTGTCCTGTGATGAGTCACCACGCCACGCATTATGTGGCCAAATACCAGCGCCGGGTTCCCGTCCGCGAGTCCGAAGTGATTCTCACCGGATTTTACGTGATAACAGGCGGACATCGGCCGACCGAGCCAAAGCGTCGACGCGGTTTCCTGGACGATCCCTTGCCGGCGGGGCATGTGATCTTCGGGTACGAGGCCGCCAGAAGAACCGGCGTTAAAACGGGCGATTCCGTGATGATGGGCGGTCGCTCTTTTGAAGTGTCCCGCGTCTTGAACGAGTTCGGGATACTGGATGATCAACGGGTTTGGGCCCGACTGGAGGAAGTTCAGGCGATCTTCGACTCCGCAGGGCGAATTCACGGTGTCGACGCACTCGGTTGCATGTGCGCCGGGCCGTATTTCGAAGAGATCAAGGTGGAGATCGCCCGTTCCGTTCCCGATCTTCGATTTGTTCATGCCGAGGTCGTCGCCCGAACACGCGTTAATTCCCGCGAGGCCGTCGAGGGCATCGGCGCCATTGTGATGGGGATTGTGGCGATACTCGGTGCCGTCGCCATCTTCACAACAACCGCCGGTGAAATCCGCGAGCGGCGTCGCGAGATTGGAGTTTTGCAGGCTATGGGAGCGGGATCAGGACACATCGCCCTGCTTCTGACGCCCAAACTGCTTATAGTTGGGATCATCGGGGGAGCGTTCGGATGGGGGATCGGATCCGTCCTGGCTGTTCGGATCGGTCCTGGCCTCAGCGGCGGCATGGAGGATATTGTTTTCCGCGTACTGTACGATCAGTTGCCGGCGTTCATCTTCATGGGGCTGATCTTCGCCTTGCTTGCCGGAGGGCTGGCCGTTTGGAAAGCATGTCGGATGGATCCTGTCGACGCACTTCGGGAGTTGTGACATGATCAAGGTTGAGCAATTAACCCAAATTCACGCCCGTCGCGACGGCGAGATTCGGGCGCTCGACAATGTCAGTTTTTCAGCCGAGGCCGGCCGGGTTCTGGCAATCGTCGGCCCTTCCGGCAGCGGCAAAAGCACGCTCCTCTTCGCGCTGGGGATGCTGGCTACGCCAACCTCCGGTAAAGTTTTTATCGATGGCATCCCGGTTTATGAGCAACCGCATTCCGTTCGTCTGCGCATGCGTCGCGAAAAAGTCGGATTCGTTTTCCAAACGTTCCATCTGTTGCCGTGTTTGACGGCCGTTGAGAACATCCGCGCCGCGCTTTATCTTCGCGGCTGGAAACGAAACGACATAAAAACGGAAGCCGAGCGGTTGCTGATGGAAGTGGGCCTTTCCGGTCGTGGAGATCACATCTCCGACGATTTGTCCGTCGGGGAGCGGCAGCGCGTCGCGATGGCCCGGGCGATGGCCGGGAATCCCCGGTTGCTACTGGCTGATGAGCCAACGGGAAACCTGGATCCCGACGCCAGACGTCTTGTCTACCGACACCTGGGGGACTTTGCTCGCAACCGTGGGTCACTAGTGATCATGGTCACGCACGACTCAGCCGTTGGAGATATCGCGGACGAAGTCATCCATTTGAAGTCGGGACGGATTGCCATGTGAGTTGTTTCCGTTGTCAGAACAACGCGCCTTCGCCGATATTACGCGCGGTTCGTTCACGCCAGCGCAAGGCCTCTTCGCCGCGAAGGAAATCGATGGGGTTGTAATCATCCGTCAGGACGAAAGCGCCTTCCTGGTTTGGCGGCGTCACCGTCAGACGTTGGATGTCCCTCGTGACGGGATCCGGACCGGATGAGCCGGCGAAATCCAGAGCGTTGTCCTGCCAGCGCTTGTTGAATAGAATTTCCCGGTCGGAACAAAAAAGCGTGATGGTCTGCACGTCGTCGCCCTCTTCGCCGCGAAGCGCGAGTATATTTTTAAAGACCCGGCTCACCGTGAGGTGGAGGCAGGCGAAGGCCTTGCCCGTGGGGGAGCCGATGTAGTTAATGGCCAGAATTCCTCCGGGCCGGAGAATTTTCTTCGCGGCGGCGAACGCCTCGCGGGTGGCGAGGTGAAATGGAAAAACGTCTCCGGAATAGGTATCGATCACGCAGAAAGAATATGTTTCGTTACAATCTTCGAGGAATCGCCTGCCATCGGCGACCGTCGCCCGACCGGTGAAACCAAAATACTTGCGTGCCGCGTCAATGACCGCCGGATCGATGTCCACCGATTCCACATCCATCTCGTAAGACGCGAGCATGGAAGCGGTCATGCCGCCGGCCAGACCAATGACAAGCGCGCTGGCGTGACGGGAATCGTCCACCGTGTAGGGCAGGAGTTCCTGAAAGTAGCGTTCTGCCAATCCGCGCCCTTTGTGGAATTGCCGCGGGACGCCGGTCTGGACGATTCCGTTGACGACCAAAAGTTTGTAATCGCCTTTTTCCAGGATGGTGATATGCCCGTGAGCCGATTCGTAGACCGCCACCACTTTAACCGGATCCTTGTCCGGCGCGATGTATTCCCGCCCCGTGGCAATTGCCGGCCCGGGTAAAGAATACAATGCAACCAAAATAGCGAGCGCCGCGCAACTTTTGACCCACGGTTTGGAAAACAACAAGAGGATGCCCATCGTCGCCGTGACTGCCGCAATGATGCGGAAACCCGCCGCGGTTCCGAATGTCGGTATCATCCACAACCCCGTGAGAAGCGTCCCGGCCACGCTACCCAACGTGGAGATGGCGTAAGTGCTTCCGGCGATTCTTCCAACCCGTTCTTCCCCTTTGCCTGCGCAGAGCAACCGGATGATGAAGGGGCTGGCCATTCCCAGCATTCCCAAGGGAAGGGAGAAAAGAGCGGCGGCGCTGGCGAGCGCTCCGCCTATCAATCCGATGGTTTTATAAAAAAATACGAGAGCAAATCCGGCGTGCGGACAAGATGCAAGAAGCGCTCCGGCGGCAATCAGAATCGCACCAAGCAAGCCGGATCGTGGGAATCGATCGGACAGCCATCCGCCAATAAAATAACCGGCCGCGAGCGAAACAAGCGTGACGGAAATCACCGCCGCCCAGATCACCAAACTACCGCCGTAGGCCACGCTCAACATGCGCGCCCCGAGCAGTTCCACGGCCATGACGATGCCTCCGCAAACTGCGGCGGCGGCCAGGAGGCAAAAGTCGAAGAAACGTTTTCCACGCATGTTAGTTCCCCGATGCCGATGATTTGTTTAAAGGGATGCGAAGAATCCCCGTGTAGGTGCTGAGCCACAGGCATTTCCCTCCATCACCTTCGCACAACACCTGCGGAAAGAAGACATCCTCGATATAAAAAAGAGGTTTTTTATCGGACACGCCGAAAAGGAAATTCCCCTGGGACTTGTCGCGGTCAAAATGTTTTTCCATCACTTTGAAATGCCAGCCCGGCTTCGGTTCATCCGGCGGCAGGTCTTCCGCCGTCGCCGCCTCCCATGTTTTCCCGTTGAATTTGACGCTTTCGCATTTGAGTGGCTGGATTTTCTCCAGTAACCCGGACGGCAACAATCCGATTTGCGCGGGCCGGGACATCGCGACGATCTGGCTGGCTTTGTTCCGGGCAATCCGCGTGATCTCGCGATCTGCGAGCGCCACCTGAAATTCGAAGGCGCCCGTGGCGAGATTGAACCGGCTGATGAGCCCCCGATCCGAGCCGATGTAAAGGCCGTCGCCGTCCGGCAACGCCGCGGTCGCCCGCCAATAGTAGCGAAAATCGGTTTCGGCCACCTTTCGCCATTTCCCCGACGCCTCGTCGTTCCAGCCAGCGCATCCTTCGGTGATCGCCCAGGGAGTGCATCCGTGGAGAAAAAGCCCCAGGACATTGTCATGGCCCACGGCTTCCAGAACGCCGGAACTCCGATCCTGAAGATCGCGAATATTCTGGCCGTAAGAAATATTGAGAACCATCGGTTGCTCGCCTTGAAGATTCAACTCGTCGGGGCTATGCCGAAAAGCGGCGGCCCATGGCGCGCCGTCATCGGGGCGCGAAGCGATTTCGACGATGGACGGCCAGTAGCCGCCGAAATATTTTCCGGGCACCAATCGCACGGCGCCGAAAATGCGTTTTTCGCCGACGCAAATATCCGTGACCGCGTGCGGCAGGATATCGTCCGCGTCATAACAACCGTCCTGCCCGCAGATGAGCCGGTTGTCCAGCACTTTTGACGCCAGCGGAAAGGAAGCCCAGTCCTTTCCATCGAAACAATGAAGTTGGAACCCCGCCGCCACGAAACTCTTGTACTCCACGTAGGTCATTCCCGGATGGGCGCTCTTGGTCTCGTAACGGCCGTCGGCGCCGAGCACCCACAACTTGCCGTTATGAAACGACAGGCAGGAAATGCGGGATGCGTCGTGCCCGTTGATCATTTGCCAATCGGTCCACTTCCCCGTCGCAAGATCGAATCGGCACAAACCCCCTCCCGTCGTGGCGGATTCCCTGCCGGACGTCCGCGGATGAATCGCCACCCAGGCGACGTTGTCCGTGAGGAGTAAATGCTGGTATTCTCCCCGGCACCGTTCCGGTGGCTCGTGTGGGGTAATCTTCCCCGTCGCGGGGTCGTATGCGTTCAAACCCTTGGAATCAAGGAACCATGCGCGTCCCACCCCTGCGGAAAGCGACCAAATGCCAGTGGCGGCCGTTTTCCAACCGGCGCCATCGAACACGTAGAGATCGCCATAGGAACTCACGAATAATTTTCCGCCCGCCGAAACCGGATCGGCGATGAAATGCGCGGTTCTGCGGCTCCAGTGTGGAATCCAGACGCCATCCTCCACGGTTTTCGCAATCTGATCGGCTGTAGGAAGCGCTGGAGCGGGAACTGACGCGGGACGACTGGATGGATTCTCTCCCGATTTGAACCGGAACGTCCCCGTTGCAGAAATAATCCAGACGGTATCGCCGTCGACGAAAACACGGGCGAAGCGCGACGAGAGCGCTTCGAGATTAAAGATCTTCTCGCCATTGATGGGTAGTACGGCCACGCCATCCTGATGAACAATCCAGACGATTTTCCCGTCGCTCGCCAGTTGATAAACCAGATGATCGGGCAAACCTTCGGCCCGGCCATAGGATCTCACTGTTTTCTTTGTTGCCAGGTCGATTTGCAGAACTTGATTATCGGAAGCCAACCAGAGATATTTTTCATCGTGTGCCCAGGCGGTGAACCATTCTTTTCCCGACCAATAGCGCCCATGAACAGGAACAGACCCGACCAGATCCTTGGGCGTGGCGGAATTGAGCGCTGCGGGCGTAACCACGCAGGCACTGCAACGCATGTGCCGCCAAAGTTCATGGCCGGCGGTCACCCGAGGATCCGTATAATCCAGAACTTTCAACCACGAGACCCCGTCCTTTTCCGAAGGAATTCCCCATATCTCCGCATTTTGACCATGCATCACGCGGACCAGACTGCGGCCCCGTTCATCCAAAATCAAAACGTAGGTCTTCTTGCCCTCCACCACAAGCGTGGCTTCCCGAGGATCCAACCGGTTGCCTTGCGTCGCGCTGATCTTGCCCTTGATCTGGATGGCGCCTTCCACCGGAGGGGTCGCCGCCCAAGAGTTCTCGGAAAAGAGCAACACCGCCGCAAACAATCCCAACAACCACATCACGACAAATAGATATTTTCGCATGATGGCATCCTCTCAATTTCACCGGAAGAAATTGTCATCCCCGACATAGACACGGCAATATCCTTCCGTATCGAAATCCGCGATGATTTTTTTGTGTCAGACCGACGATGATTTTTCTCCAATTTCCCGATGCGACCGGCCATCCGCCGGCGGCAGAACGATGCCGAGCGCCTTTATCTTGCGAAAAAATGTACTTTTGTGCATCCCAAGTTCCCGCGCCGCCGCGAGGCGGTTGAAATGGTTCCGGCGGAGCGCCTCCTGAATGGACTGCGTCTCAACGATGCGAACAGAAGACTGCATGTCGCGCTTCACGGCAACGGACGGGGCTCGTGCCAGAAATTCTTCCGGCAGATGCTTCTGTTCAATAATCCCCTCCCGGCATAACACAAAGGCGTGTTCGATGATGTTCTCCAGTTCGCGCACATTTCCCGGATAGTCGTGCGCCATGAGAAGCGACATGACATCGGGCGACACCCCGGAAACGGACTTGCCCTGCACCCGGTTGAACCGCGCGATGAAGTGTTCGGTCAGCAACGGGATGTCCTCCCGGCGCCGGCGCAACGGCGGCAATTCGATCCGGACCACATTTACCCGATAGAAGAGATCCTGCCGGAAAATCCCCTTTTTGACGAGCGCGGCGAGATCGCGGTTCGCGGCGGCGATGACCCGGACATCGGCGACCCGGGATTCCGTCCCCCCGAGCGGCTCGTAGGTCTTCTCCTGCAGGACGCGCAGCAACCGCACCTGGAGGGCCGGGCTCACCTCGGCGATTTCGTCCAGCAACATGGTCCCCCCCTCGGCCAGCGCGAAACGACCGGGCTTGTCCCGGTCCGCCCCGGTGAACGCGCCTTTTTTATACCCGAAGAGTTCCGATTCCAGGAGGGTGTCAGGCAAGGCCCCGCAATTGACGGCCACGAACGGCCCTGCCTTCCGGCCGCTCAAGCCGTGGATGGCGCGGGCCAGCAACTCCTTTCCCGTTCCGGTCTCCCCCTGGATCAACACGGCGCTGTCGCTGACGGAAACCTGGGGAAGCACGTCAAAAACCTTCTTCATGGCGGGGCCCCGGCTCACCATGTCGCCAACCCGGTGTCGCCCCTCGATCTCCTTGCGAAGCTCCTCGACGAGGCTCAGGTCCCGAAACGTTTCCGCGCCGCCGATCACATGGCCCTTCTCATCTTTCAGGATGGCGGTCGAAACGCTGATGGGAACGCGCCGCCCCTCCGCCGTCACGATAAAGGCGGACCGGTTGATGACGACCCGTCCGGTTTCCATCGTGTGCCGGAGCGCGCAATGGGCCTCGCACATACTGGCCCGGAATACCTCCGAACACGACCTCCCGAGAGCCTCCCGGCGGGAGATCCCGGTTATCGTTTCAGCGGCCCGGTTGAACGAGGTGATGCGCCACCCGGCATCCACCGTGAACACACCGTCGGAAATGCTTTCCAGGATGGCGTTCGTCTCGATTCCAAGACGAGGTTCGGCTCTTTTCTTCACAACAATACGCCCCCGATCATTTTCCGGACCGCTTCATTCCTGCCGCGGATGAGACGCCCGGGCACAAACCCGATTCCAACGGCAGGATCCGCCCTCCCTCCATCCGCAACGCCTTTCCGTTGACCAACGCATCGGCAACCTTCTTCCGCGCGGATTCGACGATCCGGCCGAATGTCGGGCGCGAGATTTTCATCTTTTTCGCCGCCTGATCCTGATACAACCCCTGGAAATCGGCCAGCCGCAACGCTTCCAACTCATCCAGCGCAAGCGTGATTTCCCCCAGAACTCGCGACGGGACGCCCGCCGGCTTGAAAAATGTGACCCCGGGCCGGAACCTCACATGTCGGGGACAAACGGGTCTGGGCATCGTTTCCCTTTCAGACAATCCATATAATCATACGCTCATTACCCGGAGTTGTCAACCTGCGGGGAATTTCGTGACGCCGCCCGGATTTCCACGGGCCCCACGGCCAACACGACCCCATCATCTCCGCACGATAATGCCACGTATATGCAAAATCGTAACATTCTCATTGACATCCCCGCCAAAATCGTCAGCATACGCCTTCCCGGGGAGTGAACTCCATGAAAAATCACGCCATGGGTCGTTTCAGCCTGTCAATGTCCGCTGATTTGATTTGCCAGCTTGACGATATGGTGGAGGCGAAGGGTTATGCGAACCGCTCGCAGGCCGTGGCCGACATGGTTCGCGCGCATCTCGTCGAACATCATGGCCAAATGGGCGAGCACGAAATCGCGGGCACCGTGACGCTGGTCTACGACCATCACAAGCGAAACATCCAGACGCTCCTGACGAACATTCAACATGCTCACGGAGACGTTATTATCGCAACTCTGCATGTGCACCTTGATCATCACAACTGTCTGGAAGTTTTGGCTGTCCGTGGCCGAGCGAACGACATAAAGAAGGTCGCGGACCAACTGATTGCGGCGAAAGGAGTTAAACACGGAAAGATTACGATCACAACAACAGGAAAGGATTTCGGCAAGTGCAGAAAAGGAATTCACGGACACTGATCGGCGTTGGCATAATGTTCTTTCTCGGCGTTTCCGAAGCGCAGGAACCGAGTAAAACCCTGCATGAAGTCGTGGTGACGGCCTCTCCCGTTACCGCCTGCGAAACCGTGGGAGGCGATGGAAGCAACGTCACCGTCGTGGGTCGCGATCAGATTAACCGGCTGGGCGCAAAGGATTTGCCGTCGGCGCTTCGTGAAGTCCCCGGCATCACGATTTCCCGCTACAATCCGGTGGGCTCCTACGGCGGCGCCAACGGCGGCTCCGTCTACATCCGGGGGCAGGGCGCAGGACGGCCGGGAAGCGAAATCGGGATATACTCCGACGGGGCCCCACGCGAGGCCGGCACATGGGGGCATCCCATCATGGATATCGCGCCGGTGGATTTTGCCAATACCCTTTCGATATTCAAGGGACCCCAACCGCAATCCTTCGCGGGCAATTTCGGGGCTATCGACATGGAGACGCTTCAGCGTACCACGCCCGGGTTTGAAACCAATATGGACCTCGGCTACGGAAGTTTCGATACCCTCAGGGAATCACTTTCCTCCGGTGGAAAAATCAAGGGTTTCGACTACTTTGCCGGCGTAGCGCATACGGAATCGAACGGTTTCCGCCCACACTCCGACGCCCGGCTGGATCACCAATTCCTCCGGCTTGGCCTGGATATTTCACCGAAGGATCACCTGTCGTATATCGCGCAACACACCGACAACTTCAGCCGCGATCCGGGACGGGTCGAACAATCCGCGCCCATCCGGGACACTTTCGCCACAAAAACCATCACGCAGGTATTACGCCTGGACAACCATCGGGAAATCGCGAATGGGTTCGCGCTTTTCTACGTCGACGACGGCAAAATCCGCTGGGCCCAGGACAACCTTTCCCCCGGAGTCCCCGGGAGTTCGGATTCGAACTGGGACAATTACGGGTTCCGCGCATCGTACGATTTCCCCGTTCGGAAATTCACGCTCACCACGGCGCTCGATATCGCATCCGAGGGCGGCAAGGCGACGAGCCGCACGCTCTCCGGCGCGATTCCATTCGCATTCAAGGAACGTTTCGCGACCATCGCGCCCTATGCGGGCGCCCGGTACGACGCGGACCTTGGCGGCGTGACAATCACCCCGTCGGCAGGGCTTCGGTATTACGAAAACAACCGATTCCCCAACGAAACCGCGCCGTGCTTCGGACTTACCGCCACCTGGGATGCCGTCAAATTATTCGTCACGCACGCGCGTGGAATTCGTTACCCCGGCATTTACGTCAAAGGCGTCGCCGCAAACAATATGGATCAAATGAAAGCCGAGTCCCTCGACAATACGGAAATCGGCGCACACTGGGATTACTCTAAAATCATTTCATTGCAAACTTCGTTTTTTCACTACAACGGCAAGAATCTGCTCCAATACACATCTCGCGGCTTGATGAATGCCGGGGACATGGAAACGGACGGTGTGGAAACCTCCGTTCACGTCACGCCGCGGGAAGATCTTTCGTTTTTCGCCGGTATTACCCACCTTCACCCAGAATCGGACAATGCGACACGCGCGCCGGAATGGAGCGCGAGCGGAAGCGTTTCTTATAAGGCGTGGAAATATCTGGAACTCAATCTCGATACACAGTACGTCAGCACACAATACGCCTACAACGGACGCACCGGAACCCCTTCCGCTTCCGATTTGGAACTGGTGAACCGACATCTCGTGGCCAACGCCAGAGCGTCGCTCGGCCTTGCGGCCATTTCCCCGCGGCTTTGTAATGGAGCGATTTACATCTCCATCGAAAATTTAACCGATGCGGACTACCAGTTTTTGCCCGGTTATCCCATGCCGGGGATTAATTACTTCACGGGCATAAACGTAAAATTCTAGGCATTCATGAAACCACGGGAATTGGCGTATTGCGGGCTTTTTGGAGCGGCGGCATTGCTTCTGCCAACGATCTTTCATCTGACGCATCTCGGTTCTATATTCATGCCGATGTACCTGCCGCTCGTGGCACTCGCTTTTTTCGTCCGGCCGGGGCCCGCGGCGCTTACGAGTTTCGTGACGCCCCTCCTGTCCGGGGCCGTGACGGGAATGCCGCCGTTTTATCCTCCGGTCGCGCCGGTGATGTCGGTGGAATTGGCGCTCATGGCCGGGTTGATCGGGATCGTCCGGACGTATTTCCGCCGTCCCAATACCGTGATCCTTCTCGCCGTGGTGTTATTGTCCGGCCGGATCGTCCAGGCGGCGCTTTTTTATCTTACGGCGCAGATCCTCCATCTTCCGGCATCGTTCGTTGCGGGGGTGTCGTTCATCAACGGATGGCCGGGAATCCTGCTCATGATGGTTTCGATTCCGGCCCTTGTGCGGCTGCAAGATCATCCGAACGGCTCAACGGGAGAACCGGAACGATCATGAAGACAAGACACTCCCGGGACCCCCGCATCGAATTCTTCGACACCCTCGCCGGAAAATGGGACGACGGTCAGGATATCGCATCCCTCTCCCGGAAACTGGATGCAGGACTCGAACGACTCGGCGTCAGAAAAAATGAAACCGTGCTCGACGTCGGATGCGGCACCGGCAATCTGACGTTGGCGCTCCTGCGCAAACTTGGCAACCAGGGACGCGTTATCGCCGTGGATATTTCGAAACGGATGCTGGCGCGCGCGCGAAGGAAAACGGCCGACGCGCGGGTGATCTGGCGGCGCGCTCCGGCCGATCGTCTTCCCGTCAAGGACATGTCCGCGGACCGCGTCATCTGTTTTTCGGCATGGCCGCATTTCGAAAATCCGCACGCCGTCGTCACCGAATTTCACCGCGTCCTCCGTCCCTGCGGATGTCTGCACATCTGGCATCTCATTTCACGCGCCGCGGTGAATCGCATCCACAAAAACGCGGGCGCCGCGGTTTGCCACGATCTTCTCCCGCCGGCCCGCGAAACGGAATTCCTGCTTGCGGAAAACGGTTTCCGCTTGATGGAATCCATTGACAACCGATCGCACTATCTTGTCACCGGTCAGACGGGAAAGGCTGCGTCGTGATTTCATTTCTGGCCCTCTGGGGATCTGGAAAAGGCCCGACTCGCGCGTTGTCATCGGGAGCGCGTTTGCAATGCGGCGTCCTTCTGCTTGCCGCCTGCATGGTCGCCCCCACCCGGAGATTTCCGGAAATCCTCTTCATCGTCTTCGTAACCGCTGGATGGACTCTCCTGTGCGCCCCCCCGCGAAAAACACTTTTGCATCTCACGGGTTATGCCGGCATCCTGTTTCTTCCGATTTTCCTCCTTGCTCCATGGATCAACGCCCCTTCGTCGCCATGGACCGTTCCGCTGGAAATATTTCTACACGGAACAATCTGCCTCTTCCTCTCGATTTCAACCATCGCGAGTTTGGATTTATCGGAAGCGCACGACGCCCTTTCCGCATTGCCGCTTCCGGAGGCGCTGACTTCCCTTCTCATTCAAATCGTCCATCAGACCGCCACGCTCGAAACCGAATCCCGCCGGATGGCGTGCGCCATCAAGGTTCGTGGCGCGCCGTCGGGAGGCATGCTCCGCATGCGTCTTTTTTCCTCCCTTCCCACGGCCTGGCTCCTGCGCATTGCCCACCGCGCCGAACGCGTCGCTCTGGCCATGACGCTTCGCGGCCTTGGCGCGAATTCGTTTGTTTCTTCAGGCAAACGCCTGTCCGCATTCGATATCCTTTCCACCGTCGCCGCCCTGATACTCCTTGGAATCGCCCTGACGCTCCGCTGGGGACCGAGGTCATGACCACGGCGATCACCTTTCAGAACGTGTCGGTCTGCCATGAACCCGGGGGCCCGGTTGTGCTCGACGCCATCTCCTTCGTCATCCCGCCGGGGGAACACGTCGCGCTCGTGGGACTGAATGGCGCCGGGAAAACGACCCTGCTGTACGCCGCCGTGGGACTCGTTCCGTTTGAGGGGGCAATTTCCATCCTCGGCACGCCACTTTCCTCGAGCACCGAGCGAACGATCCGCGATCGCACGGGCTTTCTTTTCAGCGTGCCGGACGATCAGATCCTTTTCCCCAACGTGTTGGACGATGTCGCCTACACATTGGAACGAAAAGGAATTCCGCGGAGCGAGGCGCGCCGGGAATCGATCGCCGTGATGGAATCGCTCGGTATTGCGCAACTCGCCTCCCGTGCGCCGCACCGGCTTTCACACGGTCAGCGCCAGCGCGTGGCGCTCGCCGGAGCGCTTGTGGCGGACCCGCCGCTGCTTCTGCTCGACGAACCTTCGGCGGCGCTGGATCCGGCCGGCAAAGAAGATCTCGCCGGATTACTCATCGCACGAAACGCCGCGATGCTGATCGCAACCCATGATCTCGCCTTTGCGCGTCGGGTGTGCACGCGGTTTATCGTGCTCGCAAACGGCGTTGTCGCGGAGGATGTCGCGGACCCTGAACGCATCACCCATTACAGAGATCATCGATACTCATCGGGTCCGAGCAAGGCGAGATAAGCCGCCGGCCGGCAATGCGGACGGGACATTTCCCTTCCCGACCCAAACGCATATCCTCATTGCCCGCCGGGAACAAAATTGCGGACGCCCGCGGAAGCGGTAGAATCGGACATCATGACCTCTCCCTCCCCCCCCACGCTTTCGGCATCCGACGCGGCGCGCGTGCGGGACCTTTTGAAGCAATACTGGGGGTACGAGACCCTGCGCCCGCTTCAGGCGGAGGCGATCGCCTGCGCTCTGGCGCGGCGCGACTCGCTCACGGTGCTTCCCACCGGCGGCGGCAAGTCGCTGTGCTATCAGATTCCGCCGATTCTGGAAAACACCCTCGACGTGGTCGTGTCGCCCCTGATCTCCTTGATGAAGGATCAGGTGGACGGCCTGCGCGAGGCCGGTTATCCCGCCGCCGCCCTGCACAGCGCCATGACCGCCGCGGAACACCGGGCGGTCCACACCGCCTTGCGCGCGCGCGACACGCGGCTGCTCTTCGTGTCGCCGGAACGTCTGGTCATGGACGATTTTCTCGGCGTGCTCAAGGACCTGGATGTGACGCGTTTCGCGATTGACGAGGCGCACTGCATCAGCCACTGGGGGCACGATTTCCGGCCGGAATACCGGCAACTGGCCCTGCTCCGCGAGAGATTTCCCTCCGCCAGCGTGCACGCCTACACCGCCACGGCCACGCCGCGCGTGCGCGAAGACATCATACGGCAACTGCGTCTCCGCGACGCGGTGCGGCATGTGGGCCGGTTCGACCGGGCCAATCTGGTCTATCGCGTGCTCCCCAAGCAGGACATGGAGCGCCAGACCGCGGAGGCGATCGCCCGCCACCCCGGCGAGGCGGTCATCGTCTATTGCCTGAGCCGCAAGGATACCGAGTCGCTGGCGGCATGGCTCAAGGCCCGCGGCGTGAGCGCGGCGCACTACCACGCGGGCATGACGGGCGACGAGCGGCGCCGGACGCAGGATGCGTTTGCCGACGAGACGCTGGACGTCGTGGTGGCCACGGTGGCGTTCGGCATGGGCATTGACCGCAGCAACGTGCGGTGCGTGGCGCACACCTCCCTGCCCAAGTCCATCGAGCATTACCAGCAGGAGACCGGACGCGCCGGGCGTGACGGGCTGGAGGCCGAGTGCGTGCTTTTTTATTCGGCCGCCGACGTCATGCGCTGGAAATCCCTCCTGGACAAGCCGCGGAACGACGGCGAAGACGCGGCCGGGGACGACAACACGGAGGAAGTCGCGGCGGCGCGGCGCGTCCAGCACGAACTGCTGCAGGGCATGCAGAGGTTCTGCGCGTCGGCGCGATGCCGTCATCGCGCGCTGTCGGAATATTTCGGCCAGGCGTATGAATCCGCCACCTGCGGCGCGTGCGATGTCTGCCTGGACGAAGTCGAGGAAATCGCCGACGGCACGGTGCTGGCGCAGAAAATCCTGTCCTGCGTGGCGCGCGTGAACCAACGCTTCGGCGTCGGTCACGTCGTGGACGTGTTGTCGGGCGCGGACACCGAGGGAATCCGCCGCACAGGGCACCATGCGCTCACCACTTACGGAATCCTCCAGGATATGTCCCGCAATGCGCTGACGGCGGTGGTGTACCAGCTGGTGGACCAGGGATTGCTCGTCCGGACGGAGGGCGACCGGCCGGTGCTTCATCTTAATGACGCGGCCGCGGAAGTGCTCCGCGGGGAGCGTCCGGTGCGCCTTCTGCGGACGCGCGAACGGCTGCGCAAACGCACCGCGCGCGGCGAGGCGTCTCTGGCGGGGGTGGATTCGTCTCTGTTCGAGGCCCTGCGCCGGTGGCGCCACGCGGAGGCGCAACGCCTGCGCCTGCCCGCCTACGTGATTTTTCATGACGTGACGCTCACCGAACTGGCGCGCCGGCGGCCGCGCGACCCGGCCGCGCTGGGCGCCATCCCGGGCATCGGCGAGCGCAAACGGGCCCGGTGGGGCGACGCCGTCTGCGCCGTCATCGCTGAATACCTCGACGCGCGCGGGTCGCAAATGAATAAATCCGCTCATCCTGATCCTGCCTGCCCCGCACGTCTTCGTCACGGGGTCGAAGGATGAGCCCGTGCGCTGCTCATGGTTCGTGGTTCGACATTTATTTTAATTTTTGTAACCGTTCAGTTCCCCATGATGGCTATTTTTTCTCGGCGAGCAAGCCGATACATCATGGATGAGCAAATTTCCAGTCCAGCCGAGTTGCCTCAACTGTGCGAAGTTGCAAAAGCGTGTTGAAGAGTTGGAAGCGCTTGTTCTTGAATTGAAAGTCCAAATTGATGAGTTGACTGCCCGTCTTAACCAAAATTCATCGAACTCGTCGAAGCCCCCATCGTCGGATGTTCCCTGGCGCAAGCCTCCGGCCAGGGAATCGACGGGGCGCAAGCCCGGCGGTCAACCCGGACATTCTGGCTATTGCCGCGTACGGTTGCCTCCCGAACGGATCAAGCGCGTGGTCCATTACGTGCCCGATATCTGTGAGGATTGCCAGACGCCTCTGCCCAAGGGGCCCGGGCCGAACGATCCACCTCCGACCTGGCATCAAGTCGCGGAACTGCCGTCGATGCTGGCCGAAATTACCGAATATCAGGGGCACGCACGCACATGTCCGTGCTGTGGTCACCGCACCCGCGCGGAGATTCCTCCAGAAATTCAGGCTCATGCGGTGGGTCCAAACCTGGCGGCTACGTTGTCGTATTTGAGTGGGCGTTGCCACGACAGCAAGCGAAACGTCCAGGAGATCGCGGAGGCGATCTTTGCCGCGCCGATCTCCCTGGGCACGGTGGCCAATCTCGAACAAGAGATGAGCGCCGCGCTGGAAGAATCTCACGCTCAGGCGCTGGCGGCCGTGCGTGCCGCGGCGTTCAAAAACGTTGATGAAACCGGTTGGACCAAGGGAGGCAAACTGTGTTGGCTGTGGGTGGCTGCAACGGTGACCGTCGTCGTCTTCCAAATTCACGCCAAACGAGGCAAGGACGGACTGAAGGCGTTGCTGGGAAAGATCTGCGGCATCATCGGCTCTGACCGTTGGGGCGCCTACGCACAACTGCCGATTCACGAGCGGCAAATTTGCTGGGCGCATCCAAAACGCGATTTTCAAAGGCTGATCGACCTCGGCGATGCGACCCAGACATTGGGCAAAGCGGGCCGCAGGGTGGCGAAAGAAGTCTTCGCGATCTGGAAGGATTTCAAGGACGGGCGCATCGACCGCGCCACCCTGCAAGCGCGGCTGCAACCAATACATATCCGTTTCCATAAAACGCTCCGGCGCGGAAGCAAGGGCACGGACAAAAAAACCAGGCGCTTCTGCAGACGCTTGCTGAAAATCTACGGCGCCCTGTGGACTTTTTCGACAGCCGAAGGTGTCGAGCCGACCAACAACCACGCCGAGCGGATGGTGCGTCCGGCCGTGCTCTGGCGCAAAGGCAGTTTCGGCAATCACAGCGCCGCGGGTTGCCGCTTCACCGAGCGTATTCTGACCACAGTTCAAACGCTGAATTTGCAAAAGCGCCCCGTCCTCGATTATCTTCGTCGAGACTTGACTGCTCACCGTGCCGGTGCCAAAGCGCCGACACTGGTTGCCGTTTAGGGGACTGAACGGTTACTAATTTTTTAATAAATAACCGAACCTTTTGATTTATTATGTCACTATATGTTTGTAGGGAGGGGTGCCCATGACTCAAACCCGTATCATCCACGTCGAACGGGGCGGATGCAGGTGACAGCAAGTCGTCGTTGTAAGGCGCAGACGCTTATGGAAATTCGAACCGATGCGGAATTGATCGCGGCTTACTGCGACGCGCGGGACGAAACGGCTTTCACGGAAATCGTCTCCCGGCACAGGCAAATGGTTTTCCGCGCGTGTTTTCGCATGCTGGGGAATACCCACGAGGCGGAGGATGCCACGCAGGCTGTTTTTATCGTACTCGTCAAAAAGGCGACGGGGCTCCGGCGGGTGACCAATCTCGCCGGATGGCTTTACCGCGTGGCCCGGAACGTGTCGTATGAATCATTGCGCCAGGCGAAGCAGTCCCGGCGGGGGGAGGAAGCTGTCATGCAACAGCATCAGACCGTTTGCGAAAATCCGGCGGGGGATGTGGATATGAAAGAGGTGTTGAAACGGCTCGACGAAGAGATCAACCGGCTGTCGCGTGTGCTTCGGGAGGCGGTTGTCCTGCGCTATCTCGAGGGGTACAGCGAAAAAGAGGCGGCGGACCGGGCGGGGTGCCCTCTGGGAACGATGAAGTCGCGCGCGAGCGAAGGCCTAGCCAAGTTGCGGGCGCGGATTGTCAAAAGCGGCATCGTGGTGGGCGCGGCGGCGCTGGTGACGTTTCTTGAAAACGAGGCGAAGGCGGCTGTGCCGGAATCGCTTTCTGTTTCGATCGCGTCCGGTTCGACAGCCGCGACGGGTGGAGGGAAAGCGTTTTTTTTGGCGGAGAGGACTATGAAAACCATGTTCTGGGCGAATGTGAAGGTGGCGGCCGCATTCGTGGCGGGCATGTTGTTGCTGGGTGGAGGAGGGCTTTGGGCGGTGACGCAGGCGGCGAATCCCGGGGGGGCGCCGGTTGCTTTGTCGGCGGCGACTCAGGTCGACACCGAGGCCGGCCAGACCATACTGGATGCCAATGGATACTGGCGCACATTCTGTGTGCGCGGACCTTTTGTCATCCCCTTGGAACTTCTCAAGGTTTCCAATCCGGCCGCCACGGTTTCCAAAACCATCCCTGATGACATCACGACCCCGCCGCCGCCGGCCGACTGGTTCCAGCCGGACTTCAATGACGCCGCTTGGATGCATGCCCGGGGACCCTTCCCCGGCGCCTACCGGGGGCACGCCAGCATCTGGGGTCTCAACATGCGCCACCTCATTTGCGTCCGGGGCAAGTTCGTGGTGGCCGATCCGGCCGCCGTCAGGAAGCTCACTCTGAGCATGAAGTACGCGGGCGGCGTGGTGGTCTACCTCAACGGCAAGGAGGTTTTCCGACAACACATGCCGGCGGGGGAAATCAAGCCGGAGACCTTGGCTGATTCCTATCCGATAGAGTCCTACGTGGACTCCCAAGGGAAGCTCATCCCGTTCCATGACGCGGCGATGAATCGGGTCAACAGGGGCGAGAAGGATCTGGTCGATCGCATGGCCAAGCGCGAGGCGCGGGAGATCAAGTCGATCGCCCTGCCGGTCCAGGATTTGCGCAAGGGCGTGAACGTTCTGGCGGTGGAGGTTCACGCGGCCGCCCACCGGCCGGAGGCGATGCAGAAGAGTTTCTTCAATGACTCCCATCCGGGGTGCTGGCCGCACGGCGGGCTCAATGCCCTGCGCCTGGCGGCCGACGCCGCCCAAGGGGTTATCGAACCGAATCTGGACCGGCCCAAGGGATTCCGGGTCTGGAACCAGGACATGCACCTGCATTTCAACGAGTCCGAGTGCGCCGATTCCAACGATCGGGTTGCGCCGATCCGGCTGGTCGGCGCCGCCAACGGTTTTTACTCGGCTGTGGTCGTGGCCGGTTCGGACGCGCCCATCGAGGGCGTGAAGGCCGTGGTGAGCGATCTCAAGGGCCCGGCGACCATTCCGGCCTCCAGCATCCGGGTGCGCTACGCGTTGATATCCGGGGAGGACGTGGCGCCCGAACGGGTCGGGCGCGCGTTCAGGATACTGGAAGACGCGCCGCCGGACAGGATCGAATTCGGCAGGGAGAAAAGCGCCGTGCAGCCGGTGTGGATCACGGTGAATGTCGCCAAGGGCACGCCGGCCGGGAAGTACGTGGGGACTCTGGAGATATCCGCGACCGGAGCGACGGCGGTCAAGGTGCCGGTGGATCTGGAGGTGGTGGGCTGGACCGTGCCCGAGCAGCCCTACCGCAGCTTCATGAGCGTCTACCACTCGCCGGAGTCGGTGGCCATGCAGTACAAGGTGCCCCTCTATGGCGAGAAGCACTGGAAGCTCATGGAGAAGTCCGTGGCGCTTCTAGGCTACCTGGGCAACAATCTGGCTTGCGTCCCTCTGGTCTGCCACACGGAATTCGGTCACCAGGAAAGCATGGTGACGTGGATCAAGAAAGCCGATGGCTCCTACGACTACGACTTCTCGATCTTCGACCGATACCTCGACTTGATGATGAAGTACTGCCGGCTGAAAATCGTGTCCTGTCAGGTGAATTACGGCGGCCAGTGGTTCTTCATGGATCCGGCCAAACAGCCGGTTTTTGTGACCACCGAGAATTCGGAGACGAAGAAGCGCGAGGATCTGCAGTTGCCGCTTTATGTGACCGACGAGGCGAAAAAGCTCTGGAGGCCGCTCATCGAGCAGGTTCGGGAGCGGCTCCAAAAGAAAGGGCTGGAGAAAGAATGGGTCTTCGGCATCGGCCACTGCGCCGGGATAAGCAGGGAAGTGACGGCTTTTTTCCAGGATCTCGCCCCGGACGTCCGCTGGCACATCGCCCGGCACCAGCGCGGGAGGCCGAACGAATTCCCGTCGAATCGGCTTACCGAGTGGATGTACATTCCGGGTAGCCCCTTGCCGAGCCTGAACCCCAGGTATCCAAACGACGGCAAGGGGATGCTCTCTCTCATGATGCAGCGCATCTGGCCGAGTAGCCAGCCGCCGATTTCCATGCGCACGGCGGCCGAAAGGGCCTACCTGATGGGTGACAGCGGTGTCGGGCGGATATGTCTGGATTTCTGGAACGTGAATAAGGGAAGAACGCTGATCGATCGCTGGCCGGAGACCGGCTCGGGGCTGCGCTGTCCGCACCTGCAGCGCCTGGCGGCGGCCGGCCGGGACAGCGCCGTCTCCACGCCCAGAATCGAGGCCCTGCGCGAAGGCCTTCAGGAGATGGAGGCGCGCATGTTCATCGAGGACGCGCTGGCGGCCGGCAAGGTGAGCGGTGACCTGGCCGAGCGTTGCCGGAAGCACGTGGACTCGCGCACGGCGCTTTGCGTGATCACCCACGGGAGCGCGGACGAACTCGCGACCCTGAGCTGGCAGAAGCGCGCCGAAGAGGTTTACCATCTGGCCGCGGAGATTGCGGCGAAGATGAACAAGTAGAAACAGGGGATGACAAGGAGGATCTTATGACGACCCGGTTGCGTTTTACGGTTTGGGTGCTTGCATGGATTCCAGTGATGGGTTGCGTTCTGGCGGCGGGATCGGCGTGCGCCGGCGATAAGACGGAAGTCTCCGCTTCCGAAGGCGTCAAGCTCATCCGCAGTTTCGAGCCTGACGAGATGGTCGGCAACGCCTCGCGGGATCCCGTTGCCGGAAAACATTGGAAGTTCGTCGGCAAATTCTGGGAGGGTGAAGGGATTCCCGTCGGCTGGCGCGTCAAGGATCACCTCAGCGAACTCACGGTGCCGGCGGATCACGATGGGCCGGTCACCCTCTACGTTCCGGACGGCTCCCGCGACCATCCGGATATGAGTTTGTACCGGACCGGCGCGACCCAGGGGAAATATTCCTTTCTGTACCGGTTGACCGATCATAAGTGCCAGCAGGCCAAAAAGCCCTTCGTGACCGGTTGCCCGCCGTTCGGCGGTTATCACGATGTGTACGATTGGTATTTCCAGCGCGAATCGTTTGTCTGGAAAGAAAAGAGCGGTGACAAGCCCATGGACTGGTCGGTCTACAATCGAATCCGTTTCGACGTGTTATCGAGCGAAGCCCCCGCCGTCCTGGGGGTGAAGGTTCGCGACAGGTCCTGCACCCGCCTTTCCAAACAGGGATTGTCGGTGGGCATCCGCACGGACGTGGCGGTTTTCAAAATCCCCGCCGGTAAGCAGGTGGTCTGCGAATACCCGTTGGCTGAAATGGCGCGGGTGGCCGAGATGGACACGTCGAAGATTGACTGGATGTTCATCCGGCTCAACGGCTTCGAGGGCAAGACGGACATCTTCATTGACAACATCCGCCTGTTGGTTCCGGACGCCAAGGACGAGGTCAAGGGCGAGCTGATCAAGATGGAGGGCGAGCCGCGGCCGTTCGCCCGCAGGGTTTGGGACAAGAACCCGCCGCCGCGCGACCGGACGACGTTCAAGCGCGAGACCGGTCCGGTGGAGAAGCTCGGGCCGGTGACGGTGTACGAAGGGGGAGGCAATCACGCCTGCGCACCTGCCCACTTTGGCGGAAACGGCGAGACCTACGGGCAGTCCATCCGGCGCGGGGTGGTGGCCTGGGACAACAAGCGGCTGCTGGTGATTTTCGGCGGCAAGCCTCATCCCGAGGCGCCAAAGATCACCTGGGGCGGCGCGGGAGAATACAGCCAGACCGTTGTGTTGGCCAGTTTCGACGGCGGCAAGACCTGGGGCGGGTTGCAGCCCGGGGACAAGGGTCCGGTCCAACTGGACGACTGGTACTGGCGCGCATCGGCCTCCTCCGACGGCGGCGGTGACCTCTATTATGTCGGAACCGAGAATTGCGATTCCTATGTGGAGGGTCACGACGTCTTCTTCCGGCGGCTGGGTTTCACTGGCGACGGCTGGGAGTACGATCGGATGACCATCGTGGACCAGAACGAGTACAAGTGCCCCGGTCCTGCGCGGGCGCTGCGGCTGTCCACGGGGCGCATCTGGACGGTTTGGACGGACGGGTGGAACGGGGTGTGGAGCAAGTACTCGGACGACGACGGGCTGACCTGGGCGCCGTGCAAGGACGCCTCGATCAAGGAGTTCCCGCGGCCGCTCTACGTGCCGAAGCTGGAGGACCTCGGGAAACCGAACCCGCCGAAGCCGCCCGCGACGGTGTTGCTGTGGCCCGCGGAGCCGGCGGCGGGGTCGCTCCTGGCGCCGTACAAGGGGCAGGTCGCGGTGATAGCTTACGATGGAACCCAGTGGGCTTCCCACGACGGAAAGGCCTGGGGCGCGACGCAGAAAGTGCCGTGGAAGAACGGCAAGGGCAGTCAAGCCGCGGAAGCGGTTCTGGGCGAGGATCGGATCTTTCTGGCGCGAGCCGAGAACGACAACACCGTATTGTCGGCGATTCGGCTAGAGGGCGGCGCCTGGCAGGAGGCCGAGGAGTTGGACAAGGGGAAATTCGGTAGCTCGATCCTGACGGCCAGCGGCGAGAGCGTGTTCTGCTTCTACGTGAAGGTGGAGGGCGAGGACTACAACGTTTACAGCCGCCGCTGGAAGGGCGGCAAGTGGGAGCCGGCCGAGAAGATCGGGATGGAAAAGGAGCAGATCTGTCAGCTCGCCGCGCCGACGGTTTCGCCGCCGGACTACGCACCGGTGTTCTGGGACCAGCTCGGCAAGAAGGGAATCAAATCCACATGGATTCGATTTGCGCGTATTCCGAACAAATAGTCGTGGCATTACAAGGAGGAGCGTATATGGATAAGACGGCTTGTGTGGCTGTGTTTGGAATCATCCTGGGTTCCGCGGGGTTCTGGCCGGGCGGCGTTCACGCTGAATCGGCCGGTGAAGGCCAGGCGATTCTTGGCAACAGCACCCAGTGGCGTGTGCGGGTAGTGCGCGAGACGGAAGAGGTGCGGATGCCTTCCGGCGATGTGGGGCATTACACGTGGGACTTCAAGGTCAGGAATCTGGAGAAACAGTGTTTCCGCGAGTTGCCCGAGGGCGTGCATACCGTGCCGGCCGACAAGATCGCGTTCAAGAAGGTCGAGATGCGGCGGATACCGATGGAAACCTCTGCCGACTGGATGAAGGCGGATTTTGACGACGGCGAGTGGGCGCGCACCACCGCTCCTCTTTTGCATGAGGCCAAGTGGGTCGATTGGAAGTTGATTTTACTGCGCAGTCGTTTTCAGGTCGAAACGCCGTCGGATCTGAAACTTTCGATGATGTACAAGGGCGGAGTGCGGGTGTACCTCAACGGGGAGGAACTGACCGCCAAGGATTTGATCGAAGGGAGCAAAGGTTTGTACGCCGGCGCTTCTCCGGACAGACCGGAGTCATACACCGACGAGAAAATGAAAGGATTGCGTTATGTTCAGTACAACACGCCTCCGGAGGTGGTTAAATATCGCACCCGGACCCTGGAAAATTTCACGGTGCCGGCGGCGAAGTTGAAGAAAGGGTTCAATGTTCTGGCTGTTTCCATTCACCGTTCGGTGGCGCCCTGGGAGTTCTATGCCACGCGCCTGGTCAACGGAAACCTGACTGCCTACGATGATCGGGCTCACGCCCTGTGGTCGCGGGCGGCTCTGCACAACATCAGTCTGGCCGGTGCCGGCGCGGCGCCGAACGTCAGCGCTCCGAGGTTTTCCGGACTGAAAGTGTGGAATCAAACGGCTCTCACCAAAGTGCGGGTGGGCGACTACCCAAGTCCCGGTGAGGATGTTCGTGCCATTCGCTTCTCCGCGGTTCGGAATGGCACATTTGCCGGCCTGGTCGTGCTCGGCGGCGGGACGGCCTTTAAAGATTTGAAATCGGCGCCGACGGATTTGAAGGGGCCGGGAGTCATTCCGGCATCGGCGGTGCGCGTGCGCTATGGATTGCCGGACGGTCCTTTATCGCACAAGGCTCCGAAATCGGATCAGCCCTTCGACAGTTTGGACGATGTTCCGCCTTCAGAAGTCAGCATCCGTGAAGGCGGGACGTGCGCCGTTCAGCCATTGTGGGTTACCGTGAGCGTTCCGGCGGACGCCAAGGCCGGGACCTATCAGGGCTCGGTGAATGTGAGTTCGTCGGTCGGCGCCGTCACGGTGCCGCTGGAAGTGACGGTGGCGGATTGGACGTTGCCGGGACACCGGGACTTCATCGCCTATACCGATATCTTCCAGTCGCCGGAGACGCTGGCCATCGGGTACAACGTGCCGATGTGGAGTGAAGAGCACTGGAAGCTTATCGAAAAGTCCTTCGCGCTGATGGGGCCGATGGCCGCGAAGAATGTCTACCTCACCTGCATACGCAAGACGCACCTGGGCAACGAACACGCCATGGTGCGCTGGAAGAAAGGCGCCGGCGGCAAGTGGGCTCCTGACTTCAGCATCGCGGAGAAATATCTGGACCTGGCCGTCAAACACATGGGCAAATCCGGCGTGGTGGTGCTGTACGCCTGGGAACCGCCGGATTCCATGGGGCACGGGAACACGTTCACGCCGGGGCCTGAGAAAATTCACGACCGCGACGTGCTCATCACCGTGGTCGGTCCGGACGGCAAGTTGACGGAGGACGTGGGGCCGAAATGGGATTCTCCGGAGTGCGTGGAATTCTGGAAGGCGCTGACCGGAGAGGCGTACAAGGTTCTGGAGGCCAGGGGAATTCCAAAATCGTCGCTCATCTTCGGATTGATGGGCGATCACCGGCCCACGGAAACGGCGATGAAGAACGTCGCGGCGGCGGCGCCGGGACTGGAGTGGGGCATCCACGCGCATCACTACTGCGACAAGTGGTACGGTGTGGAACTCGGTTTGTGTTCGGCGGTCTGGGGAATCAAATGCATTTTGGAGGATCCGGACAAGGCTCACGGTTACGGCTGGCAGAATTCCTTCCGTCTTTTCTCGTACCCGCGTGGTGAGCTCAGCGCGGGTTCGACGCTGGTCAACTACCGCACGGTGAACGAGACTTGGCTTGGGTCCGTCGCCTACAACGCCGGAATCTGGCCCAAGGCAAAGGGCGCCCGCGGTCTCGGACGGCAGGGTGCGGATTTCTGGCCGGTGCTGAAGAACGAGCCGGAAAAGCGCGATGCGAACTGGCACTACGGCAACGGCGGCCGCCTGTCGGGGCGCTATCCCGAGACGTACTGGGGACAGCTTTGCATCAACTACGGCAATCCGGCGTTCTTCGGCATGGGGAGGAACGGCGCCATTCCCACGTTCCGGTCGGAGATGATCCGTGAGAACGCCCAGGAGGTCGAGGCGCGCGTCTTCATCGAGAAGACGCTTCTCGACGAGGCGAAGAAGGCGAAACTCGGGGACGAGCTGTCCCGTCGCTGTCGGGAGGCGTTGGACGAGCGTATCCGCTATTGCATATACGGCAACGGCGAGGGCGAACTCTGGTTTTTGAGCACGGGCGTCCAGGATCGGATGGAAAAATTGTTCGCGCTCGCGGCGGAGGTCGCCGGCAGGATCGGCGCAAAGTGAAATCCATTGCGAGGAGAGCAGTCATGCGTAACGTTTTTTCGGCGGCATGTTCCGTGATTTTCGCGGTCGCAGTTTTATCCGGCGCCCGCGCGGACGTGCGACTCCCGAAGATTTTCACCGACGACATGATGATCCAGCGGGATCAGCCCGTGCGGGTCTGGGGATGGGCGGAGCCGGGAGAACCGGTGAAGGTGTCCCTGGCCGGAAAAGAATCCGCTGTTAGAGCGGACGAGAAAGGTTGCTGGCGCGTGGAACTGCCGGCGCTGAAGGAGGGGGCGAATCTCGAACTGTCCGTCGCAGGGAAGAACACGATCGTTCTAAAAAACGTCATCGTGGGAGATCTCTGGGTGTGTTCCGGCCAGTCCAACATGGAGTTTGCGCTGAACGGCGCTCTGAACGGCGCGGAGGATGTGAAGGCCGCGGATTTTCCGGGCATTCGAAGAATCCGGTTCAATCATGCGACGTCGGCTTATCCCGAGGAGGACGCTCCGGCGTCCGGGCCATGGCAGGTCTGTTCGCCGAAGACCGCGGGAGGCTTCACGGCCGTCGGGTTCTATTTCGCCCGCGAGATTCATCAGAAAACCGGGGTCCCGATCGGTATTCTGGACGACAACTGGGGCGGGACGCCGATCGAGCCATGGACGCCGGTGGAGGGAATCGGGCAGGTTGCCAATTTTCAGAAGGTGATTGCCGACCGGGAAAAGGCGTTCTCCGCTTACCAGGCCGGACTTCCTCAGGCCATGGACGGCATGGAGAAATGGATCGCGCAGACGCGGGAGGCGATCCGGAAAGGCGAGCGGATTCTCCCCGCGCCAAACCTTCCGGCGCATCCGTGGGCGAGTGGCTGGTGCACGATGTACAACGCCATGATTCATCCGCTGGTTCGTTTCCCGATCAAGGGGGCAATTTGGTACCAAGGTGAAAGCAACGGCGGTGAGGGTGATTCCTATTACGACAAAATGTGCGCTCTGATCGGTGGCTGGCGAAAGAACTGGGGGATCGGCGATTTCCCGTTCTATTTTGTGCAGCTTGCGAATTACCAGAAGTCCGGCGACTCTCCCGCGGGCGGGGACGGCTGGTCCAGACTCCGCGCGGCGCAGTTGAAGGCGCTTTCGATTCCGAACACGGGCATGGCTGTCATCATTGACATCGGCGCGGCGGGGGACATTCATCCGAAGAACAAATATGATGTCGGTGTCCGTCTTTCCCGCTGGGCGCTTGCCCGCGATTACGGACAGAAGGAGCTCGTTGTGTCCGGGCCGCTCTTCCGGGAGATGAAGATCGAGGGCGACAAGGCGATCCTGTTGTTCGATCACACCGGAACGGGATTGATGGTCGGGAAAAAATCCGGCCGCTCGCCGGTGGAGGAGGAAAAGGACGGCAAGCTCAAGTGGTTCGCCGTCGCCGGGGCGGACAAAAAATGGGAATGGGCCGACGCCATGATCCAGGGGAACACCGTCGTCGTTTCCTCTCCCGGCGTGAAGGCGCCCGTCGCCGTGCGCTACGCCTTTTTTCACAATCCCGAGGGCGCGAACCTGTACAATCGCGAAGGCCTTCCGGCGTCGCCGTTCAGGACGGATAACTGGTAAGTCGCGGAGGGGTGGATAATCATGGCGGTATCGTGTCGTAAATGGTCCATTTCCTCTGTGCAAGGCGCTGAAGAATCCGGTTCGGGGATATGGGAACCGGGTCAGGGGCCGCCCGCCGCGCCGCTGGTCGCGTGTGATCCGTATTTCAGCATCTGGTCGTCGGGCCGCAACCTCGGCGATGTGGACACGACGCACTGGACCGGACACCGGCACCGGCTGACGAGTCTGGTGCGGATTGACGGGAAGGCATTTCGCGTGATGGGCGCGGAGCCCGCGAAGGTTCCCGCGTTGAAACAGAAGAGCCTCGCCGTGTTGCCGACGAGAACCATCTACACCTTCGAAGACGCCGGTGTGGCGCTGACATTGACATTCATGACGGCGGCACTGCCGGAGGATATGGATCTGCTTTCGCGCCCGGTGACGTACCTCACGTACGAATTCCGCGCCGTGGACGGCGGGTGTCACGCGGTGGAGGTTTATTTCGACGCCGCGGGCGAAATCGCCGTGAACGATGGCAAACAGGTGGTGACGCATGCCGCGGAGAAGGCGGGGGATCTCGCGGTTTTGAAAATCGGTTCCAGGGAGCAACCCGTCTTGGAGAAAGCGGGGGACGATCTCCGCATCGACTGGGGGTATTTCTATGTGGCCGTGCCGGCCTCGATGAATGCCGTCAGCCGGATTGTTTCGCGGGACGCGTCCGGACGCGAGGAGTTTCTGCAGTGCGGTGCATCGGGGGGAGACATCGCCGCGCCACCGGCCGAGGCGGCCGGGGAATCCCTTCTGGCGTCGGTTGTTTTCTCCGCGGGCGAGGTTCCCGCCCAGCCCGTTTCCCGCCGATTCCTGCTGGCCTACGATGATCTCTATTCGATCCGGTATATGCAGAAGAATCTGCGGCCCTACTGGCGCCGCAACGGCTGGGAGGCCGCCGACCTGCTCAAGGCCGCGGCGGCGGATTACGAGCCTCTCGTGAAGCGCTGCGCGGCGTTCGACAGGGAGTTGATGGCCGATCTCTCTCTCGCCGGCGGCGAGAAGTACGCCAGGATCTGCGCGCTCGCCTACCGTCAGTGTTTCGCCGCCGGCAAGTTCGCCGCCGACGCCGCCGGGCGTCCGATGCAGTTCTGCAAGGAGAATCATTCCAACGGCTGTGTCGGCACCTCGGATGTGTTTTATCCGATGGCGCCGCAATTTCTGTTTTTCAGTCCGTCGCTCGTCAAGTCGTTTCTCGTGCCGTTCATGAATTACGCCGCGGGGAAAAACTGGAAGCGCCCGTTCGCTCCGCACGACCTCGGCACCTACCCGCACGCCAACGGTCAGACCTACAACGGCGACATGCCCGTCGAGGAGTCCGGCAACCTGCTGATTCTGTTCGGCGCGCTGGCCAAGATGGAAGGCAACGCGGACTTCGCCGGTTTCTACTGGCCGCAACTCGAAACGTGGGCCGGGTATCTCAAGGAGAAGGGATTCGATCCGGAAAACCAACTCTGCACGGACGACTTCGCGGGTCACCTCGCCCATAACGTCAACCTGAGCGTCAAGGCCATTTGCGGCCTCGGCGCGTTCGGAAAACTCTGCGCCCTGCGCAGCGACAAGGTCAAGTCCGACGAATACCTGAAGCTGGCCCGCGAATTCGCCGGGCGCTGGGTCAAGGAGGCCGACGACGGCGACCACTTCCGGCTCACGTTCGACAAATCCGGCACCTGGAGTCAGAAATACAATCTGATCTGGGACCGCATCCTCGATTTGAATCTCTTTCCCCCAGAGGTGGCGTGCAAGGAGATGGCCTACTACCGGAAGATTCAGGGCAAATACGGCCTGCCCCTGGACAACCGGCAGAGTTACACCAAGCTCGACTGGATTCTCTGGACGGCGACGCTCACCCAGGATCGCGCCGACTTCGACGCGCTGGTGTCTCCGGTGTTCCTCTTCCTCAACGAGACGCGGGATCGCTCGCCGATGACGGACTGGTACGACACCGTCAACGGCAGGAAGACCGGCTTCACGGCCCGTCCGGTGGTCGGCGGCGTCTTCGCCCGGATGCTTTACGACAAGGCGGTGTGGGACCGGTACGCCGGCCGCGACAAGACCCGGATCACCGACTGGATTTCCATGCCGCTGCCGCCCGTGGTGTCGAAGGTTCTGGTGCCGGCGGCGGATTCAGACGCGAACATCACCTGGCGGTACACAATTCAGAAACCGGGGGACGATTGGTTCAAGCCGGGTTTCGACGACGCGGCCTGGAAGCAGGGGCTCTCCGGATTCGGCACGCAGGGGACGCCCGGGGCCGTGGTGCGCACCGGATGGAACACGTCCGACATCTGGCTCCGGCGGGAATTCATCCTGCCCGCCGGTCCTTATTCCAACCTCTGCGTTTGGTGGTGTCATGATGAGAACGTGGAGGTTTATATCAACGGCGAGCCGGCCGCGAAGACCGGCGGATACATCGGCGCGTACGAGGTTTTCGAGATGAGCGCGGAGGCCCGGAGGGCGCTCAAGCCCGGCAAGAACCTCATGGCTGTCCACTGCCGTCAGACGAGCGGAGGGCAATACGTGGACGTGGGGATTGTGGAAGTGAAGTAAACGGATCGAAAGGAGAATTCCAAGAACAAAAAGCTCAGCCATATCCGATCCGCGCGGATTCCGAACCGACAGGATTTTTCGGGAAGGCAATAGCCCTGCGAATTTCTAATTCTGAAACCGATCGTAGTTGTATGGATAGTAACTGAGGCCGGAAAAAACGTATTGTTTATCCACCCGTCCGTTCAGGTGCAAGCAGTTGCCAAGTTTTCTCCAAGTGCCCGTGATGGCACCCGTCCCCTCGTCGCGGTGCGGAATATTGCCGTACCCCGGATCATGCAGATGTCCATGGTCGCCCACTCCACAGCTGTCCATCCATTGAATACAATAATGATCCCACGCCAGCCATGTTTCGTCGGGGTCTTTGAAAAATTCAGGAGCGCGATTGAAGATCGTGCATGTCGGAGAAGTGGAAAAACCGGAGACGTTCAATTTCCCTTTCATATCGTAACCGATGCTGTCCGCGGAAATGGATACCTTCCCGCGCAGGTCGGCATCCCTGAATCCAAGTCCCAGATCATAACTGAAGCAACCTCCCAGCCAGGCGGCGGAGACGCCGGCCTGGACGCCGTTGTTATAGACGGCGGCTCTTGTGCTGCCAACTGGCCGCCACCCGTTCGCATTGAATTCATAAGGATTCCATTTCTCCGTCGTGTCGCAGGCGTCATATTTCCCCTGCAAATAGCATCTGCCGCTGACTCTTGCGTTTTCAAGCACAAAAGGGCAGATATAGCTTTTCACGGTGTTCTCATCGATTGGGATATATTTTCGATACGCCAGCGCAAAGCCACCTCCGGAACCGCCAAGCTGGATGGCGGGTATAATGCCGTAACGTCCTCCAGTCCCTCCGGGGATCTTCCGTTGATCATCCCGAAAGGCGCGTCCGCAGAAAGGACACGAGGGGAAATTGGTGCTGATCTTTTTTGGATTATGACAGTAAGGGCACTCGAATGTCTCATCCCGCGGCCACAACGACTCGTCCATAATCACCCCGCGGTGATCATTCGCAAATTGCGACAAGGCCTGATGCCAGTTCCTCAGGCAATTCTGGCACTGGACATCTTTTGCGATGTAGCGGACTTTTCTCGCGACAGGGAAGAAAAGCATCATCAAGACCATGATAATACCGATGACAACCAGTATTTCCGTCAGCGTGAATCCATCTCTGTTTTTCCGGGCGTTTGTTGAGGTTGTCATTTTTGTTCCCCCTTCCTAATAGGTAGTGACGCAATAAATCAAAAGGTTCGGCGGATTTCTTTAAAAAAATGTGCCTATCGGAGAGAACAAAGTGGACGTCGCGGTTTGAGCGGTTGAATCACTTCATTGCGCCACCGCCTCCAGACACCACGTCGGAAGATTTTCGAAATCGCACCGCATGAAAACCGCAGGGGCGTTCTGGAGTCCCGATGTCCCTTCATTCCGCGCCACCGTTTTCATGTTGAGCAACCTCTGATAAACGCGCTCGTGACGCGGGTTCAGTATGAAGACCCCTGTCCGGGCGCCCATTTCCACCCCGCGAATCACCGTTTCCCGGATCAACTCCATCACGACCGTCCGCTCATCGTGGCAGGAACTTTTCGTGGCAAGCCGCCAGGAGGAGACGATCTTCCTGCCTTCCCGCCGAATCGTGTCGCACTCGTTTTTGAAATCCAGGTCCGCGTTAAGTCCGGCCGGACCATCCAGCGTCAGGGAATTCGTTCCGACAATCACGCCGTTCACCAACGCCACCAGCACCGTCGTTTCCGGAATGCGATCCAACTGCGGATAATGGACAAGCCGTCCGTCGACTTGCGGCAGGCAGTAGCCCCGCTCGACGTAGGCGTCGTGGGTGAGACGGTACACCTCATCCATCTCCTCATCATTTTGCACGGGTCGGATCACAACCTCTTCGGAAACCTCCGGAACAACTCCCGACGCCACGGAATCCGTCACCGCCCGAAGCTCCTGGGAGATGTTGGAAGAAATCCGCCTCATCGTCATTTCAACCACTTCGCTTTCGCATGCGGAATTCATCATAAAATCCTCCTTTTCGAAATATCCTCATCTGTTCCCAAGACCGCGAAGTCGGTCTTCCCGCGGGCGGATACGCTCGCGGGAATATTTGAAACCGACCGGCGGTGATTTTCGACATCGGCCTGCAGAGTGCCGATCTCCGGTGTTGCTTCAGCGACGGCCTTGAGGATGCGGTCAAGCCCGTTGGCGTTCGTTCCCGCCAATCGTTCCTTCTGAACCTGATCCCGGAGTTCGATCACGCGCCGTGTCTGCGCAACCGGCCAGTCCTCCGGAATCGTTTCCATGTAGATGTGCGAGGGTCCCCTGACCCTCATGAAGATATCCCGGATGGCGGCGCGGGCGCCGTCGGCGCTCATGGTACGGTGCCGCCAGTTTTCGATGATGCCTTCCAGTCCGAACCGTTTCCGCTGTTCAGGGCCGGCCACCGGACTCAACGGCGACACGATCAGACGGAACAGGTAGTAACGGTGAAGGGCCCGTGCCCGCGTGCCGGAGGGAATGGCGGAGATGAACGCAACCGTCTGTCCGATGGTGGTTTCGTTCTCTCCGGGAAACCCGACCACGAACGTGCTCAGCGTCCCGATCCCGGCGGCATCGAGGGATTCGATGCCCCGCAGGGCGCGCTCGGGGTCCAGACGCTTGTTCATATTAGCCAGGATGTCCGGCGACCCGGACTCGATGCCAAGCAGACATTCCCGGCATCCGGATTCCGCCATGAGGGACGCGATCTCCGGATCGATGACGTCGGCGCGCAGGAATCCGCGCCAGCTCAATTGCAGTTTTTCCCGGATGATGGCGCGGCAGGTTTCAGCCAGGTGCCGCCGGCTGGCGCCCAGGTTGTCGCCGACGAAGAAGACACGGCGCGGCGCAGGGAGCGCCTCGGCCAGCGTGCGCAGTTCGGCGACCAGGCTTTCCGGCGAGCGCAGACACATCCTTTCCAAACCGCGAAAATCGCAGAACCCGCACTGAAACGGACAGCCTGCCCCGGTTCGGACAAGCGCCTCGTGGCCGTCCAGCCGCGCGGCGTATCTCCGCCAGTCCACAATTTCGGCGTCGAGGTTCACCTCTTCCGATTTCTGCGGAGTGAAGCGGAAACCGCGCGGGTCAGGCAGAACCAAATTCGGCAGATCGCGGAAATCGCGCCCGTCACGGAGGCGTTGAGCGATGGCCGCCAGCGCCGCCTCGCCGCCCTCGCCAATGACCATGGCGTCCAGCAAACCGTCCGCTCGGGGATCCAAAAGTAGCATGTGCCGGGACAGGGTTTTCCGGGCGACATGCCGGATGAGCGCTCCCGGAAGGATACGTGGCAGAATCCCCATGGGCAGGAGGGCATCCAACCGGTCCTGGGTCAGCAACTGCCGGGTGCGGATTCCCTTCAAGACGCCCATTCCGCCGGCGACGATCGGCACGCCGGGAGCCAGGGAACGCAACAATCGCACGGCGCGCCGCACCTCCTCTGCCTGACCGAGGCTCTGCACCCACGTGGTGCAGATCGCGATCACACGGACTCCATCCCGGACGAATTCCTTTACGCGGCCGGTTTCGTCGTCGAGACAACCGATCTCAGTCATGGAAATTCCACGACGCCGGAGGTAGTCCTCCATATAGAACGGAGTCAGCACGGGAACAAGCCGCTGGGCGGCGCGCTGCCGTTCGAGTTCCGCGGCGGCCTGTTTCACATCCCGGCCCGCGGCCATGGCGCGAAGAAGCAGGAGATCGGCCGTTTGACCGTCCACCTCCATCCTCAACGGCTTGAAAACATCGCCGGATCCGCTGTCACGATTGCGCCCGATACGCGTCACAAAGAGCACGTCCGTCACGTCGCGCCTCCTTTTCACCGGATCCTTGTCCGTTCCGAAGCCCGCGCGCGTTTTGCCGCAAGTTTTTCCGCGGAACGATCCGCGTGCGGAAAAACACGATGAAGCAACCCCAACCACACGGATTGCGTGTCCCAACGTTGAATCGCCTCCGAAAGTGCTCTTGCTCCCTTTTGATAACGATTTCCCGTTGTCAGTTCCGAAATGGCCTCCGAAATCCGTTGCACATTCGCTCGACTCGAGTCGAGCAGAATCCCACAGCCTTTTTCCTCCACCGATTCCGATACAAGCGTCTGGTCGGGATTCGCCGGTATCGCAAGCACGGGCACGCCCGCCTTCAAGCTCTGGTACACCGTTCCGCTTCCGCCATGACAAACGGTGAGCGTCGCGGATTGCAGAATTTCATCCGGATCGAAAAACGGCGCCGCGATGCACCGACCGGACAAGCCTTTCACCTCGGTTCGCAATCCTGCTTCTTCGCTGAGAGATATTCCGGAAAGGACGATGGAAAAATCATGCGCTGTCAACGCTTTCAAAATTGCCGGTAACAGGCCGTTATCCCCGCTTGTCCCCATCGAAACATAGGCGTGCTTCCTCCGGGAATTTGATTTCTCTGTCGTGTCAGATGGAAACGGCATCCCGAACGGCTTCCAGATTACCGGGCCGATGTAACTGTGATTTTTCGGTAGAGATGCCACTTCGACAAGCGACGGTAAATCCATGTATCCGCACCACGTCCCGGCCGTGTAGTGTCTCCGGAAATCCCCAAGTTCCGGAAGTCCGTATTGTCTCCGCACACAGTCAAGCGGCTTCCCGAATTGTTTGAATGCGATGGGTTCGATCATCCGGAAAAGCGTATTTCTGACCATGGGGGGCATGAGGCCAAAAATACCCCCTCGCGGCGGCGGAAGTCGGCGCTTTCTTCCCGGGCTCCAGTGGGCGTTCATCAGGTTGAGATAGGGAATTCCTGTAAGATGCGTCGAGAGTTCCAGCGTCAACCGGAAATCGCCGACCACGAGATCCGGCTTGATTCTGCTGATCAAGCTCCGTTCCGCCTCGACGTATGTTTCGAGTTCGGCTTTCGTATAGAAGAACTGTCCCCGGAAAAGCCGTTTGTAGAACAATTCCGAAGGGATGGTTGTGATATCTTCCGGTTGGAATCCTTCCGCCATCGCGACGTGACAGTAGGATTTTCCACAGGCAAATACCACAGCGTACCCGGCTTCTTTCGCCCACTTCGCCAGCACCACGGGACGCGCCACATGCGACATGGAAACGGCTTCGCCGATAAAAAGGATGCGTTTCCGGGAAGGACTTTCCCCGATCGATACCGGGATATCCAGCAGACGATTCCGGAATTTTCCCATGACGTCGCTCCTTTTCAAACGGTGCGGGACAACACAGCCGGATTTCTTTCCGCGCGGGACGGATTCCATTTCCTCTCCGCCGCGTCTTCCGGGAGATTCTCTTTCATCTCCGTTTCCGCGTTTTCGAGGATGTCGACGATGCGTTTGAAGAACCGCGCCGCCTGCGCGCCGGCCATGATGCTTCTGTCCCAATTGAGCAAAAACGTGAACGTCGGGCAGGCGACGATCCTGCCGTTCCGGACGACGGGCCGTTCCTTGACCAGACCGAACGACACACCCAACGGCGCCGTCCAGGATCCCACCACCCCGTCCACACCGTATTTTGCCGGCGAACTGATCAACACCGCACCTCCCCGATAGCGCGCCCACATCTTCGGAAAGAAACAGGGTAAACGAATCAGAAACAACGCCAGCCAGTGGGGCAAATGCGTGATGATCCAGAAATACTCGCGCCACTGTTTGTTGCTGGACGCGTCGCTCGTGGCCAGCGCATGGAGCCAATTCGTCATCTCCGTCAGGGAACGCCGGTCAGCGTCGCGCAGAATATCGATGAACGCCGCGACCTCGATGCCAGGCAAATCCCTTTCGCAGGCGACGGCCACATCGCAACTCGTAAACTGTTGCAAACGCCATCCCGAAAATGGCAGCCATCTTCGGCGGTAAAGCCGGCGATTGGCGTATGGGAAATCCCGAAGCGCCAGAGCCACCGCCTTGGCGACGAACGCCGTGTATGATGGTTTCCGTCTGTCCCCGACACTCGCCCGAATGGTCTCCACCTCTGTCAAATCCACATCCGAAAGGAAACTGATCGTTCGCTCCGGCCGGATTTCATAATCGACCAGAGCTTGTGTGAAACCGAAAAACGGATGAGCCGCATGTGTCTCGTAGGGGGTCATGTTTTGTTCCTCCATTTATTCCAAACAAGGAGCAAATCGCATGCCGCGCCAGTCTTTCGAAAAATCGTTGATGCTTCCGAAAAATAGTAGACAGTTCCCATGGAAAGGTCTACAATGAACCGAACCACAGGTTCGGTTTGTCGCCATGAAGCCACATCTCTCACCACTCGCCAGGGCCGTCCTCGACAGGGATTACGTCAAGATCCGCGTCCTCACCGATGATTTTTCGCAACAGGTATCCGATAGCGAAAAAAAATCTTATTGTGCCATCCGGGCGTCCGCGGATGCCCTCGATGGTGCGTTTCCCGTCGACAGAGTCCTTCCCCTTCTCAAGGAATCGATTAATAACCCGCCGGGCGATCCGGAGTTGTTTTTTCTGCTGGTCGGTATGGGCATTCTGCTTTTCAGCCGTCTTAACCTCGCGGGGGATACGCAGCGATTCTCCCGAATTATGGAAGACCTTCTTTCTCATATTCCCCATTCGGAATTCAAAGCCTTCCGGTTGTTGACGGAATACTCCCGGCACCAGGCGGTTTTGAATTATTCCCGTTGCCGAGCGCTCATGGATGAGGCGGTTTCGCTGGATATCCCGCACGATACCGGATTCTGGATACGTCTCAAAGGCAATCGCGCAAATCTCGCTGTTTCAGAAATGGATTTCTCCACTGCGGAAAATGATCTGGCAGAGATCGAATCCCTTATTCCCCGTCATCGGAATCTCGCCGACTCTTTTCAATTTATAAAAGCCCGGTTGCATCGCGGACTCGGAAAGACCGGCGAGGCGCTTGCCATCCTTGCCGCGCTGCCGTCCACCGGACGCACCCCTTCCATGCTGGCGCTTTATTTTCAACTGCTCTTCGATGCCGGCCAGTGGGAGGAATATGACCGGGAACTGGCCTCGCTTGAGAAATTTCCCGTTCCCAATTTTACGCCGGGACACGTCCTTTACAACCGCTCGGTGAAAGCGCTCGGACAAGGCGATCTGGAAAAAGCCCGCGCGCTTGCCCGCGAGGCCATTTCGCTGACCAAAGGCAGCGTCAATCCCCATCTCATTCTTTTTGATTCCATCACAGTTCTTGTCTCTGCGGAACTATCCCTTCGCAATCCCAAGGCCGCGCGAACACTTCTTGAAATGCTCGATCCCAAGGCAGCCAATCCCAATGTTCGCATCCATTGGATGCGTCTTTTCCTCCTCGAAAACAACGGACCGCAGGCCGCCGTCTTCCTCAAACGCATCCTCGACATGGGCCGCTATGGGGCCGGATTCCTTGCTCGCGAACTTCGGGAGGCGCATGAGATGTCCGCTCATCAAATCGAAAAACTCCGGACTCTCGCCTCCCAAATGCCCTCCTCCCCGTGTACACACACCGCTTCCGCCTTTTCAGCGGATTCATCAGAATCCATCCTCTTCCCGACGCTTCTTGGCGAAAACACCGCCATTCGGAAAGCGAAAACGCTCATCAAAAAATATGCGCCTCTTGATACCACTATCCTTATCACGGGAGAAACAGGCTCGGGCAAGGATGTCGTTGCACGGCTCATCCATGAATCCAGTGCCCGCGCGGGGGATTCTTTTGTTGCCGTCAACTGTGCAAGCATCAGCGATTCCCTCATGGAGGCGGAACTCTTCGGCTATGTGAAGGGTGCTTTTACAGGGGCCAGCTCCAACCACGACGGCCTTTTCACGACAGCAGGGAAGGGGACGCTTTTTCTTGACGATGTGGAATCCATGCCGGCGCGGCTTCAGGCGGGGCTTTTGCGCGTCCTGGAATCGGGCGAAATCCGCCCCGTCGGAGGAACGCGCATCCTGAAAACCACGGCGCGGATCGTGGCCGCGACAAACATTCCCCTCGACGAACTCGTCAAAAAAGGGACATTCCGGGAAGATTTGCTTTACCGGCTGGCGCGGTTTGAAATCGCTCTCCCACCGTTACGAGAGAGAAAAGACGACATTCCGCTCCTCTCGAAGCACTTCCTCAAGAAAATCTACGCGAGCCACCCCGAAGGACCGCCCACGATAGGAGAATCACTGCTCCACGCGCTCGAAGAACACGCCTGGCGCGGAAACGTGCGGGAGCTCGATAACGAAATCCAGAGAATCGCGATTCTCGCGGGAGACAAACGTGTTTTGGAATCTGATCTTTTCCACGCCGGGGCATCTCCCGTCGGGACGCCCTTCGCTTCGGGGAAACCGCGGATTCGCGCCTCGACGCTTCAACGCCGCGAGCGCCTTCGC
>JAZDJP010000132.1:0-44780 GCA_043803805.1 Planctomycetota bacterium
TTGGTCCCGTTCTCCCGTTGTTTCCACGCGAATGACCCTCCCTTGGATGGCTTCCGATCCGTATCGTCTTATCCAGTACTGTATCGTATCGCCACCTTTGATTCCGTACCGGTCTTTGGCTTCTCCCCGACTCCGAAATTACCCCCCTTCGGGTTCCTTGACCACATGCCTTTTGAACGCTTCGCTATACCGAATGGCCACCTTCATCTTCGTTCCCCTCCTGTTGGTTGACGTTTCCCATGTGTCAACCTATATCAGGACGAGACACGAGACAGCAATGTCGAATTCCGAACGCCGAATTCCGAATCAATTCGACATTCGGCACTCGGCATTCGAAATTTCTTCCGACTCCCAGACTTCTTTTTAGAACAACCCGACGATGTGACCCCGTGGGGCGGTTTTTGTCGGAGAATTTTGTGATTTTATGAACATCCCCTGTTCCCCGCCGGTTTTTTTTGGCGGCTTGTTAGATGACTTTGAGGATCTCTTTGAAAAGGGACTCTCTGTCTTTCCTTTTCACAACGTCGGTCGTCTGTTTCTCCGACAAACCCACATACTTCTTAACAATCGTCTCCGTATGGTTGGTGGGTTTCCTCGGTGGGGCATCTAACATCCGAGCAAGGCGAGTCAGTTTCTGGGTTAGAACGTCGGCAGGAATTGATGTCAATATGTCCGAGTTGATTAGCACGGTTGCCATAATATAGAAATGGGTTTGATCGGTGGCTAATCGCGAAGCGCCCAAAGTGGTAGTTTTGTAGGCAGTCTTCAAGAAACAAAAGATTCTCCGAAGGGTAGCGTTGTGTGCTCGCGTCATGCGATAATGTCCGGAATGTTTACGACTGATGAAACCCTTGAGTATCTCCGCAGGTTTCCTATGTTGCAGTGTGAGTGCGAATATCGCCAACTCCAGAAGTTTTTCCCACATTCTATCCACCCTGCTGTTGCTCTCTGAGAGACTTGAAACAACCTGTAGTCGCTTCAGAACATGTGTGAAATCATTTGTCATCATCCGATACAGCAGGTCTTGGCCGCGTCGTTGTTCGACCGCCAATAACCCGAATACCTGTTTGAGGATTGGATCATTCTTAAACATCGCTTTAACAATGTCGAAGCGGTTAACAGGAACTCCTTGCTGGTTGATATCAACAAAAAGTGAGATCACCTCGTCTAGAGACGTTTCATCCTCGAGATTCATCTCGACCGTTGGAATAGCATATTCTCGGAAGTCTCTCACCATGACCTCGCCGAGTTGCCTAAACGTTGTCTTGATCCCATCCATATCGATCCAGAAGTTGCCATCTTTCCGCTCCGATTTCTCAAAGAAGTAGCGCTCCCAATTCTGGATCGCAAAGTCTTCGCGCGAACTACCTATAAAGAGAATGAGACTTTCCAGTCTTTGTTTTCCGTCAAGAATGTTGTAAGAGTACTTTGATCCTGATGCTTCCTTGTACAGAAAGATTGCGGGTATCGGCTTGCCGGCAACCATGTTGTGAAGGAGTTTTCGGCGGGTTCTCGTGGGCCACACGTGCCCGCGCTGAAATGGGGGCGCTAGGTTGATCTTATCCTCGTTAAGGTAACTCACAAGTTGATCAATCTTCATTTCTGCATTGCGATAGTTCATTCGTTCCCTCCCGTTTCTTTGTTTAACTCCGTTCGGCATTGGGGGTAGGTCAACATGCCTCGCCTTTAACCACGGAGTACAAGTAATCGATTCTTTTGTCTTGGCCAAATACAAATTCAACGATCTCGGCAATAATCATAATGGCTTGATGTTTTACCAACAATCCCTGTATTTTTGTAAGGGTGTCATCCAATTTGGATTCGGCAATCGAATAGTTCTTTCTTATCTTTTCAGCCAACAACGGCCTATCCGAAAACATCGCCGCCCTCTTTGTTGAGTTTCTAACAAGCTCATCAATAATTTCCGGCGGAATGTTCGGGAGAATATTTTTAGTAAAATTCGAAATCCACTTTGATTCGTCCAATTGGACACCTGTTGATTCTCGCAATCCTTCTTTGCATCCACACAAAAATGCCCAACGATGCATGGCTGCAAAATGGATACTTCTCCATGGTTGAACCATGCGCGACGTAAAACGTGCCACATAATAAATCATCAACACGAAAAGTAACATCACGAAAAGAACCCTCATCCAACCAGAAAAACTATAAACTAAGACACAAAAGGTGATCGTGAGTAATCTCAAGGGTATCAGATCAAGCATGCCTTCAAACGGATCAATTCCAACATAAGACCAGTTGGGATACTTCTTTAAATAATGCATCCCGGCCATTCCTCCCGCCAGCCCCATGCCCCACCACGCCCCCAATAAAAGAAGGGCAATCCACATGCCTATCCAAATGAGGTAGCCCGACACGCCATAAAATACCACTGAAACTAGCGTTTGAAATATCGTTGGCGTAATACGAAGTACCAATAACTGTCTGAGTATTACGAGAGATAACAAGACCGCAGGAATGTACAATCGACTTTCGAATAAAATCACAATCACACAAATAAATACATACATACCAAACTCTGCCATCGCCCTACAGATTGGTCCGGCCCATTCGCCGCGATTCACTTGGGTCAATCGTTCGCCAATTGACACGGTATATGAACCTTCCCTTATGTGATGGAGGGCGAACCTACTCACCGGTAGGTGTAGGCGCCGTTCGCCCCTATGCCAAAATCGTCACTCGTCTCGCGGAAACGCCGAATCAATTCGGCACTCGGAATTCGAAATTTCTTCCGACTTCTTCTCAATTCCTGAACTCCCGAACTCCCGAACTCATGAACTCTTTTAGAACAACCCCACGATGTGCCCCTTTTTATCAATGTCAATGTTATCCGCCGCCGGCGCCCGCGGGAGGCCCGGCATGGTCATGATTTCGCCCGTGACAACCACCACGAAGCCCGCCCCGGCCGCGACGCGGAGGCCCCGCAGAGGCACGTCGAAGTTCTTCGGCCGGCCGCGAAGCCCCGGGTCCGTCGAGAGGGAGTACTGGGTCTTCGCCATGCACACCGGGAACGTCGCGTATTCCGTCCCCTGGAGGACCTTGAACGCGTCGCGGAGTTTCTTGTCGGCCAGAATGTTGTCCGCCCCGTAGACCTCCCGGGCCACCGTTTCGGCCTTCTGCCAGAGGGGCATCTCGTCGGGATAGGTGAGTTTGAAATCGGTTTTGGTTTTCGCGATGGTCTCCACGACGATCTTCGCGAGGTCCTGCGCGCCCCTGCCGCCCCGCGCCCAGTGGTCGCACCGGACGACGCTGGAACCCAGGTGGGCGCACTTGTCCTGGATGAGTTTGATTTCCTCGGGGGTGTCGGAGGTGAATGAGTTGATGGCCACCACCGCCGGGACCCCGAATTTCCGGGAGTTTTCGATGTGTTTCTTGAGGTTGTCCATGCCCTTCTCGAGCGCGGCCAGGTTGGGTTTGGTGAGTTCCTTGAGATCGCTCCCCCCGTGGTACTTGAGGGCGCGCACCGTCGCCACCACCACCACCGCGCTCGGGGTGATTTTCGCCGACCGGCATTTGATGTTCATGAATTTTTCCATGCCGAGATCGCTCCCGAAGCCGGCCTCGGTCACGACGTAATCCGCCAGCCCCAGCGCGAGTTTCGTCGCGATGACCGTGTTGCATCCGTGGGCGATGTTCCCGAACGGCCCGCCGTGGATGAACACGGGGTTGTTCTCGAGCGTCTGGACGAGATTCGGCTGGAGGGCGTCCTTCATGAGCGCCGTCATGGCGCCCTGCGCCTTCAGGTCTTTGGCCGTGACGGGCTTTCCGTCGCGTGTGTAGGCCGCGATGATGCGTCCGAGGCGTTCCCGGAGGTCCTCCACCGAGCTCGCCAGGCACAGCACCGCCATGATTTCCGACGCCGCCGTGATGTCGAAGCCCGTCTCGCGGGGGACGGAGTTGCCCGCGCCGCCCAAGCCGATCACCATCTCCCGGAGCGCCCGGTCGTTCACGTCCATGCACCGCCGCCACGGGATGTTCCGGATGTCAATGCCCAGGGCGTTGCCGAAGTGGAGATGGTTGTCAATCATCGCGGCCAATAAATTATGGGCCGCCGTCACCGCGTGGAAGTCGCCGTTGAAATGGAGGTTGATGTCCTCCATCGGCACCACCTGCGCCATCCCGCCGCCCGTCGCGCCGCCCTTCATCCCGAAGCACGGGCCCAGCGACGGCTCCCGGAGGCAGGTGATGGTCTTCTTGCCGATCCCGCACAGGGCGTCGCCCAGGCCGACCGACGTCGTCGTCTTCCCCTCGCCCGCCGGCGTCGGGGTGATGGCGGTGACGAGAATCAGTTTTCCGGGAGGCTTCGCCTTCGCCCGTTCGACGATGTCGAGGGGGATCTTGGCCTTGTGGTGGCCGTGGAGTTCGATCTCCTTCGGGTCGAGGCCGGCCTTTTTGGCCACCTCCTCGATGGGCAGCATTTTGGCCTTGCGGGCGATTTCGAGATCGGTCGGCATGGCGCGGTACCCCCTTGTGTCGAAACAGATCCCGGGAAGCGGGCTTTGGTTACGAATAGAACTCTTTCACCCGCAGGAGGGCCTCCATGTCGTCGGTCTTGAGGATGTCCTGCAGGCAGACGAGGGCCGGGTGGCCTTCGGGAAGGATTTCATACTTCCGGCCTGTGGACCCGATGATGAAATCCAGCCCCAGCGGCATGGCCAGCGTCAGGAACGCGCTTTCGAGCGGCCCCTTCACGGGCGACCCGTCCGCCTTCTTGGGCGGGAGCATGACGGTGAAGTTGCTCAAGCCCACCGACATGTGGACGCCGGCGAAGAACGGATCGTTGTGGATGAGTTTCAGCGCCCCGAGCAGGCGCTTCAGGTTCCCCTCCATGTCCGTCCCGAGGGGGGCGATGCCGGGGTCAATGATGCACTGGTTGTTTTGCAGTTTGAACCGGCTCTCCCGGACCGTGGTGAGGAGCAATTTCGCCGTCTGGTAGGTCTCCTCGGCGGTGCGGTTGGGTTTCCCGTCGCCGTTTTCCACTCGTTCGGACACGAGCAGGATGGGCATGAACGGCTGGGCGGCGTAGAGTTCCAGCATCTCCAGGCGCATCGCGGAGATGGAATTAATGACCGGCATCTTTCCCCCCGCGCGGGCCTTGTCGTAGGCCTTGAGGCCGGCCTCGGCGAGCGCCTTGTCGGGAGTATCAATGGAAAGGGGTTTGGCGGTGACGCCCTGGACTTTCCGGACCATGTCGGCCATGAATTCCGGTGGCCGCCGGCCCACGTTCACGTCGAGGTAGGCGGCGCCCTTCTCGTCCTGGGTCTTCGCCAGCGCCAGGAGGCCGGCGATGTCGTTGGCGTCGTAGAGTTTCTTCGTGGACGGGACGGAATCGTTGATGGACTCCCCGATGATGGTCAATCCCTTGAGCGGCATTTTCGCGCCTCCTTCCCCCGGTTTTTCGGTTTTCGCTCCCGTCGGCGCCGCCGCGGGATTCACCGCCGGGGGCGGCGTCGCGGGCTGGGGCGTCCGGGCGTGGTCCCGTCCCAGGTAGAAATTCGCCCAGGACGACGTGTTTTTCAACGTCGCATCATATCGCACCAGCGGCGCTGTCAAGGTCTTTTCCACCTCGCCGTGGCACCGCAGGCGTTCGTAGGCGCGCACCCAGAGGCAGTCCTTGTCCCCGACCTCGCAGCGGCCGTCCGCCGATCCGCCGCAGGGGCCGTTCCTCTGGTTCTTGGAACATGAAAACAGCGGGCACAGGTACGCGCAATCCGGCAACGCGCAGTCGCCGCACTCCCGGCACCCGAACATGGCGTACTTCGACAGACGTTCGATGGGATCGGCGGCGAAGGCGGCCACCACGGGATGCTTGTCGAGAAACCGGTACACCTTCTGAAGAATCTGGAATCCCGTGCGCCCCGGCGTGAACGCCTGGGCGTGGACGAGCCGGCACATCCGGTAGTTCAGGGTGACGTTCGCCGTGGGCGCGGGATTTTTCATGCCCGCCGTGTAGGCCGGATTCAGGCGGTCGTCGTCCCCGAGCCCCGTCGCCGGGTTCTTCTCATGGAGATAAAACTCGCCTTTCTGGGGGAACTGGATCTCCTTCGCGAACGCCTTCCAGTCGTCGGGACCGAACGCCTCCGCCATCCGGATGACCTCGAGGAAATCCTCCGTCTTGGACAGCCCGCCGAGGTAGCCGGCGGCGAAGCCCATCCCCTTGAACGCGGCCAGTTGCTTCGCCGCGAGCTCCCGGAAGAACGCCTTCCCCTTGTCGGGGCCGGCGGCGTACTTCCGGCACTGGTCGAGAAGTTCCGCGCTCACCACGCACCCGGCGATGTCCCCGCGGTGGAACATCTCCGCCACGGTTTTCGTGAGGACGTACACGTTTCCCACCAGCGGAATCTTCACCCCGTGGCGGGCCAGGAACAACTTCACCTCGTGGGCCTTCCGCATGTCGTAGCCGACCTGGAGGATGACGAACCGGGCCCCGCAGAGGATTTTCTTCAGGAGTTTGAAATACTGGGGGAGGAGTTCCGCCTCCAATTTTTTGAAGGGGGATACCACCGCGCCGACGTGGAAATCCGTTTTCGGAAGGCGTTCCGTCCCGCCCTTGCGGCTGGGCACCTCGAGCCCCTCGTTCATGGCCCGGAGCAGGGCGATGATGCCGCAGGAATCAATATCAAACACCGGCGCCGTCTGCCCCGCGTAGCCGGTCTTCGCGTAGTCGCCGGTGAGGGCGAGGATATTCGGGAATCCCTCGCTCGCGTACCGCCACGCCGCGGACTCGATGGCGTTCCGGTTCATGTCCTTTCCGGCCAGATGGAGAATCAGCCGCGACTTCTGCGCCGAGAGCAACCGCGCCAGCCAGTCCGGGGGTAGCATGGGATTGCCGCCGGGATTGTCCGTGATGGACACCCAGTCAATCCGCGGATCGGCCAGAAGCGCCTCGCCCGTCTGGGCGAGTTTGGCCGGCGTCCCGGCGGGGACGATGCCCCGCGTCGTCACGAGTTCCACCCCGTAGCAGAAACGCCCGCTTTCCAGACGCTCCCGGAACGAGCCGCCGCCCGTCGAGTCCGTCATGATGCCTCCCCCTGGCGATTTGCGCCGTAATTTCCGTATGTGTCCAGCGCTTCGCGCATGGCCAGAATGTTCGCCGGCGGAACGTCCGCCTGGATGTTGTGCACCGGGGTGAACACGAATCCGCCCCCCGGCGCGAACACCTCGATCCGCCGGCGGACCTCATCCTTCACCTCCTCCGGCGTCCCCCCGGGAAGCGTCTGCTGGGTGTCCACCCCGCCGCCCCAGAACACGAGGTCTTTTCCGAACGACCGCTTGAGTTTCACCGGATCCATCCCGGTGGCGCTCGCCTGGACGGGATTCAGAATGTCCACCCCGGCCTCGATGAGATCGGGAAGAATCTTCCGGATCGCCCCGCAACTGTGATAAAACACCTTCACCGGGGCCAGTTTCTTGATTTCACCAAACAGGATGGTTTGCCGCGGCTTGATGAATTTCCGGTAGGCCGCCGGGGAGACGAGGAGGCCGGTCTGTGTTCCCATATCGTCCCCTTCCATGGCCACATCCACGTTCCCCGCCAGTTGCGGCAGAAGGACCCGCCAGTACGCGAGTTTGAGTTCCAGAATTTTGTCCAGCAGCGCCTCCGCGAACGCCGATTCCTCCGCGAGGTCCATGAAAAACCGCTCGAACCCGCGAAGCCACAGCCCCATTTCCAGAAGTCCCGCGCACAAGCCGCTGACGCAGACCGCCTTGCCGGCCCCGGCCGCCGCCCGGGCGCGATCCGCCATCCCGGCGAACCGGGCCGGGTCGGCCGGGTCCGGCCAGGGGTATTTCGCCACGGCCTCCGGGCCTTCGGCGCCGGCCAGAGGATGCCCGACCAGATCGAAATAATGACCGCCCTCCCGGGGCATCCGGCGGTGGAGCCCCCACTCGTCGGGATAGGAAAAGTATTCCTCCTCCTCCCGGGGCAGAAACGTCCACCCGGAAGGTGCCGACGGGAACACCCCGCGGGTGTCCACCCGGAGGGCCTCCAGCACCACCTCTTCCACCTTCGCCAGTTGCTGATTGATGTCACCGATCTCCGGATTCTTTTTCGGCAACCCCAAGGCATCCCGGAGATTGCGGTAGGCCTCCCGATGGATTCCCGTGACGCGGGTGGCGGCGAGATCAAACGGCACCCGGTCGGGTTCCCGGTGAGACAACGCCAGCCGAACGCGTTCGCGGGAGGTCATGGAACATTTCATTCTATGTTGACCGGGAGGCGTTTCCAGAAAAAACGTGGTGGGTGGGTGGGGAGTGGGGATGCAGGTAGAACCGTGGATCGCGAAGAGCGCGTAGAAGGGTTGAGGATATGCGGGCAGGAGGCGATTGAGGAGGTTGAATAAATAAGTTTAATTCGCCATATGTCAACGAATCAGTGGAACGTCTTTCAAGAACGCGCCGTTTCATTTCTCCGCAACGGTTATTGCCCACCACGGGCCATGCGTTTGCCCCAGGAATACCGCCCAGTACCAGCTTGAAATATCACTCCAGGCGTTGCCCCCTTCATCGTATATCCTCTCATAAACGCGGATCGTCTCTCCCTCTCGGATTGCCTCAAAACTGCCCCAGCGGTGATGGTCTTGGTCCATCCAAATGGGCTTTGGCTTCACGGCATATCCCATCCCCTTGAAGCAATCCGCCGCAGGATGAAGTTTTCGTGTTGGCTCGTTTATCCAACGAATGACGATTTCTCGGCTACCATCCGTAAATCGTGCCATCCTCCCCGGAAAACCGTCCTCGTAAACCTTCTCGCGGGCAGAAAGGGGAAGTTGATGGAGTGGTTTTCCCTGAAAATGAGTTGGCCATCGGGGGAGGCATTCCCCTTTTCCTATTACGCGAGATTGGCAAGGAAGCAACGGCACCACCCCTGCCAGCACGCACACCCCTAGATAGAGAATGATGGCTCGCATGAAACCCTTCTTTGAATTATCTGGGTAGCCAAGACAATTATTACGGATGTGAAAAGAAATGCCGTCACTCCGATGAGTTCGTGCCCCCAGGGTGGGAAAACGATTGTCCCCGATTCCACATAGAACAGCGCCGTAGCCCTCCAGACATTACCGAGAAGAATCGCAATAAACGCAACCAAGGCGGCGCATATTGTTTTGAGAGGATTCATTTCGAAATAACAAGCCAGCGTGAAGACAAGATAGCCCCCTGCCCACATCATCCGGATGCCGCTACAGGGGGCATCCACCCACACAAGCCGGCCATTCCAATTAAGCAAGGATCCTTCTTGAATCACTGGAAGACCCGTCAATTGAAGGAGAGACGCTGTCACATGCCCGGTAAGAATTCGAAGTGGATACCCGAGATAGAATTGGAGTGTTGGCATCACAGGGAGGGCTAACAGGAAAAGCCCCAATGTCCCAAGGTGGAATGCCCGCCCCGGACGTAGCGCAGCTATTGTGAAGGCGATCGCGGTAACCGCCATCACGGCACGCATCAACGGGGGAAACAGGTGGAATGTGCCGCCGTATAAAAGAATCAAGATAGCGGGGAAAATCAGCGCGGATGGGGATCGGGATGATTGGACGATTTTCCCCTTGCGACAGATGAAAAACAAGGCGGTCCCCAGAGCCAGTAGCCCCCATGGCTCATCGGAAGAGTCCGACATCCGAATAAAATACCATCTCCATACCGGCCAGAACGCCAGGACCTGTACGAAAATAAGCCCGTTGGCTTTATTCACGCTGCGCCACATGCCCGCCTCCGGCGACAAAACAACCAAGCCAAAATACACACCACCACGGCGATCAGCGCCCAGGTTTCAGGCTCCGGGATGGTCGGTACCGTGTTGGGATCCACGGGCTGAAGTCCGGTTTGCGCGTATTGGCTCGGATTTTCCAATACCACGGCCCCGCTTACGGGTGTGACTATCTGATAGCTTGCGGCAAGACCGATGGCCTCGTCTATCTTCCTGGGGTCCTTTGTGGAAGACAAATGCCATATTCTGTCATTTGCCCAAAGGCGGGCAAGGTGCGATGACGTTTCCTTCGAATTCGCCTGGGATTTCATGACGTCTTTTGAAACCATTTCTCTGACATATTCGAGCCGTTTGGAGTTGCCGCTCCATTCTGAAAACAATTTCTCCAAATCACGGGCAAGGGTTCCCGTTCGCGGAATTGCCTCGACGACTCTGATATCCTCAAGGTTTTCCATGACCTTGTTTGAACCGGAAACGACTTGCACATCGTAAAGGCGCGGGTTGTCGGGACGCCGCTCCCATTTTTGCCGAAGCGGCTCAGTGGTTTGCAAGATGACCGGATGTGCGCCATGGATCCATACGATGGCGCTATCGGGTCGTTCGGCCGCCAGATCCCATGCCTTGGAGAGAGTAGGAATGTTGTCGCAGCCCCCCCGGCATGTGACTATTTTCAATTGGTTGGCTGCCGCGCTCAATGTCTGTGGGTTGGCGACTTGAACTTGTTGCGTGAGTTCAAGAACGGCGTCGGACGCGACCAGAATACCGAAATCAACGCCGACGGGAAAACGAAGTAGCGCCTCCGCGATTTCGTTAATTCTTTCCCTCATGCCCCGAGATCCATCAATGACAAAAACAACCCGGGATGGGGCAGGGAGGTTTTTCTTTCTGATCGTTTGCCGGACCACCCGTTCGTTTTCCGCAAGAGGATCCCTGGTCCATGCCTCCAGGGCTTCTTTTGTTCTGCCTGTTCGGATGACCGCCCTGTTCTCAACAAGCAAGGAGTTGCTCATCTTTCCACGCATGGCGAACAACTCTTTCTTCGGGTTTTCCGACTTCAGGCAATCCTTTTGCGCCACGATGGGCTTTTTTGACTCTATCCAGATATCGTGTCCGACGGATTCCGGGATTGAAAAGTTACGTTCCAAGCAGCACGGCAGCATCATGACCCCTTGTTCGAAGCTTTCCAAAAATAGCGGAGAGGTAATGCCAACGCGTACTTTCATTTTTCCGTTCGGTGGAACCGGGAAACATTGCACAAAAACACGGTCGGGCCCCCTGGTGGTAACCAGAACGGGATCCCTGCTTCGCCTGACCACTTCCTTATAGGCCTCTTTGACTTTTCCTCTGGCCGCGAACGCAGCCTCGCGCTCCTGGCCATCGATCCACAGGGTTAATCTTGATACAACCCCGCCGGGCGGAAGAGCGACGAGCGCCCTCGCCTCACGCTGTTGCCAGGAGGAATTCTCGAACACGAGTGTCCATTCCAGGTATGCCAGCGCCGCATCCGGATCGACCGAGCCGTCCATTCGCGAACTGGCCAGAGACAAGTCCTTGACTCTGCCGGCGACCTCATCTCCTCCGATTCCCTCGTCAAAAACAAAATCTTCCCATGGATCGTATCTGCCGCGCCCAAGGGTGAGTTTCGGTGGGGAAACGGTGTTGAACGGAATGCCCGTAACACGGTAATGGATCTCGCGCGCTTTTTCCGGGCTGACAGGGTTCCCGACGGAGAACAAGAATCCGATAATGTCCGTGGCCATCCCGGGCCGCTCGTAACACATCTTCAGCATGATTTGTTCATTTCCGATGTTGCGAAGCGTGCGTATCCCGCGCAGACTCGTCCCTTCGAATTCCGAGGCGGCCATTTCCATGCCCAGACGTGTCAACGTCTTTGGCATTTCAAAGAGCATAAGGAGTCCGATGGAAATGCATATTCCCCACCACAGCCCAGGGATTCCCTGCGGGGCAACCGTCGAGGAGATTTGTTTCAGAAGGCGCCGGCTCAAGATGGTGGCGACAAATGAAAGGATCGGCGTCAGCGACAACAAACCCATTCCCATGAACATGATCGCAATGACAGACATTGGAACCAGCGGGAGAAAGAGAATCGTGTAGAAGAATGATGTTCCAATGGCGATTCCGTTCACCAGTCCCAGCGTTGACAAGCGTGGGGACTTCTCTCTCCATGCGTACATCCAAATGATCAGGTTGGTAACCGGTACGAGCCCGACAAGAAACACATGCCAGATGGTGGGGATGGGATCGAAAAAAGTCCCGGCGCACATATGCGTGCCATATTCAATCCCCAGCGTGAGGAAAGGAAGAAGCACTCCAAACAACAAGACAAAAACCTTGGGCACTCTCTTGGCGGTAAACTTAAAAACGGCGCCTGCCTTCGATTGCCATTTGGAGGTTTCCGGACGGGAATTCTGAGCCCCCACGCCCGATATCTCGGGAGCGCCCACCCGGGACAAAATTCGCCTCAAGTCATCTTCGGTGACAACTGAAAGATTCAATGCGTCGATTTCCTTCTCGATGTGTCTTTTAATGTCATCCTTGACCTCGTTCGGATCCGCACCGGAGGATTCGAGATTCGCCCGGATATTTTCGAAATATTGATTCAGCGCATCCGTTGCCGACTGAGTCCATTCCGCCATGTGTTTTACCCTCCTTTATGCCGAAGACTTCGACACGATTTGACAAGTGACTCCAAATGTTCATTCATGACGTCCATGGTCCTCTTGCCTTGGGGCGTTAATGCATAATATTTTCTGGCAGGGCCCTCGGGCGATTCTTCAAGACGGGTTGTTACCAATCCTTGAACTCGAAGGCGGGAAAGAAGGGGATAAATTGTCCCTTCGGTGACACCGAGGCCAGGTATGGAAACCAGCGATTTGACCAGATCGTATCCGTAACGCTCCGCCCCCTCGAGGGCATTCAATATGCAGAGTTCCAAGACGCCCTTGCGAACTTGCACGGTCCAATTGTCAAAGTGGTCCATGGCAGCATTTCTCGCTCGTCACGCTACATAGTAAAGCAAGGTATATATGTTGTCAATGGACTAATGGCAAATTTTAATGACACCTCGGATTTTTTGTCGTTTATTAAAATCAGCCCCGCCCTTGCCCCACGACCTTGAATTCAGCGGACATCCATCTTGAACGCACCTGTTTTTCGGGTATCCTTAATTATTCGGCGGTTGCCGGAGTGGAATTGGTCATGGGCGTATAGCTCAGCTGGTTAGAGCGCTACACTCACATTGTAGAGGTCAGAGGTTCGAATCCTCTTACGCCCAGTTTTTCACGCAATAAGCGGCGCCATGCGGCGTCGGCTCATGCTCGGCGGGTCGCGGGGCAGACCCGCTGTCGCAATCGCTTCCTTGCCGGGCTTGCTTCTTGCGCGAAAAATCCCCCTTCCAAACCTCCTTTCAAGAGGATTCGAAGGCGAACGGCGCAACGGATACTGGAATTTTCCCCCGGTATCTCCGCCGCGTTCCGCCACCAGAAGCGTTTCCGGATATCCTCCCGGAAACGCTTGAACGCGTCGGTCTTTCTGCTATCCTCTCCGCCGGTTGTGACATCCCTCATGACAAAATGGATCCTTCATCTCATTCCGGTTGCCTTCTGCCTGTTTGCCGTTCAGGCCGCCGAACGGGAAGCGCCACCGGTGTCTGTGCCAATCCCATCTCCCATTCCCGCGCCGACACCCAAACCGGTTGCTCCCGAACCCGTTCTCCCGGATAACACGTTCGACGCCATCGAAAACCGAATTCACATGTTCACCCTCGACAACGGGTTCCGCGTCATCCTCTACCCTCGCGGGGACGCGCCCATCGCGTCCTTCGTCACTTATGTCGCGGCGGGCAGTGTCAACGAATCCCTCGGCGAAACGGGCATCGCCCACCTTATGGAGCATCTCGCGTTCAAGGGAACCCCCGACATCGGGACGCGCGACTTCGCGAAGGAGAGGACCCTTCAGGCCGGGGAGGACAACGTCTGGGAGCAACTCCAGACCGAAACGCGCAAGGGCGCAAGAGCCGATCCCAAAACCGTGGAAGCCCTCAAAAAACGCCTTGAGGCCCTCGGAAAATCGCTCGAGGAGTGCCTGGTGTCGAACGAGTTCGACCAACTCCTCTCCCGGGCCGGCGGACGGGAAACCAACGCCTTCACCAGCGCGGACGCCACCGTGTATTACGTCTCTCTTCCGGCGGACAAGGCCGAACTCTGGGCCTCGCTCGAATCCGATCGCTTCGCCAACACCCAGCCCCGCCAGTTTCCGCGCGAATTGAACGTCGTCATCGAGGAGCGCCGCCAGCGCACCGAGAGCGATCCCGCGGGCAAGCTGTATGAGAACTTCCGGATGCTGGCCTTCCCCGGCCACCCGTACGGCATCCCGACCATCGGCTTCCGCGCGGATCTCGAGGCGATGTCCCGGCGGAAGGTCCTCCGCTTCTACCGGACCCATTATACGCCGGCCAACACCGTCATCGCCGTCGCGGGGAAATTCGATCCCGTTGCGATGGAGGCCCTCGTCCGGCGGTATTTCGGAGGCATCCCGGCGCGCCCCGCCCCTCCTCCCGTCATCAGCGTCCAGACCCCGCAGGAGGGGGAGATCCGGTTCGAGATCGAACATCCGGCCCAGCCCATGCTCGTGGCGGGATTTCACGTTCCGGACGAACTGCACCCCGACGATGTTCCTCTGGCCATCCTCAATGAAATCCTCTCCGGCGGCCGCACGTCGCGCCTCTACCGGAACCTCGTCCAGACGGGAATCGCCCTCAACGCCGGCAGTTTCGTCGGTTTCCCCGGCCACCGGTACCCGCATCTCTTCACAATCCGGGCCCTTCCCAACCGCGGCCGGACTCTGGACGATGTCGAGAAGGCCCTCTGGGACGAGATCGGGAAACTCCGGGAGGAGCTCGTCCCGGACGCGGAATTGAAACGCGTCAAGACGAACGTCCGGGCGGACATGGTGCGCGAACTGGATTCCAATCTCAACATGGCCATGGGCCTGGCCGGGACGGAAAGCGTCGCGGGCGACTGGCGGGAACTCTTCCGGGAAATTGACGAACTCTCCCGCGTGACCGCCGGGGACGTCCGGCGCGTGGCGCGGGAATACCTCGTTCCGAAGAACCGCATCGTCGGACGCATGAAAGCGCCGCCGCCTCCGGCGCCGCCCGCGCCCGCCGCGCCCAAACCGGAGGCGCCGAAATGAACCGGTTCCGCATCAGTATCCTTCTCATTTCCGCCGCGGCGCTTCTCGCCGGTTGCGACGGCGCCCCGGACTCCCGCGCCGGATTCCGGCCTCCGCGGAACTGGCGGGAGTTGTCGCTGCCCGTACGGACCGACTTTGCCCCCATGCCCTGCGAAAAACACACCCTTCCGAATGGCATCGTTGTATTCCTGGCCGAGGACCACGAACTCCCTCTGGTGTCGGTGAAAATCGCGTTCCGGGGCGGCTCCGTCCACGAGCCGGCCGGGAAGACGGGACTGGCGGACATCCTGACGGAGACCCTGCGGAGCGGCGGGACCGGGACCCTTCCGGCCGAGCGGTTCGACGAGGCGCTCGAGGACATCGCCGCCAATCTCGCCATCGGGGTGGAACTCGACCGCACCACGGTTTCATTTTCGGTCCTGAAGGAGGATGTGGGCCGCGGGTTCGAACTTCTCACGGATCTCCTCCGGAATCCCGCTCTGCCGCCCGAAAAAATGAAACTGGCCCTCGATCGGGCGCGGTCGAAAATCGCCCGGCGGAACGACAACACCGGCGAGATCGCCTCGCGGGAATTCCGGAAACTGCTCTATGGCGCGGACTCCCCCTGGGCCGCCACGTCGGAATACGCCTCGCTCGACCGGATCACCCGGGAAGACCTTGCCGACTTCCACCGCCTCGTCTTCCAGCCGCGCGGGATGATCGTCGGCGCCTGGGGCGACTTCAACGCCGCCGACATGAAAAAACGGATCGAGGCCGCCTTCGAATCGTGGAAGGGCGACGGGCGGGAGTTGCCGGCGGTGGCGCGTCCGGTGGCAACGACCCCGATGTCGGTCCACCTGGCGAGGAAGGAGAATGTCAACCAGACACAGATCATGCTTGGGCGGTTTCTGGAACTGCGCCGGAACTCGCCGGATTACGCCGCGGTCATCCTCGTGAACGAGATCCTTTCCGGAAGTTTTGGCTCCCGTCTCTTCAACGAGGTCCGGACGAAACGCGGGCTGGCCTACACGGTGGGCGGGGCGATCATCGCCCCCTATGAGGATCGCCCGGCCGTCTTCCGGGCCGCGTGCCAGACCCGTTCCGACGCGACGGTGGAGGCCATCGGGGTCATCCGGGACGAGATACGCAAACTGAAGACCGCCGGGGCGACGGCGGACGAACTCCGGCAGGCGAGGGATTCCGTTCTCAACACGTTCGTCTTCGAGGCCGCCACGAAGGACGACATCGTGAGCCGCCGTATGCACTACGAGTTCTACGGGTATCCCCCGGACTTCGCCAATCGGGTGTTTACGCGGATCGCGACCCTTTCTCTGGCGGAAGTCAACGCCGCCGCCGCGCGTTACCTGGACGGGGACAACGTGGTGATTCTCGCCGTGGGGGACGACAAGGCCTTCGGGAAACCGCTCTCGGCGCTCGGGGACGTCAGGGACGTGGACATCATCATTCCCTCGCCGGCGCCGCCCCAAACGGGGCCGTAGAACAATTCACGAGGGAATCCGCTCATCCTGGGCTTGCCTGCCCCGTGCGTCCACGCCACGGGGTTTGCCCCGTACGTCTTCGTCACGGGGTCGAAGGATGAGCCATGCGTCTCGCTCATGGTTCGTGGTTCGACATTTATATTAATTTTCAGGGAATGCTCACCATGAACGGGACTTCATCGAAATGTTATTGGGGATGATCGTCCGGCCGTTTCAACGCCCTTCTCCGTTCCCCGTCCCTTGCCCCAATCGCCGTCGCAGTCCTCCGGCGAGTTCGGCGAGTTCGCCCACCCGGAACAGGTGGCACATCCCCGCATAAACGGCGATCCCGGCCATCACGCACGTTCCCACCACGGCGATCTCGCGGGCCGTCGTCGCATATCCCATCATGCCCGCCAGCCATCGTTCAAGCGCCCACACCATCGCTCCCATGAAAAGCCCGGCGGCCAGCATGCGGGCAACCGGATTGGCGATGCTGTTCCCCGGGGCGTCATTCCGGATCGCGCGATGAAGGAACAGTGCCAGAACGCCCGCGTTCACCAGGGCGCCGAGCGCCGTTCCGAGCGCGAGGCCGAAGACGCCGAGGGTGCGGTAGGTCAGCGCGTTGAACACGATGTTCGTGGCGACGGCGCCGGTGGACGCCAGGAGAGGCACCCGCGCGCGATCCAGCGCGTAGAACGCGGAGGCCATCACCTTCACGGCGGCGTAGAAAACCAGTCCGAGGGCGTATCCCAGGAGCGCCCGGCCGGTGGAGGCTGTGTCCTCCCCGGTGAACCGGCCGTGCTGATAGATCAGGCGGATGACGGGCTCCGCCAGGACGATGAGTCCGATGCTGGAGGGGATTGTGAGGAACGCGACATGCCGGAGGCCCTGGGCGAGTCCCGTCCGGAGCGCCGGGATGTCCCGTTCCGCCGCCGAGCGCGCCATCGCCGCGCCGGTCACCGTGGCCACCGCCACCCCGAACAATCCGATGGGCAGGTACATCAATCGGAAGGCGTAGTTGAGATGGGCGTTGGCTCCCGGCAGATGACTGGCGAATTGGGTATTCACGAAAATATTGATCTGGACCGCGGCCAGCCCGATGGTCGCCGGCCCCATGAGGCGGAGGATCCGCCGCACCCCCGGATCGGCGAGGTTCCCCGCGACGCGCGGCCGCGGGCGGTACCCCAGCCGCCAGAGCGGCGGCACCTGGACGGCCAGTTGCAGGACCCCGCCGGCCAGAGTTCCGAGGGACCAGCCGACGACCGCGACGCGGGGATCGGCCCCCGACAGATACAATCCCGCCCCGACGGCGATGGCCGCGATGTTGAACAGCGCCGGCGCGAGGGCGGGCGCCGTGAAACGCTCCTGGGCGTTCAGCATTCCCATGGTCACCGCGGCCAGCGACACCAGGAGCAGAAAAGGGGCCATGATCCGGGCGAGATGGGCGGTGACGGCGGCCTTGTCCGGATCGAATCCGGGCGCGAGCAGGGATACGATTTGCGGCGCCAGCGCCATGGCCAGAATCACGAGCGCCCCGACCGACGCCATCACGCCGCCAACGACCCGATTTCCAAGAACGTACGCCCGGTCGCGCCCTTCCCCGGACTCCACCCGGGCGAAGGAGGGGACGAACGCGGCGGAAAGCGCGCCCTCGGCGAAGAGGTCGCGCAGGAGGTTGGGGACGCGGAAGGCGACCACGAAGGCGTCGGCCAGCGCCCCGGCGCCCAGAAGCGCCGCGAACACCTGGTCGCGCACAAGCCCCAGCACCCGCGAGACGAGCGTGAAGGCGCTCACGGAAAGCGTCCGCGACAGACGCGAGGCGGACGGCCGGGATTCGGGCGGTGGGGTCATTGCCGCAGGACCATTTGAGAAGGGCATCCCTTGAAAAGGAGGTCTGGACTTCGCGACCGAAGGGGAATTATATCATCTCCGGAAAAATCGTGTAAGAAATCCGCCCCCGGCCGGTTATAAGGGATCGGTCTCCGGACGGAGGCCGCCCCCGTTTCATTTTGCATGCCCGTCCCGCCCCCCTATAATGTCATCTGGTTTATTCCGCGAGATACGCTTCACGAGTGACGAGCGACGGTATTTACGGCGGGGTTTCTGCGAACCACGATCAACGACCCACGATCCACGCTTCCGGGGTTTCTGCGATTCACGACTCACGAACCACGAGCCACGCTTCCATGCCCCTGCTCTTCGACAGCGACTTCCTGAAGAAACTCGAATACCTGGATCTTGTCGCCAAAAAGATCCTCCGTGGCGAGATCCGGGCCGAGAAGGAGAGCGAACGCCGGGGGACGAGCCTCGAGTTCGCCGATTACCGCCGTTACGTCGCCGGGGACGATCTGCGTTATATTGATTGGAACGTCTACGGACGCCTCGACGTCCTCGTTCTCAAACAGTTTCAGGAGGAGGAGGATATCCACCTGTATGTGTTCCTTGACCGGAGCCGCTCCATGGGCTACGGGCGGTTCAATAAATTCGATTACGCGAGGCGCCTCGCGGCGGCGTTTGTCTATCTGGCTCTGGCCAACGGCGACCGGGCGAGCGTGGTGCCGTTTTCGGACACGGCGGGGGAGGGGCTTCGGAATCTCCGGGGCAAGAAAAACGTCATCCCGACGCTGGAGTTTCTCGGGAACATCGCGCCGGCGGGCGAGACCCGCATGGCGGCCAGTTTCCGCCGCGGATTCTCCGGGCGGCGCGGACGGGGCGTGGCCGTGGTCATTTCGGATTTCTTTTCGGGGGATTCCTTCGAGGATGGGCTTTCGTTTCTGGCCTCCCAGCGGTTTGATGTTCATGTGATTCACGTGTACGATCCCCGGGAGAGAAGGCCCGAATTCCGGGGGGCGCTGGAGATCGAGGACATCGAGGCGGGGACGCGCCGGGACATCGAGGTGACCCCGGGGCTTCTGGAAAGTTACGCGGCGGCCTTCGGGGAGCATCAGGAGGGAATCCTCGCCGCGTGCCGGCGCCTGCGCCTCGCGTCGGCGAGCGTCTCGACGGAGGTGCCGTTCGAGGCGACGGTGTTGCAGTTGCTGCGGGAACGGAAAATTCTGGCGTAGGGGCGGGTTTCAAACCCGCCCCTACATCGGCGGATGGCCTATGCTGACCTTCCTTAATCCGATCGCCTTCTGGGGTTTCGCCCTCGCGGCGCCGATCATTCTGCTCTACCTGGTCCGCCGGCGGATGCGTCGGGAGGTGGTGCCCACGATCGCCCTCTGGGAACGCGCCGCCGCACGGGACCGGACCCATCCGCTTTTTTTCCGAATCCAGCACATCCTGTCGCTCCTGGCGCAACTGGCGATCCTCGCCCTGTTGGTCCTTGCCCTCGCCCGGCCGGTCTGGTCCGCCCGGGCGGCGCGGGAGTCGCGATGGGCGGTGGTCCTTGATACGTCGGCGAGCATGGGGGCGGTCGAACGCGGGGGCCGGACGCGTCTGGCGATGGCGGCGGAGCATCTCCGGCGGACCCTCGCCGCGTTGCCGGAATTCCCGGACCTGACGGTGCTCACCTCGTCGCGCCCCCCGGCCGCGAGCGGGCCTCTCCGCTCGGCGCGGGCGCTGGACGCGTTTCTGGCGGGCGTCGCCCCTTCGGCCGTCACAATCCGTCTGGCCGAGGCCGCCGGGACCGCGCGGGGAATTCTCGGGGAGATCGCCTCCGGCCGGCGGCTCCTCGTGCTCACGGACGGCCAGGATTCCGACACGACGGAGGTGGCGAAGTCGGGGGCGGAGGTGGTGGCGTTCGGGGAGGCGTCGGCGAATGTTTCGCTGGAGGCCTTCGATGTCGCGCCGGAGCGGGAAACGGCCACGGATGAAGTGCTTTTCGTCCTGAAAAATCACGGGGACGCCGAAACGGCCGTCGAGGTGGTCCTGTCCCTGAATTTCCAGACGTTCAAGGTCTATCCCGAAAAACTCGCTCCCGGCGAACGGCTCGTCCGCCGTCATCCCCTGATGCTTTCCGAACGGGGGCTGGTGACGGCGCATCTGGCGCCGGGGGACGCCCTGGCGGCCGACGACACCGCGTTTGCCGTGGCGGAGTCCTTCGCGCCGGCGCCGGTGGTCGTGGCCGCGCCGCAGGGCCGGGCCAATGGTTTTTTAATGGCGGCGCTTCGCGAGATGGGGGGCGTGGTGCGCGCCGGGGACGTGCGCGTCGTCGCCCCGGAGGATCTGCCGGAGAAACCGGGCCCGCGCGACATCTGGATATTCGATCGCGTTTCCCCGCCCCGGGAGATGACGGAGGGCCGGTTTTTGTTCTGGGCGTCGCCGCCGGAACGCCTGCCCCTGGCGCTCGCCGGGACGCGCCCCGGCGGGGCGATCGCGGTCAATCTCGCGGATCACCCTCTGGTGCGCTTCGTTTCATTCCGGAATCTTGTCGCCCCGACGCTGACGGTGGTGAAGCCGGCGGAGGCCCTGGCGCTCCCGGCCGTCACGTCCGCCGGGCCGATCCTCGCGGCGAAGCGGACGAGCTCCCTCGGAGTGGTGTACGTCGGTGTGGATCTGGCCGCCTCCAACCTCGCGCTTCTTCCGGATTTCCCGATACTCCTCCGGAATATCCTGATCTGGCTTGACGAGCCCGGCCGTCGTCCCGTGCCGCGCGCCGTTTCGGCCGGGGAATCGGTGGAACCCGCCGCGCCCCTGCCGCCGGCCGTGCGGGAGGTGACGGTCCGGCGTCCCGCCGGCCCGTGGGGGCCCGAGGCGGCTTGGACTCTGCACGTCCGCGACGGGAATTTCACGTTCGCCCGGACGGAAATCCCGGGACCCTATCGGTTTGAAATCGCAGGCAAGGCGTTCTGGACCGCGGCGAATTTCGACGCGCCGGAGGAATCGGACATCCGGCCGCGATACCGCACCGCCGGCCGGCCGGCCGTCCCGCCGGCCCCGCCCGCGCCGTCGGCGCCGCTCGCCCCGTGGCTCCTCGCCGCGGCGGCGGTTTTACTGGTTGTGGAATGGGTGCTCTATCACCGGCGGAGGATTGAGTAGGGGCACGGCGCGCCGTGCCCCTGCGGGTCACTCGTCAACTTCCCATATGGTCCGTCCCGCCCCGGCCGAAAAACGTTGAGCGGCTCGGTCCGCACGGTACAATCCCACTCAACCCCCATTCCTCCGGAGCCTCTCGTGCCCTATCCCGTCATCCCCCAATTCCACGCCCATGCGGACAACCTGGAACGCTATGCCCAACTCAGGCACGAGTACGGGTCGAAGGGAGTCGGGAAAATCCTCGACCGGGCGGACCGGGCCTGTCGGGAGGCGGTGGCCGCGCTGAAACGCCTGCCGCCCTCCGCGAAAACCCGGCGGAACCGGCCGAACGCCCTCGCGGTCATCCGACGCCTGCGTCCGGCGGGGCCGCGACGGATGTGGAATGCCATCCCCCCCGATTTCCGGGACCGTCTCGAAGGGGCGTTTCTCGCGCGCATGGCCGGCTGCATCCTGGGCTCGCCGGTCGAGTTCACCACGATTGAACACATGGAATCCCTCGCGAAGGACAACCGCGAGAAATTCCCGCCGGTGGACTACTGGAAAGAGGTTCCGGAGGGGTGGCGGAAACGATACGAGTACAGTCTTCGCAGCGACTACACCCGCGGCCGGATGGACGGCGTGCCGGTGGACGACGACATCGCCTACACCCTTCTCGGGCTACTCATTCTCGAACGCTACGGCCCGGACTTCACGGTGGCGGACGTGGGCCGCGCCTGGAAGAAGCGGCTCCCCATCGCCTGCACGGCCGAGCGCGTGGCGCTGGACAACCTGAAAAAGGGGATTCCCGCGCGGCGGGCCGGCGCGGTGGAGAATCCCTACTGCGAGTGGATCGGCGCGGACATCCGCTCCGATCCATGGGGTTATCTCGCCCCCGGCTGGCCGGAGAAGGCGGCGGAACTCGCCTGGCGGGACGCGTACCTGTCCCACCGGCGCGAGGGGATCTACGGGGAGATGTTCTTCGCGGCCGCGATTTCCGCCGCGTTCGCGGTGGACGACCCGGTCGAGGCGCTTGAAATCGGGCTCACGGAAATCCCGCGTGACGCCGGGCTCGCGAAGGCCGTGAAATGGGCGCTGGCCGTTTCCCCGCGCATCCGGAACTACGCGCAGGCCCGCGCGGCGGTGGAGAAACGATTCAAGGGCATGCACCGGGTTCACACCATTAACAACGCCTGCCTCACCGTGTTCGGTATCGCCATCGGTAAAAAAGACGTCACCCGCGTCATCGGTGAGACGGTGGCGATGGGCATGGACAACGACTGCACGGCGGCGACGGCCGGGAGCCTCGTCGGGGCCGTCGTGGGCGCCCGCGGCGTCCCGGCGCGCTGGACGCGCCCCTTCCGGAACAAGGTGCATTCTTACCTGCGGGGGCCGCGGATATTCAAGATTTCGGATTTGCTGGCGCGGTTCGAACGGCAGGCAAAGCGGGTGTTCTCGGCGGGGACGGGGGAGAAATAGGGCCATTCCGGGGACTTGTCACCCACTGTCCATTTCGGTTTCTTTTCCGCGACTCACCAATCACGATCCACGACTTCCATGGCCCCGACCGTGAGCGCCACGAGACGCGGCGCGAGGGCATCCGCCTCCCTTCCCCAGAGGGCGCGCAGGATTTTTTCGACGGCCGCCGGCGTGAGCGCCCCGGAATCGCGGAAAAGATGCGCCGCCGGCCCCGCCTCCCCCGGCCGTGCCGCCAGATGCATTATCGCCGCCGCCGCGCCGAGGGCCATCCGCCGGGGTGTGATCCCCTGTGAAAGCGCCCGGCGCATCGTCCCGAAGATACGATCGTTCCAGCCGAGCTTTCGCGCGGGGTCGCGGATCACCCGGTCCACCCTGTCGTGCAGGGTGGGCCGCGTCATCCGATCGAGAAGATCCTCCGCGTAGGCGCGAAAACCCTCCGGCGTGAAGAGAGCATCCCCGAGCCGGGCGTATTTGGCCACCAGGGCCGCGCCGGACTCGTGGAGAAACGCCTCCCGCGCGACGCCCACGAGTTCCGGATCCCGCCCCGCCCCGGCCAGCGTGGCATACCCCTTCCGCGCCGCGAGGTACCCGAGCAGGGCGTGGATGGCGTTGTGTCCGTAGAGTTTCGCCTCCTCGAAGGGCAGGAGGTCGTCTTTCTCGGCGAACACCCCGATTCCCCGGCGCACCTCCGGCGACGACGGGCGGCTGACGAGAATCCGGTTGAACTCCTCGACGAGGACGGCCCGGGGAAATCCCGGCGTCAGAGTCACCAGGCCAAGCGCCGCGATTTCCGCCGGGTCCGTGAGAACCCCGCTCATTTTCCCGATGACGGTATTGAGAAAAACCGGATTTCCCGGGACGCGTCCCCCCGCCCGGCGGGCGACGGCCTCCGCCAGAATTTCCGCGGCGTGATTGTGGTTCTCGGCGGCGTAAATCACCGGCGCCGGAATATCGCGCCGGGCGAGAAGCCCTTCCGCGAGGACCGCCGCGACGGAACTCTCTCCCCGGTCAAAAAAATCCACGCTCGGGAGGGCCGTCGCGAGTTCCGACGATTCCGCCACCGCCGCCACGAGTTGCCGGCGATCGGTTGGATCGAGCGGGTTCAGTATCTCGACCGGACCGACCTCCGCCCGGTCCACGCGCTCCCGCCGGGCGATGTTGACGACATAGCGGCCGTGGTTGTTGCGCACCGCGGCGACAACCGTTTTGTCCACCTCGGCGACAACAAGACGGGAGAAATTCCCGGAGGCCCAGGCCTCGTATAGAAATAACGCGCTCTGGATGGGGCCGAATCCGAAACCGGTGAATGTCTTGCTCAAATCACACCACGAAAACGCGAAAGGACCGCGAAATCACGAAAAAGAAAGACCACCGAACAACCAACTCGGATCAACACCGCGCCAGCATATTCCGCGTTGTCACAGCGCAGCCTCAAGGATCTCCGGTTTTTCGAGAATCTCCCGGAACCGCGCGAGGAATTTCGCCGCGACCACCCCGTCAATCAAACGATGATCCGAAACGAGGGTGAACGTGAGCACCCGGCCGGGCACGACCGCGCCGTCCCGGACCACCGCCGCGTCCCGCGTGGCCCCGGCGGCGAGGATGGCCGCATCGGGCGGGTTGATGATGGCCGAGAACGTCTTCACGCCGAACATCCCGAGGTTGGTGAGGGTGAGCGTGGCCTTTCCGGCCCCCTCCATCCGCCCGGCGCGGGCGGCCTCCACGACGCGTTTCGCCTCCGCGGCGAGTTGCGCCAGCGGCATCTCGTCCGCCCCGACGACCACCGGGACGACGAGCCCCCCCTCCACCGCCACGGCGATGCCGACGTTCGCCCGCGCGAACTCCAGCACCGTCTCCCCCTCGAAACGGCTCCGGAATTCCGGGAAGTCGCGCATGGCGCGGGCCGCCGCGGCGAGCAGAATATCATTCCGCCCCACCTTCATCCGGCCCCGGACGGACGCATAATACGCCTCGACGGGGACGGCGTCCACGGTGAGGTCCATCGTGAAATCCGGGATGGTCTGCCGGGAAAGCGTGAGATTCGCGGCGATGGCCTTGCGCATCCGGGAAAGGGGCTTCCGCACCGCCCCCTCCGGAACGGGTCCGGCCACCGATGGCGCGGCGCGCGCGGGAGTCGGCGCGGAGGCGCGGACGGCGGAAAATCGGGCGACGTCCTCCGAGGTGATGAGCCCCCCGGGGCCGCTTCCGGCGCCCACGGCGGCGAGATTCACCCCGCGTTCCTTCGCCAGTTTTTTCGCGGCGGGTGACGCGCGAATCGTCCCGCCCGGGGGCGGCGTACGCGAGGCGGCGGACGGGGCGGAGACGTTCGCGGGAGAAGGCGCCGCCGGCGCGGAGGCCGGGGCCGGGGCATCCTCCGTCGGCGGGGGATCCGGCGGGCGCGCCGCCAGGTGGGCGGCCACGTCCTCGCCCGGTTCGCCCAGGAGCGCGATCAACGAATGAACGGGCGCCGACGCCCCTTCCGGTCGGATGATTTTCAGCAACACCCCCGCCCCCGGCGATTCCAATTCGAACACGGCCTTGTCGGTTTCGATCTCGGCGAGAATCTCCCCCGCCGCAACCGAGTCCCCTTCCGCCTTTCGCCAGCCCACAATCAATCCTTGCTCCACGGTCTGGCCGGGCTTGGGCATTGTAATGTCAATCATGGGATATTCACTCCGCGGTTCTCCGGATAATACGCCCGGGAATGCCTCTGTCAAATAGAAATTTTCCAGAAAATGATTGTTTTATTTCAATTACATGACATTATACCGTCATGTTAATGATTGAAAGCATGCAATAATGAATATTCCCACCCGCCAGCGTCAGGAAGCCATCCTGAACCGGATCCACGAATCCGGGTTCGTGCGCGCGCGGGATCTCGCCGCGGCGCTCGACGTTTCGGAAGCCACCGCCCGGCGGGACTTGAAACGCCTGGCCGGCGTCGCCTCCGTTCAACTGGTGCATGGGGGGGCGACTCTGCTCCGCCCCCATGATTTGTCGTTCCGCACCAAACTCACCCGCAACCTCGACGCGAAAAAAGTCATCGGGCGGCTCGCGGCGGGCCTCGTTTCCGACGGGGATACGATATTCCTGGATTCCGGCACCACCTGTTTCCAGATGGTCCCCTTTCTCCGCGGGAAAAAATCCATTACCATCATCGTGAACTCGGCGCGCCTGGCGCTGGAACTCGACGCGCCGGGACTTTCGACGATTATTATCGGAGGGCAGTACCGCCCCGCGCGCATGGACACCACCGGGCCGCTCGCCGCCGCGGCGATCGGGGAACTCCGAGGCTACCTCGCGTTCATCGGGGCGGACGGCCTCTCGCGGGAGACCGGGCTCATGGCCGGGGACATCGAAAGCGCCACGCTCTACCGTCTCGCCGGGACGAACGCCCGCCGGGTGGTTCTGGTTGCCGACCATTCCAAGTTCGAGACCCCCTCGCTTTATAAAATCACGGATTTCGACCGCGTCGAGACCATCGTCACCGACGCGCCTCCGCCGGCCGAGTGGGCCGGATTTTTCGCCGCGCGGGGAATCACCCTCGTCACTCCGCCGAACCCCTGAATCCGCTTTCCAAGGAAACCCTCATGCCGAAATCCCTGTTCATCCGCCCCGACGTCGAGCGCCGCACGGGGGAGATCATGTTCCGCCCCATCCCGCTCAATATTTATAATCGCCCTCTCGCCGAGGAACGCAGGCGCCGCTCCGACGCCGCCCTTCTCGGCATCCAGCGGGACATGGAGATCCTCCGCGCGTTCGAGACGGCGCTGAACGAAATCAAACTTCACGGCGCCTGGAAGGGGATTTCGTACAACCACCGGGGCCCGGCGCATTTGTCAATCGGCCAGGAGGCGGCGGCCGTCGGCCAGGCACTCCCCCTCGGCCCCGAGGATCACATCTACGGCAGTCATCGAAGCCACTCCGAGATCCTGGCCAAGGGGCTCTCCGCCATCGCCAAGATCCCGGACGACATGCTCCTCTCCATGATGAAAAATTACTTCGGCGGCGACTGCCTCCGCGTGGTGGAGAAAGACGCCGCGGGCGGCGCGAAGGACCTCGCCGTGGATTTCTTGTTATACGGGGCCTTCGCCGAGATTTTCGGCCGGGAGACGGGATTCAACAAGGGAATGGGCGGCTCCATGCACGCCTTCTTCCCCCCGTTCGGCATCTACCCGAACAACGCCATCGTGGGCGGCTCGGCGGACATCGCGGCAGGCGCGGCGCTTTACAAGCGGGTGAACGGCGCGCCCGGCGTCGTCATCGCCAACATCGGGGACGCGTCGCTCGGGTGCGGGCCGGTGTGGGAGGCCGTCTGCTTTGCCACCATGGACCAGTTCCGGGAACTCTGGGACGAACGCCACCGCGGGGGCCTGCCGCTGATATTCAATTTCGTCAATAACTTCTACGGGATGGGCGGCCAGCCCGTCGGGGAGACGATGGGATTTAAAATCCTGGCGCGCCTCGGGGCCGGGGTGAATCCCGACCAGATGCATGCCGAGCGTGTGGACGGCTTCAATCCCCTGGCCGTGGCGGACGCCGTCGAGCGGAAGCGGAAAATCCTCGAGGAATGCCGCGGGCCGGCGCTTCTCGACGTCGTGACGTATCGCTATAGCGGCCACTCCCCCTCCGACGCGAGTTCTTACCGGGAAAAGGCGGAGGTGGACGCCTGGCGGGAGGTGGATCCCCTGACGACGTTCGGGAAATCCCTCGCCGCGGCGGGCGTCACGGACGCGGACGCCCTCGCCACCCTCCGTCAGAATATGGAAGCCCTCGTTCTCAAGGCCTTCCGGAAGGCCGTTGATTTGAAGATTTCCCCCCGGGCCGATTTAAAAAAATCCCGCGGCCTTCTCGACGTCGTCACGTTCTCGAACGCCCGCGCGGAGTCCCTCGCGCCGGACCGCACGCCGGAAACGCTTCTGCCCATGAGCGAAAATCCGCGGGTGAAGTCCCTCGCGAGGAAAAGCCGGGCGGGGGTGGACGCCGCGGGAAACCGGCTTCCGAAAATCCAGTGCGTCACCTACCGCGACGCCATTTTCGAGGCCGTCCTGGATCGGTTCCACGCCGATGCCTCGCTCGTCGCCTACGGCGAGGAAAACCGAGACTGGGGCGGGGCATTCGGGGTGTACCGGGGGCTCACGGAATCCCTTCCCTATCACCGCCTGTTCAACGCCCCCATCTCGGAGGGGGCCATCGTCGGGTCGGCCGTGGGGTATGCGCTCGAGGGCGGGCGGGTTCTCGCCGAACTCATGTACTGCGATTTTCTCGGGCGGGCCGGGGACGAGGTCTTTAACCAATTGGCCAAGTGGCAGGCCATGTCCGGGGGGCTTCTCCGGATGCCGGTGGTTCTGCGCATCTCGGTGGGGTCGAAATACGGCGCCCAGCACAGTCAGGACTGGACCGCCTTCTGCGCCCATGTCCCGGGCCTCAAGGTGGTGTTCCCCGCGACCCCCTACGACGCGAAGGGATTGATGTACGCCGCGCTCGCGGGCGCCGACCCGGTGGTGTTCTTCGAGAGCCAGCGCATCTACGACATTGCGGAGGATTTCGCTCCCGGCGGCGTCCCGGCGGGGCGGTACGAAATCCCCATCGGCGAGCCGGACGTTAAAAAATCCGGCACGGACATCACAATGCTCACGGTTGGCGCGGCGCTCTACCGGGCTCTCGAGGCGGCGAAGATTCTCGAAACCGACTACGGGCTTTCCGCCGAGGTGATTGACGCGCGGTCGCTCGTCCCGTTCAATTATGACAAGGTGATCGCCTCGGTGAAAAAGACCCGCCGGATTGTTCTCGTGTCCGACGCCTGCGAGCGCGGGAGTTTCCTCCACACGTTCGCATCGGCCATCACGCGCCTCGCCTTCAGCGACCTCGACGCGCCGCCGGTGGTGGTCGGCGCGCGAAACTGGATCACCCCCGCCGACGAGGTGGAGGACGCCTTCTTCCCCTACCCGGCGGATATCCTCGACGCCATCCACATCGAACTCATGCCCTTGGACGGCTACACTCCGGCGCGGGAATGCGGGGAAGGGGAACTGCGGAGGCGAAGCGCGGAAGGAGTGTGAGAACCGTCATGACGTCATGGGTCATGATGTCATGAGGCGAAAGAGAACAAACCTCGCAATCGCCTATTCCACCGGTTCGACGTTTTTGACCGAGGGATTCGGACGCGCCCGGGTCGTCGCATCAAGAAACACCAAGCCGTCAAATTCCCGGCCGGGGATCACCGGATCGAAACACGTCCGCGCCATGTTTTCCGCGTAAAGCGACCCGATGGAACGCATCGGATGCGGCGTGGAAAGCCACTCGTCAACCACGGCGTTTTTCTGCGTTGAACGGAAATCCACGAGGAACCGACCGATCCCGCATTCCGCCAGGGCCCCGTCCACCGTGTTCCCGGGGGCGGGACCCGCCCGGAAGGATTTCAGCATCCGCCGCGCCGGATCTTTCGGATAAAGTTCATGCGCCTGAAACGCCCCGTGGTTGAAACTGAACCCAAGGGCATAGTAAGCATTCCCGTACCATTGCCGCAACCGGCCGCCCAGCGCGCCGCCCGCGGAAACGGAAACATGTCCGTTGTGCGCCCACAGGACGAAGCGCGTCCCTGCCGGTTCGCGTTCCACCAGGCGTCTGAAATTGTCCGCCATGTGCCGGTCGCGCGCCGCATCGAGACTTCCGTCCGAACGGCCGTAGGCGTCCAGGTATTGAACGATCACCCGGGCGTATTCGCGCATCCGCCCGAACTCGGCCGGCGAGGTTTTCTCCGTCAATCGCGTTCCGTTCGACTCGAGAAATCCGATCAGGTCGTTGTATCGGGTTTTCAGTCCGGCGATTTTCTCCATTGCGTCCCTGAATTTCCGTTCATGCGGCGACGTGGCCGCCATGTTCAATTCTTCGAGGTTGACCCCGAAAAAGGCCTCCGTTTCGACGACACGCTCCGGCGCGACCCGCCGGAGAAACGCCAGGAGTTTCTCCTTGCCTGCGTCGTTCCGCTGGATGTCAATACCGGCGAATTCGACCTTTCGACCTTCCCCGACACCCGCATTGTAGGCCCGCACCCAATCCAGCATCGCCTGGATCTCCTTTGTGTTCAACCCGGCAAATCCCAACCCGGCGAGAGCCCCCGCGCCATCATCCGTCCTCCCCGCCACATAATCGTTGACGCCCTGGCAAGCCGCATAACCGGCCTCCATGACAAGTACGCGAAACCCCATTTCCCTGACGAGAAATTCGAGCAGTCTGTGTTTGAATCGGAAAAACTCGCTCGTGCCGTGCGTTTCCTCGCCCAAGCCGACAATCCGGACATCCCGGAACACGTTTTCAAGAGGCTGCAAATCCTCAATGCCGTGACCGGGCTCTACCGTATCCAGCGGCAGGGCGTTCGCCCGGAGCCAGGCGACGACAACCTCCCGTCGTTTCCGGTCTTCGGCCAGACGCGCCGCATGCGCCCCGGTGGAAAGGATTTCATTGATTCTGATTTCGTAGCGTCCCGCCGGGGCATTCGCCTCGAGCGAACGGACCTCGATCCGATACGTCCCGGGAACATTGGCTTCCAGTTGAACCGGTTCGAGCCCCTGTGTCCCGTTGGGCGAATCGATTTCGGCTAGACGACCCCCATCCGGCGCGAAAATACGAATGACCACGTCAATGCCACGCTGATCCACCACCGCGTCGAGAAATTGGCCCTTTTCGAGCGCGAGGGCATAGAAATGCGACCCGCCGCCGGCCAATTCGCGCTCGATGGGCCTGCCCGATTCAAGAAATCGCATTTCGCCAGTTTCCGAACGGGAATCCTCCGGCTCCTTGGCGAAAGCGGCTAGAATACCCCACGCAATCACGCAAACCGCCGCAACCAACACACCGGATTCGGGATATGTCATCATGGTTTGCACATGCTCCATGAAATTTTCCCATTCTCTTGACATGCAACCTCCCATAAATCCGGTTTCGCCGGATCGATTTTTCATAACGGTGGACGAACGGAACCACGGCGCGAGAACGCCGCGGCAGGCACGACAGGACACCAACGATGGAAATGTGTCAGGGAATCACGGGAATGCGACTACGCCAAAACCGGACGAAATCCAAAGGCGGCCCCCGACGTGCGTGCGATTTTGGTCATGGGCCACCTCCCTTCATCAACCCTCTGGCGGAGTCCCGCAGGAACCTCCGCCACGTCGAGAATTGTATCTTCGGAACGAACCCAATCAAAACCATTTCGGGAATCCGTTCATCCGCGGGCAAATTTCGAATTCGCCATTCCCTGCCCGCCGCTGGACACGCGCCGCGGATCGGGCCGACTTGACCAATCACTTGACCCATACTTGACTAATTGAAGGTCGGATTGATCAAGCGCATCGGGACATTGAAGAACGGACGCTATGTTCTGAAATGACACGGACGGCCGCACCCCGGCGCGGGAATGCGGAGAAGGGGAACTGCGGCGGAGGAGCATGGAAGGCGTGTAGGCGCTGTCATGATGTCATGCCGCGAATCAGGAAGTGCGGATTGTGGATTGCGGATTTCAGAAACACCTTCGGAAACACTGCGGGGAATCGGGAGTCGGGAACGGAGGGACGTTCCGTCAACCTCCGAATGCTGGGCCATGAGGATGGGATCCGGCGCATTCCCCGGTCGTTATTTGCAGAACTCGACGAAATATTCCACCCGGGTGTCGGCGCCCGCGGCATCCTGAATCCCCTCGAGTTCCACCGTGTAGCGGGCGCCGGGGGAAACGCGGATCGTGTCGGGCCGGAAGATGACGCAGGCCGGGATGCCGTATCCGGTGTTGTTCACGCTTTCGTAATTCAGGGGCAGGGGGTCGCGGGCCTTGTTGCCGGCCGGGTCGAGGGGGAAGATTTTCGCCCGGGCCTTGTTTTTGTCCGGCTTCTGGTATTTCTTCGGGTTCAAACTGACGTGCCACGCCCAGTCGGATTGAAAATACGCGACGGGGTGGTAACCGCGCACCGGAAATGGGATGAAGTCGTAATCGGGCGTTTCCTTGCGGGCGGCGTCATGCGCCCAGATGATGTTGAAGTCGCCGCAATTGCCAAACCCGGTCTCCTTCATGGGGGGATTGAGGCACCACCGGCGGTGGCCCAGCGCCGCGATGTTGCCGGGATCGGAATCGTTCATCCAGCCGGTGATGGCGGTGACGAGGGATCCCATCCCCTGGGCCAGATTGCCATGGGATGTTCCCGCATGGGCGGTTTTGTAAAATTCCTCCGATACCCCGTCCGGTTTGGGAGGGGTGTGGTTCAGGCGGCCGAGGATGGCCAGGAGCACCGCCCCGTGCTGGGCCTCCTGGTTATAACGATTGTTGGGGGTGATGTCCTCCCAAGGGACCCCGGCCAGGTATCGGTAGATTTTGAGTTGCGCCAGGGCGGCCTGAAGCGCCGCGGGGGCGAGCGTCCCGGCCGCGATCGGGGATTTGGGCGACGGCGCCACGATGAACATCGGGCCCCGGGTCATGGTCTGGGGTTTGAGGAGGGCGATGGTGCGCTGGATGTCCGCCAAGGGCCGGGGGTAGGCGAGGATGCCGTCCCGCCACACCTCGTTCCGGACGGTCTTCCCGTCGTCGGCATATTCCACATAAGATCCGTGGAGGACGCCCTTCCGGTAGCGGGCATGGAGTTTCTTCGCGCCGCTCTCGAAATATTCGGTGTGGTCGCCGTCGGGCTTCCCGTCCTTGTAACGGGCTTCGAGTTTCTTCTTCCCGTTCGGCCAAGTCTCGGTGTGGGGTCCGTTTTCCGGCGGGGCGGCGGAAAGGGCGAGAGCCAGAAGAAGGAGGGCGGCACGGGGGGCCGGCCGGTTTGGCATGCGTCGGGGATCCTAGAAAAAACCTTCCACCCGGACGATGGCGGATTCCTCGTCGGGAAAGACCTCGACGTCCTTGTCGAGGCCCGCGACAATCAGAATGAGCCGCACGTCGTCGGTCTTCTTCACGACGTAAATTCTCCGCTTGTACTCGGCTAGCATCTTGTGGAGGGAGGAGACGATGGCCAGGACCCAGCTCGAGACGGTCTTCACTTTTTCAAGGTTGATGATGACGTGGCGCGGGTTCTCCCCCAGACGCTCGTAGAATTTGAGAACGCGGTCGCAATCCTTGCGGGGGGAGAATTCCCCCGACAGGCGGACGATGGCGATGTTCCCGGTTTCCTCGGTGTCGAATTTCACAGGCCTCATTATTGCTTTGCCGGGGAAAGGTGCAAGAAAAAGTTTCGCAAGGGTTCGCGTCAGGTCCCCGGCAGCGCCAGTTTGCCCAGGGACGTTTCCCGCCGAGCGCCGGTCACGCGGGGGAGATTCGACGGAATCCCGAAAACATATTCATTGGCGAGGATCGCGAAGAGCAGGGGCTCCTTGGCCATCGGCGGAATGCCGAACGTGTCCGAGGTCGCGACACGCGTTCCCGGCAGGACCCGCGCGATTTCCGCCACGAGCGTCCGATTGAACGCCCCCCCTCCCGAGATCACGAGGTCGTCCGCCGGCCGCCGGGAGAACGTGAAGGCCCGGCGGATGGATTCCGCCGTAAGGCGCGTGGCGGTGGCGAGCATGTCCTCCGGGGATAATTTCCGTTGTCGGCCCGCCGTGAGAATTTTCCGAAGGAAGGCGTTTCCGAATTCCTCCCGCCCCGTGCTCTTGGGCGGTTTACGTCGGAAGAACGGGTGGGCGAGGAGCGCCGGCAGGAGTGTTTCGTCAACGCGGCCCCGTGCGGCCATTCGCCCGTCCCGGTCGAACGCCCGCCGGCCGTTGGTGAAGTGGCGCACGAGGGCGTCCATGATCATGTTGCCGGGGCCGGTGTCGAAGCCGGTGATGTCATTCCGGCCGGAATCGGCGGGGATGATCGTGATGTTCCCGATGCCGCCCAGGTTCAGGACGGCTCGTACGCGGCGGGGATGACGGAACAGGAGATAATCGAGGTACGGCATGAGGGGGGCTCCGTCGCCTCCCGCCGCGAGATCGCTCATGCGGAAATCGTACACCACCGGGAGACCGGTCCGCGCCGCGAGAACCGCCGCCTCCCCGATCTGGAACGTGGCGGATGAATTTTCCCCGGGAAGGCTTGCCTGTCGGAGCCTTGGCGAAGGCCGGTGGCGGATGGTTTGCCCCTGAAAGCCGATCAGGTCGGGGCGTTGCGGGGAAATCCCGGCCGCCCGGGCGATTTTCGCCGCGGCGGCGGCGAATGTCTCTCCGAGGCGGAGGTTGAGCCGGCAAAGGTCGTCGATCGGGAATTCTTCCGCCTGGGCCGCCGCCAGAACAAGATGGCGCAGGGCTGTGGGGAAGGGGAAGTTGCCGTGGGCGGGCATCCGGAACCGCGTCGTTTCGCCGCACCCGTGGATTTCCGCCACGCACCATCCGACCCCGTCCGCCGATGTCCCGGAATGGAGACCGAGAACGAAACGACGGGGTTTGCGGGCCAACCGTTCCAGAATGGTCGCCGGGCGGTGTGTCGGGGGCATTTTTGGCATTTCCCGTGGCAGCGATAACGACCCGTGGATGGGATCGCGGGGGTAAGGTAACGCCCCGGATCGGGTTTTCAAGTATGTTCCGGGGACGCGGTGCGGGCGGGGCCGGCGGCGTACCCGGAGGACTGCGCGTGGAGCCGCGCGCGGTTCCATAGTCAACAGCCCTCGTTGAAGAAAACGTAAAGCCCGTCTTTTCCCGGTGCGACGATATCCAGCCGCCCCGAGCCGCGCAGGTCGGCGATCTGGAAAAATATGCCGCAGCCCTTCCCCTGGCGGATCGGGCCGTAGTCGATCACCTGCTTGCTGAAACTCCCGCCGTTCCACTTGAAATAATAAAGTCCCAGATCGTCGGACTCGCCCGGGTCGTTGCCGCAGTGGGCGCGGTGTCGCTTGCCCGTCACCAGTTCCGGCTTTCCGTCACCGTCAATGTCCACCCACTGCATGTCGTGGTACTGGGCGTTGAACGGATCAATGGGGTGTTTCGCCCAGACGCGCCGGCCATCGGCGCCGATCGTCTGCTCCCACCAGTCGAGCCCGTAGCCGTGGGCGTTTCCGACGATGAGGTCGTTCCTCCCGTCGCCGTTCACGTCCACCACGAGGATCGGGACGCTCGACGCCCAGGGCATGAGATTGAAGTCCGGATGGTGGACCCACGTGTCCCTGAAGGGGTCGGCGGGCGCCTCCAGCCAGCCGTTGTTCATCACGAAGTCGCCGCGCCCCTTGCCGCTGATGTCCCCGAAGCCCAAGCCGTGGCCCTGCTTCTGGTCGAAGATCCTGTGGGCGGCGAACTTGCCCGTCCCCTTGCCCGCGGCATCGGTGATGAGTTTGTAGGCCACCAGCGGCCCGTTCGGCGTGTTCGGGACGATCTCGATGCGCCCGTCGCGGTCCACGTCCCAGGCGCGGGTGGTCTCGATGTTGCCGGTCTCGGCGATGACGTACTCGGGCCACTCCTTCCCGGGGTCGCCGGGGTTCTCGCGCCAGCGCAGGGTGTTGCCCCACCAGCCGCCGGTGATGAAGTCCATCCGCCCGTCCCCGTTCACGTCCATGGGGATGGTCGAGAAGTCGTCGTAATACTCCCCCTCGGCCCGCACCGGCCCGACCTTGTGGGCCTTCTTGAAGTCCGGGCCCTCATACCAGTACGCCCCGGAGACGATGTCGGGCGCCCCGTCGCCGTTGACGTCGAAGACGCCCGCGGACTCGTAGCGCTCGTCGGCGATCAGCGCTTTCTTCCACGTGAGCGGCATGAATTCCTCTTTTCCGAAACAGACCCTGCTCAGACTCCTTTCCAGAGCCGGATGTATTCGCGGGCAACCTTGAGGTCCTCGAGGGCCTCGACGGCGTCGCAGGGCGGTTTCTTCTCCCCGCGGATGGCGGCTATAAAATTCAAGGCCTGCTGGCGCATGGCGTGGACCCACGGCAGTTGCGGAACGATGGTCCGGGGTGCCACGTCCTTGCCCGGGTCCTTGAAGATTTCCACCCGCCCGGCGCGGTTGTGAGCCAGCGGTGCGGGCAGTTCAAGTTTGACGTAGCCGCGCTCGAAAGCGGCCAGCGCCGACTCCTGCCAGTCAATGGTGGTCTGGTAGGGGCTCATCTCGATGACGCAGGGCACGCCGCTCGCGCTCTCGCCGGCGAAAATCACGCCCGAGGGATCGGCGTAGGTGACCCGGTAGGGCTCGCCGAGAAGGAAACGCATCAGGTTCACCTGGTGGATGTAATAATTCACGAACGCGGTGTATTGTTTAAAAATCTCCGGGCTCATGTCCGCCGCGGGCGGCTCAAAATCGAGTGGCGGCCGGCTGTCCTCCTTGAATCCGATGAGGTCGGAGAAGCCGCCGGCGATCCAGTCCCCCGCGGGCATGGTGATCCGGAGATACTTCAGTTTCCCGATCCCGCCGGAAGCCTTGAGCCGGTCAATCTCGGCCTTGGCGCAGGCCGTGGCCGGGTCGCTGCGCTTGTGGTAGCCGACCATCACCCAGGCCTTGCTTCCGGCGAGCGTTCCCAGAATTTTTTCGCCCATGGCGATGGAGCCGGCCAGGGGTTTCTCGATGAAAACCGGCACGCCGGCCTTGAGGATCTCCGGCACGAGCACCCCGTGGCGGGTGAAGGGCTGGCTGGCGACGATGCCGTCGAGTTTCTCCTTCCCGAGCATCTCCTCGTGGTTGCGGTAGACGCGCGGAACGTTGTACTTCTTCGCCACGGCCTGCGCGGTCTTTTCGCGGAGTTCGGCGATGGCCACCACCTCGCAGTCCGGGAGCGCCGCGTAGTTCCTGAGATGGGCGCACTGGCCCATCCCGCCGGTGCCCACGAAACCGATCTTCACCTTCTCGGCCATTGGAGCCTCCTCCTGATTACGCCTTCATCTTCAGCCGGAACTTGCGGACGTGCGAGCGGTAGTGCGGGCGGTTGTCCACCGGCTCCCAGCTGCCGGAGAATTGCAGCCAGCCCTCGTTGTTCCTGGCATCGAACCATTTGAGCGGCACTCGCGGGCAGTAGGGGTTGACCGCCTTCTCGCCTTCCCAGAGTTCCTCGTAATGCACCAGGCTGAACGGCCCCCACGGCGCCGGCGCGTCGAGGACCAACAGCGAGCTTCCGGTGTCGCCCTTGAAGTCCTGGTGCAGCCGCCAGGTCAGGAGCAGGTACCGCCCGGACCCCGGCAGCCGGACCATCTCCGGCAGGCTGAGCTGGCGGTCGAGCGCGAGCACCGGGGCGGAGGCGTGCAGGTCGCGCGTCCACCCGGGACGGTTCGCCGCGTCCAGCCCGGACACGAACTCCCACGCCATGGCATCGAGAATCCTGTCCTTGGGCACGCGACCCACGCGCAGCTCGGAGCCGTTGTCCCACTGGTCGCCGGAAACGGCATAGACGAAGCTGTCCGGCGCGGCCGAGTCCCGCCCGTACTGCACGAAGCTCGGCCCGCCGAACGTGCACCCGGGGAACATCGGCCCGCGGCGGAGCTGTTCCTTGAAGTCCGGCGACCAGGTCTTGCCGAAGTCCTTCGAGCAGACGATGAAAGCATCGCTGCCGTGCTGGCACTTCTCGCCGTGGGCCGGCGGCTTCTTGCCGAGCAGGTTCTGAACGGCCAGGTACAGCGCGCCGCTCACCGAGATCATCCCGCTGGGCTTCGGGCCCTCCCCGCCCCAGTCGACGTAATCGGGCATGTCGTTGACTTTCTCGATGCGATGGTCCGGCGGCGAGCCCATGAATCTCTGGACGTCGAGCCCGGACATCGCCGGTGAGCCTTTCTGCTCCTCGACGCCCACCGGCCCCGCGCCCCACAGCGGGTCGCCGGCCGAGGCATAGATATCGCCGTCGGCCGCCCAGGTCTGCGGGAAGGTGTCGCCCCGGACCGTGAAGATCGGATACGAAACGCGTGGAGAAAGCCACTCCAGGCCGGCGATGGTTTCGCTCTTGGGCATCTTTGAGAATATGGCCATGGATTGTCTTCTTTTGCTCTTGTGAAACAGCCCCTCCGCCCTACAATCCGCGCTTGCGGGAACCCTCGCTTCCTCCTAGAGTGTACCCCGCAGGGAGGTGTCTGGGCAATGGCCGGGATTGCGAACTTTTGTCTGGAATTGCTCACATGAACCAGCCTTCGAGCACCTCCCAACCTCGGATCATCGGCGCCGGGCACGTCGGCCCCGACCCCCGGTGGGCCGTGCGGGCGCATTCACACACTTTCCACGAGATCATCGCCCCGGTCCGCGGCCGGATGCACGTGGCCATCCGCGGCGGGATCGTGACCGCCGGTGCCGGCGAGGTCCTTGTCTACCAGGCCGGGACGGTCCACGACGAGAAGTCCGATGCGCAGGACCCGGTGGACATGTACTTCGTGGCCTTCGAGCACCCCGACTTCGCCGCACCGCTACCCGTCAAGGTCCGCGACGGGCGCGCCCGGGTGCCGCTCTTGATCTCCTGGCTCCTGGCCGAGCGGCCCGGCTCCTCGCCGCTGCAGGAGTCGGTCGCGCTGCGGCTCGTGGACGCCGTGGTCGCCGAGACGCGCCGCGCCGCGGCCGAGCGGCCCGAGCCGGAGATGGTCGTCAAGGCGCGCGCGCTGATGCGCGCGCGGCTGGCCGAGCCGCTCACGCTCGAAGACCTCGCCCGCGAAGCGGGGATGAGCCGGTTTCACTTCCTGCGCAAGTTCCGGGCAGCCACCGGCCGGACGCCGATGGACGAGCTGCGCCTGCTGCGGCTGGAGGCCGCCCGGTCGCTGATCCTGACCACCGGCCTGCCGTTGAAGACGGTGGCGCCCATGGCCGGGTTGGGCGACGAGTACCACCTTTCGCGGCTCTTCCGGAAGCACTTCGGCTTCCCGCCCGGAGCGCTCCGCCGCCACGCGCCGGCACGCCCATGAGCGGCTCGGCCTGCCGCAAAAATTAAAACAAGTGTCGAACCACGAACCATGAGCGGTGGCTCATCCTTCGACCCCGTGACGAGGACGTACGGGGCGAACCCCGTGGCGTGGACGCACGGGGCAGGCAGGCTCAGGATGACCGGGCTTATCACTTTGTGAATTGTTCTAATTCGACATTCGGCACTCCCCGTGAGGGGGACGTTGTCCTCCAATCGCGTTCGGCTTCGCCACGCGACCAACGGGGGACTCACGTCCGGAATTCGGAATTTCATCCGACTCCCAGACTCTCGGACTCCGAGACTCGCTGACTCGCCGACTTCCCTATTGCCGGCGTTCGATGGCGGAGTTTCTCTCTCGTCGGTTCAATGCAACCCACGGTAGAGTAACAGGAGCGCTCCGGCGTACACCGGCGCCAGGATGAAGCGAAATCCCGTCCAGAGCGCGATGAGGGCGAGCATCTGGACGGCCGGGTCCCGGAGCCGCGTCAGGAGCGCCCGCCCGGCGCGTTCCGGGAGGACCAGGGCCCAGAGGGCGGTCCCGTCGAGCGGGGCGAGCGGCATCAGATTGAAGAGAAAGAGGATCAGGTTGAGCGAGAACATCACGCTGGCCAGTGTCGCCGCCGCTCCCGCCGGCCCGCCTTCCGTCCCGACCGCGACGCGCTCGAAGGCGAGCCGCGCCGGCAGGTGGAATCCGCCGGTGTCGAGTCCGATCCGGAGGACGATCCCCGCGGCGAGGATCAGGAGCAGATTGGCCGCCGGCCCCGCCAGGGCCATCAGGGCCGCCCGGCGCGGGTGGCGATCGGCCCAGAACGGATCATAGGGGGCGCTCGCCCAGCCGACGGTCCAGCCGGTGAGGAAGAACGTCACCACCGGGAACACCACCATCCCCAGCGGCTCCCGCCGGATGTGGGGGAGCGGGTCGAGCGACGCCTGTCCGCCTTCCTTGGCGGTGGGGTCGCCGAGTTTCATGGCGGTCCAGGCGTGCGCGGCCTCGTGGCAGGTGGTCGAGAAGAGGAACATCGCGTACCAGACGAGGCCGAGGCCGATCGCCGATTCCATCGGTTCACCGAATCAAAAATAATTCCCGGGATTCCGTCATCGCGAAATCGGAAGGACCGGGGGGGTGAACCCCCGGTCCCTCGAATGGCCGGCCGGTAAGCCGGGTTCTGTATTCGGCGGACATTTCTCTCGGACGCCGGTTGCCCGGCGCCTCCAGCGCGCGTGACCCGGGCGTCCGGGGTTTCCCCCGGAGGGCCGGACAAGCCGCCCGCCCTTTTCGCGCTTGCTCCCGGTGGGGTTTGCCGTGCCCCCCGCGTCGCCGCGGGGGCGGTGCGCTCTTGCCGTTCCGCCTCGCTTCCCCATCGCTTGCGCGATGGCTCGCTCCGCGGAATTCCCGCTCGCCCCAGGGGGGTCCGGGGGATCACCTTTTCACCCTTGCCTGAGCCCTTGCGGGCCATCGGCGGTGTGTTTTCTGTGGCACTTTCCCTGGGGTTTCCCCCGGTTCCCGTTAGGAACCACCGCGTCCTGCGGAGCCCGGACTTTCCTCGATGGGGAACCGGAGTCCCCTGTCGCGTCCGCCCGGCCGGCCAAAAGGCATTATAGCACGGATTGCACGGAACGAAAGCACTCCGCAACCCGCCGTGAGCCGTTCATCCCGGGAAAAGTCTTGCGGTCGGGCGTCCTTCATGCAAAATGCCATCATCTACCGGAGATTCCCATGGCGCGCGCCGCGATGACCCACCGCCAGCGGATCATGGCCCGGATCGACCGCCAGCCGGTCGACCGGGAGCCGTGGTTCCCGGATCTCTCCTACTGGCACCAGGTCCGGACGGTCCAGGGCACGGTGCCGGCCAAGTACCGCGGCCTGGACCTGCCCGGGCTCCACCGCCATCCGGACATCGACGCCGGACTGCCCCGCCACGTCTATGGCGACTTCCTCAAGGTCTCCCACCGCCGCGCCGAGATTATCAAGCGCGACGAGGGCCCGGACACCGTGGTCACCGAGTACCGCACCCCGGCCGGCACGCTCACCGCGCGCGCGCGCCGCGGCGCCGCCTGGGAGAGTCCCTTCCGCGTCGAGTACCCGGTCAAGACCGTCGAGGATTTCAAGGTCGTGGAATTCCTGCTCCGCGACCGTGTGGTCGAGCCGGATTTCGAGGCCGCCCGCAAGCTCCTCGGCTGGGTCGGCGAGCAGGGCACCTGTCAGATGGTCCTGCCGCGTTCGCCGCTGCCCCGGATCATCCACGACTACATGGGCCTGACCGCCGGGATCTTCGCGCTGCTGGACTCGCCGGACGAGTGCCAGGGGCTGATGGCCGCCGTCGAGGAGTCGGAGCAACCCGCCTTCGAGATCGTCGGACGGTGCCCGGGGCGCCTGACCATCTTCGGCGACAACGTTGACAGCATGTCGGTGAGCCCCGATCTCTACCGGCGCTACTCGCTGCCCTACTACCAGCGCAAGTGCGAGTTTCTGCACGCGCGCGGCAAGACCGTGCTCTGCCACATGGACGGCCGCCTCCGGGGCCTGCTCCCGCTGGTCCGGGACACCGGCATCGACATCCTGGACGGCATCACCCCGGAGCCGATGAACGACTACGGCATCGCCGAGCTCGCCGCCGCGCTCGGCGAGCGGCAGCTGGCCTGGGCCGGGGTGCCGGCGAGCATGTTCTGCGCCGCGGCCACCCGGGACGAGGTCCGCGACTACGCCCGCAGGCTGATGGACACCCTCGGCGACCGGTTGATCCTTAACGTCGGCGACCAGCTTCCCCCCAACGCCGACATCTCCCTGGTCGAGGCGGTTTCCGATCTGGTCAACCGCGGATAGGGCGAGGCGTGGTTCGTGAGTCGTGGATCGTGGTTCGCCCAGGGAGTGAATCAATGAACAAATCCGCTCATCCTGAGCTTGTCGAAGGATGAGCCAAGCGCCTCGCCCATGGTTCGTGGTTCGACATTTATTTTAATTTTTTAAGGAATGCTCACCATGAACGGATATTCATAAGGGCCTGTCCTGAGCGAGCAAGGCGAGTCGAAGGGCTCACCATGAGCGGGATTTCATCAAGTGGAAAATGAACCCCCCCGGAGGTTCTCACCTCCGGGGGGGATTCATTCCTTCAACCCTTCGGTTCTTCCGCCGCGAGGCTTAGAACTTGAGGGCCGTCTCGAAATTGATGAGGAACGTCGGGTCATCCGTCGCTGCGCCGCCACCCGTCACTCCGTCATCCGGCATGAATACGCCAAACCCCAGGGCGAGCGACAGGTCGCTCGTGTAGGCGTACGTGCCCTTCAGATCGAACTCAATGCCCATGGCGTCATCCGCGCCGGCCAGGACTTCCACCAACGTGAACATATTAAAGCTCGCCATCACGGTGGTGTTGTCGGTCGGGGCCAATCCGCCCTCGAGCCGGATCGTCCAGTAATTATTGTCGTTGAATCCGGCGCCAAACCCGTACTCCTGATTCTCAACAATCAGGGTCTGGTTGAGATGGCCCAGATTGAACCACCCGTCCGCATCGGTCGCGGACGCCGGATCGTCACCGCTTAAATACCAGAACGACAGGTCAATCCAAGGCTTGTAATTCACCTTGAAGTTGTACCGCGCGCCGAGATACAGCGCCAGGCCCGAGTGATCAATGTCCGGATTCGCCTTCGCGGCGGTTCCGGCCTGGAATCCGAACTCCCCGTAGAGTTCGAGATCGCCATTGAGGACGAAGTAGTCCGCCCCAAGGCCGAGCTGGAACCAGGAGCCATCAACGCCGAAAGGAACCGCAAGGTTACCGTCCTCGTACCGGCCATACAGAACGGCCGCCCGGAACAGGTTCTTCTCCTTTTCGTAATCCACAACGGCGCCGAGGAGGCTGACGTTGGTGTTCACCGTCCCCGCGTCGGCCAGGGTCAGCATGAACCCGTCCACCGTCACCGGCTTCTGCTCCCACCGGGCGAACCATCCGCCCACCTGCTGGTCGCGGAACGTCGCGTTACGCTTGAGATCAAGCAGGAACGCGTCGCCGTTGCCCCGGAGGTCATACACCACATCGAAAATGCCGGCCTTGAGGGTCAGTTCCTTCCGGAACGCCTCTTTGGCCTCGATGTACGCCTGCTCGAGCTGCAACGTCGCCCCGGCGCCGCCCACCATGGCCGCCGGCATCCCGCCCGTCACAACCGCGGTTTCGAGCTCGATCACGCCCGTCACATTGCTCGTCAGATCGGCCACCGCCTTCAGGTTGGCCTGCGTGTGAAGGAACGCGGCTGTGTCCGGCACGTCGGAATTGAAATCCCGGTCCGACACCATGACCGCGTCGTTAATCACCAAACCCGACAGGTTCAACCCTTTCGTCTCTGCATTGACGACCGAGCTCATCCCGATGACGAGCACGAGCGCAAGAAATGCGTACTTCTTCATCATTTCCTCCTAGATTAAAAATGAACCATTCCCCAGTACTGCCGTGCGGCGGCACGCCCGCCGCGTCCAGGGCCCCCTGAGGAGAGGTGCCCCCCGCCTCCCTACGCGGGAGGCATCACAAGACTGCCCGCATTGTCCCGGCCATCACCCCCTTTCTGAAGACATGACACAAAACAGAGCGCAATACTAATGATTGCGGGGAGGAAGTCAACAAGAAATTTCCGGGAAAATATTACATATATACAATGCGTTATATAAATCTTCCGGGAGGATATTTTCCCGCCCCTTCTCCCCTTATGGCGGGATTCCCTCCCAAAAGGCGCTACGTCTTTTCCCGTAAATCCAATTTCGTCCGTTGGGTGGGAATACTTTAGTGAAAACCGGCCAGAGTCCGGGCGGCGTCCTTATCTTCCGGACGGGTGATCTTGACGTTACGGGGATCCCCCGGGATGCCGGCGACGCGCCCGAGGCCCAGGACTTCCACCAACTGGGTGTCGTCGGTGACGGCGAGATCCATCGCCTCGGCCCGCGCATGGGCCTCCACCAGGAGACGGGTCCGGAACCCCTGGGGGGTCTGGGCCTGAAAAAGCCCCTCCCGGGAAACCGTTCCCGTGACGAATCCCCGGTCATCCCTCCGTTTCAGAGTATCCGTCACCGGGAGAAGGGGCAGAACCGCTCCGTGGCGCACGGCGCCACGGACCACCGCGCGGATGAGTTTCCCGGACACCAAGGGACGGACGGCGTCGTGAACCAGAGTCACTGGGGGGATGTTTCCTTGCCGGATGAGTGCCCGGAGGCCGTAACCCACGGATTGACGGCGGGTTGCGCCGCCCCAAACGGTCCGGATGCGTGGATCCATTCGGATGAGGGCATTCACGATTTTCCGGCAATCCCGCGAGAGATCCCGGGGAATGACGACAATAATATGAGACAGGCCTGTTACGGAAAGGTAACGTTTGATTGTTAAATATATAATGGGTTTTCCACATAACTCCACAAATGGCTTTGGGATGGAGCCACCGAAACGTTTTCCTTTCCCGGCGGCCGGAATTATAACCGCAAAAGAAGTCCGCGAGTTCACGAGTTTACGAGTTCGAGAGTTCGAACACCGGCAAAGAGATGTTTTCATTGATAAGTCAACATAAACTTTTAACCCTGTTTCATCCGGGCAAACACCATCCGTCCCGCGCTCGTCTGGATCACGCTCGTCACGATGATGGGAATTTCGCGGCCGATGGATTCCCGTCCATGGTCCACCACGACCATGGTTCCGTCGTCGAGGTACCCGATCCCCTGACCGGCCTCCTCCCCGGGTTTGATGATCTTGAGAATCATTTCCTCCCCCGGAAGGTGGACGGTTTTCAGGGCGTTGGCCAGATCGTTGATGTTCATGACGTCCACGCCCTGCAGGCGCGCCACCTTGTTCAGGTTGAAATCATTGGTGACGATGCGCCCGCCGGTCTGCTTGGCGAGTTTCACGAGCCGTCCGTCCACGGACTCGTGGTCGTCGTAGAGCCCCTCGTGGATGACGATTTCCAGGCGCGGATTCTGGCGCAGGCGGTTGAGCATGTCCAGGCCCCGCCGTCCGCGGTTTCGTTTCAGCCGGTCCGGGGCGTCGGCGATGGCCTGGAGTTCGTCCAGGACGAACTTGGGGACGATAACCTTCGATTCGAGGAATCCCGTCTCGGCGATGTCGGCGATGCGGCCGTCAATGATGACGCTGGTGTCGAGAATGA
>JAZDJP010000133.1:0-58213 GCA_043803805.1 Planctomycetota bacterium
TCCCGGTCGTTCGCCAGCTGCAGAAGAAGCACCAGGGCTTCCTCGCGATCCGCCCCCTTCGGATTGGCGGCGATATACTTCTCCATCTCCCCGAGACACTCCTCCCGGACCACCTGGATCGCCTTCTGCTCCCGGTCCTGGAACCGCTGGCGCAGATCGGAAAGGGTCTCCCCCCCGGCGGCCCGCGCCGCCAGACCCGCGACCAGAATCACCCCCGCCGCCAGGCCGATCCGCCGTATGGCTTGCATGAGAACCCCCGCCATGTTATCCTTACGGCGACATTGTAGACGGCACGGAGCCGGTTTCCAGGGAAACCCCGGGCGATGAATCTTCACCACATCAAAACCCATTACACGTCGCTCGCCATCATTCCTCCGTCCGCGCTCTGGGAACCCATCCAGATCATCCGCCGCGAGCACGACCGGCAGGTCGCCCGGTGGATGCCCCACATCAACCTCCTCTACCCATTCTGGCCGGAGGAGCGCTTCGCCGACACTGTCCCGATCCTCAAGGAAATCTGCAGTGGCATCGTCCCCTTCGACATCGCGCTCCGCGAGTTTCGCCATTTCGACCAGGGCGGGGACCGGCACATGATGTATCTGGCGCCCGAGCCGGAGAAACCGATCCACGCGCTTCAGACCGCCCTCCTGGAAAAATTCCCCGAGTGCGTGGACACCGCCCGGCATTCCGGCGGTTTCGTCCCCCACATGAACGTGGGCCAGGCCACGACCGAGGCGCTCGAACCCCTCCTCGCGACACTCCGCATGGAATGGAAACCCCTCACGTTCATGGCGTCGTCCGTGGCGCTTCTGGCCCGCAGTCCCGGGACCCCTTTTCAGGTGAAGCGGATCGTCGCGATGCGGGTCGGCTCCGGAATCTATCCGAAAACCGCCTGACCGTTTTTCATGGAGCCCCCGCCATGCGCGCCCTGTCATGGAAGGCCTTCGAAACCCGCCAGGGGGACCGCGGCATCCGCCTCCCGCCCCTCCTGAAAACGCTGGACGATCTGGCGATCGAAACCCCCTCCTGGGGCTATGGCGACGGGGGAACGCGGTTCAAGGTCTTCCACAGCCCCGGGGCCGCCCGAAACGTGTTCGAGAAATTCGAGGACGCCGCGGTGGTCCATGCGCTGACGGGACTCTGCCCGTCGGTCGCGGTCCACATCCCCTGGGACAAGGCGACCCCGATGACGAAACTGCGCCGCCACGCCGCCGCGCTGGGGCTCCGCATCGGCGCCGTGAACCCGAACCTTTTTCAGGACGACGCCTACAAATTCGGCAGCGTCACGAGCGTCCGCGCCGACGTCCGCCGGAAGGCCATCCGCCACCTCATCGAGTGCGTGGACATCGCCCGCGAGGTGCGATCGGAAATCGTCAGTCTCTGGTTCGCCGACGGGACGAACTACCCCGGGCAGGGGGACATCCGGGCCCGGAAAGAATGGATGGAGGAGGCCCTGGCCGCGACGGCCCGCGCCCTGGGGCCCCGGATGCGGATGCTCATCGAATACAAGTTCTTCGAACCGGCATTCTACCACACCGACATCGCCGACTGGGGGATGGCGTTCACGTTCGCGTCGCGTCTGGGCCCGAAAGCCCAGGTCCTCGTGGACACGGGGCATCACGCGCCCGGCACCAACGTCGAGCACGTCGTGGCCTTCCTCCTCGACGAGGAGAAACTCGGAGGCTTCCACTTCAACTCCCGGAAGTACGCCGACGACGACCTCATCGTCGGGTCGCACAACCCCTACGAGCTGTTCCTGATCTTCCACGAGATCCTTCAGGCATGCCGCGCCGGGCGGCCCGGGGTGCGCCGGACGGCCGGAAACATCGCCTTCATGATCGACCAGAGCCACGCCATCGAGCCCAAGATCCCGGCGATGATCCGGTCGGTGCTGAATGTCCAGACCGGCTACGCGAAGGCGCTCCTGGTGAATCCGGAAACGCTCCGGGAGGCCCGGGCGAAGGACGACGTCCTCGGCGCCGAATCGGCCGTGCGCGAGGCCTTCGAACAGGACGTCACGCCGCTCCTTGCGGCATGGCGGGAGAGGCGGGGCCTGCCGGCCGATCCCCTGGCCACATTCGCGAAAAGCGGCCTGGCGGACAAGCTCGCCCGGGAACGGGGCTGACGTCCCATGACGGACCTTTTCCTCGCCGCCGCGGACCTCGGGGCCTCCGGCGGCCGCGTCATCCTCGGACGCTTCGACGGGAAGACGCTGTCCGTCACGGAAATCCACCGATTCCCGAACGACCCCGTCGCCCTCCACGCCGCCCTCCACTGGGACATCCTGCGCCTGTGGCACGAGGTGAAAGAGGGCCTCCGCCGCGCCCGCGGCGCCGCGCGGGACGCCGGGGGCGACCTCGCCTCCATCGGAATCGATACCTGGGGCGTGGACTTCGGACTGATCGACCGAAGCGGCCGCCTCCTCGAAAATCCCGTGCATTATCGCGACCGGCGCACCGAGGGCATGATGGAAAAGGTCTTCGCCCGGATCCCGCGGGACACCCTCTTCCGGACGACGGGCATTCAATTCATGCCCTTCAACACCCTCTTCCAGCTGGCCGCCCTGCGGGAAACGGCCCCGGAGACGCTCGACCGCGCGGAAACCCTTCTTTTCATGCCGGACCTCTTCCATTATTTTTTGACCGGCATCCGGCGCGCCGAATACACCATCGCCTCGACGAGCCAGTTGCTCGACGCCCGCCGGCGCGACTGGGCGGAAGATGTCATCAACGCCCTCGGGATCCCTCGAAACATATTTCCGGCGATCGTCCCCCCGGGCGCCGTGCTCGGGAAAACCCTCCCGGGAGTGGCGGAGGAATTGAGCGGGCCGCCCGTCCCGGTCGTGGCCGTGGCCACCCACGACACCGGTTCCGCGGTGGCGGCCGTCCCCGCGAAAGGGGACCGGTTCGCTTACCTGTCCTCCGGCACCTGGTCGCTCCTCGGGACCGAGATGCCGGAACCCGTCCTCGGCGACGCCGCGCGGGAGTTCAATTTTACGAATGAAGGCGGTGTGGCGGGCGCCATCCGGCTCCTGAAAAACATCACCGGCCTCTGGGCGCTCCAAGAGACCCGCCGCGGCTGGGAACGCGAGGGAAAATCCCGCTCCTGGGATGAGATCACCGCCATGACGGAGCGCGCCGCCCCCGCCGCCGCCTTCGTGGATCCCGACGACCCTCGATTCCTCCCGCCGGGGGACATGCCCGCCCGGGTGCGCGACTTCTGCCGAAAAACCGGCCAGACGGTCCCCGCCACGGACGAGGCCGTCCTCCGGACCCTGACGGAAAGTCTGGCCCTGAAGACGCGGGGTACGTTTGATCGCCTGGAGTCGCTCGCCGGCGCGTCCCTGCCGACGCTCCACATGGTCGGAGGCGGCATCCGGAACCGGCGTCTCGCCCAATGGACGGCATCCGCCTGCGCCCGGCCGGTCCTCGCCGGCCCGACCGAGGCCAGCGCCATCGGAAATCTCGCCGTCCAGCTCATGGCCCTGGGCGAGATGAAATCCCCCGCCGAGATCCGCGCCCTCGTCCGCCGATCGTTCCCGCCGGAACGTTACGAACCGGAGGACACCGCCCTCTGGGAGGAGGCGTATGTGAAATTTTCGCGGATTCTGCCGCCTGACGCCCCGCCCGCGTCCCACGGAAACACACGGAGGACCGCATGACCCCCGATCGGGCGAAATGGATATGGTGCGGCGACCCCATCCACGAAATCATCAACGCCTGGATGCAGGCGCGGCGGACGTTCCGCCTCGCAACCGTCCCGCGGAAGGCCGTCATCGGCGTCACCGCCGACAGCCGCTACCGGCTCTATGTGAACGGCCAGGCCATCCTCCGCGGCCCGGCGCGGGGGTACGCCCCTTCCTGGCCTTACGACGAAATTGACATCGCCCCCTTCCTCCGAAAGGGCGTGAACGTCATCGCCGCCCTGGTCCACCAGTACGGCGTGGGGACGTTCCAGTACGTCCATGCGGGCGCCGCCGGATTCCTCCTCTGGGGAAACGCGGGAGGCACGGACATCTCCACAAATCCGGAATGGCGGGTCCGGCCCGCCCCCGGCTACTCGCGGAATACGGCGCGCCAGTCCCGCCAGCTCGGGTTTCAGGAGCATTTCGACGCCCGGCGGGACGACGGCCGGTGGTCCGGCGCCGCCGGCGGCGACCGCGACTGGATGAAACCCAATGTCCGGGCGTTCGGCGCCATGCCCTGGCACACAATCGAACCGCGGGGGATCCCCCTTCTCCGGAAGGGATTCCGCGTCCCGGCGGCGGTGATATCATCCGCCGCGGGCCGGTCGGCCCCCAACGCGGCATCGGCGACGAATGTCGTCATTCCGTTTCTGACGGAAAAACGCGCCTGGATCCCCTCCCGCATTCCGCCCCGCAAAGACGCCTCCTGTGGATCCTTCCGCATCCCGGCCTCCGGCGCGGGGCGTTACCATTCGATCCTCCTCGACTTCGGATGCGAGGTCGTCGGAACGATGGAGATCACCGTCCGCGGCGCCGCCGGCGGCGAAATCGTGGACGCCATCGTCTGCGAGGCGGCGCGGGGCGGAGACCCCGTCATCCGTTTCTCTCCGGGGAATCCGAAAAGCACGGGCGCCCGGATCATCCTCGCGCCGGGCCGCACCGTCCACGAAACATTCGAGCTGTGGGGTTTCCGGCATCTCGCCCTGACCGTGCGCGGGAACCGCCGGCCTCTGGAATTCCGCGTGCGCCTGCGGGAAACCGGTTACCCCCTCGACATCCGATCGCGGTTCGACGCCTCAAACAACACCCTGAACCGAATCCGGGACATCTGCATCCGCACCCAGAAATGCTGCATGCTCGACGCCTACGTGGACTGCCCGTGGCGGGAGCAGGCCCAGTGGTGGGGGGACGCCCGCGTCCAGGCGGCCAACACCTTCCACCTGTCGGCGGACGCGCGCCTTCTCGCCCGGGGCATCCGTTCCATCGGCGCCCAGCGCGTCCCCAACGGGCTCACCTACGGCCACGCCCCCACCGTCTCCCATGGCAGCATCCTGCCCGACTTCACATTGACCTGGATCCTCACCCATTGGGATTATTTCTGGCAGACGGGAGAACTCGGCCTTTTCCGGGACTGGAAACCCGTCGTCCGGGGGGCGCTGGATTATTTCGAGACCCGCATCGGGAAAAACGGCCTTGTCGGTTACGACGACCGGTACTGGCTCTTTCTCGACTGGGCGGAGATTTTCAAAGACGGCTATCCGACCGTTTACAACCTATTGTACCGGATGACGCTCCGGACGGCGGCGCGGCTCTTCGCCCTCGACGGCGAACGCGCCGACGCCGCCCGGTGCCGGGATGCCGCAAACCGTCTTGAAAAATCCATCCTCCGCCGGCTGTGGGATCCGGCCACCGGGAGCCTCCACAACGGGATGACGTGGGCGGGGAAAGCCGTCCCCGACGCCACCCCCCACGCCTACGCCCTCGCGATCCTGGGCGGGCTCCTTCCCGGCCGGCACCCGGCGTTCGTCCGGGATCATTTGTTGCCGTCCGTGCGACGGGACCCCCTTCCGCGGGACCCGTCGCCGTTTTTCATTCATTATGTCTTCGAGGCGCTTGAGAAATCCGGCCACGGCGCGGCGGTGATCCCCTGCATCGAGCGGCGCTGGGGCGACATGCTCGCGCGGGGACTCACCACGACCGAGGAAATCTGGAACGCCGAACCCGGAGGAATAAGTCTCTGCCACGCCTGGAGCGCCCACCCGATCGTCCATTTTACGATTGTACTCCTCGGCATCCGCCAGACGGCGCCCGCGTGGAAGGAAATCCGCTTCGCGCCGGTTTTCACCGGCACGGACCGCGTCCGGGGCGCCGTCGCCACGCCCCGCGGCATGATCGAATCCGGATGGAATAAAACGGCGAAGGGCGTCCGCGTTTTCCTGCGGCTGCCGAAGGGGATCACGGCGCGGGTGAACCTGCCGGGGACAAAACCGTTGCGGGTGAGCGGACACCGTTCGTGGATGTTGCCGGTCGGCGGCCATTCCGGGTGATGTTCCCGGAACTCCACGGGATTGCTTTCCCAATCCCCGTCACGTACAATGCCTGTTTCGTTCATCACATCCGGAGGATTCTCCATGCCGGCCATCGTTCTCAAACCCCTCGATCAGGTCGAAACCTTCACGCTCGAAAATCCCGACGTCGCCATTCACGTCGAGAAGAAAACCGGTTGGATCCGCTCTCTTTATTTCAGGAAGAAAAAAGTCGACCTCTTCCAGCAAACGCGCCAGGGGATTCCGGGCTACGTCGGCGGCCTGCGCGTCTATGACGAACGCGAGGAGCGCTGGTTCAACGACACGAACGATCCCTTCACCGTTTCCGGCGCGAGGAAATCCGGGAACCGGGTCACGTTCCAAAAACGGTTCAGGGGCGCGGCGTTCACGCTGGCGGTTTCCCTCATTCTGGACAAGGACGCCTTCCACTGGGAAGTCGAGGCGCGGAAAAACAATCCGCGCCTTCCGGACCGATCCCTGCGCGTTTACTTCTGCTGGCCGCTCATCGCCGGATGGGATTTCTGGGCGCCGGCCCACGACTCGGAATTCACATTCGACGGCATGACGTCCTTCGAGTACATGCACATCCAGATTCCGTATTTCAACAAGACCGAAATCATCCTCCCCATGGTTTCCCACTTCAACAAAAACCTCGACGTGGGATTCTCCGTGATGGAGCCCATCGACGCGCAGGTCCCCGCGGCGAAATTCCAGTTCGCGAACGGCGACAAGTGCTTCAACTGGGGCTCGATGAAAAAAGACATCCGGACCGCGCCGGTCCTGGAGGTGGTGAATTACTACATCGGCCTCGTCAGGAACCGGCCCCTGCGGACCAAAATCATGATGATGTTCCACGAGGGCGACTGGCGGCCGGGCCTCGGGAAGGTGTTCCGGAAGTGGAAGGAATACTTCGTTCCGGTGAGCGACACCATCCGCAAATACGAAGGCACATTCACCTGCGAGGGTATCCAGACCGCGGACGAACTCCAGCGCTGCAAGGATTTCGGCGTCAAGACGCTCGAGGTCCACAACCACTTCCAGGATTATGGCGATTACTACCAGGACGGCAGGAATTCCTGGCATACGCTTGCGGCAAAAGAGGCCTACTTCCACAAATACAAACGCAAAAAAACGCCCTGGGAGGTCGAGAACTTCTTCGCCACGCACACCGACGGGAAAATCGAAACGGAATTGAAGGACGCGCCATGGTGCTACGCGGACGTCGAACCCCGCATCCGCAAGGTTCGGCATGACCGTTCGGACATCAAGGCGCGCCTCGACAAGCTCGCCAAGGCCGGGGTCGGCTGTTACTGGTACTTCAACTACACCGACGGATTCCGCCCCCTGGTTGAGAAAAAATATCCGGACGCCATCTCAAAAAACGAAGACGGCTCCCATCAGCCCTCCGGCTGGATCATGTGCAGCAACATGAACTCTGACCCCCGATGGTCCTTCGGGAAACATATGCTCCGCGACGCGGAAAACATCTTCCGGACATACCCGGGGCTTTGCGGATTTTTTCTGGATTGCTTCCGGCACTTTGAAATCGACTTCGGCCACGATGACGGCGTCACGGTCGTCAACCACAAGCCCGCCTACAGCGTGAATTTCTCCTACGACGGCATCGAGAAAGCCCTCAAAACGAAAATCATGCGGCGGCGAAATCTCGCCTCCTTCGCGAACAAACCGCAATCCATCCGGTCAATGCGCTGGGTGGACGGCGTCCTTCTGGAAGGCGACGGCAATGTCTCGGAAGAAAAATTTTTCTGGGCCTGCCTCTCCAAACCGCTTTTTTTCATGTGGACAAGCAACAAGAGGAGCAACGATGAAAACCTGCGGCGTTGCATTCTCCACGGCTGTTTCCCGAAATACGCTTTCGACCCCAGTCTGACGTACGCCGGAAACAAGGCGCACTTCGGGAAATACCTGCCCCTCTGCGGGCAATTCCGGCGGCGGACGTTCTGTTTCGAGCCGGATCCCCTGCGGGTGCCCGTCGGCTCGCGTGGCAAACTCTACACGATCGGAAACGATTACATCGCCGGAATCATGTCCGAATACCTCGGGATGGACGACACGGTGACCTACGCGAAAACGCCGTATGCCGTCTTCCGCGTCGCGCGGGGACACGACGTCGGCAGGGCGGGCGTCATGTTGCCCGGGGACAAGAAATGGCGCTTCGTCAATTTCAAGTTCAACGGGACAATGGTCTTTGTGCCGCTCAAAGGATATAAGAACTGCGCGGCCGTGCGGCTGTTTGTGACGAAACACACCAGCAAGCCCATCGGCGACGTCCGATTCAAAGCGGGCGTGGATTACTGCGGCGACCCGGAAAACGCGTTCGTGGACATCAACGACCGGTAGATTTCCCCGCGCCGTTGGGAGCGGAACCCGGCGCGTCGGCGGGAGGCGCGCCGGAGGACATCTCCAGATGCACCGCCGGGGCGCGGTTTCCCGCCTCGTCCGTCAGTGTCGCCGCGGGAGCCTGTCCGTAACCGTACACCAGATTCGCCGGCAATTTCACCGCGCGTTCGAAAACGAGATTCACAACGGTCTTGCCCGCCTCGGACGTGACGCACGTGGCGACGCCGTCCGCGTCCACCGCGGCGAAATCCTTCGCCCGACAGCCGGACAACAGATTCACTTCCGCAAAATGGGCAACGGCAACCGTGCCGTCGGCGCCGAGCACGGCGGCGTCCAGCACCGGACCGGGCCAGTCCACATCCTTCCTCCCCAAACGGGTTTTCACAAGCGCGCGCGCCATCTCGCCGCCAAGTTCGAAGTAGCCCTCGCGGCCGAGATGAACGTAATCGCCCATCTTGCGCCCCAGGGCCGTGACCAGAAGCGCATTTCCGTCCTGGACGACAAACTGCCTCTGGGCCTCGCGAATGGGCATGAAATCCACCCTGGGCTCCTTATAAATCCCGCTCCCGATCTGGACCACCAGAATGGTCATCCCGGGATGATTGGCCAGGGTGCGGACCTCGGCAACCAGCGCTTTGAGATCCGTAAGATACTCTTCCGTCTTGCGGCCGTCGTAGGCGTCGTTCTCCCCCTGATACCAGAGAAAGACGTCGGCATGCTGACCGCGATCTTTGATCGCGGCACGGAGCGCATTACCGGTGCTGGTCCTGGTCCTGGAATTGAGGAAGTTGCGGATGGGCGTCCCGCCGGTGGCCGAGCCGACCAGTCGCAATCGCGTTCCGGATTTGGCCACGTACTCGCGCGCGGTGGCAATCCAGGGGCCGACCGTGCCGTTCATGCCGGGGATGGGCTCCTGGGCCGGCACCCACGCCGCTCGCGCCGGATCGTACATTTCCGCGCGCGGATCGGGATCCAGACCCGGTAGCGGGGCGCGTCCGCACGCGTTGGACTGGCCGGAGATAACCCACAGTTCCGTCTTTTCGGATTTCTCGATTTTCTCGGCCGCCAGCAACCAACCGGCCACCCCTACCAGAAGAGCAATTGTAAACGCACTTGTGGAATTCATCATCGCCTCCTAAACGCGTCTCACACTCTTATTGGATATTCTCCGAACTCCAAGGCGGCCTCCACCATGGCTTCACAATTTGCGATCACCCGCGGAAGATCCTTCGATTCCCACGTGCCCGCATCCCCTCCCGTTGTCCTAAGAATGAAACCTCCTCCGGGAGCGGCATCCCGTATCGTTTGCCTGACAAATTCGCGGGTTTCGGACGGATCCATGGTTTGAAATTGAGGCGATGGAACATTTCCGCAAAGCAACATTCTATCACCGACGAGTTGTTTCGCCCTTTTTAAGTCGACATTCGCTTGCGGAGGCGGTTCGCATGGTTCGATGCCGTCCAGGCCCATCCTGCAAAATGTCTCAAGATAATCCATGGCGTTTCCATGACAATGGTGCCGCACTTTGCCCCCAAACGAGTGCAGGGTCTCGTTGATCTGTTTATCATAGGGCACAACAAGTTCCTCCAGGGAAACCGGTGACATCCATGGATCAATCGCCATCTCAAGCCCGCCTTGAGAGAAATACCGGGGGACATCAAACACCATCAACCGCTTCAGTTCCGTCACGATGTAATCCGTATAGGCCTTGAAGAACGCGTGCAGTTTTTCTTTTTCGGTTGCAACCCATGTGTAGAATTCCACCTGGTCCGTTGCTCGAGACAGGAGGCCAAAGGGATGGGGGATCGTGGTTGTCACAAACCGACCCCGGTAGTTGTCCCTGTCGAATCCCTCTCCGCTAATGCGTTTTCGATCGGCAAACGTAAGCCGTTCCAAATCATCAAGGGTGGAGATGAAATGCTTTTCATAGTGATAATCAGACGTTGATACCGGATGCCGTGTTATCTGCACAAACGTTCCGGCGGACGTATGCCGTTTGCATCGAATCCGCTTGAACTCGCCTTTCGTTTCTTCGGTCGTCGCTTCCTCATCTTCATAATCCATTCCGAACCATCCCCACGAGGGTGACCATGCGTTCCAATTATCGGCGTATTGCGCGATGAGGTCGTTGAGACGACGGCTCACGGGATTTTCCTGAGCTTCCCTGGTTATGTAGAGTTCAAAGGGAACCCGATCGGGTTCCTCGAAACGCCAGGCTTTTTCAATGCGTTCTCTTGAAGTCATACGCCCTTCCTTGTAGTTTACCCCCGACAGGTTGTCAATCCACCTTCTCATTCTTCCTTCTTCACTTCCCGCCCAGCTTGGCCGTCACCTCTCCGGCCATCTCGTAGATCTTCCCGGCGCGCTCCTGCCAGCCGGAGGCCACGAAACCGTAGTCGCCGGCCGTCCCTTCGTCGGCGCCCCGCAGCGCCCGGGTGCGCTCGTCGAGGAGCGCCTGACAGCGCCCGGCCAGCTCCGCCCCGAGATTGGCGCGCCGGGCCTTGTCCAGCAAGGCGCTTTCCATGAAGATTCGCGCCTCGCATTCCTGCAGGCCCTGGCGGATCATCTCGAAGCGCAGAGTCGAGACCGCCCCGGCGGGCCCGGGGCGCAGGAAGGGTAGCATGTCGTCGAAATTGAGCTGCTTCCAGTTGCTTTCCAGGTAGCGGGCGGCCAGACCCCTGGTTGCCGATCCCCAAGCGGAATGCGCACTCTTGAGCACCGGCCAGAAATCCGCCGGCATTCTCCCGGCGCCGTTCTGCATGCCGGTGATGTTCCTCTCCCCGGCGAGATAGGCATAGTCAATCAGCAGCATCTGCGGCGTCAGGACGATTGCGGGGACCCGGGCAAACTGGGTGACGAACCCGTGCGCCAGGCCCTTGCGCTTGTCCCACGGTTTGTCCCATCCGTAGCACCGCTCCACGGACGGATCGGGAGCGAAAGCGGCCTGCCACACGGTCGAGGCGTACCCCACCGGGACCCCGCGCACCTCCCACTTCAGGGCGTGGGCCATGGACACCCACCTGGCCTCCGGGAGAATCTCCTTCCAGCAGGCCACCACCTCTTGGTCCGGGATGATGTCGCTGACGATGCCGATCATCAGGGACTTCTCCAGCCCCCGCTTCTTGAGGCGCTCGCGCAGGGACTCGGCCACCGGTTTCCAGAAGGCCCGGGCTTTCTCCGCCTCGTTGTACGCGGGCCCGGCCATCTCCCGCGCCTTGCCGCTGGCCGCGTCGAGCTCGCTGACCAGCACGGGCTTCCATTCCTTGACCCCGGCCCCGTACAGCCCGCCGCCGGCGTAGAGGTCCCAGACGTAAAGGCAGACCACCGGAGGCTTGCCCAGGTGCTTCTCGACCAGGTCCAGGTACTGGTCCACGGGACCGAAGTCGTGTTTATAGGTCCCGTCAGCCTGCTTGATCCACCGGACCATGCTTTGCTCATTGCCGAAGTTGGTCCGGCAAATGAGCGGGATGTAGACCGTCTTGTTGCCGACGCTGCCCAGCCACTTCAGCGACTGGCCGAGCATGGCCAGGTGCTTCTCCGACCAGAGGGGCGCGTCGTACTGCAGCGCCAACGTCTCCGGCGACTGGATGAAATCTACGAACGCGCGGAAGTTCCTGGGGTCGGGAAGCTCCCAGGCGCAGACCTTGAGGTGCACCGGGACATCCACGGGCTGCTGGCCGTCCGCTCCGACGGTCAGCTTGCCGCGGTACTCGCCGGCGGCCGCGCCGGCGGGGACGCTCACGGTGATCCAGATCGGCTGGACCGCTCCGAAGACCGCCGGGGAGACGCCCGGCGCCGGCCTGGTCCGCACCGGGACCTCGGCCGGCGGCAATTCCATCAGGGCATCGAAACAGGCCACCCCCTTGGCGCCCGGGATGCGCGGGCGGACATCCATATACCACTGTTCGCCGGACGCCGGCAGCGGGTAACGTATGCTTGCCGCCGAGGCCGCGATGCGCCCCGTCCCGCCCTCCAAGGCCAGGTCGCTGATTTTGGCGTTGAGTCCCTTGATGGGAACACTACATCCGGCCACCACCTGTCCCGCAAACCTGCCGTTCGGCGTCCCCACCAGCCGGATCGGCCGCGGGTTCTCTCCCGCCTCGCCGTAGTCCGTCTCGAAAACCGGGACCAGAGGGTCGGCGTTCCACAGCTGGAAGCTCCCGGGACGGGCGTTATTCGGCACGATCCCCGCGCCGGAGGCACTCAAGGTCATCTGGGTTACACCGGCCGTGGTCCAGGCGGTATTGTAGATTTCATTGCCGTAGAACTTCTTTTTCTCCTTGCCAAGCATGACCGCCTCGTGGTACGGGGCGCGGTGGACCTCGACGGCCAGGATGTTGCGTCCCTTGCGGAGGAGATTCGCAGGGATGACCACGTCGCCCAGGCTCCTGATGCGTAGCGCCAGGCGATCGCGGAACTCGGGGTGGAAGGCATATATGATGGGGATGCCCGTGGCGGTGACGAAGGCTTCCTTGGGGTAGTCCTCGGCCAGCGCCGAAGCGTCGATCTGGTCCTTGGGCCCGTTCGATGGGCTCATGGCAGGCAGGTGGGCGCGGGCGATTTCCCGGCCGTTGAGGTAGACCACGGCGCCGCCGCGGAATCTCATGTTGAGCCGGAGCCCCTGGGCCGCGCCCGGATCAGCCACCTGGAACCCCCCGCGCAGGCAAATCAGCGCCAGGCGCGGGCTGGTCTCTTCGAAACGGATGAACCCCATGCCCTCGATCTCCGGGGAGTAGGCATGGCCCCGCTGACTGGGGAAGAATGGCCCGGGAACGCGCGCCCAGGCGCTGTCGTCGAAATCCGGCTCGGTCCAACCCGCCGGTGGCGCCGCCACCTTGCTCTTGAGCGAGCCGGCGGCTCCCGCCTCGCTGATTTCCTGAAGCTCGCCGTTGATCCGGACCACCGGCGCGCCGGCCGCGAAGCGGCAGCGCCAGAAACTGCCGGTGTCGAGAATGGTCGTGCCGGGGCCGGACGGCACGGCCGGCTCCGCCGCGGCCGGCCCGGCGACGGCCAGCGTCCCGCCCAACACCATCAGCGCCATGAAAGATTGTCGCATGTGTGCTCCTCCTTTACTTGTTCCCCAGCCTGCCGGCCACTTCCGCCGCGGCGGCGTAAAGCTGACCGGCGTGGGCGTTGGCTCCAGCCATGTAGTGCATCCAGGCGGCATCGCCGTATGGCCCGCCCGCGATGGCCTTGAGAATCGCCCGGGTGCGCTCGTCGAGCAATTCCTGACAGCACTTGGCAAGATCCTCACCGAGATTGGCTTTCTTCCCGGGATCCACCAGCGCTTTCTCCAGAAATATCCGCGCCTCGGTCTCCTGTACGCCCTGGCGGATGGCCTCCAGCCGGATGGTGGCCACCGGCCCGTCCTTGCCCGGGGCGAGCAGATGACTGACCGCATTGGACACATTCAGGGCTCCCCAATTGGTGCTGGGATCAAACCCCAGGAGACTGACCGACCGCTTGCCCTCGGCCACCGGAACCTCCCAGAACTCCCCGCCGAGCCGGTCGGCGCCGCGGATGCCGGAGATGACGATACCCTCGATTGACGCCCGGTAGAGCCCCAGCGCCGCGTTGTTGTAAATATAGTCGACGGCCCCGCTACCCACGCGCGGGAATGTGGTGTACAGGTGCTCATTCTTCCAACCGTAGAGCCTCCGGATGCCGGGGTCGCGCTCCCCAGGGGAGAACCAGACCTCCGCTTGGGCGCCCACCGGCTGGATCTTGTACAACATCCAATCGTGACATCGTCCATGGGTGTGGATCACCCACCTGGCATCCGGCACGGCGGCTTTGAGATCCTCGACGACGGACTTCGTCGGACGAGTGTCGTGGCCGAGGCCCACCATCAACGAGTTTTTGAGACCTCGTTTTTCAAGGATCGCCCGCAGACCATCGAACACCGGCTTCCAGAAAACCGGGCTCTCCGGTATGCCATAGGCCGGTCCCTCGACAATGGAAAGATTGCCCGTGGCGGGATCGAGCTGGGTGAACTTCACCGGCCGCGGCCCGCGCGGTTTGATTTTTTCATACCCCGGTCCTTCGGTCGAGCCGAAATACGTCCCGCCGAAGTACGGCTCCCAGACGTAGAAGCAGACAACCGGCGGCTTGCCGAGGTATTTCACCGCCAGGTCCAGGTACTTCTCGACAATCTTGAAGTCATGCGTGTAGGAACCGTCGGCCTGCTTGATCCAGCGTACCATAGTATGTTCGTTGCCGAAGTGGGTCGGCACGATCAGCGGGACGTACACCGTCTTGTTGCCCACTTCGCCACTGATCCTGAAGGACTTCTCGACCAGCTTCCAATGTTCGTCCGACCACATGGCCACGCCGTACTTCCTGGCCACCGACTCGGGCGATAGAATGATGCCCACGTAACTCTCGAATTCCCTGGGGTCGGGCATGAGCCAGTCGTGAACCTTGATTTCGATGGGCACCTCGCTCGGCGGCGCACCTTCGGCGCTGACGGTGAGCTTGCCGTTGTAAGTATCGGCCTTGGCCGCGCGCGGCACGCACACCGTGACCCATACCTGCTCGACAGCGCCGCCGACCTCCTTGGTTACCGCGACCTCCGCCGGCGGGATCTCGTCGAGGCCGTCGAAGCAAGGCGCACGGGGTATGCCGGGACCATGATCCGCGAAATCACCCCACATCATGGTGGGGTCGCCGTCCGCCAGGGTGTAGCGCAGACGCACCGCGCCGGCGGGCAGAACCTCGCCGGTCCTGGCGCCTTTAAGTTCGCCGGCCTGGACCTTGAGACCGTGGATGGGATCGCTTGAGCCCACCCCGATGTAGCCGCTGAAGGCCCCACCTCGCGTCCCGACCAGCAAGATGGGCAATGTCAATCCGAGGGTGTCGCCACGTTCCGCGATATTGGCCTTGAACGCCGGGATTTCGCCGGCGGTCCATACCTGCAAGCCCTTGTGGCAGCCCGCGTTTGGCATTACGGCACCATTGGCCGCGGCCGTCAGCCGGAGATCCCGGAACTGGAGCATGGTCCACATGTTGTGGCCCCGAACCAACCCACTCTTCACGGGAGCGGGGACCAATCCCGCCGCGTCGACCGGGGCGCGGTGCAGCTCCAAAGCAAGAACGTTGACACCTTTTCTGAGGACGGAGGCAGAAACACTGATGGCGAGATTGCGTTTACGCAGTTCGTAGCGGTCCGGATACTTCGCCAAGTCGCCGGAACCTCTGAAGTTGCCGAGGAGTCTGTCGTCCGGCGTCACATAGGCTTCCTTGGGGTAGTCCTTGGCGGGAGTCTCCGGATCGATCTCACCGTCGGGCATTCCCGACCGCCCCACCTCCTTGCCGTTGAGATAGACCACCGCGCCGCCGTAGAAGGTGACAGAAAGCTTCATGTCCTGGACCCTGCCGGGATCGGCCACCGAGAACCGGCCGCGCATGCCGACAAGTGCCAAATCACGGTTCCACCCGTAGATAATTCCGCTCCAGCGGGTCCAGCCGCCGTCGTCGAACTCAGGCCGCACCCAGTCCTTGGATGGCGGACTGGTCTTGACGATCTCGACCTTCTTGATGTCCTTGTCACCCGCAACCAAGGGTTCGAGTTTGCCTTCCGCGGTGCGAACCAGTTCGCTCTTCCAAGCAAAGAAGCAGCGCCAGCCGCTGTTGACATCGAGGATCACCGTCCCGGCGTCGGAACCCGCGCGGTCCGCTGCCGCCACGCGCGAGAGGACCACCCCCCCGACAGCCAACGTCGCAATAACGATTCCCAACGCCGCCCGCCTCCAACCGTTCAGCAAAAAAACCATCGCGCGCCTCCTATCCTGAATTGGGTTCACCTCAACGCATCCGCGTCCCCAATCACTTTCCGGACGGCATCGGCATACTCCCGGATATATTCCTCCCTCGCGTGTTTGAACCACGGCACCTGCAGAACCCGTCCCGGCGCCGCCTCGGTGACGGGCAAACTCCCCGGGCCCTGACGCACGTCCCTCGCAGCGTTCGCGATAACCGTCGGCTTCCCGTGATTGTAGACATCCGCCTCGTGAAAAAATGGATGCAGGTGGAGCGGGGCATTCGGCGCGCCGCCGCAAGGCACTCCCTCCGCCGCCAGCGCCCGGACGAATGTCTCGAGCGACAGACCGCCCAGATCCTCCGGGAGATAATGCCCGACGGGGCAATACCGGCCGCCCATCGTACTGCCCTGGGACGCGTCCGCGCGGTGCGGCCGAATCCCCGGGACGCCATCGAGATATCCCCAGAAGAGATCCATGGCCTTCTGGATTTCAGCAATCCGCGCCGGATAATGCGCAAGCTGAACCCGCCCCATCGCGGAGCACGTCTGATTCATGCGATGCTTGCAGCCTCCCAGCGGAATTCCCGCGAAACGCTTGAGCCCGGGATCCGTCATCTTGACATCCACCGTCCCGAACCGCGCCGCGCCCGTCCTCTCGTAAAACCCGAACGCCGTGGCGCGTTCCCAGAGGTATTGATCCTTCGTCACGAGCATGCCGGCCTCGCCGATGGGAAAGCTCTTCCCGCTCATCAAACTCATGCAACCCACATCCCCCAGCGTCCCCAGCATGCGTCCCTTGTAGAGCCCCCCTTGCGCGTGGCTGACATCCTCCAGCACCTTGATGCCGTGCCGCCGCGCGACCGCCAGGATGGCATCCATGTCGCACGGATGGCCGTACACGTGAACGGCAACGATCACCTTCGTCCGCGGCGTGATCCGATGCTCGATGTCGCGTGGATCAATGCAAAGCGACGTGGCGTCCACATCCGCGAAGACCACGGTCGCCCCCAGCGAAAAGGCCGGCATCACGCTCGCCCAGTAGGTGAGCGACGGCGCGATCACCTCGTCTCCCGTCCCGACGCCGCAGGCCCACAAGCCCCCCAGAATGGACGCGGTCCCGTTGCAATAGCCGAGGGCGTAAGGCACCCCGTGAAAGGCCGCCATTTCCGCCTCGAATTTCAACGTGACGTCGCTGCCGCTCATGGCCCCGCGTCGAAGGACCTCCAGAACCGCCTCCTCGTCCTCGCTCGTCACAATGGGCCACGTGAAAAGATCCCCCGGCGCCTTCGTCACCGCCTTGGGTCCTCCGTGTACCGCCAACCGTCCCGCCTTCGTGGCAATCATATCTCCTCCTCTCAACGCTGCCCCGCCGGCCCGTGACTCTCACGGCGAATGAGATTCAAACGCAAACAACGCCTCTTCGATCGCAACCCTTTCCTGATCATACGGAGGGACTCATCCACCATGGCCTTGACGGGAACGGCCAATGTCGTGAGGGGAACATCAAAAACCTCACCCGTCTTGATTCCATCAAATCCCACAACCGTCAAATCCTTCGGGACGCGCACGCCCGCCTTGCGGAACTCGCGGAGAGCAAACCCCGCTTCTTCATCATCGGTGAAGCACACCGCCGTAATCCGTTCCGTCCGGAACCGCTTTAATACCTCGCCGGCATACCGACGCCCTTCCTGGGGGATATCGACAGGATATTCCTCCACCGAGGGCAAGAGTACGGGATCAAGCCCCGCTTCCTGAAAACATTTCACCTGGAGGGGATGAACCACCGCCACCCGCCGATGGCCGATCCCTCGGAGAAAAACCGCCAGTTTCCGATGCCCCTCGGCCCGATTCACACCCACCAGAGAGAATCCCCGCCGGATCAGATCCCCGTCCGCCCCCCCCTCCCCGAACGGATAGTTGTAGAGAACCGTGTGGGTGTGGGAGAGGTAATTGAGAACGGCCGGCTCACGGAATTCCTCCGCCGATGACAACGTCTGAATCCAGACCACGGAGGACACACCCCGGCTCACCAATTCCCGGACGCCTTCGAGGATGTTTTGACGCGACACCATCATGATTTCGAGCGTCCCCGGCATGTCCGCAAGCCCCACCACAAACCGGTTAAACGCCTCCATGAGATGCGTGTACATCGGTCCGCACAGAAACAACCCCACCCCCTGCCGCGCTCCGCCCCGGAGACGCACGGCGCCCCGCGAAGGGACATACCCGCGTTTTTCGAGGAAACTCCGGACGCGGCGTTCCGTCTTCTCCGAAATCCCCCGCTCGCGCGCGTGATCGTTCACCACCGACGACACCGTGATCCGGCTCACGCCGAGTTCCCGGGCCATCTCGCTCATGGTAACCACACGGCTCATGCCCGCGCCCCCCCTTCCAACCCCGCCATATCTTAACACGTGTTAAGCTGTTTGCCAAATAAATATTTTCGTAATGGAATCCCCCGGGATTCCGTCCATAATCACGGCACGGTGAAAATGGACGTCTTTCTTTCAAGGAGGTCGCCATGAGCGGTGTCGCGGCGGATGTCGGTTGGGCGGTGATTTTTTCCCTGGTCGGGGGGCTCGTCGGGATTCTCCTCGTGTTTCTTGCGGCGGCCCTCCTCCCCCGGTTGATTGACCGGCTCACGCCGAACCTGGACGAGGAGAAGGAAATCGCCCGGGGGAACCTGGCGGTCGCGGACTACTTCGGGAAGATCGCCGGAGCGAGCATCATCGGCGTGAGCCTGGTCGCGGCCGCGGCGGTGCTGGCGGGGGTGATTGCGGCGTTGCATTAAGAAGTTCACGAGTTCGAGAGTTCAGGAGTTACCGATGAATTCCGATTCCCGGATTCGGCATCTCATATGAACAACAAACTTTTTCTGCCGACAATCCTGATTTCCCTTCTCGCCCTCTCCTCCCCCGCTTTCGCCCGCGGCGGCGGCGGGTGTCTGGAGGAAGGCACGCGCGTCCTCACCCCGCGCGGGGAGACGCCCGTCGAGTCGCTTTCGCCGGGGGATGCCGTCTGGGCCGTCGTCGGCGACCGCCGGATCCCGGCCACGGTCGTCGCGCGACCGTCCGTCACGCCCGACACCTATCTCGAAATCACCCTCCCGGGAAAAATCCTCCGGGTGACGCCGGAGCACCCCATCGAAACCGCTCCCGGCGTTTTCCGGCAGGCGTCATTCCTCCGGGCCGGGGACGACATCCGCCGCTGGGACGGAACCGCGTCCCGCTCCGTTTCCATCCTCGCCCTCCGGCGGGTGGCGGCGGCGCGCCCCGCGTATAACTTATTGATTTCGCCGGGGGGGACGTTCATCGCCGCCGGCGTCGTCGTTCACAACAAGGGCTGTTTCCTGCCGGACACCCCCATCCTCCGGGCCGACGGCGCCCCCGTTCCCATCCGGGAGGTCCGCCCCGGGGATGCGCTTCTCGCGTTCGCCCCCGGCGGAACGCCCGTCCGCACGATCGTGAAATCCGTCATCACCCGCGTGACGGAGGAATATCTTCTCGTCACGGCGGGAGACAGGATCCTCCACGTCACGGCCGACCATCCGTTTTACGTCGGAGCGGGAACATTCCGCACCATGGAAGCGCTCTCCCCCGGCGACACTATTTACATTTATGATGGAACGGGACTCGCCCCCCGCCTCATCACGGGACTCGCGCGGGTGCCGGGGCCGGTGATGGTTTATAATCTTCAGACCGACGCCCCCCACACGTTCTTCGCGTCGGGCATTGCCGTTCACAACAAAGGCGGGGGATGTTTCCCGGCCGGGACGCGTGTCGCCTCCCCCACCGGGGATGTCGCGATCGAACACCTCCGTCCGGGTGATATCGTTGTTTCGGGCGACGGCGCCCCGGCGGCGGTGGAGGCGATCCACACGGCGCGGTCGCCGCTGATTCGAATTGAAACCGACGCCGGGACGCTCTTCACCACCGCGGATCATCCCCTCGCCGTCCCGGGCGGCGGATTCCGCCCGGCCGCGACGCTCGCCGTCGGGGATTTTCTCCTGGCGGGTCCGGCCGCCGGCCGGCGCCAGGCGCGCATTCTCACGATTTCGCCGGCGGAACTTGACGCCCCGGTGTTCAACCTCGCCGTCGCCGCCCCGCACACGTTCCTCGCGAATGGATTTGTCGTGCACAATAAAGGGGGCGGATCTCATGGCGGGGGATTTCATAGTCGTTCCGGCAGAAGTTCTGGCGGATTTTCCAGAGGGGACAATGTCGATCAAACAACACTGATCTGTTCTCTAATCTTCATTGGCGGCGTCATCATCCTTATCGTTCTCATCAATCAAAAAATGGCCAGGAAAAACCTCGACTTTGTGTTCAAACCCTCCCAAGTCGCCCCCAAGCGGGAAAAGACGCGGAAACTCCTTGAATTCATCGCCCGCACCGACGGCGACTTCGCCCCCGCCGCCATCGAGAACGCCGCCCGGGCCACGTTCCTCAAACTCCAGGAATGCTGGCAGGCGCGCGACTACACCCCCATGAAGCTCCTCCTCTTCCCGAATCTCTTCGCCCGCCACGAGGCCCAGATCCGGGGGATGATCCGGAACCACGAAATCAACGTCATCGGCAACCTCGCCGTCGAAAATGTCGAGATCGTGAACGTCCGTTACACCCACCTGTCGGACCAACGGGAGTTCACCGCCCTCATCACGGCGCGGGCGCAGGATCATTACATTGACGACCGCACCCGCGAATTCATCCGGGGGGACGAATCGTCGGCGCGTTTCCAGGAATTCTGGACGTTCCAGCGTCGGGGCAACGCCTGGCTCCTCCGGGACATCGAGCAGACCGGCGAATCCGATGTCCTGAAAGACGAAAACTTCTTCGAGGCCATGACGGAGGACGCCCGCGAGAAAATCTACGGCGACGCCGCCGGCAGGGCCGGCCCCGCCGGGCCATGGCTCGATAAATCCGTCGGGACCAAGGAGCGCCGGACGGAACGTCTGCTCGCCTTTCTCGCCCAGACGGACAAACTCTGGAACCGGAACGCCATGACCGAACGCGCCAGGACGGTCTTCACCGGCGTGTACCTGGCGCGGGAGGCAGGGAATCCCGAGGGGGTCCCCGCCGCCGATCTTTTCCCGGACGTCGCCGCGTCGCTCGCCGATTCCCTCCGCTGCCGCCGGGAGGAGGGGTTCGCCACCGAGTACCGGAACTTCTGCGTCCGGAAGGTGGACATCGTCCTCGTGCGGAATTTCGCCGATAATTCAAAAGACGAATTCACCGTCCGCGTCACCGCCCACGCCCAATCCATCGTCCGGAAAGGCGACCGCGTCGTCCGGGAGGACGCCGACGTTACGGCTTTCGAGGAATACTGGACGTTCGGCCGGTTCGAAAACGCCTGGCGCCTCAAAGGCGCCCAGCCGCCGGCCCGGGGCCGCGCCATGACCGCCGCGGAGAACCTCGACGAAGACAGTTCTCCGGAGCAGGTAAAATGGTATTATGAGAAGGACCGGGCGAATTGACCGGCGCGGATTCACTCGACATTCGGAAATTGGAATTCGGCATTTCCGTCGAACTCTCGAACTCCTGAACTCTCCAACTCGCGAACTCATTTCATCTTTCCGCGATTTTCTTTAAAATGTCCGATAGCCAAACCCTCGCCGCGGCACATATCGGGCAGAGCCCATGACTGACATCCTTCCCAACGACGACGCCCTCGTGGCCCGGATCCTCCGGCGGGATGCCGACGCCAGCCGGATCCTGTTCCGGCGGTATTTCGAAGCCCTGTACAACTACCTCTATTGCCGGGTCAACCGGAACCATGCCGACGCCGAGGAACTGACCCAGGATGTCTTTTCGAGCGCCTGGGAGGATCTCCGCGGCTACAAATCCGGCCGCAGTTTCTGGCTGTGGCTCTGCGGCATCGCCCGGCGGCGCCTGGCCCACCACTACCGGGACCGGCGCGTCCAGTCGCGTGTGGAAGTCCTGTTCGGACAGGTCGAGGAGGATCTCCATCCCCTCCTCCAAGCCCTCGACGGGAACGCGCCCCTGCCGGATAACGTCCTGGAACGGGAGGAAATCCGGGAGATCGTGGCGGCCTCGCTTTCCGCGCTTTCCCCCCGCCAGCGCGAGGCGCTGACGTTGAAATACCTGGCGGGGGAAACCCAGGAGGCGATCGCCCGGCGCCTGAACATGTCGGTCGAGGCCGTCAATTCCCTTCTCCAGCGGGCCCGGATCGCCCTCAAAGCCATCCTCCAAAACTCATGCCGGGAGGTCGTGAATCATGAATCCTGAAAATATGCGCAAAATTCTGGCGGCGGGAGAACCGGCATCGCCGCCGACCGGCCTGGCGGAGACCATCGAGGGCCATCTGGACGCCATGACGCGAACGGGCATTCCCGCCCGTGGAAGGATTCGCCTCCTCCCCTCCCTCCGGGTGGCCGGCGGCATCGCGGCGGCGATCGTTGTCTCCACGGGAATTTGGATTCTGTCAAACCTGACCTACCGAAATCCGCCCCCACAACATCGCGTTCGCATCAATATCAAAATTTCATCGGTCTCATTCGGCGTTGACGAAATCCGAAGAGGACTTTCCCGAATCATCCAGAATTCCGACCTGATTGTCACCGGCCAAGTCGTACCCGGAGCCAATTCCAGAGAGTTCGCCCTAAATCCGATCGCCGTACTCAAGGGAAACCTGAACTCCAGCGCCACGTTCACACTCCGTACGCGCCCGGAAGGGATCTGCGGACGGGATCCCGCAACATTCAATAATGACGCATGGGTTATCCTATTCGTCACGGAAGGCATCGTCTACTCCGACCAATACAAGGCCGAATTCGGCTCGTTCGACCGCCTCCTCGCGTTCACGGACAAGGTCCGCCGGTACCTCGACGGCACCATCGTCCCCGACCTCATCCGGGAATTTGAAAACGGCGGCACGACCGGACTCCCTTTTGGAGAACTTGACCGGATTCGCGAGGATATCACCGAACTCAAACCTGACTATGATTTTCGAAACGCCGTCCCGGCACTCATTTCATTTGTGCGGGAAAATCCCCATTCACCTGAAGCCGGAAACACCCTCTGGGAATTGTGCGACCTGAACGATCCGCGCACGAGCGATCTCTTTTGGAATTGTCTGAATGATGGCGGATATCCGGCGGTCATCCGCATGAAGATCGCGGAATCCCTCGGCATCCTGAACGACGAACGTATCATCCCCTTCATCTCCGACCGGACGAAACCGATGCGCGTCCGCATCGGTGCCGTCCGGGGCGCCTGGAACTCCAAAATGAAGGCCGCCGTTGACACTCTTCTGACGGTCATCCAAACGGAACCGGATCACGCCAAGGGCCCCCTGGCAAAAGGCGAGATTGACAAAGGATACCTTCCGGTTGAGGGGTACGACCTGGTTTCGGCCGCCATCCACGCCCTCGGATACATCGGCGATTCCCGGGCGGTTCCCATACTTATCTGGCTTCTGCAACCGGGGAATCGGAACGTCCCGAATGACGAGTCCACCCCCGACACAACCCCCTGCGATTACTCCTGGATCGCGGCGGGCGCCCTCGCCGACATCGAAGACCCATCGGCCATTCCCGCCCTCGAAGCCGCCAATGCCAACGCCACAAACGATTCCTTACGCAGGCATTTTCAGGAAGCCTTGGCGAAACTCCGGAAGCACGGCGGGAGATTGCCCGTTTCCCCGGATAATTTAGAGTCTCGCTGACACCCCGACCGTCCGAATTCGACATTTGACATTCGGCATTCGGAATTTCATACAACATGCTATAATCCTCCCATGCCTGCCTTGGTGACCGGCGCCACGGGATTTGTCGGCGCGAACCTGGTCCGCGAACTCCTCGCGGACGGATTCGCCGTGCGGGTACTCGTCCGGCCGTCGAGCCCCCTCACCGCCCTCCGCGGGCTCGATGTCGAAAAAGTCCCGGGGGATCTGGAGGACGTCGCGTCCCTCGAAAAGGCCCTGGCCGGCTGCGACGCGCTCTTCCACACCGCGGCGCATTATTCGTTGTGGGAACGCGACCCCGCCATCTTCGAGCGGGTGAACATCCAGGGCACGCGAATCCTCCTCGCGGCCGCGGGCCGGGCCGGGATCCGGAAAATCGTCTACACCAGTTCCGTCGCGGCCGTCGGGTTCCGGAAAGACGGACGGCCCGCCGACGAAACAATCGTCATGGATGAAAAGGACCTCGTCAGCCCTTATAAATGGTCAAAGTACCGCGCCGAGCAGGTCGCGCTGGAACTCGCCCGGAACGGGCTTCCCGTGGTGGTCGTGAACCCGAGCGCCCCCATCGGGCCGTGGGACGTGAAACCCACCCCCACCGGGCGGATCATCGTGGATTTTCTGAACGGAAAAATGCCGGCCTACCTCGACACGGGACTGAATCTCATCCACGTCCGGGACGTCGCCCGGGGACACATCCTGGCGCTCCGGAAGGGAAAGCCCGGGGAACGCTACGTCCTGGCGAATACCAACATGACATTGAAAACGATTCTCGAACTCCTCGCCGGGATCGCCGGCCGTCCCGCGCCGAAATTCCGGATCCCGTTCGCCCTCGCCCGCGTCGCGGCCGCCTGCGACACGTTCGTGGAGGGAACGCTTCTCGGCCGGACGCCCCGCATCCCCGTGGACGCGGTGAAAATGGCCCGGCATTTCATGTATTTCGACGCCACAAAGGCCATCCGCGACCTCGGTCTTCCCCAAACCCCCGTCCGGACCGCCTTGGAAGACGCCGTGCGGTGGTTCCGGGACAACGGCCATGTCAAATCCTGACTGCCCCGCAATTCCGTCCACCACCGCATTCCCCAAAAGAGACAAAACCGCTCATCCTGAGCCCGTCGAAGGATGAGCGGAGTTTGCATGACATATGGCTCGTGGTTCGACAGGCTCACCACGAGCGGCTGGGGGAAGACTCACCATGAGCGTATTGAGGAAGAGTTCACCATAAGCAGCTCATGGATTTCATGAACATTGACGGAATCCCCCTGTAAAATCATTCCCATGGAATTTTTGAAACTTTTCATCGGCACGTTCGTCCTGCGCTGGTACGTCCTTCTTTTCCTGCTGGCGTATCTGGTGATCGCCCCCCGGGACATCGGGTGGCGGCGGATGATTTTATTCATGATTCTCGGGTTCGGCATCGCCTTCGCCGCGGAGGCCTCCTCCATCCGGAACGGATTCCCCTTCGGATGGTATTTCTACCTGCCGGAGGCCACGGTGGACCGCGAACTTTGGATCGCGGGCGTGCCGTTCATGGATTCCCTCTCGTTCGTGTTTTTGAATTACGCCGCGTTCGCCCTGGCGGGGATTCTCCGTCCCCGGGCGGGCGTGTTCGGCCGGGCGCTCGGATCCGCGGCGCTCGTGATGCTCCTCGATGTCGTCATTGACCCGGTGGCCTTGCGGGGAAGCCGGTGGTTCCTCGGGCAGATTTTCTACTATCCCTATGGCGGGGGTTATTTCGGCGTCCCCCTCGCCAACTTCGGCGGCTGGTTCCTCGTCGGATTCGTCACGGCGCTCCTGTATCAACTCATCGAGCGCCGCCTGTTTTCTCCGGTTCTGCGACTCGCGACGCACGATTCGCGATTCGCGATTCTCGCCCCCTGCGCCCTCTACTTCGGGATTCTGGCCTTCAACATCACCATGACATTCTGGATCGGGGAAATTCGGATGGGTCTCACAAGCACCGGGATCGCTTTTATTCCGATGCTTCTCCTTGCCACAAAACGAATTAGAAATAATCAATAAAACTCCCTTGACAAATTGATTCCATCGTGTTAAATGAGTGAGCAATCGCTCATTATAACCATGTCAAAACCGATTACCAAACGCAATTCGATTGCCCGGGCGGCCCTGGAACTCTTCGTGGAAAAAGGCGTGGAGGGCGCCACCACCCGGGAGATCGCCCGGCGCGCCGGCGCCGCCGAAGGCACCATGTTCCGCCACTTCGCCTCCAAGGAAGAACTCGCCTGGCGGTTGTTCGACGACAACCTCGCCCTCGTCATGAAGGACCTCGAGGCGGCCGCCGCGGGGCGCCCCTCCACCCGCGAGAAACTGCGGGCGATGATCCACGCCTGCTACGCCTTCTACGAACGCGACCCCGTCCTCTGCCGGTTCATCATTCTTTCCGAAAACACCCTGATCCGGAAAAAGTCCGCCGACTACCGCACCCCCGCCGACCTCGTTCTGGCGGTGGTGCAGGAAGGCCTTGAGAAAGGCGAAATCCGTCCGATGGACCCGAACCTCGCCGCGGCGCTGTTTTTCGGCGCGGTCGTCCGGGTTCCCCTGTTTAAAATCTACGGCCGCCTCGACGGCGACCTCCGCGCCCTGGCCGACGACGTGGCGGAGTCCGTGTGGCGGGCGATTGGAAACGACTCAAATTCCATGGACACAAGGAGGGACTCATGAAAATCTTCACGTTGGTCATCCTCACACTTCTGGCGGTCACGGGAACCGCCGTTGCCGGAGACGCCTTCTACGATCTCCCGGTGAACGAACTCGTCTTTGAAGGCAATCCGCCAACTGTCGCACCTTTTCAGAACGGCTGGCGCAATCGGGAGAAATTTGAAAACATGCGCCCCAGCGCCATTCTCGACGGGGAAGGGGATATCTTTCTCCGATATGACTGGCAGACATGGAATCCGCCGACGTTGAATGCCATCCGGGTGGCCATCCGCGCCCCCGAGGGGAAACCGGCGAGAGGACAGCTTCTTCTCTCCGCGGAGAACGGGAAAACCATGACCGCCCACCCGTTCACGGTACCGGCCTCCGCGGCGAAACCAGAGGCCCGGAACGCCTTCCTCGAAACCCGGGAAATCCATTACCGGCGCCTCCTCGACCGGGACATCCCCGGGGGGGCGTGGTTCCGCCACAACATGATGGCGGCGGCGAACGAGAGACTCGGGAAAACCGGCCCCGGGTCCAACACCCCGACAGCGCGGAGGCGCGACCGCGGGAATGAATTCGACCGAACGCTCGATCTCCTCACCGGCGGCCGGGCGGTGAGCGAGAATCTTCAACTCGACCGCGACCTCTTCGCCCCCGCCGGCGGCGGAGATATTGTGGACACCGCCGGGATCACGGGCATCACCGTACAGGAAATGAACTGGGCGCCTCTCATTAAAGACATCAAACCGGAAACCGACCCCCTCGCGGCCCTCGTCCCCGCCGACCAGCACGCGCTCTTTTTCCCCTCGTTCGCGGCCATGCTCGCCCTTCTGGACGAGGCCGACGCCAACGGAACGCCATTATTACAATGGTTCGAGCCCCGCGCCGAGGACGCCCGGACGAAGGAACGCTGTGAACGGCAACTGTGCCTGTCCACGAGCGCCGTCGCGAGGCTCCTCGGGCCCCAGGTCGTGACGAGCGTCGCGTTCACCGGCTCGGACGCCTACATCCGGACGGGTTCCGACGTCGCGATATTGTTCGAAACCGTGAAACCCGACATCCTCCTCGCGTTCCTTGCGGCCAAACACGCCGCCGCAAGACAAACCGTCCCGGGCGTCTCGGAAATCCGGGAAACCGTGGAAGGAATTCCCTGCCAAGGGGTTATGACGGCCGATCGCGTCATCTCGTCCTTCGTCGCCGTCCTCGGGAACACAGTGGTCGTGTCGAACTCCCGCGTCCAGATCCGGAAAATCATCGAGGCCGCGAAGAGGAAAAATCCCGCTCTTGTCTCTGCGCCGGAATACATGTTCTTCCGAAATCGCTACCCGCGGAGTGACAAAGCGGAAACCGCGTTTCTCGTCCTGCCGGACGCCGCCATCCGCCGGTGGTGTGGCCCCGCCTGGCGCATCGGCTCCTCCCGCCGGACGCGCGCGGCGGCCATCCTCGCAGATTATCAAGCCACCCGAATTCACTACCGCGAAGAACCTGATGATAGAGAAAAGTTAAAGAAATTGTATTTCACACATCCTCCATTGGGAGACATACAGGAAACATCCGATGGCCATATCGGTTACATGTCTTCAATTTATGGAACATTGGATTTTCAAACGCCCATCGCCGAGATGAATCTCGCGAAGGTGACGAAACCGGAGGCGGACGCCTACGCGCGCTGGCGGGACACCTATCAGCAGAACTGGCGGCAGTATTTCGACCCCATCGCCGCAAGGGTTTCGGTGTCCGGCGGACGCCTCGCCGCCGACGTCACTGTGATGCCCCTCATCGCCGGGACGGATTACCGGGAATTCCTGAATTTCACGAGCGGCGCGAAACTTGCCCCCGGCGCGGGCGACCCCCACACGGGAACGCTTTATCACATTGCGCTGGCCATCAATCCCGAGAACGACACATTCCGCCGTCAGACGGGGATGTTCGCCATGATGGCTCCCGGCCTCGGGGCCAACCCCCTCGGCTGGCTCGGGAAATCCGTCGCCCTCTATGCCGACACCGACCCTTTCTGGGATGACATGAGAAAATCGGAGGATCCGCAAAAATTCGTGGAGAAGGAATTCCCGCGCCTGCCGATCGCCCTTTACCTGGAATCCAACAACGCCTTGAAACTCGCCGTTTTCCTCACCGGCCTCCGGGCCTTCATCGAGCAGTCGTCGCCGGGAATGGTCCGGTGGGAGACTCTCACCCACAATGACCAATCCTATGTCAAAATCACCCCGACACCCGGGAACCTGCCGGGGGAACTCGACAAACTGGCGATTTTCTACGTCCCGACGCCGGATTCTCTCGTCATCACCCTGAACGAAAACGTCCTGAAGCGCGCCCTGGACCGCCAGGCGGCGCGGAAGGCCGCGAAGGCCGAAGGGAAGGATTCTCCCATCCCGGCCGGCGAGGGATGGCTGGGCGACAACCTCGGCCTCCGGGTGGATCGCAACGTCCTCGACGTCCTCCAGGGATTGTTCCATGAGGACTACCAGGCCGTCCAGCAGGCCCGCGCCTGGGGCAACATTCCCATCCTGAACGAATGGAAACGTCTCTTCCCGAACGAGGACCCGGTCGCCGTCCATGAAAAATACTGGGGGACGCGCCTCGTCTGCCCCGGCGGCGGAACCTATGTCTGGAATGACCAATGGAAGACGATGGAATCCACCGTGTACGGCCACCCGGCCGGGCAGAAAACCGGCCCCGCCTACCCGGCGGCGCTCGCGAATTTCTCCTCGGGGAATTTCGGCCTCTCCTTCGAAAACCAGGGGGTGCGGGCGAGGGTGGAGTTATTACGGAACCAAATAACCGGGGGCAGTAAATAGTTGATAAGGAATGCTCACCATGAACGGTTATTCATAAAGAGAAGACAACCATGCCCTCAATCACAATCCGCCCTCCAATAAAAATCCGAATTGCCCTTGCGGATCCCTCCGTCCGCGATGCGATATACCGGTTACGCCACGACGTGTATTCACGCGAACTCGGACAGCACCCCGCCAATTCCGATGGAAAACTGACGGACGCCCTCGATGCGTTCAACATATACATTACGGCCACCCTTCAGGGCAAACTGGCCGGTTTCGTAAGCGTCACTCCTCCCGGCGGATCGGGTTATTCCCTCGACAAATACCTGCCGCGGATGGAACTCCCCTTCACGGTGGATGAGCGGACATACGAAATCCGGATCCTCACGATTCCCCCCGACTTCCGGAATCGCGTTCTGGCGCCTCTTCTCATGTACGCCGCCTTCCGCTGGATTGAATCCCACGGCGGGACCCGTATCATCGCCATCGGGAGGAAGGAAATCCTCGACCTGTATCGAAAATCCGGCATGAAACCCCAGGGACGCCTCATCCGGAGCGGCGCGGTGACATTCGAACTCTTGACCGCCACCGTCGCCGAGGCACGAAAAACCGTGGAGCAATTCGGCCCCCTGCTCACGAAAATGGAACAGGAATCCGACTGGAACCTGGCGATGCCGTTCCGCAAACCCGCTTCCTGTTTTCACGGAGGCACGTTCTTTTCCGCCATCGGAGAATCGTTCGACCGCCTGGAGCGCCGCCGGGACGTCATAAACGCCGACGTCCTCGACGCCTGGTTTCCGCCGTCCCCACGCGTGATTTCCGCCCTCCAGGAACATCTCCCCTGGCTCATCCGAACCTCCCCGCCCACCGGTTGCGATGGGATGATCCGGACGATCGCCAGTGTCCGGGGAGTTCCTCCGGACTACATTCTGCCGGGGGCCGGGTCTTCCGACCTCATCTTCCTCGCCTTCCGCGAATGGCTGACGCCGGCCTCCCGGGTGCTCATCCTGGACCCCACCTATGGGGAGTACGCGCACGTCCTGGGAAATGTCATCCGTTGCCGCGTGGACCGATTCCCCCTCGATCGTCACAACCGCTACCGGGTGGATGGCGACCAACTCTCATCCCGCCTCCGCGCGAAATATGACCTTGTTGTCCTGGTCAACCCGAACAGTCCGACCGGACAAATTATCCCCCGTCGGGATCTCGAGGGAATCCTCTCCCGCGCCCCCGGGCACACGCGTTTCTGGATTGACGAAACCTACATCGAATACGCCGGACGCGGGCAGTCGCTGGAACCGCAGGCGGCCCGGAGCGGGAATATCATCATCTGCAAATCCATGTCGAAGGTCTACGCCCTGAGCGGTCTGCGCGCCGCCTACCTGTGCGCCCCGCCGCATCAATTAGAGTCGCTCCGAGCGATCACACCGCCCTGGGCCGTGAGCCTTCCCGCTCAAATCGCCGCCGTGAAGGCTCTGGCCGATCCCGGCTATTACGAGGCCCGTTACGCCGAGACGCACACCCTTCGCGATCAACTGGCCGGGCAACTCGAGAGCCTCGGCATGGACGCCATCCCGGGGACGGCGAATTTCCTGCTGTGCCATCTGCCAGCGGACGGACCGGATGCCGAATCCGTGGTTGCCGGATGCCGGAATCACGGCCTGTTCCTCCGCAACGCCTCCACGATGGGATCCAATATGGGAAATCATGCCATCCGGATTGCCGTGAAGGACGGTCCGATCAATGACCTCATGATCGGCATCCTGAAAAACGTTCTGCACGATCCGAACAAGAAACCGGGAGACGAAAGAGACCCGCTTGTGACGAGATACTCCACGAGCCCTTCGCACCAGATCCACGAACCATGCCCATTGACCGCCGATGAAGAATAAACCAAACTACAAAATGAAAATCGCCTCCCGCGCCGCCCTGAAGCGGCTGGCCGTTTTCGGAGTGGGGCTGATCGTGTTGGGAATCGGAGGATACTTTTTCATGCTCCGCATGCCCGGGAAAAGCCACACAGGTCCCCTTCCGCCCGTCACGGCAAAGGTGACGCTCGCCGAATCGCTTCGGAAAGACGTTACCACCCTGGCGACGGACATCGGGGAACGGAACGTCGAACGCCTCAAGGCCTATCACCGGGCGGCGGATTTCATCGAGAATGAACTCCGGGCCGCCGGTTACGCCCCCCGCCGTCAGGAATTTCAAGCCGCCGGAAAAACCTGCGCCAATATCGAAGCGGAAATCCCCGGCGGCGGCCGGGCGAAGGAAATCATCATCGTCGGCGCCCATTACGACACCGCCGTCGGCACCCCCGGCGCCAACGACAACGCGAGCGGCGTGGCGGGGCTTCTCGCCCTGGCCCGGGCGTTCCGGGGAAAGACGCCCGCCCGGACAATCCGGTTCGTCGCCTTCGCCAACGAGGAACCTCCGCACTTCTGGACGGAAGAAATGGGCAGTGTCGTCTACGCCCGCCGGTGCCGGGAACGCGGCGAGACGATCACCGGAATGCTGGCGCTCGAGACCATCGGGTTTTACACGGACGCTCCGAAAAGCCAGCGATATCCCTCTCCCCTCAATCTGATCTACCCGTCCACCGGGAACTTCATCGCGTTCGTCGGGAATATGAAATCCGGGAAACTTGTCCGGCGTTCCATCGCAACGTTCCGATCTCACACCCATTTCCCCTCGGAAGGGGCGGCCGTCCCCGGTATAATTCCCGGCGTGGGGTGGTCGGACCATTGGTCGTTCTGGAAGGAGGGGTATCCGGCCCTCATGGTGACGGACACCGCGCCGTTCCGGTACCCCCACTACCACGAGGCCACCGACACCCCGGAGAAGCTGGATTATGACCGGATGGCGCGGGTGGTGACCGGCCTGAAGACGGTGATCGAAGATCTGGCCGGATGGTCCAAGGATTCCCGATGAACGAAACCGCAACCCCGCCCCTCCCGGCCTCGCGTAGCGGATTCTGGAGCCTCATCGTCACCCAATTCCAGGGGGCGTTCAACGATCTCGCCCTGAAAACGCTCGTCGTATTCCTCATCATGGGCATGGACCTGCCCCCGGAGAAACGCGATCTCCTCATCGCCCTCATCGGCGCCATTTTCGCGATTCCCTTCATCCTGTTCTCGATGGCCGGCGGGTTCCTCGCCGACCGATGCAGCAAACGATCCGTCGTCATCGCCATCAAAATTTTTGAGATCGCCGTGATGCTGTTCTCCATCATGGCATTCTCCCGGCAGGCCATGCCCCTGGCGTTCCTGGCGGTGTTCCTCATGGGTACCCACAGCGCGTTCTTCAGCCCGTCGAAGTACGGCCTCCTGCCGGAGATTCTTCCGGAAAAACATCTCTCGTGGGGAAACGGCATCCTCGAACTCTTCACGTTCGTCGCCATCATCCTGGGCACCATGGAAGGAGGTCTCCTGTCCACCGCCCTCCCCGGCCGGCAGGCCTGGTCCGGCGTCATTCTCCTCATGCTTTCGGTCGCGGGGCTTCTCACAAGTCTCGGAATCCCCCGAGTCCCCGCCGCGGACCCGGCGCGGAAATTCCGCATGAACGCGCTGGCGGACCTCGTCGCGCAGGTCCGGCAGATCCGGAAGAATCGCGTTCTGTGGCTCGCGACCGTCGGAAACACCTACTTCTTCTTCCTGGCCGCCCTCCTGCAGTTCGTCATCGTCATCCACGGAAAGGACGTCCTCCGCCTGGACGACGCCCAAAACGGGTATCTTTTGGCGGTCGTGGCCATCGGCATCGGCGTCGGCAGTTTCGCGGCTGGATATTTGTCGAACGGGAAAATCGAGTACGGCCTCATCCCGCTCGGCTCGCTCGGAATGACCGTTTTCGCCGGGATCCTCGCCATTCCCGGACTGTCCGTGGGGGCTTTCGCGACGCATCTCGCGCTCCTTGGTTTTTTTAGCGGGTTTTTCATCGTTCCCATCGCCGCCCTCCTCCAGCACCTGCCGGACCGCGACCAGAAGGGCACCGTGCTCGCCGCCACAAGCCTTCTGTCGTTCGTCGGGGTCTTCCTGGCCTCGGGCGTGTATTACCTGCTCACGGTCGTGCTGCACCTGGGCACGGGCGGAATCTTCCTCGGGTGCGCGGTCGCGACGCTCGCCGGAACGATCTACGTCGTGACGCTCCTGCCCGACGCGCTTCTGCGGCTTCTGCTCTGGATGCTCACCCATTCGATCTATCGCATCCGCGTCGAGGGGCGCGACAATCTCCCGGAAAAGGGCGGGGCGCTCCTTGTCGCGAATCATCTTTCCATGGTTGATCCGCTCCTGGTGATGGCCTCGACGGACCGGTTCGTTCGATTTTTGATGTACAAGACCGGCTACGAATTCCCCCTCCTCAAACCGTTCGTTCACACCCTGCGGGTGATTCCCATATCGCCCCAGCAATCCCCGCGCGAGATGATCACATCCCTCCGCGAGGCCGGCGATTCCATCCGCCGGGGGGAGGTGGTGTGCATCTTCGCCGAGGGGCAGATCACCCGCACCGGCCAGATGCTGCCCTTCCGCCGCGGTTTCGAACGGATCATGAACGATGTAAACGCCCCGATCATCCCGGTCAGCCTCGACCGGGTCTGGGGCAGTGTCTTCAGTTTCGAGAAGGGACGCCTCCTCTGGAAACAGCCCCGCCGGATCCCCTACCCCGTCACGGTGAGTTACGGAAAGCCCATGCCGCCCGGGTCGCCGCCGCACGAGGTCCGCCAGGCCGTCCAGGAACTCCAGAGCGACTCGTGGCGCCACCGCCGGAGGCAGATGCGCCCCCTCCCGCGCGCCTTCATCAAAACGGCCCGACGGCATCCCTTCCGTTTCGCGATGGCCGACGGCCACGCGCCCCGGGTGACGTTCGGCGCGGCCTTGACGCGCGCCACCCTCCTCGCGCGGCGCCTGAAGGCGGAATGGCGCGGGCAGAGGATGGTGGGCATCCTGCTTCCCCCGTCGGTCCCGGGCGCGCTCGTCAACCTCGCCGCCCAGATGGCCGGGAAAATCCCCGTGAATCTCAACTACACGCTTCCCGAGGACGCGCTCGCCTCATGCATTCGGCAATGCGACATCCGCTCTGTCGTGACATCGAGGACGTTCCTGGAACGCGTGAAAATCACCCCCCCGGGGAAATTGATTTATCTCGAGGATCTCGCGAGCGGCGTCGGCATCGGCGAGAAACTGGCCGCGTTTCTCCTGGCGTGGGGTCTGCCGGCGGACGCGCTCGAGACCTGTCTCGGCCGGACCGCGCCGATCACCCTCGACGACACCGCGACCGTGATTTTCTCGAGCGGAAGCACCGGGGAACCGAAGGGGATCGTCCTCTCCCACTACAACATCGTCTCCAACATCGAACAGGTGAACCAGGTGTTCGCCTTTCAGCCGCGCGACCGCATCCTGGGCATCCTGCCCTGCTTCCACTCCTTTGGATTCACGACCGGGCTGTTTCTGCCGGCCACGCTGGGCGTGGGGATCGCCTACCACCCCAATCCTCTCGACGCCCGGGGGATCGGCGCCCTCGTGAACCGTTACCGCGTGACCTTCCTCATGGCCACGCCCACGTTCCTGCAGATGTACATCCGAGGATGCCCGGCCGAGGACTTCGGAAGCCTCCGCCTCGTGGTGGCCGGCGCGGAAAAACTCCCGGAACGTCTGGCGGCGGCCTTCGAGGACAAATTCGGCATCCGCCCGATGGAGGGCTACGGATGCACGGAATGCTCCCCCGTGGTCGCCGTGAACGTCCCGGATTTCCGCGGCCCCGGATTCCGCCAGGTGGGCGCCAAACGCGGCACGGTGGGCCATCCCCTGCCCGGGATCAGCGTCCGCCTCGCGGATCCCGACACGATGCAGCCCGTTCCCCCCGGCCAAGCCGGGATGCTCCTCGTCCGGGGCCCCAACGTGATGACGGGGTACCTCGGCCTCCCGGACCGGACGGCCGCGGTCCTCCGGGACGGATGGTACGTCACCGGGGATATCGCCGCGCTTGACGAGGACGGATTCCTCACGATCACCGACCGTTTGAGCCGGTTCAGCAAAATCGGCGGGGAGATGGTCCCCCACGTCCGGGTGGAGGAAAAACTCCACGAACTGGCCGGGATCGCCGGGGAGGGATTCGCCGTCACCGGGGTCCCCGACGAGAAAAAGGGGGAGCGCCTCGTGGTGCTCCACACCCTGTCCGACGAAAAATTCCAGGAATGCCTCGGGAAACTCCCCCAGGCCGGACTGCCCAACCTCTGGATCCCGCGCGCCAGCCAGTTTTTCCGGGTTGACGAACTTCCCCATTTGGGCACGGGAAAACTGGACCTCCGCCGGATCCGCGAATTGGCGGTGTCCCTTTCCACCGCGCCGTGAGATGCCCATGAGCCGATACATTTACAAAATCGCGACCGAGCCCCGTGAATTCGAACTGATTCATCGCCTGAACCACAAAACGTTCGTCGAGGAAATCCCCCAGCACCATCCGAACCCGGACGGACGGCTGGTGGACCGGTTTCACGGGGAAAACCTGTACCTCATCGCCCTTTACGGCGACACCCTGGCCGGGATGATCGCCTATCGCGACAAACGCCCCTTCTCCCTCGACCAGAAACTGCCCGATCTCGACCGGCTTCTCCCCCCGGGACACCGGCCGTGCGAATTCCGCCTGCTTGCCGTTGAGAAAAATCACCGCCGCAGCGCGGTCTTCTATCGGCTCTTCTTTTTCGCCGCCAGGGAGGGCCTTTCCCGGGGCAAAACCCTCGGGCTCATCTCGGGGACAACCCGGCAACTGCGCCTCTACCAGCGCCTCGGATTCACGCCGTTCGGCCCGCTTGTCGGAACGCCCGACGCCCCCTACCAGCCGATGTATATGTCACTTGAAACCATTTCGAGCCACACCGCGTCCTTCCTCCCCGCGGACGAAAAGGAGGAATTTCTCCGGTATACCCGCCATGCCGCCTCGGACACGTAAGATGCTCATCGCCGGAATCGTCATCGCGGGGATCGCGCTGGCCTTTATCGCACTACGCCCGGTCCTGGAGAGATACCTCACCTACTTCCCCTCCCGGCGCCTGGAAACGACACCGGAGGAAGCCGGTCTCGCTTACGAAAACGTCGCCTTCCCCGCCGCGGACGGGACATCCCTGCACGGCTGGTTCGTCCCCCACCCTTCCGCCCGCGCGACGATTCTCTTCTCCCACGGGAACGCCGGAAACATCAGCCACCGTCTGGACAAACTCCGGATCCTTCACGGCCGCGGGTGTTCCGTGTTCCTCTACGACCACCGGGGTTACGGGAAAAGCGAGGGGACGCCCTCGGAATCAGGACTTTACGCCGACGGGGAAGGGGCCTGGCGGTGGCTCGTCGAAACCCGGAAAATCGCCCCGGGGGAAATCGTTCTTTATGGCGAATCGCTCGGGACCGGCGTGGTGGTGGACCTCGCGACGAAGTTTCCCGCCGGGGGAATCATCGTGGAAAGCGGATTCTCATCGTTCCGGAAACTTGCGCGCGAGGCCTACCCGCTCCTCGGACGAATCGCCTCCAACCGGTTCGACAACCTCGACAAGATCCGGAAGATTGCCGTCCCAAAACTCGTCATTCACGCGGAGCGCGACGGACTCGTCCCCATCGCCCATGCCGAGGCGCTTTTCGCCGCCGCCAGGGAACCCAAGGCGATCCTCCGGCTCCCCCGCGGCGGGCATAACGACGGATTCCTCATGAGCGAATCCGAGTATGGTTCCGGCCTCGATAAATTCCTTTCATCCCTTCCGGGAGGCGCCCGATGAAACCGCGCCGCGCCGCCATCGGCCTCGGGCTGTTCCTCGCTGTGTTCACCGCGGTCGTGCCGCGCGGATACGGGATGCCGGTCCCCTCCGGAATGGAAACTACCGCCGCGGCCTCATCGCGCGAAAAAGATCTCGCCCGGGCCCGGGATGTCCTCCGGCGGGACGACGTCCGGAAATCCCTCTCCCGGCGCGGGATAACCGCCGCTCAGGCCGAGGCCCGGCTTGCGTCGCTTTCGAACGAGGAACTTCGATGCCTGGCGGACGATGCCCAAGCCGGCGGAAATGCCGACGTCATTTCCATCATTTTCTGGTCCGTCATGTTCATCAACGCGATCCTCTACGAAATTTTCTTCCATTGGTCCGCGCCGTAACACGGAAGAAGAAAACCTCACCACGAAAACGCGAAAAAATCAGGGTTATTGTGAACGGTCCTATTGCGGAGTCGTCTGATGATTCGGCTTCCCCGAGGTTCCCGGATCCGGATTTCCGGCGTGGATTCCGGAGTGGCCCGCTTCGTAACGAGCAGTCTTCTGCCTCTCCATTGTTGCCCGATATTCTGACAAGGGTTTCCACGGCACAACGTAGGACACGGGAATGCAAATCAACAAAATGCCCAACAGAACCACATTTATCTTTTTCCAGCGCGGCCCCCGAGGATCACGCGCGGCGCGGACGATCCGGATGAGCCAGAACGGGGAAAACAACACAAAAGGACCAACCACCGCCCCGCCGGTGACAGGAGCCATGACGACAACAACAATGATGAACCAGAGAAACATCCAAGCCGGACTTCGGACGCCGGAATGTTCCGTCCGTCGGACGATGGAAAGGGAGATCGGGCCCGCCAGTAACGTCCAGAGGACAAAAAGGACGAGCCAATAACCTGCAAACGGGATTATTCCCGTCACGTTTGCATCAAGACACACCCCGCAGGCGAGCGCGGGAACCACCACAACTGAAAGATGACTCATGTCATCCAATCCCCATTACCCGGCCGGCGCTGTTCGGGCGGGAGCGCCGCAACACGCCTACCGATCCACCTCGCCGAGCACGATATCAATGCTTCCGACAATCGCGACGAGATCGGCGATGAGGACGCCGGGGGAAATCTCCGGCAGGGCGCTCACGGCGGCGAACGACGGGGACCGGCACTTGCATCGATTGGGTTTGAGGCCGCCGTCGGAAACGATGTAAAAACCGAGTTCCCCCCGCGGGCTCTCCGACCGCGAATAAACCTCCCCCTTCGGCGGCGCGACGCGGCGCGGGACCGCCTCCTTGATGTTCCCCGCCGGGACGGCCTTCACCGCCTGGCGGAGGATCCGCGCCGACTGACGCATCTCCGCGATGCGGACCCAATAACGGTCCCAGCAGGAACCGACCTTCCCGAATTGCCCGGTCCCCACCGGCACGTCGAACTCGAACCGGTCGTAAATCGAATACGGTTCGTCCTTCCGGAGGTCCCGTTTCACCCCCGATCCGCGCAGGTTCGGCCCGGACAGGGCATGGGCGCGGGCGATTTCCGGCGAAATCACCCCGACGTCCGCCGTCCGGTCGATGAAAATGGCATTGTTTGTGAGAAGATCATCGAACTCGTCGAGATTTTTCTCGAAGGCGTCGAGGAATTCGACGGTCCGCGCCTCGAATCCCTCCGGCAGATCCCGCGCCACCCCCCCGATCCAAATATAATTATAAAGGAGGCGCGCCCCCGACACCCATTCGAGAAGGTCCATAATCTTTTCACGGTCGGTGAACGCCCAGAGGAACGGGGTGAACGCCCCCACATCCATCCCGTAGGTGCCGACGGCCACCAGGTGGCTGGCGATACGGTTCAACTCGCAGACGATGACACGGATGTATTCCACCCGCTCGGGCACACGGATGCCCATGAGCCGCTCCACGCCCAACACATACGAAAGCTCCTGATTCATGGCGGCCAGGTAGTCGCAACGGTCGGTGTAGGGGATGACCTGGGGCCAGGTCATGGCCTCGGCGTGCTTCTCGAAGCACCGGTGAAGGTAGCCGATATGGGGACGGACGGACGTCACCACCTCCCCGTCGAGCCCCACCTCGAGGCGCAGCACCCCGTGGGTGGACGGGTGCTGGGGACCCATGTTGAGCGTCATCGTCTCGCTTTCGACCGCCCCGGATACGGGACGCGGGCCGAGGGCGATCTCCAGTTCGTTGCCGCCCGTCAGGGACCACCGCTGGGATGAACCGGATGGCATATCAGCCCTTTCAGCTTTCCATCATACCTTGACCGAAATTCCGTTCAATGATGCTCTTCCGATCCGCATTCGCACGTTTCCCCGCGCGCGTCCTCCCCGTGATGACAATCGTGCCCGCCGGAATGGAACACCTTCCGAAAGAATACAACCAGGACGAGCGCGAGGAACACCGCCGCCGAACCGATTTCGAGCCATCGGGGAACCTCCCGCGCCCCATCGAGGAACCGCACGCCGGACGGGAATCGCGGGGCGAGATAATTGAGCAGATACCCCGCCGCCAGACTCACCACCGCCAGCGCCGCGAGATACACGGTCGTCGCCCGCCGGCCGAGCGTCTTCCAAACGACAAGCACCGTCGTCAGATTCGTCGCCGGCCCCGTCAGAAGATAAACCAGCGCGGCCCCCGGCGAAAGCCCCTGGGCGATGAGCGCCGCGGCCACGGGGGTGGAACTCGTGGCGCAGGTATACATCGGGATGCCGACGAGCAGCATCAACACCATGGTGCCGAAGCCCGACCCGCGGCTTCCCGCGAACAATGGCCCGAGGGGGAGCGCGAGGATGACGCCCGAAAGCAACATCCCCAGGACGAACCAGCCGGCGATGTCCCCGAGAAGTTCCCCGAACCCGTAGGTAAAAATCCGCCGGAGGCGGTCCGCCGCCCCGTGGCGGTGGTCCCGTCCGCCGGGTTCATCGCAGAGCGGGCACCGATCGAGCCCCTCCGGCGGCGGATCGGGGGTGCGATCCACGGCATCCGTGAGGAGCCCCCCCGCCACCGCCGTCACGAGCGCCGCGAGCGGCCGGTACACGGCCATGAACGGCCCGAGCAGGACCCAGGTGAGGGCGATGGAATCGGGCCCCGTCTCCGGCGTCGAAATTAAAAATGAAACCGTCGCCCCCTTGCTCGCCCCGCGCTTGCGAAGGGCCGCCGCGGCCGGCACAACCCCGCAGGAGCATAACGGCAGAGGCACCCCGAGCGCCGCCAGTTTCAGCACCGGCCCCGCGCCACGTCCCCGGACCATCGCGTCCAGGTGCCACCGCGAGAAGAACACATGAAACACCCCGCCCAGGAAAAGCCCCAACAGCATAAACGGCGCCGAGGCAAGCACCATGGTCCAGGTCGCGGCCAGGACATGCCGGAGAAGATCCCCGGCGTCCCGGAGAAGCGCCCCCTCGAGCCACTCGTGGAAGAAAAACGTCGCCGTGCCCAACAATAAAAATGCCCCTCCGATGACCAATCCCTCGTAACGCTCGATCCTCTCGGCCCGGAGGCGTTTGGCCCCCTCCCAGGCCAGGTTCACCATGAACGCCATCCCGGCGAGCGTGATGACGGCATTCATCAGCACAAGCGCCCCGAACACGGCCGGCCGCGCCGTCCCCGCCGCCAGGAACACCGGGAGAATGGCCTCACAGGGGGAGAACACCAGAATGCTCAACAAATAAACAACCGCCCCCCGCCCCCCGGCCGCCGTCTTCGCCGCGGCCGCCCCCCCGCCGTGGTCATGCGCGTGCCCGAGGAAATGCCGGACGATGAAAAACAACCCCGCCGCCGCGAACAGCAGGAGCGTCACCGCCGGAACGACCGTCTCGGCGGCTTCATGCAGAAAATGGCCGAGCCGGCCGACAAGAAGGCCGAGGACCGTCGTGGACAAAAGATGCCCCCCGCCCGCGAGAAGCACCACCCCCATGACGCGCCGCTTGGTCCATCCCGCGCGCCGCCCCACCAGGACGAACGGCATCCAGTGGCTGGGCATGGCGGCGTGAAATCCCGCGATGAGCGCGGCGGTGAGGAACAGCCCGGCGATATCGAATCCGCCTTCCATCAAAAAGGCTCCCCGGAGAGGGAACGCAGCATATTCAGAAACTCACGCGGGGCGACCACTTTCACACCGCAGGTCATTCCCGACGGAAAATGCCGCCGATCCCCCGTCACCAGCAACGCGCCGGCCGCGGCCGCCGTCTCCAGAAAGGGAATATCGTCCGGATCGGAAAGCGCCGCCGGCAAGGGTCTGGCGGTAACCGGTTTCGCCTCAAGGCGGATGGCCGTCAGGAGAAATTCCACATATTCCGCGGGCAGGGAGAGTTCGGGGCGTCGCAACACCGTCTCGTATTCGTCGAGAATCCTCCCGTCCACGAACAACTCAATCGCCCCATCCAGAAGCAACTCCACAATCTGTCCGCAGGGGCCGCCGGCCGAAATCACCCCGGATACAAGGACATTGGTGTCGAGAACCGCCTTCATCGCCCGGCCCGCCGCTCCCGTCTCGATTTGGCCACAACCCGGCCGACGTCATCCGGCCCCCAGCGGTCAATCCCGGCCGTTTTCGCCGCCGCGCGAAGGTGATCGAGCGCCATCCGGGCGCGGGCCCGCCGGATGGCGGTGAGTTCCTCCTCCACCCCATCGGATGATACAAAGGACAGGATGGCAAAGGGATGGCCGTTCGCGGTCAGGACCATCTCCTTCTCCTCCTTGAGATTTTCCCGGACCATCCCGATTTTTGTCCGCAGATCCCGGACCGTGAGAAACTTCATGGAACACCTCCCTCCCAACCAGAACCATACACACCTGTGTCACAATACAGTATACAATAATACCCTGTTTTTGTCAACCGGGCGAAGGATAGCGGGGAATCAGGACCTACCGAAGTCAGCGAGTCAGGGAGTCACCGAGTCCAGGGATCTCAAAGGCGGATGAAATTCCGAATTGCGAACGAATTCACCACCTACGTTTCCTGTTTTTCTTTCTGCGAATCCCTTTCGTTGCTGACCACATGAGGCGACCCGAAGCGTCATATAATTCCATTACGGCCCCCTTGCTGTCAAACCCCATACTTACTCGAGGCGTCCCCTTCACATCAAGAAGGACAAGTCCTGGAGATTCTTTGAACGCACTCAAGCCAAGCAGCGTGCGTCCTTTCGCATCGAACATGACCAAAACAGGTCCATCCTTGAGTAATCCCAAACTTGCGCGCATCCGACCCTTTGAATCCACCAAACGGAATTCTTGCGCTTTAATAACTTGATGCGCCGATTTCATACATTGCCCCTCCTTGAACCCAGAGTCCCGAATCCCAGTCTCTTGCTCGCACACACCCCATCTCCATTCCGTGTTTCCGCGGTCCTTCCGTGTTTCCGTGGTGTAATTTTTCCACGATTCGCATCATGACGTCATGACCGCATGACCTCATGACGGCCTTCAAAACCCTGCCGTCACCCCCACCCCCACCGTCAGAGGATCCCCCGCCTGCCCCACCACGGACGGCACCGGCGCGAGTTGGCCGGTCGGGAAGGCGACGACCGCGTAATCCGTGTCGAGAAGGTTCCGCACCCAGGCCTCCACGCGCACAACACCGTGGGTGATGCCGGCGCGAATGTTGACCACCGCGTGAGGATCCTCCCAAAGCGTATTGGCGGTGTCCCAGTAGAAGCCCGATGTGCCTTGCGCCTCCGCGCGGGAGAACCACCGCGTTTTCCCCGCGAGCGGCCCCTCGTACCCGGCCGCGAGATTCCCGTTCCAACGGGGCGCCACCGACAAATCCTTTCCATCGGTCGCACCGGCGGTGAACCGGGCGTCGGCGAGACCAATCCCCGCGGAGAATTTCCACCCCCGGGCCGGCCGTAGCGCAGCCTCCACCTCGAACCCCGTGCTTTCCGATTCGGCGGCGTTTTTCAGCACGGACCGCACCGGCGGAACGAATTCGATGACCTGCTGATCCTTCCACAGGATGTGAAACACCGACGCCCCCACCGTGCACCGGCGGTCGAGGCACTCCGCCCGCGCACCGATCTCGAAATTCCAGGTGTATTCCGGGTCGTATCGCGCGTCCGCGGCGCTCGTCGCCTGGCTGTTGAACCCGCCGCTCTTGAATCCCCGCGACGCGCCGGCAAACGCGAGAAGCGTCTCCCGCGGCTGCCACGAAACACTCGCGCGCGGACTGATCTGATCGAAGTCACGCCGGTCCGCCAGGGCGAACGGGGACGCCATCGCGTCCGTTCCCAACATGTCAGAGTCCTTGCGTTCATGGTCCCACCGCGCGCCCGCCGCGACCGTCCACCGGGGCATAAACTCATGGGACACTTGGCCGAACAGCGCCGTTCCGGTCGTCGTTATTTTGGAACTCGAATCCGGCGGGATCGTCACCCCCGCGAAAGCGGTCCCGGTGTCCTCCCGGGTGATGTCCTTGAAATAAAACGCCCCGGCCTGCCACGCCGGCCCCCGCGCCCCATTCGCCGAGGAAACACGAAGCTCCTCGGTCACCTGACTCTGGCGCTCGCGGAAAGACCCGATGGACGCGAGCCACTGGGTGAAGTCCACGTCCGCCGCGGCGTCGTAGGACCAGTCGCGCCAGGCGGTGACCGACGTGACATTCACCGCGCCTCCCCGGCGCTTCACGGAGAGCGACGCCCCGCCGAGGTCGCGGTCCTGAAACCCGTTGTCGTCGAGATTCGCGTGATGGGGACGCGACCGCACATCCGCGAGGTCCGCGAAAGGGAACCCCCCGTCGCGGTCCGCCTGGATGTCCCCCGCCAGCGACACCGCCCAATCCCCCCGCGCCCAAGCAAGCGTTCCCCGTCCCGCCGACGATTTCCGCTCGTCCACCGTGCCACCGAGAAAATCGTTCTTCGTGAAACCGTCGCCAACCGTCCACAATCCCGTGATCCCCGCCGCCCACCCGCCGCCGAGCGGGCCGCGATGGGTCGCCCGCACGAGCCGGCTGTCCGCACTTCCATATTCGATTGTCGCCGCGCTGGCGCGTTCCGCCGGCGGACGCGTCACCACGTTCACCACCCCGGCCATGGTGTTCCGGCCGTAGAGCGCCCCCTGCGGACCGCGGAGAACCTCGATTCGGTCAATGTCGAACAGCAGATTATCAAAACCGCCATAATGGAGATATGGCACATCATCCACGTAGAGCCCCACCGCGCTGTCGGCCGAACGGGAACTCCCCACCCCGCGCATGTGAATCTGGGTGTTGCGGCGGGATCCGTATTCGATGACCTGGAAATTCGGGGCGAACGCCGCGGCGCGGGCGAAGGAATTCGCGCCGGCGTCATCCAGCGCCGTCCCCGGAATCACCGTGACACTCGCCGGGACGTCCGCGAGGGGTTCCTCCGTCCGGCGCGCCGTAACCACGATCGGAGCAACGGCATCCTCCCCGGCGGCGGTTTCAGTTGAGGCAAGACCAATCAACATTACGACAACGAATGTCGGCGCCCATCGTGAGGGATTCAGCGTCATCCGACGGCTCTCCTTCGTTGAATCCAACGAATAAGCACTGCGATAAGGACGGCGAGGATGAAAATTATCAAATCCGGCGCCAAAACAAACCCAAGTTTCCGATCCCGGATCCACGAATAGAGAAACGGAATATAGACAAAAACACTCACAACAAGAACAGATAAAAAAATTGGCAGGAACCGAAAACGCAAGAGATCCTTACAGTACAACACAAAAAGTATCCAACCATATGCAAAACCCCAAATTCCACCAAAACAAGCCCAAGCCAACGCATTTTCAATTTCCGTCCCGGGACGAATAAGAAAATATGGCCTTCCAGCCAATACCAACAGCATTGAACCTACCGCCACCTCTTCAATCCCCAACACAACCCCGATCAGAACACCAGAGGCGACTATGTGCCATCGTTGTTTTATTTCGCCATTCATCATTCATCCCTCATCATTCATCATCTCCTACTCCCCCATCTCCACCACCCGCGACTCGTGCCGGGCGCGTTCGGCGGCGAAGACCATCTGATGGGTCTCCAGAGACACATCCGCCCCGGACAGGACAAGTTTGGGATTTCCCGCGGCCACCGCGGATACGAAACTCTGCATCAACCCGAAGTCCCCGCCCCCGTGCCCGCCGGAGATGCCGGCGTCCCCGGCCGCGGTGTCGATGACCTCCTTCCGGTCCGTGAGAAAATCGAACACCTCGATTTTCGACCCGTCGCCGAAAAGAGACCCCTTCGTCCCGAAGATCCATGTCCGCCGCCCGCCCGCCTCCGTGAAGGCGGTCATGGTAAAGACGGCGCTGCGGCCGCCCTCGAAATCCATCGCCACCACCTGGTGATCCACGACGTCGTTATCGCATTCATACACGCAACGGCCGTAGGGCCCCTCCCGGAGGGCCTTTTCGACCCCCGACGGCGTCAGATCGGTGGTGATGGCGCTCACCGGCCATCCCGTGCGCCCCGCCCCGACAGGCCCCAGATAGATTTTCCGCGCCGAGTAGGGGCACTGCGGCTCGTGGGCGCAATCCAGGCACCGCATCGCCGCGCCGGCCCCCGCGGGCTTGTGATCCTTCCGGAAGTGGGCGAGATTTCCGAACGATGAAATGCGCCGGCACCGCCGCCCTCCCATGATGTAATGGATCCAGTCGAGGTCGTGACAGCTCTTGGCCAGAAGCATCGGGCTCGAACGATCCTCCCGCCGCCAGTTTCCCCGAACGTACGAATGGGCCTGGTGCCAGTACCCCACCGGTTCGAGATGCTGAAGGCTGACAACATCACCGATGCGGCCGGCGTCCACAAGTTCCTTCACCTTGCGGGTGTAGGCCGTGTAACGCATGACATGGCAGACGGCGAGGATGACCCCCGCGGCCTTCGCCGCCGCAACAATGCGCCGGCAGTCCGCGACGTTCGGCGCCATGGGCTTTTCCAAAAGGATGTGATACCCTTTCCCCGCGAAGGCCACGGCCGGCCCCGCGTGGAGGCTGTCGTGCGTGGCCACGATGGCGGCATCGGCGAATTTCGGACGCTCCGCCATCTCCTCCCACGCCCGGAAGATGTTCCCCGGCGGGATGCCGTGGCGCATCGCCATCCGCTCGCGGAAATGATCCCGCGGATCGGCCACTCCCACAATCCGGGCCTCCGCCGGAAACTTCGCGGCATAGCCGGCGTACGTGCTCCCGCGATCCCCCGCCCCGGCGATGATGATCTTGACCGGATTCATCTCGTCCCTCCTGAAAAATCTCTCCGGCTCCGGCGTTTCAACACGCCTCCCATTCTACATCCTCTTCCGCCGGACATCCACCGGCACGGCCATCACCGGGATGCGCAGACGATGGCGAACGCCCACCGACGGCGATCCCAGGAAGATGTCCTGGATAAGACGGTGGCCGTGGCCGCCGGTGACGAGAAGATCCAGGTTCTCCTCCTCCGCCAGGCGCACCAGAACATCCTCGGCCCGCCCGGCCCCAATGCGTGTGCGCGCCGGGATCCCCCCGGCCGATATCCGCGCCGCCAAATCCATCAGGTAGGCCGCGTCGCCCCGCGCCTCCTCGTCGTGGACCGTATCCCCGATGAATTTCGCGGCGGCGCTTTCCACCGCGTGAAGAAGCACCACCTCCGCCCCGCTCGAACGGGCCAGAGGCAGGATGCCGTCGAGAATCTGCCCGTCGCGTTCGGGACGCACCTCGAGAGCCACCCCGATCCGGCGATAAATTCCGGCCGGCGCCACCGGGACGGGCGCGGTCCCCGCCGGGGCCAGCGCCGGTTGCGCCACCGCAGGCGCGACCATCTCCCGGCGCGTGCCGGTGACCGCCTGGTAAGCCATCCACCCCAGAAGCGGCACGAGAATCCCCATCGCCGGAAGGAGCGCGAAACGGACCCACGCCGCGGCCGAGCCACCCGCCGCCAGTCCCTCCGCCGCGGTGTCGAACACCAGCTTCCCGTTCAACCCGAGAACGATCAGGGCTCCGGTCCAGGCGAGGATTTTCAGCCATCCGGGCGAGGCGAACGCCCCCATCTTCCGGGAGTTCCCCGTGAAATGAAGCAGGGGAATGAGGGCGAACGGCAATTGCAGGGAAAGAACGACCTGGGAGAGGATCAAAAGCGTATTCACCCCGGCGTCCCCCTGAAGCCAGATGATCCCCACCGCCGGAATGATGGCCAGGAGCCGCGTCACGAGCCGCCGCAGCCACGACGGCAACCGCACGCCGATAAACCCCTCCATCACGATCTGCCCGGCGAACGTCCCGGTGATGGTCGAGGACTGCCCCGCGGCCAGGAGCGCCACCGCGAACACAAGCGGGGCCACCACCGTCCCGAGAAGAGGGGCCAGAAGTTGATGCGCATCCTCGATGGACGCCACCCCCGTGTTCCCCGTCGCGTGGAAGGCCACCGCCGCGAGAATCAAAATAGCGGCGTTCACGAAAAACGCCCCGTTCAGGGCGACGACGGAATCAATGAAATTGAATTTCGCCGCCTGGGCGAGCCCGGCCGGTGTCCGCTCCACGGCGCGCGACTGGACCAGCGCGGAATGCAGGTACAGATTATGGGGCATCACCGTTGCCCCAACGATGCCGATGGCTAGGTAAAGCGCCCCGCCGGGGAGGACGGGCACGAACCCCGCGGCCACCGCTCCGAGCGGCGGATTCGAGAAAATCATCTCGAGGGCGAAACATACCCCGATAGTCCCCACCAGCGTGACAATCAGCGCCTCCATCCGGCGGATGCCGAACGACATCAGCGCCAGAAGCAACATCACGTCGAACGCCGTAATGAGCACGCCCCAGACCAGGGGAAGTCCGAACAGGAGATGCAGGGCGAGCGCCGATCCCAGAACCTCGGCGAGGTCGCACGCGACGATGGCGATTTCACAGAGAATCCAGAGCATCCAAGCGACCGGCCGGGGATAGTGGTCCCGGCAGGCCTGGGCGAGGTCACGCCCCGAGACGATCCCCAGGCGCGCCGCGAGCGTCTGGAAGAGAATCGCCATCAAATTCGAAAGGAGGATGACCCACAACAAACGATAACCGAACTGCGCCCCCGCGGCGATGTCCGTGGCCCAATTGCCCGGGTCCATGTAGCCCACGGACACCATGAAGGCCGGCCCGGAGAATGTGAGGAGACGCCGCCAGAACGAACCCTGCCGGATGACGGGCACCGAGCCGTGGACTTCCGAAAGGGATTTGCCCGACATCTCCACGAATTCCGCCCCCTCCTCACCATCCCAACCCATTCTTCCGCGTCTTCGCCGGAGGCATCCTATATCAACCCGGATGGTTTTCAATGGCGGGCCGCCCGGAAGGCCTACCCCCACACCAGCCCCACCGCCACCAACGCCGGCGTGACGAGATTAAGGAAGACATTCATCCCGAGCGCGGGGGCGAGATGCGGGATGTCATCGGCGTGCCGGCGGGCGGCGATCGCCGCCGGGACGGCAAGAACGACCGTCACGAGCCCCAGAAGGCACAGCCGCGGCAGCGCCCCCGCCGCCACACCCAGAACGATGGCGAGATACGCCCCGGCGAGGAACACGGAGTAAATCAGGCTGCTTCTCCGGCGTCCCATGACAATCGGGAAATTCCGCCGGCCCACCGTCCGGTCCGCCTCGACGTCGGGAAACTGGTTCAGCAGCAGCAGATCATTCACCAGGAAAAATGGAATGAACGATGCCGCAACCGCCGATGCGGAATACCGCCCCGTGAGGGCCACGTGCGCCCCGATCACCATGCAGGCGCCAAATCCCAGCCCCGGCGCGATCAGGCAAAACAGGGGGCGTTTCACCGCCCAGGGGGTGTAGGTCGCGACCACGAGAAGCCCCGCGATCCCCACCGGCAGAATTCCCCATCCCCGGACGCGGATGACCCACATGCCCACGAGCGCCGTGATGACGAACGCGACGATCGCCGTCCCAAGCGCCACCGGCGCCCATCGGGGGTTTTCGGGAAGGACCCCGCTCCCCCCGCTGAACGGCGTTTTCACCGTCCGGACGTCGAGGCCGCTCTTGAAATCAAAATACTCATTGAAGGCGTTTACGCTGATGTGGGCGGCCACCGCCCCGAGCACCACCAGCAGGGCGTCCGGAACCGCCACACTCCCCGCCTCATGGACGGCACTCGCCACCCCCAGCAGGGCGCACACAGGCGCCAGGATGACAAACGGAAGGCGCATGGGGCCGAGGAGGAGACGCAGGAAAGACATGAGATATCACATGAACTCAAACATCATCATTTCCACATGCCGGTGACGTGATCCATGAACCGTGCCCCAACTCAACACACCATCAACGAGTCGAACATCAGACTTTCCTCAGTCTCCTGATCGTCTGCTCAAAACCAACCGCGAACTTCCCAAATCCCTTCGGACACCGCCCCGCAACGACATCCTTGCGAAGATGTGGCGCAATGGCCCGAGCGCATTCCGTATTCCACGCGTCATATTCCAAAACCGGCGAGGCGCGTACAAAAAGATCCTCCAACGTCTTCTTTGGATCGGGATCCTTTTCCGGCGCTTTCGGCAATGGCGGTTCCGGATCCACCTTGAAAACGTGCTTGTTTACATTCCCGATGTCCCCCAACACCCATGCCTCGGTCTCTTGAATGGCCACCGCATAAACCGCCGGGAACTCGTGCGCGCCTCGCAAAACGTCCTTGATCTGCCGTTGAACCTTCTCGGTCTTGCGCGAGTCAAGAACGACAACGAAAAAATCACAACCGATCCGTTGACGTTCACTGGCATCCTCATACAATTTGACCAGCATCTTCAGGTTCTTTTGAATTTCGCCATATCCGTTCGGCGGAAACGGCATCGGATAGTAATCCAATCCCCGTCGCTGATACTCGGGCAAGACTGACATCATTTGCTCCACCAGAGGCGGCAGGATCGCTTCGTCAATACCACCCTCGATGAGAAGGCCAATCCTCATCGAGCGCCTCCGCCGAGAAGATTGGAGTACCAGAGATCGCCAAGGGAACGGTTCAACCCATCGGCGGCCGTCAACACTTGATTCCGCTCAATCAACGGAATCACCCGGGGCACATCGTCGTAACGCCCCTTCTCGAAGATGTGCACCGATTCGGGTCGTTCGCTGAATTCATTGAGAACGTAGGGCGAATGACTGGTCATGAAGACCTGTACCTTGTTCGGTTCCCTGCGGTCAGCCAATGATTTCAGGTGGTCAATCACCTGTGCAAGCAGTTGTGGATGCACCCCGTTCTCCGGCTCCTCCAACGTGATAATCCTCGGCGGGTTCGCAAAGTACTTGAGCGAGAAGACGGCCAGCATGCGCAAAAAACCATCGCTTGCCTGCTCGGCCGGATACTCAATCGTGTCCGAGCCGATCCGCTCTGTTATCGCAAGGTGATGCCACGCCCATCCCTGTTTCCCTGTGCTCTTGACCGCCTCCACGCGCGGGAAGATCCTTTGAACCATGGCCAGCAGTTCTTTTGCCTTATCCGGCTCCTTCCGATTCAAGTATGCCCAGAAACCCGGCAACTGTTCACCCGAGGGACCCAGTCGTTCCGCCAGCCCTTGATGCGGTTTCCGCAGGTCGCTCGGATTCCACAACAGGAACGCCTGGAATCGCTCCAGATAGTTCTTAAAGCGAAGGACGGAATCAAAAGCCCCTCCGTTCTGTTTGAGTCCCTGCATGGCCGACGACGGCAACCGGTAGAGACTCTCCTTGCGATATTCTTTGGCCTTCTCGTCCCATATCTTGGTCTGCCTACCAGAACGGTCCACCAATAGAATCGGCTCCTTGCCCGGGGAGGTCATTCGCAACAATTCCTTACCAACACCAAAGTAGCGGCGCGGTTGTAATTCCACCTCGTATTCATAGACAGTTGGTTGTTCGCTCGACGCGTTGCGAAGGTGATATTCCGCCTTCCACGCCATCATGGCGCGCTGGCTCTTTTTGTGCGGCAGGTCGCGGTAGTCCCAACCCTTCTCATCCTTCAGGTAGTCGGAAATGGACGGCTTCAAAAGAGCGGGAAGCATTTCGATAGCCTGAAGAGCCGTGGATTTCCCGGACGAGTTCGGACCAACGAACAGGTTGATCGAGTCGAACTCGAACGACACCCCGTGAAGACTCTTGAAATTCTGTACCGTGAGTTTCTTGAGCATAACTCACCTCCTATTCCACTTTCAATTTCATCGCCTTCATTCCCTCGCCGCCGAGTTTGTCCTGCACCCGGCAGGCGATTGATACTACCGTTCCGAACTGGATGTCCCCAAAGGCACACTTGTCATCATGCCGACTTCTCCGTCGGACTTTGCCAGGCATGCCGCCTTCCCAGATGTCGGTGAAGGACCGGACTTCGTTCTTGTCACCGAAAAAGCGTCGCTCGTGGTCATAGCCCAGCGGTTCTTCGGCGACCGGCACATGTCCGAACCGCGCCGGAATTTTGAAGAACGCCTTCTGTTCCGGCAGGGAAATCGTTTGTGGGTGGCTCGGCGAACCGTTTTTACTTTCCTGAATATCCGTCTTTTCGCTCATGCCCGTCGCCTCTTTCGTTTCAATCCATTGGATGAACCGGTCGCATTTTTCGACCGGTTCATCCTGTGAACCACGAATCACCCTTCCTCCAGCCGCTTCGGCTCCTCCGCCACCGGTAAAACCTTCCCGGTATCGGCGCCCTCAAGGGCATCCAACCGGTCGCCGAGGCGGACGAGCCGCTTCTCCCCCTCCTCGAAGCATTTCCGGGCGTTCTCGAGGTGGACCCCGATCTTCCGGAAATCCTCCCCGAATTTCCCGAACTCCCCCTGGAGCCGCCGGAGACCGTCCTGGATGGCCTGCGCCTCCTTCTCAACATGCATCCCCTTGAGTCCCAGCAGAATGGTGCGGAGGTAGGCGTAGAAATTATTCGGCGACACAGGGATGACACGCTTGTCGAGGGCGAACTGACCCAGACTCCGATCCCCCTCCGCCATCTCGTCCTTGACGATGATCTCGTAATAGACGTTCTCGGCCGGGATGTACATGAGCGCGAAGTCGAACGTCCCCTCGTCCGGGAGGATGTATTTTTCCGAGATGTCCTGGATGTGCTTTTTCACGTCCCGGGCGAAATCCTTCCGGAAGCGCCCCCGCTCCTCGTCGTTTGACGCCTTGAGGAACCTCTCGAAATTCTCCAGGGGGAATTTGGCGTCCACCGGGACGAGGCGATCCCCCAGGCGGATGGCCGCGTCCACCTTCTGACGATTCTTGAACGTGTGTTGCAGGGTGTAGTGTTCCGCCGGAATCGTCTGGGCGAGGAGATCGCCGAGCATGAGCTCCCCGAGCCCGCCGCGGGCCTTGGGGGCGCGGAGGATCTCCTGCAGGCCGGCGATGTCCTTGCCGACCTCGAAGATCCTCTGGTTGGCCTCCTCCATCTTCCCCAGGCGCGACTGGACCTCCCCCACCACCTTCGCCGCGTTGTCCAGGCGCGAGCCGACGCTGTCGCCGGATTTCTGGATGGCAGCGAAGTTCTCCTGGAGACGTTTGGCCACCTCGCCGATCATACGGCCGAGCTGGTCGTTCACCCCGGAGGAGACCCCGCGCATGGCCTCGGCGAGTTTCTGTTCGGAGAGCGCGAGTTGCTGATTGACAAGCGAGGTCTGGCTCGAGATCCCTTCCTGCATCTGGGCGCGGAGGGCCTCGACATCCCGGCGGAGGAGCGCCGCCTCCTCGGCGCCGCCGGCGGATTTCCGGCGGAGAAGCGCCACGGCCACCCCGGCGCCCGCGGCGCCGAGGGCCGCACCTCCGATGAGCCAGGCCATGTCGGACATGAGGCTACTATAGCAGGGGGCCGAGGGATTTCAAAGGATGCATGATCGTGGGTCGCGAATAGCGAATCGTTGTTCGCAGAGAAGAAACCGGGTTTCTGCGAGACACGAGCGACGGCCTGCGAGTCCGGTGGAGTCGGCGAGTCAGAGAGTCTGGGAGTTGATGATCAGGCCACCGTCCCGGTCCTCAACCACCCGTGCAACGCCCAAATTTCATCCTGCAATCCGGCAGGAGAAATCCGCAACATATAAAACGTGTTGACGTCGTATCTGACGCGCACATCCATCTCATTTCCCCACCGCTTATGGAATTCGACACGGATATCCTGAAGGAAATTTTTCTCGCGGCAGGGAACGATATGCCCAAGCAAATACGAACAGAACCGGCTCCCCCGGTGAAACGATAATCCGTCTCCATCATTTCGAATTCGCGCACCGTGTTTTTCAAAAAACGCGACAACGCGAGCTCGGAAATCCTGTCCCTCATCCGGCATGGACAGGACGTATTCATCCTCAAATCCTTTTATGGCAACACCTTGAAAAATACGCGCCTGGACGCCGGGCATTGACCGGTTTATCAACGATTTGGGGGCGACCCGAAGCCATAACCAGTGCGAGAACACGAGGAACCATCGGGGAATCGCCAAAATCAGCGCTGAACCGGCGATCAACAACAATGGCAGTAGAACTTGGAACACGGCGGGAACCACCGGCGCGATCACGCCCAACGGAAACTCCCCCCTATCAACACCTTGAAACAACCCGAATAAATTCATCACCCCCTCCACAATAGCATACTTGTCACAATGTCACCAAACAACAATACCATGCTCCCGATTTGCCGGCAAGCGAAAAAACTAACTTTTCAGCTTGAGGAAGTCGGCCTCCTCGGGAAGCTGGTCAAGATCGAGATCGCGTGGTCGGCACCGGGCAGGAGAGGCGAGCCCGCGCAATCACCGGCTTGATTCACCCTACGGACCGATCTCCAGGAGTTCCACCCGGGTGGGCGGCAGGCTGACCCGGAGGCGCAGATTCCCGCCGGCGTGGACGGGCTCCTCGCCCGCCGCGTAGAGTTCTCCGCGCCGGCAGGCCGCAACGTTCCCGGCGTCGCGCAGGTCGCCGCCCAGCCGGTAGCGGCGCAGCCGGCGCGCGCCGTCGGGAAGGCCGACGAGATCCAGATCGAGGTCCATCGTGCGCATCTCGTCGTGATGGTAGTTCCAAAGGAGCACCCGGCAGACGTCCTCCGCGCGGGAGGCCAGCGCGCCCACCGCCTCGGAAGGCCGCTCGGCGGCAAGGCGCTGGCCCTCCATGGCGTAGAGCATCCGGAAGGCAACGTAGGGGGCCAGGCACTCCCCGGCAGGAGCCATCATGTGAAGGCCTCGGCGGCTGGAGTTCCACACCTCGCCCATCCGCTCCAGCGGCTCGGCGCGGAACCAGCCCCGCCACTTCTCGGGGTGCAGATCCATGTCCATGGCGTGGTAGTAGAAGGAGCGGTCCAGGCCGGCGTCGATGAACCGGGCCACGACGTCGACCAGGAAGGCGCTGCGCAGGTATTCGCCCGGATCCATGTTGGTCACCGGGGTGATGTTCCACTCCCCCAGCACCGTCTCGGCGGAGGCGAAGGGCTCCCCCAGGCCGGCCAGGACCTTCCGGGTCCGCCCGACCGTCCCGGCCATGAGCGCGGCGTCCTGGTTGTAAACGTGCCAGGAGAAGAAATCGAAAGGCAGGCCGTCCGCGCGGACCCGCGCCGCCAGCTCCGCGGGTAGCGGGCTCTCGAAGGGAAGCTCGGCCATGGCCGGCCCGCCCACCAGGGCCGACGGATCGCCGCGCTTGACCGCCCGGGCGGTGCGCGCGTAGTACTCGGCGTATTCGCCGGGCGTGAACAGCGACGGGACGCCGCCGCCCTCGCCCAGGTCGGGCTCGTTACCCACCTCGTACCACCTCACCCGGTAGCTGCCGTGCGCGGCGAAGTGCCGGCTGAGCGCGGCGATGAAGTCCTCCCACCGACCCCAGTCGGAGGGCAGCGGCCGGCGGGGATCCATCACCGGATAGAGGGCCGGGGGCTTCATGCACAACGAGACCATGACATCCGCGCCGGTGCGCCCCACCGACTCCAGCATCCGGTCAACGGACTCGAAGCGGTATTGTCCCGGACCGGCCATCATTCCGAAGAACTCCTGGAGGAAGACGCGGATGGCCGGGAACCCCAGCGCCCGAAGCCGCTCGACCACCGGCGCGCTGAAGGGCGCGTCGTCCACTCCACCCTGGCCCAGCGCGTGGTTCCGCACACGCAGATCGCCGGCCGGCGAGCCGCAATCGATGCCGAGCCGTAGCGGCGAGCGTCCGGCGCCCGGACGGCGGGCAGGCTTCGATCTTTCCCCCATGGTTTCCTCCTGGGCATATTGTAACCACCGCACCCTCCTTGCAAGACGGTTTTCACGAGATCCGCGATCAAGACATGTGATACAATCATGACATCATGACCGCCGTTGATTGGATGTGCCTCGCCGGTTATCTCGCGATCCTGATCGCCATCGGGACGCTCCAGAAGAAAAAGGCGGCGGGCGGCGTGGAGGATTACTTCGTCTCCGGCCGGCGCCTCCCCTGGTATCTCGCCGGGACCTCCATGATCGCGGCGTCGTTCGCCTCGGACACGCCGCTTCTGGTGAGCGGCCTGGTGCGTTCCCGGGGGATCTGGGGAAACTGGCAGTGGTGGGGATTCGCCACGAGCACCCTGCTCGCCGTGTTCTTCTTCGCGCGCCTGTGGCGGCGGACGGGCGTCGTCACGGACGTGGAACTGACGGAACTCCGGTACTCGGGGAAGAGCGCGGCGACACTCCGCGGCTTCAAGGCGGTGTACTGGGGAGTGTTGTTCAATTGTTTCGCCACCGGGGCCTGGTCCCTCGTCGGGATGACCAAGGTGCTGGGGGCGATGACGGGAATCGACAGCCGCACGGCCATCCTCCTTTCCGCCGTCCTCGGCGGGGCCTACGCCATCGTTTCGGGACTCTGGGGCATCGTGGCGACGGACGCGTTTCAGTTCGTCATGGCCGTCGGCGGGGCCGTCACGGTTGCGATCCTAGCCGTCCACGCCGCCGGCGGGATGGGCGCCGTTCTCGCCGCATCGGCCATGCCCCCGTCGCGCCTGGACATCCTGCCCACCGGGGACAGCGGGGCGCTGGCCTACTGCCTCCCGTTTCTGCTGATCCAATGGTGGGCCTGGAAGAATACCGACGGGAGCGGCGTCCTCATCCAGCGCATGAACGCCTGCAAGAACGAATCGGAGGCCGTGAAGGCGACGCTCTGGTACAGCATCGGCCATTACGCCCTTCGGACCTGGCCGTGGATCATCGCGGGGCTCGCGACGCTTGTATTGGTGCCCAACAGCGCGCTCCCCATCGTGAACGGGATGCCGGACCCCGAGGCGGCCTACCCCATCCTTCTCAGGACCGTGGTCCCGGCCGGGCTCCGGGGACTTATCCTCGCGTGGTTCTTCGCGGAATTCATGTCGGCGATGGCGCAGGCGATGAATTGGGGCGGCTCGGTCCTCGTGACGGACTTGTACAAACGTTTCATCCGACCGGCATCCCTCCCCGCGCACGACCTCCGGGTGGCGCGCCTGGCGACACTCGTCATCATGGCGGGCGCCATCCTCACGGCCTTCCTCTCCCCCAGCATCACGAAATCGTTCGATTTCGTCCTCAAGGCCACTTCCGCCATCGGGGTGGTGTATATTCTCCGGTGGGTCTGGTGGCGGGTGAACGCCTGGAGCGAGATGAGCGCGCTCGTCATGGGACCGCTCATGACATTCTGGCTCACCGGGAAAATCCTCCCGGCGCTCGGATACGCGACCGACAACCCCGTGGCCGGCATCCTCGTCACCGTGGGCGGTGGGATTTTCGTGGTGCTCATCGTCACGTTCCTCACCTCCCCGGATGATGAAACACGATTGATGGAATTTTACCGGCGCGTCCGCCCGCCGGGCCCGGGGTGGCGGCGGATCGCGCGTTTGTGTCCCGAAACGAAAAGCGACCTGCCCCTGGGCCGCATTTTCGCGTTATGGATCGCCGGCACCGCGATGGTGTATTCCCTGATGGGCGGGGTGGGGATGACGCTTCTCGGGCGACCGGGAGGATGGCCGCTTCTGGCCGCGGGGACAATGCTCCTGCTGTTGATCCTGCGGCATCTCCGGAACGCAGATTCTCACCCCTGACGAGCGGACCCAACCGGCGGATTCCCCGCCGGGTTCGCGTCCTCCATCCGATTCCGCAGATAGACATACGCGAACGTGAAGTACAACGCGGCGACAAGGCCTTCCCAAAGGGGGAGCAAGGCAACCAAAATCTGACTGGTTACATATCCCAAATCCCATTCAATCTCTCCAAAAACATAGGGTATTAGTTGAACCAATTTCGATAACGCCCCCAGGAATCCCACCCCAACGACAAGGATAGCAACGAACAATACCCCATGCAATGTCTCCGAATGAACACGGCTTGATTCCATACTACGGCATAACAATAGAATTCCCGCTAACGCAATGACGCCAATTATCAAACCAAAAACACCTCCATAACCAACCTCATCGCACCCCGGATTTAGCCCGCATATTTTTTCATTTCTCCCGTACAACAAAAAGATCACACAGATAACCGTCAGCACCCATAAAACTCCCAAAACAACACGACGAATCCACGGTTTATCCTGACCGACCGAATTTTCGGAAACGCTCCCGATCGCGAAATAACATCGGGTGAGCCATGCATGTAACAATGCCATCGATAAAGAAACAACACCTCCTTCAAACAACGTGGTTATGCCCAACAAGATACCATAGCCGGCTTCACCACTCGTAACACCACAACGTGGACGAAGCCCCGCCGCAAGAAATATTCCGCCGGTCACAACGCCTAATGCGCTCACAAGAATCGCCGTTACCGCACACCATGCCAACCATCGGAGACGCCTCGCACTTTTTCCCACCGATTCATACCCGTTCTTAATCACCTGCCTTATCCCCAACCACCCGCCCCAACAAAAAAGAAGAACCAGAATCAAGCCGAATTCGTCCCCAGACCGAAAAACGTCAAACAAGGTGTATTGCGACCAACCATCCGGGCGAGACCTGTCCATTTCCCAACACATGCGTTCCGCCATCCACCACCAACACAACACTCCGGCTACAAGAAGAAGGATAACCACCCGCAACGATTTCCATCGGTCTTTCATTGCCACATGACCTCGATTGCCCTGTTCTATTCAACGCCCGAAACAACCGCCGGGTTCATAAAATCCCGTCATTTCATCATTCATCATTCATTGCTCCGTTGAAAAGCTGGAAGAGTGACAAAGCGAGGAGCATCAGGTTGTGAAGTAGGACGCGCAGGAGAACTTCGGCCGCTTGTCCGACCCATGATGTGGCGCGGAGTTCGGAATCGAGACGACGCTTATGGCGGCTA
>JAZDJP010000134.1:0-14938 GCA_043803805.1 Planctomycetota bacterium
GGCCTACGCGCTGGGCACCGGCAACAGCGTTCCCGAGTACGTGCCGCGGGCGTCCTACATCGCGATGTTGGCGGCGGCCAACCAGGAACGCGACCCGGCCTGGGCGGAATGGGCGGAGCGTCTCTCGGCCGGCGCGCCGAACGGGTAATTCGCGATTCTGATGTCGAACGCATCGCGATGAATTACGGGTTGGTTGGGGTGCATCCCGTCGGAGGGTTGACATTCCCTTCGTGGAACCTATAGTTAACGCCTCGACGGGGCGTGGCTCAGCCTGGCTAGAGCGCTTGGTTCGGGACCAAGAGGTCGCTGGTTCAAATCCAGTCGCCCCGATTTTTAGCCAATCGCAACGGTTGTTCAAAGAGACATCAATGCCGATTGTCGAATGTCGAATTCGGAATATGCCCGTTCCTGTTTGGATTGCGGCGGTGCGTAGATGTTTCGCCGGGTCGCGGTTCGGGTGGGGGCTGTGAACGCCCCGCGTGAACCTCGGCGCGGTTACGCGCCGTAGTGTTCCACGCGGATGTTAGCCCGCATCATTGTGCTGGACAATCTGGAAACCATGCTTTCTGCATGATGACAAAAACTCCTGACGAAATCGCTGAGCGTCAAATCCGTCTAGCTTTTTCTGTTTTTCGATGAGCACAGATGTAGATTCGTAAACCAGACCCAACACATAGTTAGCAACGGAGTCAAGTGGGGTGTCCAATAACCTCCGAAAATCCGGGCTGATACCGTAATGGCCCACATTCTCATAGACAGGCGTTGGCAATCCCGTGAGCTTAAGAACAGAACCGCCGACTCTTTTTTGAAATCGAAATGGCCACGACGGACGCCGCTCTGCATGACTCTGAATCAACTCAACATCAATCCAAAGATGTTGCATCGTTCCGCCGTAGTCTTTGCTGACGTCTTTCTCTATGGCCTCAAAGGCGGCACGGAGAATCTCAGCAATCCGCCCTGTGGCTCGATCGCTCTTGTTCGCATTGAGTGAAACTTCCATATTGTTCGGGCTAACAATTAATAGACGTTGACTCGGGAAATCGTACTGTCCGCACGAAAGCATAATATATCAAGTCAATAAGAAAACAACGGGTATCCATAACTGATTATGGTTAAGACTGTTGTGAAGCCTGCCATCGCGCATTCATCCGGATTTCTCATGTACCTCCCCCGGTCTTCTTGATCCTCCCTTGACATGCCGCCGAGGCGCGGCGCACGGTCGTTCGCCTCGACATTATTCCGCATTCATCATTTCGTATTCCTGTGGTGTTCCCCTCCCCATTCTTCACGCCGATGATGGGGAGGGGGAGGCTCCGTCCGCCACCAAGTCATTGGCGGATGGAGGGGGTGGGGTCCTGCTTCAATACTATTTTTTATATATCCCGCGACACGCCATGGGAATGGCGGCGAGGGGGGCGGCGTGCGCGGGCCTCTGTCGCGGTCTGGAGCCAGGGAGGGCGGGAAGGCCGCGACAGTGGAGCGACAAGCGAGCCGGATGCGAGCGCGGAGCGTCCCGCGGTAGCCGCTCCCCGAGCCGCCACCCAGGGAATTGCGCCGGGACGTTCTCCCGACGAGCATTCCACGAGCCCGTGATGGGAATGGCGGCGAGGGTGGGGAGCGGCGCAGGCCTTGATCGAGGGGCGTAGGCAGGAGGCCGGGAGCCCCGAGATCAGGGAGTGACGAGACGACAGGAGGTCGTCGAGGAACGTCCCGCGACGCCCCCACCCGAGCCGCTACAACGCCAGCGGGGCGTTACCCGCGGGATCATTCCATTTTGCGATAGGTTTCAAGCGCTCCGGCATTTTCGCCGATAAAACTAGGAGAATCAGCGGGTTAATGCCGTTTCCGGCGGCGCCGGGGACGGACCCGTTTTCCCGCGGGACTCCCGCGGGGCGCCCGCGCGGCGGAGGGGCGATGGAACTCAAGGATTATCTGCGCATCATCCGCCGGCGGTGGCAGGCCGTCGTCGCCGTCGTCGCCGTGATGATGCTTTCCTACCTGCTCATCCTCGGGGCGCAGACCCGCCGCTACGAGGCCACGAGCAAGGTCATGATCCAGGTCCAGAATCTCCAGTACATCATCGCCAACGACGTCACGGGGATGCCGGATTTCTTTTCCTACAAGACGCGCCTGGCCCTCATCACGAGCGAGCCGGTGTGCCGGGAGGCGGCGCGGATTGTTCTGCAGGAGCATGGGCGCGTCCCGTCGAAGGGCGAGGTGGAAACGGTCGCCGCCCAGATCCGCGGCAGCATCCGGATCGAGGAGGAGTCCGACACCCAGATCGTCTCCATCGTCTGCGGGAGCGACCACGCGGAGGAGGCGATCAACCAGGCGAACGCCCTGTCGCGGGCGTTCATCGCCTACGCCCAGAGCCAGGAGCGGACCGAGATCGAGGAGGCCAAGCGGTTCATCCAGGAGCAGATCGAGCACACCCGGAAGGTCCTCGAGGCGTCCGAGCGCGGCCTCCGGTCGTTCTCCCAGAATCAGGGTGTCGCGGACCTCAACGAGGAGATGAAACTTCTCCAGCGGAACATCGCCGACCAGGAACTGAAACTTCGCGACATGGAGTTCACCCGCCGGATCCTGGCGAACCGTGTCCGGGGCATCCGGGGCGATCTGGGGGAGGTGGGGACGGCGCCGGTGTCCTCGGCGCCGGGGGATGTGGCGGGGCGGCTGAAGGCGGAACTTGCCGGTCTTCACGCGGAACTGGCGAAATTGCGCCTGACGCACACGGAGAAGCACCCCGAGGTGGCGGCCCTCAAGGTGAAGATGCAATCGCTTTCCAGTGTCCTCGTGGAGGAAATGCAGAAGGAGTCACAGTTGCAACTGGTGGGCGTGAAACTCGCGAGGTACCGGGAGATGCTGGACCTCGAGGCGGAGGACGCGCTTATGGCGGACCGGGTCGAGGGCCAGGCGAAGTCCCTCGAACGCCTGCATCAGAAGGTCGTTTCGCTTTCGTCCGCCGAGCTTGATTTCGCGCGGCTCGCCCGTCAGGTGGAGGTGGAGAAGAGCACCCTCATGAGCTTCGTGAAGAAACTGGAGGAGCTTTCCATCAGCGAGCGATTGAAGGGCGGCAAGGTTCGCCACCTCTCCGACGCCACCATGGCCCGCCCCCGGCCCAAACAGAGCGAGGGCGCCCTGCCTTTCGTGGCGCTCGTATCCGTGCTGGTCGGCATCGGCAGCGCCTATCTCCTGGAGTACGTCAACACGACCATCCGCACCGAGCATGACGTCAAGCGCTACCTCAATCTCAACATCGTCGGAATGATCCCGTTCATCAAGGAGGAGGAGAATCGCATCATCGCGAACGTCTCCCCCAAGTCGCCTCTCTCGGAAATCTTCAACACCACCACGACCCTCATGCAGTCCCTCTCGATGGAGTACGCCGCCCGCGTCTTCATGGTGTCCAGTGCCAAGGCGGCGGAGGGGAAATCCACCGTGTCGGCCAACCTCGCCATCGCCCTGTGCCGCAGCGGATCGCGCGTCATCCTCGTGGATGCCGATCTGCGCCGCTCGGTCCAGCACCGCATCTTCCGGCTGGACAACTCGCTGGGGCTTTCGACGCTGCTGGCCGGGCGGATCGAGGTCCAGGACGAGCTGGCGGGAATCCGGGATTCCGGCAACGTCATCCGGCCCTCGGTCATCGACCGGGTGCTCCAGCCCACGGATGTGGAGGGGCTCCAGGTCATCCCCGGCGGACCCATCCCGTCGAATCCCGTGAATCTCCTCAAGTCCAAGCGGTTCACGGAGGTTCTGGAGGCCCTGAAGAGCCGGGCGGACATCATCATCTTCGACGTCCCGCCCGTCAACAGCGCCGTGGACACGATGGCCATCGCCCCGAAGGTGGATGCCGTGGTGCTTCTTGTGTCCGCCGGCGAGACCACCCGCGAGGAGGCGACCTACGCCAAGCGCCTCATCGAGAACGCGGGCGGAAACATCATCGGGACCATCATCAACAACGTGACCATCGAGAGCCGCGGCTACTACTACTACTATGAGGGATACCGGTACTACCGCGAGCGGGAATAACCGGTCGGCGCCGCCCATCGGTTTCATTTTCCTCCTGCTCCTTCTCTACGGCCTCCTCGCCGTCGGGACCATCCATTTCTCCATGGAGGTCACGGTGGGGGTCTTCGTGGCCTTTGTCGTCTACCTTCTCACCTTCATGGACATCCGGGTGGGACTGGTCCTCATGCTTGTCGCCATCGGCATATCGCCCGAGATGGAGTTCTCCGGAATTTCCATGCGGATCGAGGACTTCATCATCCCGGCGGTGACGGTGGCCTGGATCACCCGGATGATCGACCGGCGCGAGGCCCTGGAGCCGTCCCCCCTCAAGATGCCGATCCTTCTGCTCCTGTTCGCGATGGCGGTGTCGAGTCTGAACGGGACCGCGCTCGGGTACGTCCCCGGGAAGACGGCCTTCTTCCATTACTTCAAGTACGTTCAGTTCATGCTCATCTACGTGCTGGCCTTGAACAACATCCGGACCCTCCGGGAGATTTATACGTTTGTCACGGCGCTCGTCGCGGTGAGCGCCATCGTGGGACTCTACGGCATCTGGCAGTATTTCAACCGCGGCGAGTATTATTCGATGTACCGGATCACGGGGCCCTACGGGGAAACGGCGAGCGTCCTGGGGGGCTACCTCACGTTCCACATCGTCATGGCGATCGGACTTTTCATCCACGCGGGCTCGGTCCGGGTGCGGGTCTTTCTCGGTATCCTCATTGTGGTGCTTCTCTTCCCGTTCCTTTACACGCTCTCACGAAGCGCCTATGTGGCCCTGCTCGGGGGGCTCGTTCTCCTGGGGGTCGTGAAGCGCCGGAAACTCCTCGTCGGCATCTTCGTCATCCTCGTTCTGTTTCCCATCATTTTCCCGGTCGAGGTGGTCCAGCGCGTCAGTTCGATTCTCGATGTCTTCTACCGGAAGCCCCCGAGTTCCTGGTCGGCGCGGGTGGATGCCTGGAAGTATTACAGCCAGTTCATCATCCAGGCTCCGCTCATCGGGCACGGGGCGGGGGTGGTGCCGCTGGGGTTCGTGGACAACGAGTACATCAAGCAGCTTCTCGAAGGCGGGATCGCGGGACTCCTGCTGTTTCTCTGGTTCCTCTTCCGCGTCATCCGGACGTGTCTGGCGATGGTGGACCGCCTTGAGGACCGGGTGCTCAAGGGTTTCGTCACGGGCTACCTCGGCGGGCTCTTCTCGCTCATGATCCAGGGCGTGGCCATCACCAACTTCACCACCATTCGGACGATGGAGCCGTTCTTCTTCGCGACGGGGATCGTGACCGTCATCGCCATCCATTACGCGAGGCTTGCGAAGGAGCCCGGTGAGGCGGAGGATGTTGTGCCGGAACGGATTCCGGCGCCGCCGGGACGCCCCGGGAGACGGGCGCCGGCGCTGCCGCAACGTCGTCCCTTTCGGACGGTGACGTGATTTTCCGGGAAATGGCATGAAACCGTGGAAGAAAAAGGGAATTTCGGGTGCGGCGGATGGAGAGCCCGTGGTCCGTCTTCCCGTCGGGTCCATCCGCCTTCCGGCCTGGCGCGACGCTGTGCGGTATGATCCGGAGGGCATCGAGACGCTGAAACGCTCCATCGCCCGGCACGGGGTTCTTGTGCCGGTCATCGTCCGCCGGGACCGCCGCGGCTACGAACTCGTGGCCGGGGCGCGGAGACTCGCGGCCTGCCGGGATCTTCATCGGCGGACCGTGCCGGCGGTCGTCCGCGACATCCCGGCGGATCGGGTGCTTGAAACCGGGTTTCTCGAGAACGCCGGCCGGGCGGGGCTCACCCCGTTGGAAAAGGTCGAGGGCTTCCAGCAGTATGCCGAGGAGCACGGGACTCTGACGGAGGGAGAGATGGCGCGCCACCTCGGCCTGGGGCTTGCGGAGATCCGGGAGAACCGGTGGATGCTGGATCTCCCGGTTCTTCTCAAGGAAGGGATCCATGCGGGCATGATCACCCCGGACCACGCGCGGATCCTGGCCGCGGTGCCCTCCCGGGAGGAGCAGGTGGCGTTCATCCGCCGGACGTTCGAGGAGGGGCTGACGGCGGGGGCGCTGGGGGCGGCTATCGCGGAGGGAGAAGGGGAGAAAAAATAGCTACGATACGAGCAACGAAATGAGCGACGTTTTTTCTGATGGGGTTTCTGCGGGGTTCTGCGAGATACGAGATACGAGCGACGAGTGACGATCATTGAAATGGCATGTTGATCACCGGCCATCAGCCCAACTACCTGCCCTACACCGGCTTTTTTCACAAGGTGGCCAGGAGCGATCTTTTCATCATCGTGGACAACGTCCAGTTCGTGAAACGCGGCCCTTTCGGCTGGCAGCACCGGAACCGCATCCGCGGCGCCGACGGCGTGCGGTGGCTTACCGTCCCGGTGAAGACGAGCGGCCGGTTTCATCAACGCATCATCGAGGTCGAGATCGACAACGCCCGTCCCTGGGGTCGGAAGCACATGAGGTCCCTCGAGTTCGCCTACCGGGAGGCGCCGCATTACCGGGAATACGCGGACGCCTTCCAGGGGCTCTACGCCCGGGAATGGGATCGCCTCGCGGATCTGAACGTCGCGATCATCCGGCATCTCCTCGACGTCCTGGGCATCCGCACCCCGGTGCGCCGGACCTCGGAGATGGGGGTGGTCGGCGAGGGGACGGGGCTTGTCGTCGCCCTCTGCCGGGCGGCCGGGGCGGACGAGTATCTGTCCGGCATCCACGGCCGGGACTACCTCGATTACGCGCTTCTCCGGGATGAGGGCATTCGCGTCCGCTACCCCAAATTCCGCCATCCGGTGTATCCTCAGCGCGGCCATGCGGACTTCGTGGAGAATCTGTCGGCGGTGGATCTCCTGTTCAATGTCGGCCCGGCGGCGGGGGAGATGGTGAGAACGGCCGGGGGGGTCGGACCGCCGGAGACGTGACGCGGAAAATAGTGTTGCGATTTCATGCGTGAAGGGTAACGTTTTCCTCCGTGAGCAATATTTTCCTTCATCCCCACCTCGGCGTCTTCCTCCTCGGTTTTTTCCTGGCCTATGTGCTGACGGACCTTCTGGTCGCGGCCGGAGCCCGGTGGAATTTCCTTGATCGGCCCGGTGGCCACAAGCGCCACGCCGCCCCGGTTCCCTTCCTCGGGGGGGTGGCGGTGTTCGCGGCCTTCGCGCTCGCGCTGATTTCGGTCCTCCGGTGGTGGGCCCTGCCCCCGGCCCTCATCGGGGTCCTGGCGGGCGGGGGGGTGGTCCTTCTCGTGGGGCTGGTGGATGATTTCCATCCCCTGCGTCCCGTTTTCAAACTGGCGACGCTTTTCCTGGCGGCCCTCATCCTTCAGGCGCTTGGCGTCACCACGGGCCAGACCCCGTGGCCCGCGGCCAATCTGGCCCTTTCGCTCTTGTGGATGGCGGGGGTGACCGGCGCCCTGAACAGTCTGGACAACACCGACGGCGTCGCGGGGGGGACGTCGGCGGTCTCGGCCCTGGTGGTCTTCCTCATCGCCTGGCAGACCTGGCAGGCGTGGTTGTCGCTGACGGCCGTGGCCCTGGCGGGGGCGTGCCTGGGGTTCCTCCGGTTCAATTTCGCCCCGGCCCGGATCTACCTCGGAAACAACGGGAGTTTCGTCCTGGGGTTTCTCCTGGCCGCCATCACCATGCTCGGAGACTGGTCCGCGCATCCCCTCAAGGCCTTGTTTCTCCAGATTCTGATTCTGGCCGCGCCGCTGGCGGACATTGGCCTCGTGACGTTCTTCCGGTGGCGCCGCGGCGCCGTCCGCACACCCGTCGAGGCCATCACCTATTCCGGGCGGGATCATCTGGCGCATCGTTTGCGGGCCGCGGGGCTGTCGGTTGGCGCGGCGGCGGTGTTGTTCTGCGCGTTCGCCGCGGCCTCCGGGCTTCTGGCGGCGTGGCTCTACTCCCGGGGCGCGATGGATGTTTTGGCGGCGGGCCTCGGGTATGCCGCCGCGGTGGGGGCGCTGGCCGTGATCCTGGGACGGCTACCCGTGATGGAAGATTGACGCAATTCGCGAATGAATAAAACCGTTCATCCTGAGTCTGTCGAAGCCCGCTCGTCCTGAGCTTGTCGAAGGATGAGCCAGGCGTCTCGCTCATGGTTCGACAGGCTCACCATGAGCGGAATTTCATCGAGGTGTTATTTGCCATAGCGCGTGGGCTATTCCTGTTGCGAAAGGGCTGATTTTGAGGGACAATGCCTTCGTGGGGGAAGGTGGGGGGATTTCCGATGCGGCGGATGCCGGTCATTCTGGGGTTTGTCGCGTTTCTGGCACTTCCGGCGCGCGGAGACGTCGTTGTCCTGAAGAACGGCGCCCGGGTGGAGGGCGAGGTCGTCTCCGAATCCGGCGGGAAGGTGGTCGTTCGCGTTTCCGCCGGCACCGTTTCCTTCCGATTGGTCGAGGTGGCCCGCATTGAACGCGGTCCGATCGGCGACCGATCGCCGGCGGCCCCTCCCGTTTCCGTGAAGGAGGATCCTGCTCCGGTGGAATCGCCGGCGCCCGCGTCCGTGAAAGCCGCATCCGCAACGCCCGCCGCTCCCGCGGCCTCCGTGGCATCCTCGAAACGCTTTCGCAAGGTCCCGGCGGAGAAACTCCCGGCGCTGGTGGACGATCTGGTGAACAAACTGGCCGATCCGGGCTGGGCCAGCCCGTCGGAGACATCGAAGGCGCTGGCGGACCTGGGACCCGGGGCCATCCCGCTCATTGCGAAATACCTCGCGACGGCGGACGCGGATCGCTACGCGTGGCTGGCTCGCGCCCTCGGCGAGATGGGGTTGCCGGAGGCCATCCCGGTTCTGGACCGGGGGCTGGCCGACGAGCGCGAACCCGTGCGCGCCGCCGCGGTCGCCGCCCTCGGTGAGATGGACGACGCGGCCGTCATTCCCGTTTATGAAAAGCATTTCGCGGCGGAAAGCGCCGTGCGGATCCGGATCCAGATGGTTCTGGCCCTGGGCCGTCTGAAGCGTCGGGAAACCATTCTTCCGCTCATCGGAGCCCTGGGCGATCCGTCGCGGCTCGTCCAGGAGGCGGCCCGCGGCGCCCTCAAGGGACTCACCGGCCAGGACATGTCGGCGGACGAAAAGGCTTGGCGGGCGTGGTGGGAAAAGACCGGGAAGGAGGGGAACGAGCGCGACGCCTTCGCGGGCGGAACCCTGGCGCCGCCCCGGAACGCGGAGACGCCCGAATCGTCCGACCCGGATGTCGCGGCGGAACCCGTAAAGGACACTCCTCCTGTTCCGAAGCCCGTGGACAGGCCGCCGGCCGGCGGGGAGGACACGGCGAAGGCCGACGAGGAGAAGGCGAAGGCCGATGCGGCGATTTTGGTGGAAAAACTCAAGGCCGGAGGGGAAAGTCCGGCCGCGACTCTGAAACGCATCGAGGAAATCGGCGCCCCGGCGGTGGAGGCCCTTCTTCCGCTGGTGAAATCCGATGACGACGCGCTCGCCCGGACCGTCATCGAATCCCTCGGCCGAATCAAGGACGATCGGGCGGTGGACGCGCTCGGGGCGGTGGTCTCCTCGGTGCGGTCCTTTCGCACGGACCCCGAAAAAGAACCCGAGCCGCCGGCCTCCATGGAGAAGCGTCTGGCGGCGGTGAAGGCCCTCGGCGAAATCGGCGACCCGCGGGCCGTTCCCTATCTTTTCACGCGCCTCGAAAACAAACGCACCGCCCGGCGGAAGGAAGGGGATTACTCGGCGCAGGTCCGGGCCTCGGCCACCATGGCTCTGTCCAAATTGACCGGCGTCGGCATCACGAGCGATCAGGAAGCCTGGGCCTTCTGGTGGAATGAGAATCGGGACCGGCTCATCAAGGAATACGAGGAGAAGAAAAAAGAGCGGGAGAAGGATTCCGTTACCGATAAGTAGCGTACACTGTCAGCCGAATCGGACAGGGGCACGTCGGTTCAGATATTTTATTGTTGAATAATCAACGTTAGCTGGTTATTTCGATGTGGCATACCGCTTGCATGATTTATCCGGATGAGGGATTTCCCGGAGGCGTGGAGGATGGATGATTTACGTTGGCCGTGACTTGGGAATCGGGTATAGTTCGATATAGGCCGCCGGTCGGGGAATGGAGCCGCGTGAAAACGGGAATCCGGAAAATTCAAGGTGAGGCGGGATTTTCCCTCCTCGAGGGGCTTCTCGCGGCGGTCATCCTGGTGATCGCCCTGATGGGGCTTCTCAGCGCCATGATGTCCGCGTCGCGCTTGGACCAGTTGTCCAAACAGGAGGTCATCGCCAGCAACGCCGCCCGGCAGATGATGGAGACCCTTCGGAACTACTCGGATTTCTCGTATATCTACAAGTCCTACAACGGTCTGGCCAGCGACGATCCGTTGGGCGCCGGGACGGCGCCGGGAGGGAACTTTGCCGTGGCGGGGCTTTCCGCGCAGACGTCGGACGCGGACGGATTCTGCGGGGAGATTCTGTTCCCGGAGAGTTCCCCGGGGACGCTGCGGGAGGACATCACGGACACCACCTGCGGGACGCCGATGGATCTTGATGGAAACGGGGCGCTCGACGCGGCGAACCACGCCTCGGATTACACGCTGTTGCCGGTCGCCGTCCGGGTGGCCTGGACGGCGGGGGGACGGAACCTGAACCATACCATGCGCATGGTGCTCTCATACCGATGAACACACGCGGATTCACATTGATTGAAATTCTCGTCACCGTCGCGGTGCTGACGGTGGTGGCCGTCGCCGTGGGGGGGATGCTCATCACCTCGCAGAACACATTCTCCATGGGGACGACGCTCGGGACCCTCCAGGATCAGTCCCGGTTCGTGGTGGACAAGATCGCCAACGAACTCCAGCAGAGCGGGACGTCCACATTCGCCCCGGCGAGCCCGAGCGGCGTCACGTCGCTCGCGTTCCAGAAATGCACGGGGTACGTTGCCAGCGCCCGGACGTGGGGGAATGCCATCACCTATGCGTTCGCCTACGAAACCGGGGAGGTCAACGACGGGGCGGACAACAACGGCAACGGCCTCGCGGACGAGGGCATCATCACCCGGACGGAGGGGACCCAGACCGTCACCGTCGCGCGTTATGTCCGGGAGGGGAGTTTCATGTTCACTCTGAGCGGGAAGGTGCTCAAGGTCGAGGTGGTTCTCGAGCGCAAGGATGCCAAAGGACGGCTCCTTTCCGCCTCCGCCTCCACGTCCATCCAGACCAAGAATTGATGGGGGAGGGAAAGGGGAACGGGAGGAAGGGAATCGAGACCCGCTCATCCTGAGCTCGTCGAAGGATGAGCAGGGGGTGCGGGTGGAGGATGACTGCTCATGGTTCGTGGTTCGACATTCATTTGATTTTTAAGGAATGCTCACCATGAACGGCTATCCATGAGGGCTCACCATGAGCGGGGGGGAGGGCGAAGTACGAGCGACGAGTGATGAGCGGCGATCATTCCGCGATGTTCTGCGAGCGACGAGATGCGAGTGACGAGCGACGCTTTTGGAGGGCACGGCCATGAACACACGCGCGCGCAGTGGCGAAAACGGCATGGCGCTCATCACCGCCTGCATCGCCATCGTCATCATCGCGGGATTCTCGGTGGCCTTCCTCTGGCGCAGTTCCCGCCAGAACCAGGGGGTCTCCACCCAGCAGAAACTGACCGAGGCGCTTTACGTCGCCGAGACGGGCATCAGCAAGGCCCTGAATGAACTCAACAAGACGACGGACTTCGACGGCGGCGGAAGGGGCAACGTCACGGGCAGTTACGGCGGCGGCTCCTACAGCGCGACGGCGACCGACCTCGGGAGCGGGCTTTCCTACCGCATCAACGCCACCGGGACCTACCAGCAGTATTCCCGCACGGTGGAGGTCGTGGTCAACCTCACGACGACGCCGCTTGTGACGGAGGGGATTGCCGCGGTGACGTCATTGGCGCCGGTGACCACCGGAGGAACCTGCGAAATTGACGGGCGGGACTGGAATTATAACAACACCGCTCTTGTCGGGGCGGGGGTGTATGGCGTCGTGAGCGGAGGCGCCATCGCCGTCGGCGGGTCTTCCACCCTTGGGGGCAACGGCACGGTACCCGCCACGTCGCTCAATGTGAACAACGGCCAGGAGAATCATGTCTGGCCGACAGGGTATCCGGCGGGCCCCGATCAGTCGCTGGATCTGCCTGTCGGAACGTTGAAGACCGCCGCCCAGACCGCGGGCACCTACTTCGCCTCCGAGGCGGCGTTCAACACCTACATCACAACGAACGGGGGCGTGTGCCCGGGGGGAAAGATCATTTACGTGGAGTGCGCCCAACTTCTGCCCATGGAAATCGGATCGGCCCTGAACGACCCCCCGTCGATTTTCGTGCTTCACAACGCGACCGGAAACGCCATCGCCAAGAACATCCACGGGAATTTTCGCGGGTTGATGTTGATCGATTCCATTGATCATACCAACGCCGGGACGAACATCGTTGGAGCGATGCAGACGTTCGGTCCGTCGGCCGTCGGCAACGCGTTCGGGAACGGCGGCTCGGTCATCCGGTTCTCCTCGGCGGTTCTGGCGCGTCTGCCGGGGGTGGCCATGGCGGGGGCCAATTTCACCGTCGTGGCCTGGCAGGAGAAATAGAAAACTTATGGGAATCAGAATCCGGGGGCTTGTGACAGTGGCGTTTGTTCTGGCGGCGGGGATCGCCGCCGGGGACGAGGTCGTTTTGAAAAACGGCAGCCGCGTCGCGGGGACGATCGAATCCGAGAAGGACGGGAAGGTGGTTCTCCGGATTGACTCGGGAGTGATGACATTCAGGAAATCCGAGATTTCCCGCATTGAGCGAAGCGGCGGAAAACCGGCCCCGGAACCCCGCAAGGACGACGGGAAAACTCCGCCGCCTCCCGTGGAACCCGGACCCGAAAAAACTCCAGCGGTGGAAACGAAGACGCCTCCCGCGGAGCCGGAGGCGGCCGACGCCGGCGATAAAACCCTCCCGCCGTCGTACGCGTGGGAGGGTGCTGTCAGCCGTCCCCTGGTGGATGAGGTGACGAATTTTTTCAAGGGGGGCGTTCTGGATTCCGAGGATGCCTCCGCCGAGGTGGTCAAATACATCGAGGACATGGGCCCGAAGGCCATCCCGGCGGTGTTCACCCTTTTGCGCTGGAACTGGGGGGACGGCGCCGAGACCGAGATCGGACAGTACATCGAGAAACGGATGGGGGACAATCCCGATAAAAAGGTCATCCGGGTGGAGCAGATTCTCGTGAAGGCGCTCCTGGCCATGCCGGGCCGGGAACTTCCCGCCTACATCCGTACGCTTCTCAAGGATGAGACGCCGCTGGGCCTCCGGCTTTCCATCGTGAAGTTCGCGAAGGCGGCCGTCGCCGGCGGGGAGGAGTTTCTCGGGGATATCATGGGCGAGGACGCGGCGCTCGACACCCTGCTGGTGGCCCAGCTTCCGGACATCGTCGCGGGCGCCCCCGGCTGGATGAAGACCCGTCTCGAGAAGGTCGGCCGGCAGGGGCTTCTCCACCGGGACATCGCCGTCCGCCGGGTCGCCGTGAAGGCGGTGGGGCGGCTCAAGGACCGCGGGGCGGCGGATGTCCTGATCGGGTTGTTGGACAGCGACGACAAGGAAATCCGCGACAACGCCCTCGAGGCCCTCCAGGCCATCTCGGGCCAGGCGTTCCCCGCCACCCCCGACCGGTGGAAGGCGTGGCTTGCGGAAAGCGAAAAGGAATAAAATGGCGGTGACGGTATAGCGAAATGTGATCTCCGGTTCCCTGCCGGGGCAAATGGGAGGACACCGCGTGGGCACGGAATACACGCTTCATCTCGAAACCGGCTGGTTGCGGGTGGAAAACGCGGACGATTTTGAAATTATCCCGGAGGGGGTGCTGCGGCAGCACCGCGACATCATTGCGGCCTGCCGCGAGCATGGGGTGAACCGTGTGCTCGTTCGAGGAAAGGGGGCCGTGCGGCGGCTTCGGTCCTTCGACGCCTTCAAGAACGCGGAATCGCTCTCGACGGCTTCCGTGCCGGGACTGAAACTGGCCATATTTCTGGAAGGGCACGTCCCGGATGGACTGACGGATTTTTTCGTCAATGCGTCTTCCAACCGGGGGGTGCCGGTGGCGTTCTTCCCCGACGAGGCGGCCGCGCGGAAGTGGCTTGGGATTCCGGCCGGGACGTGACCCGGACGGGGGCTCCGGGAAATGGCAGGTGTTTCCCGGAAAAATATGGCAGCAAGGTGATTTTATAGGTATAATGCCTCCGGTTGCGTGAAAACCAATTCGCGGAGGATGTCATGAAACGGGTTCTCGCGGCGGTGGTGGTGGGGACGGTGGTCGTTCTCGGCGCGAGGGCGGGCGCGGGGGAATCGAAGCCGGAGGGGCTTGTCTACAAGGGGCGTCCGGCGGTGGACGTGCCTCTGGTGGAAAAGGCCCCGGTGCTCGACGGGAAACTCGACGACGAGGCCTGGGCGAAGGCCACGGTGCTCTCCTTCCGTCCCAACAGCGGCAAAGGGGACCTCGTGAACAAGAGCGAGGCGCGTGTCGTTTCCACGAAGGAGGCCCTTTACATCGCGGTCCGCTGCCGGGACAAGGATGTGTCCAAGGTGAAGGCGGAAAAACGCGACCGGGACGGGGAGACCTGGCAGGACGATTCGGTGGAAATTTTCCTCAAATCCGGCGAGGATTTCGAAAAGCCCTACGGCCAGTTCACGGTGAACGCGAAAGGCTCCATCCACGATTCCTGGGACAAGGATGCCGATTGGAACGCCAAGGGTTATCAGGTGGCGGCGGGGACGGAGGAGAAGGCATGGGTCGTCGAGGCGGTGATTCCCTTTGCGGACCTGAAACTTCCCGAAAAGAAGGAGGAACTCGCCAGGGGATGGCGTCTGGATATCTTCCGCAACCGGCAGGAGCGGGACAACGAGGACATGGAGGATTCCGCCTGGTCGCCCACGGAGGATCACAGCAG
>JAZDJP010000135.1:0-31269 GCA_043803805.1 Planctomycetota bacterium
CCACGGGATCAGGGATTGGAAAGAGGGTAGGTCTTCACTACAGGTCGTTTCAGACGTTTCGAATGTGAAAAAACATGACTCCCCAACAATTTATTTTTCCATAATTCCATTTCCGCTCGCGAATCAGCGAAGTCGGGTTAAATCAGACCCATGAATACATCCGGCCTCACTAACGAAATACGTATTGACCCCTCTATCGCCATATCTCACTGGATAGGCGCATGCCCACCATGAAGCACCGTCATTTTCAACATTCAATTCGATTTTGTAATTATAAAAATCATCGAAGTGAATGCTTTCTGCGACCGTCGGATATCCACCCAATAAATCCAATTCATTCCCGTATCGGCCAGTTTTATTCATGCCACTATTCTTAAACGTTTCCTCCGTTCTGTATAAACCAACAAGTCTGGATATTGAAATCCTTTCATTCCCAACATGTCGAGGTGTGGGCCTGTCGCGAAAAGGGGGCATCCTCGACACAACAAAACAGAGTGCAATAATGCAGACGACTATTTTCACAGCAAACGAAAGGTGTTTCATCTATTCCCCCCATAGGGAAGAAGATAGGGGACGTACATGAAATAATGACATTATCCTTCCTCCAAATCGATCTTCAGCCGCGCCGCCACCTTCCGCAATTTCCGGCTCCCTTCCACCACCCCAACGGCTCGCCCCACCGCCTGCGTCATGATATCCCCCATCATCATCCGCCCGATCGCGCCCACTGTCAAGGCGGTTTGTTCCCGTTAAAACGGATAGTCCTTGAATTGCCCCCCCCGCTCCTTCTATGGTTTCCCCCTGGATGTCGTTCGAATCCTCGAACTGGCAGGAGCGGCCCATTCCGGGGACAGCATACATATTAACGCGCCAGCTCTCCACCGAAAGAACATCCCGCACATTGCATCATCCGATTGCAAGCATTAAAATACATATGCTGTCCCCGGAATACTCCCCGGAATACTCCCTCACCCGTGTCCCAAAATATTGTTACGATGCCGTCGTCTGCCCAGGGTTCTTCGGGCGGCTTCTATGGATGTCCCCGGAATACCCCGGAACACCAGTGAAAAAACTGGCGCTGTTTCTATTTGAGTACCAGTGCGGTTACGAAACAACATCCACATCCACCTCCATCTCCCCCTGTCGACGTTTCACCATAATGGAGTATCATACCATCTCTGCCAACTGCGAAAACATCCGTTGCTGAACTACCCCAGATTGCATTGAGGGTTCCCGTTGTCCCAGAGAACATGGCACTCCAGGATGTGCTGTCATAGTGGCCTATCGTGCCCTCATCACCCACTGTAAATACATCCGTTGCCGAACTGCCCCAGACGCCACAGAGGCCCTCCTCGGTATTAGGGGGCATCCAATTCCAAGATTTGCCATCATAGTGATATATGGTACCATACGGGAAATACGGTGCGTCACCGTAACTGTAACTCACGACAAATACATCCGTTGCCGAACTGCCCCAGATTTCCGTAAGCCATCCCGGTGTTCCCGCGGATATGTCACTCCAAGATGTACCGTCATAATGGAGTATCGTGCCGGACGCGCTCACTGCAAAGACATCCGTTGCCGAACTACCCCAAACTCCATAGAGGTCACATGATGCTCCAGAGTCCATGTCACTCCAGGATGTGCCATCATAATGGAGTATCGTGCCATCGTCGCCCACTACAAAGACGTCCGTTGATGAACTGCCCCAGACTGCATAGAGGTACCCTGTTGTCCCAGAGATCATGTCACTCCATGATGTGCCGTCATATCGGCATATTGTGCCATCCTCACCCACTGTAAATACATCCGTTGCCGAACTGCCCCAGACCCCACTGAGACCTCCTGTTGTACCAGAGGCCATGCCAGTCCAAGCCGTGCCGTTATAATGGCGTATCGTGCCTTCCTCACCCACTGCAAATACATCCGTTGCCGAACTGCCCCAGACCGCATAAAGATCAGTTGCTATTCCAGAGTCCATGGTACTCCAGGATATGCCGTCTCCACCGCCGCCACCATCTCCCCCTGTCGACGTTTCGCCGTAATGGAGTATCGTGCCATCGCTGCTCACTACGAACACATCCGTTGCCGAACTGCCCCAGACACCAGTGAAGTTCTCTCCCTCTCGTATTGGCGTTGGCGGGGACATGACACTCCAAGATGTGCCGTCATAATGGAGTATCGAGCCATATGTACCCACTGCAAATACATCCGTTGCTGAACTACCCCAGATTGCCCAGAGGACGGTTCCTGCATAAGGTTGTATACGACTCCATGATGTGCCGTCATAATGAATCATGATGCTACTCATATCCAGAGCTGCGAATACATCCGTTCCTGAACTGCCCCAGACTGCATTGAGGCCCCCTGTGGTTCCAGAAGACATGGCACTCCATGATGTGCCGTCATAATGGAGTATCTTTCCCCAGCGGCCCACCGAGAAGACATCCGTTGCCGAATTTCCCCAGACTGCAAGGAGGTCCTGCGTTGTTCCCGAGGGCATGCCGCTCCATGCTGTGCCGTCATAATGGAGTATCGTGCCATCGGAACCCACGGCAAATACATCCGTTGCCGAACTTCCCCAAACGGCAGAAAGGCCCGATGTTCTATAGGGCATCTCGCTCCAGGATGTGCCGTCGTAATGGAATATCTTGCCATCGGAACCCACGGCAAATACATCCGTTGCCGAACTACCCCAGATTGCGCTGAGGAACCCGGTTATTCCAGAGGACATGGTACTCCAAGAGGTGCCGTCATAATGGAGTATCGTGCCGGACACGCTCACTGCAAAGACATCCGTTGCCGAACTGCCCCAGATTCCAGAGAGAGACGTCCCCCAGCCCAAGAATTGGCACTCCCACTCCGCTGTTTGGCTCGTACTCGGGAAAATGAACAGCAAGCACAAGAAGGCGCCCAAGGCCAAGCTTACGACCCGGCGTGGTCTTGGTCTGACCGGGATTTCGCAGTTCAATCGGGACATCATCGCCCTCCAGAGGAGAAAGAATAGGGGACGTACATGAAATAATGACATTATCCTTTCTCCAAATCGATCTTCAGCCGCGCCGCCACCTTCCGCAATTTCCGGCTCCCTTCCACCACCCCAACGGCTCACTCCACCGCCTGCGTCATGATATCCCCCATCATCATCCGCCCGATCGCGCCCACTGTCAAGGCGGTTTGTTCCCGTTAAAACGGATAGTCCTTGAATTGCCCCCCCGCTCCTTCTATGGTTTCCCCTTATGGAATTCCTCCGACAAGGCCTCGAGTGGATTCTCCACATTGACCGCCACCTCCAGGAACTGGTGACGATGTGCGGCGGATGGACGTACGGGATCCTCTTCGCCATCGTGTTTTGCGAAACGGGGCTCGTCGTCACGCCGTTCCTGCCGGGGGATTCCCTGCTCTTCGCGGCCGGGGCCATCGCGGCCGGGGGCGCGCTCGACCCCGGGTGGCTCCTGGCGCTGCTCAGCGTCGCCGCCATCGCGGGGGACACCGTGAATTATTGGATCGGGGCCGCGGCCGGACCGGGCGTGTTCCGGAAGGAAAGCGGCCGCTTTTTCCGGAAGGAGCATCTCGAACGGACCCGTCGTTTTTTCGAGAAATACGGCGGAAAGACCATCGTCATCGCGCGGTTCGTCCCGATCGTCCGCACGTTCGCCCCGTTCGTGGCGGGCGTCGGACGGATGGCCTATGGCCGGTTTCTCCTCTTCAACGTAACGGGAGGCATCGCGTGGGTGGCGGTTTTCGTCCTCGGGGGTTATTTCTTCGGAAATCTCCCGTTCGTCAAGCGGCATTTCCCACTGGTGATTCTCGCCATCATCGTCCTCTCCATCTTCCCGGCGGTGATCGAGGTCGTTCGGGAGCGGAGGAAGTCCACGGTCCACAGACCATAGAACTTGAATGAAGATCGCTGACGCCCCGCTCCACCCCGCGCGTCCCCCTCTTCCGTGTTTCCATCTTTTCCCGTGATTCCGTGATAAAGAATTCCCCCTTGATTTTCCGGACGCCATCGGCATTAATATTAACGCCTTACATTCATGGAAGGCGTGATATAAGTCATACTGATTACGGGAGCCGGGTCTCCGCCCGGGCCGGCGCATGGACATCGCGACCCTTCGATTGTATTGCGACGTGGTGCGGTATCGGAGTTTCTCACGGGCGGCCGCCGGGTGCCAGGTCACCCAGTCCGGCGCGAGCCAGGCCGTCCGCCAACTCGAGCGGGAACTGGGGGTCCGGCTCGTGGACCGGTCCCGGCGCCCCTGGCGGCTGACGGCGGAAGGAAAGACATTCTTCGACGGGTGCCTGGAGATCCTCGATCGTCTCCGCCGCCTTGAGGAGGAGGTCCGCCGCACCCGCGACGCGGCCGGGGCGGTCGTGCGCGTGGGAGCCATCTACTCGGTGGGGCTGGGCCCCATGAAGGAACACATCCGGGCGTTCGAGACGCAGAGCCCCGGCGCTTCCGTGCGGATCGAGTATCTCCACCCGGACCGCGTCTACGAACGGGTGCGCGAGGAGGCGGACGACATCGGGATTGTCTCGTTCCCCCGCCCGGGGCGCGACCTGGCGGTCATCCCCTGGCGCGAGGAGGCGATGGTGGCGGTCGTCCCGCCGGGGCACCGTTTCGCGCGCTTGCGCGCCGTGCCCGCCCGGGCGCTCGCGGGCGAATCCTTTGCCGCGTTCGACGCCGGCCTGGTCATCCGCCGCCAGGTGGATCGGTTTCTGAAGGCGCAGGGCGCGGCGGTGGTGGTGACGGCCGAGTTCGACAACGTGGAGGCCATCAAGCGCGCCGTCGAGGTGGGCGCCGGAATGTCCATCCTGCCCCGCCCCACGCTGGATCAGGAACTGGCGACGGGGACACTCCGGGCGATCCCGTTCGCCGGGGTGCGGTTCGTGCGTCCCCTCGGACTGCTTTACCGCCGGGCCAGGCCCCTTTCCCCGGCCACGGAGCAATTCGTGGCGCTCCTTCGCCGGGAGGAGGCGCCGGGCCGCCGGAAACATCCCACACCGGAATAAATGACGGATTTTCCATGAAATCGCTCATGGACGGGGTATAATGCCCCGTGATACGATGAAAATTGCCCCGCCTCGAACAAGGTTTCCGGCCGGGCTCTTGCGGAATTCCGCGGAAAGGATGAATCCATGAGTCACATCCAGGACGTCCTGAACGAAGTCAGGGCCAAGAATCCCGGGGAGCCGACGTTCCTCCAGGCCGTGACGGAGGTTCTCGAGTCGCTCGAGCCGGCCATGGTGCGGAACCCCCTCTACATGAAGGCCAACATCCTGGCGCGAATCGTGGAACCCGAACGGGTCATCATGTTCCGCGTTCCGTGGATTGACGATCAGGGCGGCGTCCGGGTGAACCGGGGCTATCGCATCCAGATGAATTCCGCCATCGGCCCCTACAAGGGCGGGCTCCGCTTTCACCCGAGCGTGAATCTCGGCGTCCTCAAATTCCTCGCGTTCGAGCAGGTGTTCAAAAACTCCCTCACCACGCTTCCCATGGGCGGCGGGAAGGGCGGTTGCGACTTCGACCCGAAGGGCAAGAGCGATGACGAGGTCATGCGGTTCTGCCAGTCGTTCATGACGGAGCTCTTCCGGCACATCGGGCCGGACACGGACGTCCCCGCCGGGGACATCGGCGTCGGGGGACGCGAGATCGGCTTCCTCTTCGGGCAGTACAAGCGGCTCACGATCACGTTCACGGGGGTCCTCACGGGAAAGCGGCTCGGCTGGGGCGGGTCGCTCATCCGTCCGGAGGCGACCGGTTACGGCGCGGTCTATTTCGCGGAGGAGATGCTCAAGACCCGGGGCAAGTCCTTCAAGAACCTCACCTGCGCGGTGTCGGGTTCCGGAAACGTCGCCCAGTATACCGTCGAGAAACTGAACCGCCTCGGCGCCAAGGTGGTGACGCTGTCCGACTCGGATGGAACCCTTCACGACCGCGACGGCATCAACGCGGAGAAACTCGCCTGGGTGATGACCCTCAAAAACGAAAAGCGCGGGCGCATCCGGGAGTATGCGAAGAAGTTCAAGGGCGCGGAATATCTCGCCGGGAAACGGCCGTGGCTCGTGGCGTGCGACTGCGCCTTCCCCAGCGCGACCGAGAACGAGATCTCGGGCGAGGACGCGAAGACGCTCGTGAAAAACGGCTGCTTCGTGGTCTCCGAGGGGGCCAACATGCCCACCGTCCCGGAGGGCGTTGAGGTCTTTCTGAAGAACAAGGTCCTCTACGGGCCGGGCAAGGCGGCCAACGCCGGTGGCGTCGCGACGAGCGGCCTGGAAATGAGTCAGAACTCCATGCGGCTGTCCTGGACCCGCGAGGAGGTGGACGCCCGGCTCAAGGGCATCATGACCGCCATCCACCGGAACGCGAGCGAAACGGCCGCGGAATACGGCCAGCCCGGCAATTACGTCCTCGGGGCCAACATCGCCGGATTCGTCAAGGTGGCCGACGCCATGATGGATCAGGGGGTGGTGTAATCGCGGGGATCGGGCCTCCGGGAACCGCGGGGACGCCTCGATGAAACCCCGCTCATGGCGGGCCCCTGTGAATATCCGTTCATGGTGAATGTCGAACCACGAACCATGAGCAGAGCGCGGGCTCATCCTTCGACCCCGTGGCGCTGACGCACGGGGCGCACCCCGTGGCGCTGACGCACGGGGCGCACCCCGTGACGAGGACGTACGGGGCAGGCAGGCTCAGGATGAGCGGGGTTATTCATTCGTGATTCGATTCCCGAATCCCGATTTCCCCTTAGTCGCCGTTCCCTCCCCCGCCGGATTCGGGTATACTCCCCCGGGCGTTTCCTGATCCGACGGAGCGATTGACCACACCATCATGGCGGGAATGACGGGTCTCCAACTCGGCCAGATCGCCGTCCAGCGCGGGCTCCTGACGGACGCGCAACTCCACCAGGCCCTTGCGGTGCACACGCGCCGCCGCGCGGCGGGGTCCCAGGTGCCTCTGGGCGAACTCCTCGTCGAACTCGGACTCATCACCCGGCCCCAGCTCCAGACGGTCCTGGCCGCCCAGGGCCCCCGCGACCCCCCCCGCCAGCCCATCGAGGGCTTCGAACTCCTCAAGAAACTCGGCGAGGGCGGGATGGGCGCGACCTACCTCGCCCGGCAGATCTCCCTGGACCGGCTCGTCGCCCTCAAGGTCCTGAAAAAATCCCTCGGGGGCGACCGCGTCTTCGTGGACCGTTTCTACCAGGAGGCGCGCCTCTCCGGGAAACTGGATCACGTCAACATCGTCCGGGTCCTGAACGTGGGCCAGTCCGGGGGTTTTCACCATCTCGTCATGGAGTACGTGGAGGGGCGGAACCTCGCCGACCGGATGGCCGCGGAAAAATTCCTGCCGGAGAAGGAAGCCCTCCACATCGCCGTCCAGGTGGCCCGCGCCCTCGACCACGCCCACCGCCACGCCATCGTCCACCGCGACGTGAAGCCCGCGAACGTCATGATGGACCTGAACGGGATCGCGAAGTTGTGCGACTTCGGCCTCGCGCGCCAGGAGGACAAGGCGATCCACCTCACGCTCACCGGGATGATGATCGGGACGCCGCATTACGTTTCCCCGGAGCAGGCCCGCGGCGAACGCGACATTGACACCCGGTCGGACATCTATTCGCTCGGGGCCACGCTGTATCACCTGGTGACGGGGCAGACGCCTTTCGACGGATCCAGCGCCGCCGCCGTCATGACCAAACACATCACCGACCAGGTCCCCTGGCCCCGGGATGTCAATCCGGCCGTTTCGGAAAACTGCTGCCGCCTCATCACGCGGATGATGGCCAAAAAACGAAAGCACCGCTACCCGTCCCCGGCCGCCCTCATCCCCGACATGGAGCGCGTGATGGACGGGAAACCGCCGGAAAAGGGGGTGCCGGAAGGCGGGAAGAGCACGGTGGGCCGCGCCGGCGCGGTGTCGCCGCGGGCGCTCCGGACGTCCCCGGCCCATCCGCCCCGGAAGGCGCCCGGGAATCTTCCGGAGCCGCCGGCCCGTCCTCGAGGGGAGAACGGCCCCCGGCCCCTGGCCCTCGTCGGTTTCGGGGCGGCCGCGCTCGCGGCGGTGGTGGTGATTCTTATTCTATTGTCGCTCGTCCGCCGCCACAGCGTCCCGGCCGGAACGCCGCCCCCGGCGGGGAATTCCACCCGGTCTCCCGTGATGAACCCACCCGTTCCGCCGCCATGACCTGCGATTCCGGCGCGGACCGGATGGTCCCGTTTCACCCGTCACGGGATACTATTACCCTCGTGAGACGGTGGCAATAAATCCATCATGCAACTCGTGAACTCACGAACTCCTGAACTCATTAGCAAATAAGTAACTAGTCCCCCGCGAAAAGTTAAAATATCATTGCTTTTTTGACGAATTTCGGATATTTCATTGTAAACGTTCCACGTGAAACATGCCTATCATCAGCATCGCCAACCAGAAGGGTGGCGTTGGTAAGACGACAACGGCCATTTCATTGTCTTCCGCATTTTCTACCGCGGGGGAAAATATCCTTTTGATTGATTTGGACCCACAGGGAAATGCCTCAAGTGGTTTTGGAATAAATCCGGTCCGGGAAGGATCCGGAGCATTCCTTCTCTACGGGAAATCGGAATACATTCAAACTCATTCCGATCGTCTGCATATTCTTCCATGCGATGGAATCGTCAGCCAACTCGAATCCTACCTGGCTAGTCGGCCAGCGAATCACGAATTGCTTGCAAAAGCACTTGCCCCTCTTAAATATACTTATGACCACATCCTCATAGATTGTCCTCCTTCCCTGGGTATTCTTCCGCGAAATGCTCTCGCGGCAAGCCAGGAAATCATCATTCCCATCCAGGCGGAATACTTTGCCATGGAGGGGCTGGCGCAAATGCTCGGGCTTGTGGATGAAGTGATCAAACTGAATCCGACACTTCATGTCAAGGGCGTGCTTTTTACGATGGTGGATCCGGGACTTGAACACTCCCGGAATGTCATGGAAAACATACGAAATCATCTGAAGGGAAAAACATTTAACAACGTGATTTACAAGGACGTATCCTTCAGTGAATCAAATAGTTATGGAAAACCGATTTTCGACTATGCACCCCGATCGATTGGCGCCGCATGCTATCGGGATTTCGCCCTGGAGGTGATGCATGGATAAGAAACCCGTCAAGCTGGGACGAGGGATCGAGGACATCCTGTTTGGACGCAAGGATGTCATTGCCCCCGTTCCGATCCAGCCGGCACCCGCAACTGTCACGACACCGGCGGCATCGGATACCAGTGCGATATCAATGGGTCCCCAGTACATTCCCATTGATCAGATTCGACCGAATCCAAACCAGCCACGAAAGGCATTTACCGAGGAGGCCCTGAAGGATCTCGTTGCCTCCATCGAAATCCATGGTTTGATTCAGCCGGTGGCGATTCGAAAGCGTGAGGGAGCCTATGAACTAATCGCCGGAGAACGACGTCTGCGCGCCATGCAATCCATCGGCAAGACCACCATCCCCGCCATAGTCATTGATGTGGATGACCAAAAGAGCCTCGAGCTATCACTGATTGAAAATATCCAGCGCGAAGATTTAAATCCGATCGAACGCGCCAGAGCCTATGAGCAACTTGTCACTCAATTCAAAATCACCCATGAGGAAGCGGCCAGGCGAATCGGGCAGAGCCGGACGTCATTGACCAATATGCTTCGAATTCTAGCCCTGCCGAACGATATCCAGGAAAAAGTTTCACGTGGAACAATCTCCTATGGTCATGCCAGGGCTCTTGTTGCAATAAATGATCCGAATCGTCAACAAGAAATCGCCAACCAGATTGAACGCGATGGATTATCCGTCCGCCAGGTCGAGAGGATCGCATCACGAAAGCCGCGGGCGAAAATACTTTCGAGGGCAGGCCGTAAAACTAATAACATCCGGTATTTGGAAGAGAACCTGATGAAATCACTGGGAACAAAGGTGACTATTGATGAAGGCAAAAATAAGGGGAAGATCATCATCGAGTTTTATAGTCCGGATGATTTTGACCGGATTTTGAAGCGGCTTGGAGTTTCTTCTGAATAGCCTACTTATTAGCATTGTCTGAATATTTCGGCAATTCTTGACAAATCCGAATATTCGCGTATAATGACCATAGAAGCTCCCGATAAGGGCAAACCCCGGGAAACCGGGGGACCCTCGTGCGCAGAAGTGCGCATGGGGCCACGTGGTGGGATGAGATGGATGCCCACACGTGGGCAAAGCCACGGGCCTGTGTCCGCGTAGGGCGGATATGGCGGCCGGGTTGCCGAAGGAGATGCCGTGCAGATCGAACTGGCTTCAACATTTCGTACGATTATCGGGCGTGCCTTCCCCGGCGCGCTTTTTCTTTTTCCCATCCCATCATCCCGGTGTTTCCGGGAAGGAGGTCGCCATGGAAAATATGACCGGTAATCCTGTGAACGCTCTCGATCACGAACGCCGGCAATTAAACGACGCGTTCCTTCGACGCGGAGAAGCCGCGCCGACAGCGCCCGCGGCCCCGGAAACCCTCGACGCCGCCCGCGACCGCGTCACGGCCGTGTTCAAGGATCTCTTCGATTCGCTCGGATCCTGGCAGGGGGGAATGTCATCCCGGGTGCATGACGTCGCCGACGCCGCGGAACGGGCGGAGCATCGTCTGGACGAAAAGACCGCGGCGCTGGATGCCGGACTCCGGGAGGCCCGGACCAGCCTGGAACAGGAAATTCAACGGGCCACGGAACGCCTGTCGGGCGTCGAGATGACCCTTCAGGATCAAACGGAGACCCACACGGTCCGGCTCCGGGAACTCGAGGCGGCGGATCACGAGATGCGGGAGGCGGCGGACGAACGGCACCGGAAGACGGTCATGGATATCGAATCCCTGAAAACCCTTTTCCCGGCGACGGACCAGATCAAGGCGGGACTCCAGGATGTCCGCACGTTCGCCCTCGGACTCGAAACGGTCATCCGGGAAAACAAGGAGGCGTTCGGCCGGGAAATCGCGGAAAAGATCGCGGCCCTCCGGAAGGAATTGGAACGTTTGGACACGCTCGAACAGGCCGAAATGACGCTGGGGACGCGCCTCGACGCGGCCGAAACCCTCGGGGAGGACCTCGGCGCCCGCATCGGCGCGGCGGGGGAGTCCCTGAAACGCCTGGCGGAGGAAACGGAGTCCCGGATGACCACCCAGAAGGAGGAATTGACGGCGGCCGCCGATGTCCGCCATCGGGAAACCGCCGCACTCATGGACACCCGTCACGACGAAGCCATGTCGGCGATCGCGGCGCTTCAACCCCTCGTGCCGGCGACGGAAACCCTGAAGGAAAATCTCGCGAAGGTGGAGCGTTTCACGGAAGAGTTCCAACACCGCATCCACGAACTCCAACAGGCCACCGCGGAACTCCAGAGGGAGTTCACGGAGAAGAACCAGGAACTGAACCAGGAGATGGAAGGGCGGCACCTGGAGGTGTCCACAAAACTCGAAAGCCTCCCGGAGATGCAGGAGTTCATCCGCACGCTCCAGCGGGATTTCTTCAAACTTCAGAAAACAAACACCCACCTGCAGGAGGAGATGGCGGCCCGGGCGCGCAAGGCGGCGCTCGAGATGGAGACGCTGAAGTGCAATATGAAACGGCGTCTCGTGATCGCGTCCACCGTGGCCGGTCTTCTCGCGGCGGGGGCGGCGGCGGCGCTCAGGTTCCTGGTCTGAATGGAATGCCGGAAGGGGGGATGGGGCGGGGGGCCGCGTCCGGACGAGCGGCCCCTCTTCAATATGTCACCCGTCTTGCATCTCGTCGCGCGGAAAACTGCCAGAAGGTGTTCTTTTCGAAATGGAGAAAGCGCTGGGCCGCGTTTTGACGCGTGGCCAGCCGGGGCGGCCGAGAAGAAGGAAGCGAGTGCACCCATGGAAAATGGTGAGTGTCCCCGAATACCCAAACCGCACGCTTTGGGCGCCGTCCGCGCCGCAATGAGCATCCGTTCCGCCACTCCCCGCAACGCCGCGGAACGGAGGTCTTCTTCTTTTGTAAGCGACATAAATCCTCCCAGGTTTCATTTTTCAGACGATGTCCATCCTAACACCGGGACTTTCCGGAAGCAAGTGCCCTTCTCTCTGGAAACCTGTTCTGAATTTCGTAATATCTATCCCTCATGAATGCGTGCTTTGCCCCTCTTCTGGCCGTGGTTCTTCTTCTTCCCCGGCCCGCGAGCGGCGGGGAAACGACGCCCAACAGCCGGACGAATGGAAACCCCATGACAACACCCACCCCCCCCAACGGTCTCATCTACCATCCCGATGGCGACGCGATCGTCGCCCGCCAGGGCGAGGTCTGGAACAACCGCCCGCTGTACTGCGAGCGCCGCCTGACCGTCATTCTGGCTGGCGAACAACCGTCCCTGAACGGACCGATGGGAATTCTCTACGTCGGCATCGGGCGCGGCGAAACCCGCATCCTGCTTCAGCAATTCGCCGAACGCGAGGCGCGCTACCGGCCGGGGCGGATGGAATGGAATATGTCCGACCCGCGCCTGCCGGGGATGAAGGTGCACCTCACCGGCACAACGCTCGCCGACGCCAATGGATTCACGGCGCGCCTGACCGTCGAGGGCGCGCAACCCGGAGACCGGGCGGCGTGGTGCGTGTTCCCGCAGGGAAAAGGGACGATCACTCCGGAGAAAAACTTTCGATTATCCGCTCCGGCCGACCGGTGGGAACAATGGGCGTTTGCCGACCGCGAGGACTTGCGAAAGGCCGCGCCGGACGCCACGGGGACCGGTCGGGTGGCGTGGATTCCGCTTTCGGACGCCCAACCGCAGTTCATCGCGGCGACCGGCGACGAATTGTCCGCCATCGCGGATCCCGCCAAGGCCTTCGCGGACGGCCTGGCGCACGCCGAGGCGGTGGGACGGCGCGCGGTCGTGGAGACGCCGGACTCCTATCTCAACGCCGCCGTGGCGGCGTCGTGCGCGGCGGTGCGGGGGTTGTTTGTGGAACCGTGTTTCGTGCACGGCGGCTCGGCGTGGCGAATGCAGGTTCCCGGCTGGCGGACGATGGGAGGAGCGACGAATTACGGCTGGCACGACCTGATGCAGCGATGCCTGGCGCACTGGAACAAACAGCAGGTCAAACACGACGACAAAAAAACACAGGCGGAATTTTCCGCGAACGGCTGTCAGCAGGCCGGCGCCTCGCGGTTCCTCGGAACGGGATTCCTGAACTACCCGATGGCGCCCCATTACGAATTTCAAACGCAGTTTTTCGACGAGGCGGTTCGGGAATGGCGCGCCACGGCGGACGCGGCGTATGAAAAACTCCTGCTTCCGATGCTCGAACTGCACCTGGAGCGCTGCCGGGAATGCTTCGATCCCGACGGCGACGGCCTGTATGAAAGCTACAACAACACCTGGCCGAGCGACTCGGTCTGGTTCAACGGCGGCGCGACGCCGGAGCAATCGGCCTACATGTACGCGGGCCGCCGGGCCGCCGCCGACATGCGGCGCCGCGCCGGCGACAAGGAGGCCGCCGCCCGGCACGACGCGGAAGCGGAGAAAATCCGCGCCGCCATGAACCGCGTGCTGTGGCTGACCGACCGAGGGCATTTCGCATCGCACCTCGAGCAGAGCGGACTCAAACGGGTGCACACCGACGCCTGGATTTACGCCCAGCACGTCCCCATCGAAGCCGGCGTGACGACTCCCGAGCAGGCGTGGCGAGCGATGGACTACACGGAATGGGCCATGGAACGGTTCGCGCTTCCGTTCGGCGGCGAGATGCGGCAGACCTCGAACTTTGTGCCCGGCATGTGGTCCGTCCGCGAGCTGTATCACGGCGACAACTTCGCAATGGCACTCGGTTATTTCCTCAGCGGGCAGGGCGACGACGGCTGGAAACTTCTGCGCGGAACGATGCTCCAGACGATGTACGGCGATCCGTCGCCCCGCGCCGGATTCAGCGGCGAAGATGGCCGGAGCGGACGCGTCAACCACCGCTCCCCCGGCGGCCTCAGCCACCCGAATTGCGGAATCGACTTCAACGACATCACGACCATGTTCGTCCGCGCCGTCGTCGAAGGGATGTTCGGCTATCGACCCGATTATCCCAACGGCGTCGTCCGCGTGGAGCCGGCCTTCCCGTCGGCGTGGGGCCACGCCTCGATCCGCACACCGGATTTTTCGCTGACCTTCCGTCAGAACAGCTACCGGCTCACGCTCACGAAACCGGCGGCAGTGAAATTCCGCCTGCCGGTGCGCGCGGCGAAGGTCAAGCGGGTGCTCGTCAACGGCCGCGCCGTCACCTTCCGGATCGAACCCTGGACGGGATACGGCGCGCTCTTCGTGGAAACGCCGGAATGCGCCGAGGCCGAGGTGGTTCTCGAAACCGAAGGCCGCGCCGACCCTCTCCCGGTCGAGGAGAAAACCGGAGCCGTGCCGGGATTGACACTCACCCGGCTGGAGGGTGACGTGCCGCGTTACCGCGTCACCAAAATCCGCGCCGGCGCAGCGCCGGAGGCCCCGCCGCTGGCCGTTCCGGCGGGCGCGACGTGGAAAACGCTCGACCTCTCCGGCCTCTTCAACGGCGACGTGCGGAAAATTTTCCAGCAGTCCTACCTCTCGCCGCGCCCGAACACCTGCTCGATGCGCATCGGCTACGACGGCTGGAGCGCCTGGACGTTCACGCACTGGGGCATCAAACCGCCGGCCGTCAAGCTCGGCAGGATCGGCGAGCCGATCGCAACGCCGCAGGGCGCGCCCTTCGCGAAGCTCGGTGACGAGAAGAATATCGCGTTCACCTCGCAGTGGGACAACTGGCCGCGATCGGTCACGGCGCCGATCGGCGCGCGCGGCGACGCGGTGTGGCTCCTGGTGTGCGGTTCGACCAACCCGATGCAGGGGCGGATCGCCAACGCCAGGCTGCGGTTCCGGTACGCTGACGGCGCGGAGGAAACGCTCGACCTCATCCCGCCATTCAACTTCTGGTCGCTCTGCCCGTTCGGACGGGTGGACTACGATTACAAGCGCGACGTCTTCGCCCTGCCGAAAACACCTCCGCCGCACATGCAACTCGGCGAGAACTGCCGGGCGATGGTCTACCGCTGGAACCTGCGCCCCGGCGTGGTGCTGAAAGACGTGACGCTGGAAACACTTTCCCAGGAAGTCGTCATCGGACTCATGGGCGTCAGCCTCATGAACCCGAAGGAACCCTGACGGTATCGGAACACAAAGCCCCCTCCCGCTGAAACACCTTCGCGATTCCGTCATCCCAAAAAAATCCGTCCGGGCCATTTTTCTGTTGCTTTCTAATCGAACATGTGGTATGTTTGAAACGAACAATTTGTTTGGCGCGACGCCAAACAAATTACGGCTCGCCAAGATGAAAGGGCGGGCTCGCACGTGGGGGCTGGCACCCCCACACCCCCCCCTTACATTTTTTTTCGGGGGCATTCGGAGAAAGAACGATGATTCTTCAGAACGAACGCCAGAATCGGATCCGTCAGCTCCTGGCGCACACGGGCCGGGTGGACGTGAGCGCTTTGACGCGCCAGCTCAACGTCACCACCATGACCATCCGGCGGGATTTGGCGGCGATGGAAAAAGCGGGGATCCTCACCCGCGTGCATGGCGGGTGCATTCCCAAGACCGGTTTCGTGAGAGAGATTCCGTTCGCCGAGAAAAACCAGAAGCGCGTATCGCAGAAACTGGCCATCGCCCGGGAGGCCGTCCGGCGGCTCTCCCCCAAACAATCGCTTTACCTCGATACGGGCACCACGGCCGTCCAGGTGGCGCGCGCGTTGCCGGCCAACCTCAACCTGCGCGTTTTCACCAACAACCTGTCGGTGGCCATGGAACTTTTCGGACGGGCCGGTGTTTCGGTTTTTGTCTACGGCGGGACGCTCGCCGCGAACAACCCGGACCTGGTGGGCGACTTCGCGCTTCCGCATATCGCCGGATTCCGGGTGGACACGGCCATTCTGGGCGCGGATGCCCTGGACAGCCGCCGGGGCGAATTCTACAGCGCCGACATGGCGACCGCCGCGCTCTCCCGCGCCGCCCGGAAGCAGGCCCGCAAAACGTTTGTGCTGGCCGACAGTTCCAAGTTCGGGCAAAGCGGGCTGGCGGTGGTCGGGCCGCTCGACAAAAGCATCACGCTTTTCACGGACACCGACGCCAGCCGCGAGGACCGCGCCCTTCTTTCAAAAACGCAGGCCGAAATCGTTTACGTCAAACACACGGAAACCCTTTTATAAGGAGCCCCCATGGGCAAGTATAACCCGAAGAAGTACGCCGTTGACCTCGCGAAACATCCCCAACTCGTCACCTCCGAAATTCCGGGGCCGAAATCCAAAGAGTACCACGCCCGGTGCACCAAGTATTTCAAAGGGCTGAGCGAACAGGTCAAGCTCTTCCCCGTCGCCTTCGAGAGCGGCTCGGGCTGCATCCTCACCGATGTGGACGGCAATCGTTATATCGATTTTTCGTCCGGCATCTACGTGACGACGCTCGGCCACTGCCATCCCAAAGTTTCCGAGGCCGTGCAGAACGTATTCCGGGGACACTCACTAATAATCTTGGTTTGACGTTGTATCCTGGCGTCTCCTTTTGAACTATTTTCCGCCGGTGACCTTGTTCACCGCGGCCGCCGCCGCGAAGAGCCTGGCGGCGCGATCCTGCGCCGATGCCGAGTACCACTGCCACCCGGTTTCGCTCCACGAGGATCCGTCGCGGCCCCAGACAATGGCCATGGCCCGTTCGTCAAGCACGTCCTGGAATTTCTTCGCCGTCGCCGCGTCCAGATTGCCGCCGGAGATGGCCTTTTCGATGAAGATGCGCGCCTCGGATTCTTCGATGCCCTCGCGCATGGCCTCAAAACGCGCCGACGAAATGGCGCCCTCCGGGCCGCGCGACAGGATGTAATACGCCGACCACTGGAGATTGACGGCGTGATCGCCCTTTTTGCCGTAGAGCTTGTGATACGCGGCGTTCGAATCCGTCTTGCCGCCCATGACATGCCAGAAGTCCGCGCCCAGCCTCCCGACGCCGCGTAATCCAAGCCCGCGCAGGGGGCCGCCGGGGAAATTGGCAACCTTGCCGGGCGACGTGAGCGCCGCCTCCATCACCACGCGATACGTCGCCAGCGGCGTATTCAGATGGAGGCTGTTCCCGACAATCGAACACCCGTACCGTGGGAAGGCGGTGTACATGTTGGGATTCTTCCAGCCGTAGACACGGCTGTCGCCGTGTTCCGGTTTTTTGTAGGGATTCGGCGTGCAGGAAATCCCCCAAACGTGGGCGAGAAAACCGACATCCACGTCGCCCACTTTTGTGGTGAACGGATGGCAGGCCACCGCCCACCGCGCGTCCGGCGCGACCTGCTTCAAAGCGTCCACCGCATCCTTCCGGGGCCGCATGTCGGTACAGACACCCACCATCATGGATTTCTCGATGCCGTGCTTCTTCAGAATCTCGCGGATGCCGTCCACCGCCGGCCTCAGAAAATCCACAACCTTGGGATCGCTCCACGCCGGGCCGATGACCTCCGTCAAATTGCCCGTCGCCGGATCAACCTGCGTAAAGGGAAATCCCGTGTTCTTGACATCCACCGAACTTCCGTCCATGTAAACCCCGCCCGTTTCGGAATGCCAGACGTTCAAAACCACCACCGGAACTTTCCCGAGGCGCTTCACCGCCATGGCGATGTACTTCTCGGCAATGCTCAAGTCCGGCACCCAGCCGTCGCCTTTTTTGATCCAGCGCACCATGCCGTGCTTGTTGCCGAAATCCGTCTGCCGCACAAGCGAAACGTAAACCGCTTTACACCCCAGCAATCCCATCATCTCGAACGAACGGTCGATCGCCTTCCAATGCCTCTCCGACCACATCGGCGTTTTGTACGCCTCCGCCAGAGTCTCGGGCGATTGAACCAGATCCAGGAAGGAAGCGAACTCCTTCGTATCTGGAACTGCCCAGTCGGCAACCGAAAGATGAACGGGCACCTCGATGCTCTTGGGACCGCTTAACGTGAGTTTGCCCGTGTAGTTGCCCGGCCTGGCGTCTTTGGGAACATTCACCGTCACCCACACCGGCTGAACGGATCCGTTTTTCCCCTTGGGCGCTTCCGCGGGAGGCGTTTCGAGCAAGCCATCGAAGAAACCCTCGCCGTCCGGGCCGTCCGGAAGCGCGTAACGAACCTGCACCGCCGAGGCCGGAATGACACCACCCTTTTCGCCGGCGAGCTCCGACATCTGCCCTTTGACGCCGGAAAGCGCGCCGCTCGAACTCACCACCACCTGCCCGGAAAAAGCGCCGTTTCGCGCTCCGGCAATCACAATGGGACGCACGGCCATTTCCGCCTCTCCCCAATCCTCCGCGCGGATTTTCTGCAGGAGGCTGGCCGTCCACACTTGCACGCCGGCCGGCCGGACCGCGGCGGAAGCCGCTCCGCCGCCGGAGAGGTTCAAACCATCAAAACCGATGGGATACCACTCCGCGAAAGCCCATCCGCCTTTGCTGGGCACCATGAATTGAATCTCGTTCACGGGCGCGCGATGAATTTCCACCGCCAAAACATTCCTGCCCTTTTTCAATGCCGAAGCGGGAATGACGGCCGACAAATTTCGCAAACGCTTCTTGAAGATGTCGCCGTGCTTGGCTTCGTCGAAACTCCGGGTCAGCATTTTCCCGTCGGGATCCAGCCACGCCTCGTTGGGATAGGCGTCGGCCGGCGTATCCGCCGTCACCTTCCCCGCGGGCATTCCCACACGCGTGATCTCCTTGCCGTTGACGTAAACCACCACACCTCCGCTCACCGCCATGTCCAGCTTCATATCGCCGGCCGGATGGGGAACGTCGAAACTCCCGCGCAGACAAATCATGGCCAGCGTCTGGGACAAGTGCCCGTCTCCCCGCATCCGCAATTCCCCGAAGGGCCCGCGTTCCCGGCCCCAGGCGCTGTCGTCAAAGTCCGCCGCCATCCAGCCCTCGGGCGGCGGAGAACTGCGGTCCACCTGCGCCTCCTCCATGAATTTTTTCTTGTCGCTGAACCTTCCGTACTTCACCTCGCCGGAGGCGAGCTTCACCTGCTGGGTGCACCAATACATCCGGCACCGCCAGAAGCTTTTTGTATCCAGAACCGCGGAGCCGGACGGCTCGGCCGCGGAGAGAACGCTCACCGCCGCCACGCCACCAACGCCCAACACGAACGCTGCCGTCCACCACGTTTTCATCCCGACCTTCAACCATCGCCTCATGCTCTCCTCCTTGAAAATAAATCGGTTTAAAGCCGCTCCATTGTAATAACTCCACCTTCACCGTTCTCTCGAAAAAAACCGCGATTTTTGGATTGGCGCCTCTCATATGGACGCCCGCCCTTGCGGGGATTACAATGACCGCCCATGGCCGATCCCAAGGGAAATCAGCGGCTCGAATTCCTGGGGCAGCTCGCGGGAGGGCTGGCCCACGAAATCAAGAATCCGCTGTCCACCCTCAACATCAACCTCCAGCTTCTCCGGGAGAGCTGGAAGAACGCGAAAGAGCCCCGGGAGGTGCGCACCCTCAAGAAGGTGGAAATCCTCCTCAAGGAGGTCCGGCGCCTCGAGGAGATCGTGAACGATTTTCTCCGCTACGCGCGCGGCGGGGACCTGACGCTCGCCCCGGCGGACGTGAACGCCGTCGTCGAGGAGGTGGTGGCCTTCATCGCCCCGCGCGCGGTAAATGCCAGAATCTCCCTCTTGAAGAGCACGGCCCCCGGCCTGCCGGCGTATCGCCTGGACCGCGACAAGTTCAAACAGGCCCTTCTGAATCTGATCCTGAACGGCATCGAGGCCATGCCGACGGGGGGGGAACTCATGATCAGGACCTACCCCGGGGAGAACGGCGCCGTGGTGGTGGAGATCATTGACACCGGGGAGGGCATCGCCCCCGACCGGCGGGCCAAGATCTTCCGGGCCTATTTCTCGACGAAAAAAGGGGGGACGGGACTGGGGCTGGCGACGACAAAACGCATCATCGAAGAGCACGACGGGACCATCGAATTCCACAGCGAGATGGGAAAGGGGACGAGTTTCAAGATCACGCTGCCAATCAAGGCAGGGGTGGGGTTGAAACCCGCCCCTGCATCATGATCGGCATTAACAGGGAGTTTCCGTGTCCGACGAGAAAGCACACATCCTGGTGATTGATGACGAGCCCGCCCACGCGGAGGCGATGGCGGAGGGGCTGGAGCGCTCGGGGTACGCCATGGCCACCGCCACCGGCGGCACCGAGGCGCTTGAACGCCTCGAGAAGGAGGACTTCGATGTCGTCGTGACCGATCTGGTCCTGAAGGAAGGGGACGGGATGGCGGTGCTCCGCGAGGCCAAGAAACGCGATCCGGCCATCGAGGTCATCCTGGTCACGGCCCATGGCACGGTTGAGACGGCGGTCCGCGCCATGCAGGAGGGCGCCGCGACCTACCTCACCAAACCCATCAATCTCGACGAGCTCCGCACCGTCGTCGCGAAGGTCATCGAGAAGCAGTCGCTCGTGCGGACCAACGAGGAACTCCGGCGGGAACTCGACCGCCGGTACGACTTCCCGGGCATCATCGGGAACACCCCGGCCATGCAACGGTCCTTCGATATCATCCACCAGGTGGCCGGCACGAACGCGTCCATATTGATCACCGGCGAGAGCGGCACGGGGAAGGAACTCATCGCCCGGGCCATTCACCTTCACAGCAAGCGGAAGAACTTCCCCTTCGTCCCCTTGAATTGCGCCGCGCTCTCGGAAGGCGTTCTCGAGAGCGAACTCTTCGGCCACGTGAAAGGATCCTTTACCGGGGCGGCGCTGGACCGCAAGGGCCGTTTCGAGCACGCCAACCGCGGCACCCTCTTCCTCGACGAGGTGGGGGATATGCCGCTGGCCACCCAGGTGAAATTCCTGCGGGTCCTGGAGGACGGGGAAGTGATGAAGGTGGGGAGCAACACGGCCGTCACGGTGGACATCCGCCTCATCGCCGCCACGAACCAGGATCTCGAGGCGGCCATACGGGCCGGAAAATTCCGCGAAGATCTTTACTTCCGGTTGAAAGTGGTGACGATCCCGATGTCCCCGCTGCGGGAACGCCGCGGAGACATCCCCTTTCTGGTGGATCATTTCGTCCGGGAATTCGCCAAGGCCCACGAAAAGATCATCGAGGGCGTCTCCCCGGCCGTCCGGAAACTCTTCAACGAATATCCCTGGCCGGGGAACGTCCGCGAACTCAAGAACACGGTGGAAAGCATGGTGCTCCTCACGAAGGACGCGATCCTTGACAAGGATGACATCCCGAACGAAATTCTTTCCCGCCCGCCCTCAAAGGAGGAAAGTCTGGGGGCGCTCGCGGGGATTTCGCTCGCGGAGGCGGAAAAGCACCTCATCCGGAGCACGCTGGCCCTGGTGAACGGAAAACGGGCCGAGGCGGCGAAGATGCTCGGGATCGGGGAAAGGACGCTGTATCGGAAGATCAAGGAATATGATGTAAAAGAGTAGAGAATGACGATCATGTCTGATTTGACTTCCCTTTCAGCATCCACCGAAAAAGGCGTTCTTGTGGCGTTCTTCGATCTGGCCGGATTCGCCCGGTATGCCCGCGGTCGCGCCGGCCACGAGGTGTTCGACACCATGTCCGCCTGGTTCGAGCGGGCGGGGGACCTGGTGGGCGCGGGCGGCGGGAAAATCCTGAAGTGCATGGGAGACGCAGCGCTGGCCGTGTTCCCGGAGGAATCGGTCGCGGCCGGCGTCGAGGCGCTCCTGGCGGTGAAAGAGGACGGGGAGAAATGGTTCGCCGCGCGGGGGGTCTCCGTGCGAGTCACCGTGAAGTGCCATTTCGGTCCCGTGACGTGCGGGCCCGTCGGGCCGAAGGGCGACAAACGGCCGGACGTGTACGGGGAGACGGTGAACACGGCGGCGGTGCTCAAATCCAACGGATTCGCGATGACCCCGGCCGTCTTCCGGAAACTCCCCGAGTCCGCGCGGAAACGTTTCAAGAAGCACACCCCGCCGGTGACGTATATCCCGGTGGAGGAATCGCATGCGGGGTGAGTCATGAACCAATCCCGCCAGGTCTGCGGGTCACGGGTCACGGTCCACGAGCGACGGCATTCCAGCGCGTTGAGAGGCCGCCGGATCCTCGTCACCCGTCCCCGGGACGGAGGCAACACCCTCCGGGCGGAACTCCGGGCGCGGGGGGCCGTCGTGGTGGAGGCGCCCGTGATCCAGATCCTTCCGCCCCGGCGCTGCCGGCCCCTTCGGCGGGCGGCCCGGGCGGCGGGGGATTTCGATGGGATTCTGTTCACGAGCGCCAACGCCGTCCGGGCGTTTTTCGCGGCGCTTCCGCGGGGGGCGCGGCATGGCGGGCGGTCCGGAAGACCCTGCCTTGCCGCGGTGGGGGAGGTGACCGTGGAGGCGCTGCGCCAATACCACCATCCGGCGGACATCATTCCCAAAGACGCCTCCGCCGCGGGGCTTCTCCGGACGCTCCGTCGCGTCGGAGTGCGCGGAAAACGATTCCTCTGGCCGCGGTCGGCGATCGCCGGCCGGGAATTCGCCGTCCGTCTCCGGGCCGCGGGGGCGCGCGTCACGGAAATCGTCGCCTATCGCACGGTGGGCCTGAAACGTCTGCCGGCCCGGGCGCGCCGGAGTCTCCGGGCGGGAGAGGTGGACATCATCACCCTCGCCAGCCCGTCGGCGGCGCGGCATCTTCTGCGGTTGGCCGGGGCCGCCGCGCTGGCGCGCATTCCGTGCGTTTCGATCGGTCCCGTCACGACGAAGGCCGCGCGCGCCCTCGGGTTTTCGGTCGCGGCCGAGGCTCGGCCCCGGACGGCTGCGGGGATCGCGGCGGCGGCCGGGACGTTTTTCCACCGATCACGCAAGCGTTCTCATTGAGAAAAAGGAGAAAACCTTCATGAATATCGAAACCGGCCTGTTCGATCACGGCGTCCTTCAACGGGGAGCGGGGAACGTGAGCCATGCCCGTGTCACCGGGACCTGCGGCGACCGCGGCCCCGTGACCCTGACGGTTCTGCGAAAGGGCGCGCCCCTGCGGGGATTTTCGAAGGTCCGGGCGGGGACGGCCGGCGGCGGGCGGTTCCGGGCGGTGCTCGCGGGAATCCCCGCGGGCGGGCCCTACACGGTCACTCTCGCCGTGGGGGACCGGTCGGTCATGGCGCGGGATGTCCTGGTGGGGGACGTGTGGCTCCTCGGGGGGCAGTCCAACATGCAGGGCGTTGGTTTGTTGAAAGACGCTCCCCGACCCCACCCGCTGGTCCGGGCGTTTTACATGTATGACGCATGGGGTGTGGCGAAGGAACCCCTCCACGAACTTCATGACGCGATTGATCCCGTTCACGCGATGATCCACGGCGGCCGTCCCGCGCGGAACACCGTGGCCGGCGTGGGCCCGGGGATGGCCTTCGCCCTGGAGATGCGGCGTCTCACCGGCGTCCCCCAGGGGGTGGTCGCCTGCGCCCACGGCGGCACCGGGATGAATCAGTGGGATCCCCGCCTGAAAAAATTGAAGGGGCGGAGTCTTTACGGCGCCATGCTCCGGCGCTTTCTGAAAAACGGCGGCCGGGCGGCGGGCCTTGTCTGGTACCAGGGAGAGTCCGAGGCCGGCGCCGACGCCGCGCCGCTGTACACCCGCCGCATGCGGAAATTCGTCGCGGCGTTGCGCCGGGACACGGGGGGCCGCCGGTTCCCGGTGGCCCTGGTCCAGATCGGACGCGTGGCCTCCCGCAACCCGGAGGGCGCCCCCTTCTGGGACAGCGTCCGGGAGCAACAGCGGCTTCTCCCGCGGCGCATTCCGCTCCTCACGACGGTCCCCGCGATCGATCTCGCGCTCGATGACACGATCCACATCAGCGGAAAGGACCAGTCGCGCCTCGGGACGCGCCTGGCCCGGGCCATGCGGGTCATCCGGGAGGGGCGGACCGCCGGGCGGCCGCCGATCGAGCTCCGGAAATTCCACGCTCGCCCGGGACGCGACGGGCGGATGGACATCTTCGTGGAATTTTCAAACGTGGCGGGACGCCTGGAGGCGGGAAGCCGTCCGGAGGGTTTTTCCATCGGCTCCCCCGGATCGCGGGATGTCATCTGCGATACGCAACTGGCCGGCCGGCGGGTCATCCTCCGGACCGCGCTCGGAACGGATGAAATCGGTCCGCTCGGGTACGGGATCGGGACGAATCCGTATGGCAACATCCGCGACGGGGAGGATCGTTCCCTGCCCGCCTTCGGCCCGTTGCCCCTGGGGACGCCACGGGCGCTCACACCGTTCGTGACGCGGCTCCAGGTGAGCCGGTTTCTGCCCCCGGCCGGGAATCTCGGCCGCCTCGCCTGTCCGAAAAACCTTCGCGCCCTCGGGCTGGTGACGCGCGCGTTCATCGGGGATTTCTGCGATCTCCACACGGAAATCGGCCCGCGCGCGCCGGCGGACAATCTTGTATTTTTCGCGTTTCGATTCCGCTGCCCGGAGCCCATGCCGCTCCGGGCGCTCATCGGGTACGACGGGCCCGTCGTGGCGTGGGTGAACGGGCGCCGGATTTTTCATGATCCGAAGGGGACGAACCCGGCGTTGCCGACGGACAAGGGGCGCGCGCCGTTCCGGGCCGCGAAGGGGGAACACGAGATCATCGTGGCCCTCGGGACGAATCGCGGGGCGGCGTGGGGGGTCTTTCTGCGCCTGGAGCGGATGGACGTCCCCCGTCGGCTCCTCCGGGAGGGACCCGGCGGCTATCGGATGCCGGTCATTCTTGGTTGACACGGCGCGGCGTGACGACGGGTGCGCGGGTATCCGCGGACTTCATGATAGACGACGGCCCGAAGCCGCATATAATTGCCGCGAGATCGGGGCGTAGCTCAGCCTGGCTAGAGCGCGTGGTTTGGGACCACGAAGTCGCTGGTTCAAATCCAGTCGCCCCGATAAATAAAAGTAGCGATTGAATTTGAACGAGCCCACGATGCCCGACCATTCTTCAAACGGTTGGCAAACCCGCCCGGATGTGGTACACTCCCCGGTATGCGTATCCGATGGGCGATTTTCGGGGGAATGACCGCGCTGGCCGCCCTGTTCGTGAGACTGCCCGGGACGACGCCCCCGGGACCGTGTCTCGCCGCCGCGGCCCCCGAAACGGCCCCGCCGGAACCCCCCGCCGCCTCCCGTGAGCCCACGTCCGAGGAGGCGCTCATCCTCGAATTCATGAACCGCTTCCGGGCCGACCCGGCCGCGGATCTGGAGCGCATCACCCCCGAGACCTCCCAGAAGGCTCTCGGATGGGCCGTTTCCATCGACTGGGACATGTACCGGAAGGAAATCCGGGAGCTGAAATCCGCTCCTCCGCTCGTCTTCAACCTTGCCCTTCTCGATGCGGCCCGGAATCATAGCCGCTACATGATCTCCCACGGCCTCGGGCATGGCGAAGACCCGGACAAACCCGGGTTCACGGGCAAGTCGTTCTCCGAGCGCGACGCGGCCTGCGGCTACAAGGGCGGGGCGGGCGGCGAGAATTGTTTCCGGGACGCGAAGGGCGCCTGGGCGAGCCACCTCGCATTCGAGACCGATTTCGGTCCCGGCGGCCCCGGGGGCATGCAGCCCGGCCGCGGCCACCGATCCAATATGATGAACCCCGGATTCAAGGAGGTCGGCCCCTCCGCCGTTCCCCATGGCGACCGGTTCTCGGTGACGCATAATTTCGGGACCCGGGGCGGAACGCGTTTTGCGGGTGGCGTCATCTACGTGGACGTGAACCGCAATCAATTCTACGACGCCGGAGAAGGCCGGGGTGGCGTCAAAATCACCGGGAGTGACGGATCATCGACGCTTTCCTGGTCAACCGGGGCATACACCCTCGAGTTCAACGGAGCCGGTCCCGTCACGATCACCGCCGAGGTTGATGGGCGTCGCCACGCCAAATCGTTCGAGGCCGGCGCCGACAATGTGAAGTTCGACTGGATCATCCCCCAGCAGGCGGATCTCGACAGGGCGGACAAGCTCCTGGGCGATGTCGGACGCCAGAAGGACCCGAAATCCTCGTCCTACACCCGCGCCCTCGTCGCGCTGGTCGTCGGGACGGAGGGGCTTTCGCTCGACCCCGAGCGGCAGGCGACGGTGAACGCCCTCGCGAAAGACACCCTTCCGCTCATCGTCGAGGCCCGGAAGGCCGTCCGCGCGGTGTGCCGCGACGGCGACCCGAGGGTGTTCCGAAAGACCTTCGATGAATCGCGTAAGCCCTGGCGCGACACGGCGGCCGACGTCTGGTTCAAGGATTGCGATGCCGCCTGGAAGGCCCGTCAGTTCGTGAACGCCAAGCCCGAGAATTTTTTCACGCGCAACTCCCCCCAACGCAAACAGCTCACCGCCTCCATCGAGGCCGCCCGGAAGGCGATGACCACCCCGGAATTCGTCGCGGACATGGACGCGCTTCTGGGACGATTGAAGTAGACTCCGTCACTTCGCCCCCATCTTCGCCGCCACCTCGCCGGCGAGGGCCATCAGTTTCGCGTCACGCTCGAAACGGCCGGCCGTCCAATTCTTGAGAAACGCCTCGGCCCGCGCGTCCAGAAGACGATTGGCCCGCGACTCCAGATCGTCGCCGACTTTCTTGTCCTGCAGCGCCTGCTCGATAAACAGGATGGCTTCGGCGATCTCCACGCCCTCCCGGAGCATCTCGAAGCGCTCGGTGGCGACCGCGCCATCCGGCCCGGGGGCGAGCATGGCCAGAGTGCTGCAGTGAGGCCCGCCGGTGCCGCGCCCGTTGCCGACGCAGTAGTAGCGGCCGCCCGAGTCCTTGATCGGAAAGAGATCCGCGCCGAAGTCGCTCACCCCGTCATGCCCGCGCATGATTTCATCCTCGGGCACGTTGCGGAGCAGCGTGAGGTCCGAGTAGTCGCGCATCCCGCTCCGCCAGGTGAAGCACCAGATGTTCGGGCGTGGCTGGAGCAGGGCGCGCTGGCCCCGGGCCTTGGGCTGGCCCGCTTGCCAGACGGTATCCGCCTGGCGCACCGGCATGGAGACGCCCTTCTCGGCCGCCGGGAAACGCATGCCCAGGGTTCCGTTGTGGGCCGTGTAGCTCCAGACCCCGTCGGACCATATCCTCTTGTAGACGCTCACCACCTTCGGGTTCGGCCCGGTAGCGTAGCTGTTGTGCCCCATGGCGGTGACATCCCACCATCCGCGCGCCTCGACCTTCTTGCGCACCTCGTCGAGCACCGGCTTCCAGAAGGCGTAACTCTCCTCGGTGCCCGGGCAGGGCTGTTCCATCGGCTCGATCTTGCCCGTCGCCGGATCAAGCAGGCTCACCGGCAGGATCTTGTGTTCGCTACCCATCGCCCCCGGGAGCAGTTTGCCGTCCTTGAGCATCGCCTCGCCCCAGCAGTTGACCCGCAGCAGAGAGGGCTTGCCGATGGTCTTGGCGACCATGTCCAGGTACTTGTCGAAGATGGCAAAGTCATACGTGTACGAGCCGTCCGGCTGCTTGATCCATCGGACCATGGATTCCTCGTTGCTACAGTCGGCCCCGCCCTTGTTGCCGCCGTAGAAATTGATGGCCATGTTCACGATCACCTGCCGCGAGTTGACCTCGGCCATCAGCGCCATGGACCGGCTCACCAGCTCCAGGTGTTTGTCGCTCCACAGCGGCACGCCGTAGTGCTTGGCCACCGCGTCCTCCGAGAGGTAGGCGAAGTTCAGTATCCGGAGGTCCTTCGGGTCCGGGATGCTCCAGTCGGCGACGGTCACGCGCAGCGGCACGGTGGTGGGCTTGAGCCCGTCGGCCGAGACGCTGACCGTGCCCATGTACGTTCCGGGTTTGGCGTCCCTGGGAACCCGGACGGTCAGCCAGAGCGGAGCCAGCGCGCCGCTGGTTATGCCCGGCCGGGAGAGCGGCTGGCGCAGATAGTTCTCGTGGGGAGGCGCTGTCTTGATCACAGGGATCTCCGCCGGGATGGCGTCGAACAGGCCGTCAAAGCGGTGCGGGGGCGTCCATGGCGAATAAGGGATGGCCATCCCCGGCGCGGCGCAACGCACGCGTACCGCCGAGCCCGGGATTTTCCCGCCGCCGTCAGTCGCGGCAAGATCCGAAACCGTGGCATTCAGTCCCTTGATGGCCTGGTCCGAACTGACCACAAGACGCCCGGAGAAAACCCCGTTCTTCGGCGCGGACACGATAACCGGCAACGGATCCCCGCCGTCGCCGGAATCGAAGGCATTGATCGTATCGAAGGGCGCGCAATTCCACACCTGGACGCCTTTGGGACGCCTGACGTTGGGCGTCAGCGCCGAGCCGGTTGCGGCGGTCAGGCTCAGGTCCTTCAGCCCCGCGTAGGCCCAGATGCCCGATTGCGTGGACATCGCGCCTTCCTTGAATCGTTCGGTCGTAAGAACGGTCGCGTTGATCGGCGCGCGGTGAATTTCCAGGGCCAGGACGTTCGTTCCCTTTTTCAACAAATTCGACGGAACGGCCACGTCGGCGAGTTTCCGGTAGCGACGCTCGAAATTGGGCATGAGCTCCTTCTTGATCGCCTGGTCCGGCCAGGGCTGACTCAGGAACTTGTTGCCCGGCTCGCAGTAGAGGTCGTCCGGGTACTTCTCGGCGAGGGTGTCGGGCTTGAGATCACCCTCCGGCAGGTGGACGCGCGTGATCTCCCGGCCGTTGACGTAGACCGCCAGGCCGCCGACGTATTCCAGGGAGAGTTTGAGGTCCTGGACCTTGGCGGGCTCGTCCACGACGAACTTCCAGCGCAGGCAGATGATGGAGTTGACCGTGACCGAATGCAGGGAGGCGGTACCCATTTGCCACGCCGGCGCCAGTTCCACCGGCGTGCGCCGGCGCTCCCAGGTGGAATCGTCGAATTCCGGTTTCATCCAGTCCGCCGGCGGCAGAGGCGACTGGAAATCAGCGAGCGGCCTGGGTTCCTTGGCGGCCGGATCCAGGGCCGTGCTGATTTGCCCGTCCTTCGAGATCTGGACGGGCGTCCGGAAAACCAGAAATCCGCGAAGGTAACTGTCGTTACACAAAATCACGGTCCCGCCGGATGCCGATCCAGGCGCGGCCTCCGCGCCGATCGCCGGCGCGTAGGCCACGGTCCCCGCAGCCAACACGGCAAGCCCCATCACAATCCCGCTCGGCCGCTTGAACGTCATCATCGTCCATCCTCCTTCAAATCGAATTCCGAACGAGCCACAAAGCACACTTGTCATTGTATGACATCGGTCCCGAAATGTCAATCTTACTTTCCCAGGACAGGCCAGGCGCGTATCGCGGATCCGGCCCAGCTACCTCCAAAAAGCCTCTTCCTGCAGGTGGGCGCCAAGCCCGGCGGCGGCCCGGGCCTACGGTGAACTCTTGGCGGCCGGAGCGGCCGGCGCCGCCCGGTCGGCGGGCCCACGGGTCGAGTCCAGCACCACCGCCGGGATGGTTTTCCAGCCGAGCTTCTTGCAGGCCGCCAGGCGCAGGTGCCCGGCGAGCAAGTCGTAGCCGTCGCCCTGGGGCGTCCTCACCACCATGATGGGCTGGAGCAGGCCGTGGGCCGCGATGCTCCGGGCCACCTGCTCGACGTCTTGGAGCTCGACGAGGGTGTCCCCGGGCAGGACGCTTTCCATCTTGACCTGCTGGATCTTGCTGGCTTCCTTGTCGGGCGGCGGAGCCGGCGGCGCGGATGCCCGGGCGGCGGCGGCCGCGGCGGCGGCTTCGGCGGCGGTGCCGGCGGCGGCGTCCGACTCCTTGCGCTCCAGCCCCGCCCGGTACGAGTAGATGAAGGGGATGGCCATGTCCACCTTGGGAGTGCGCCGCACCGCCTCGAAGATCAGCTTCTGGATGCGGTAGGAAAGCTCCACGCGGTCCTTCACCGGGATCTGGTAGCGTAGCCGCAGGTAGATGCCGTAGTCGTAGATGTCCGAGCGGATGTAGGGCGCCACCCCGGTGGCGGCGATGACGTCGCCGGTGACCTCCTTGGCGGCGTCGAGCAGGATCTTCTCGGCCTCCTCCCAGTCGGAGTCGAAGGTGATGCGGATGACCGTCTCGTCGAGCATGTAGGCGGCATCCTGGGTGACCGTGTAGTTGATGACCACCTGGCTGAAGAGCATGGCGTTGGGGACGAGAATGTGGCGCCCCACGGCCTCCTCGCTGCCGATGGTCCCGCCGACCTGGTCCAGGGTGGTGTACATCAGACCGATGTCAACCACGTCGCCGGTCAGGTTCAGGTTGGGAAATTGGATGCGGTCGCCGGGCCGGAAGGGCCGCTTGAAGGAGACCAGCACCCAGGCGGCGAAGCCGCTGACCGGGGCCTGCAGGCTCCAGCCCAGGAGCATGCCCCCGAACATGGCGAAGGCGGTCCCGAAGGCGCCCAGCGCGCCGAAACCGTAGGCCACCGCCAGGACCACCACCAGCGCGGCGGCCAGGCGGTAGAGCTTGCCGATCATCGCGCCCTCGGTCGCCGGCTTCTTGCGGCGGACCAGGAGCATCTGGTTGAGCAGGGTAAGCAACTCGAAGATTGCCAGGATGGCGGCGATGATCCCCAGCAGGCGGAACAGAGGCAGGCCGCCGGGCGCCGCGGGTTGCGCGGCCACCTCCGGAGGGCGAGCCTCGGGAGCTGTCGTTGCGGACGGATGAGGAGCCGGTGCGGCCTGTCTCGCGGCCGCGCCCAGCCCCGGCAGCACCAGGACGTCCGGATACATCCGGTCGAGCCCCAGGAAGACCACGGCCAGCGCCGCCCATATTCCCAGGGCGATGACCGTCCTGACCACGTGCGGGTTTTTGCTCTTGGACACGGTTCGACTCCTCGGGGGCAGGGCGCGGCCGCCGGGGCCGCCGCAATATCCCCTGCTCGGAAACAACGCTTCGCTAAACCGGGATTTCCTGGATGACCCGGCATGAGCCGCACCGGCGGCTCGATCTGAACGTGTTATACCCCATCGCACCCTCCTTGCAAGTAGAACCCCTTGGGCTTTCCCGACGGCCGTCCCACTCCAATTCCTGGATGAGTCCGGGCTTCAGCGGCCGGGGCGGTTTCTCGCCCATCATGCCCGCCACCACATGCCGGACCACGACCTCCCGGACTCTCAGACTCGGTGACTCTCCGACTTCTTCCTACCCGACATCCGGCCTTTCGGTCGTAGGGGCGATAACGTAGGATATCTTTCGCACATTTCAGGAGGGGAAAAAACAAGTCCTCGATCTGGCCGATATTGGGATTGGGCTATCCAACGACCAGAAAGGAGGACTTGTCATGACGCACGAAACGAACGTCACAGGGGATACA
>JAZDJP010000136.1:0-35460 GCA_043803805.1 Planctomycetota bacterium
CAGGCAGGACGATAAGGACGGAATGGTGAAAAACAGATGTGCCTGCGAACAATACGAATCTTTGGCAAGCAACTTCGGGCGAAAATGATATCCCGACGGGGGTGTCTTAACTTTTAAGCCGGTTTTTTAGCGGCCTGCTAACCGCCGGCAACGCGGAAATTTACCATTCTTTGTTGACAAATCCGCCTTGGGGCGATAAGAATGAGGGTCGAATCCTGGAGGATGCAGCCATGGGCAGGAAGTTCGCGTTTTTCGCCGGTGTGGGGCTCGCCGTCGTCGCGCTGATGACCGGCGGGTTCTGGCTCTCCACCCGCACCACGACGGCCGCCAGCGGCACCGCTCCCGTGGGCGGTGTCGTGGTTCTCACGGGCACCCTGTCCGGCGAGGCGGAAGTCATCTATGTCATCGACACGATGGGTAAGCGCATCATGGTGTACTCGACTTCCGCTCAGAATCAGGGGGCGCTGACCCTGGCCGCCGTCCGTTACTACCATTACGATGCCAAGATGCAGGAATTCCCGGTGGATGGCAAGGGGCGTCCCCTCGGGAAGCCCTCCGTGGAAAGCGTGAAGGAGGACTTCGAGAAGTGGGAAAAGGACCAGAAAGACAAGGGGGCGGGGGCCAGGGACCCGAAGGAGGAACCCGAGCCGGTGGCTCCCGTGGCGACCGGGGGCGGGGGATTCATCGCGACGGTGGCCCGGGTGGACCAGGGGAGGGATCGTCTCATCATGCTCGATGGCGAGTCCCGGCGGCTTCTGGTGTATGAATTCAGCACGAGCCTCAAACTGCGTCTTGTGTCGGTGCGGGACATCCAGTACGACGTCCGGCTCCAGGAGTATAACAACGAAGGCACGAAGGTTGGTCAGCTCAAAGATATGTACCTTAAGAGTCTGAAGCAGAAGCTGGAGAACCTCAAATAAGTTGGGAGGGGACCATGCCCGGCGATTACCTGTCGTGGGAAGAAGCAATGGCGTTCCTGGGGATGACCCCGGAAAATCTGAATCAGATGGTGACGCGTGGGGATATCAAGGCGTTCCGGGATGACAAGAAGGTGAAGTTCCGCCGGGCGGATCTTGATCGGATCCGGAACGCCTCGGAGAACGAGCCGACCATCATCCTGCCGCCGGAGGGCGCGGAGCCCGTCAAGGTGGAGGAGATCGAGCAGGACGAGACGCACATCAGGCTCGACGCGGACATCCCGCTGGCCTCGGAGGAGTCCTCCCAGACGGTCGTCCCGACCATCGAGGTTGCCGCGGCGGGCGACGATACCGAGGCCGTGCCCGTGGTGGGCGAAGAGACCGGCGTCAGAGACGCCACCGAGGTGGACGAGACCGCCTCGCGGGCGGCGGTCGGGGACGAGGCCGCCGCGGACGGCGGCGCTGATGTGACACAGGAGGTTGAGGGTGGCGCCACGGAGGCGGCGGACGATGACGCGGCCATGACGGTGACGGCGTCCGTGACATCTTCGCGCCTGGCGTCCGTGTCCGGCGCCGCCGGGAGGCCCCGATCCAGGCGCCACACCCTGTTCACGGTGATTCTTGTCGTCGCGGCCCTCTTCATGGTTTACGTGGGGACGTTCTTCGTGTACATGGTCAAGGTGGATCCCGCCACCCAGCAACGCGGGATGTTGCCCCAGCACTGGTTGTGGACGATGTGGGGCGATATCTACAAGATTGACCTGCGCAGCAAATAAGATTGCCTGCGCCGGCGACGGTGTGATTTGTTTGATTCCGAACGACAACATAAATGAATCGGGAGGATTCCATGCGTGGGACGATAGCGACGGGTGTGGTGATGGCGCTTCTTGTGGGGTGCGCCGGGGCGCGGAAGGCGAATCGGGAGAACGAGGTCCAGCGGAGCGTGATTGGTGAGCAGAAGGATCGGATCTCCAAACTCGCCACGGAGAACGAAAACCTCACGTATCGCCTGAAGGCCTCCGAGATCGAGACCCGGGCGTTGAAGGATGAGGTTGAGATCTATCGGACCACCAACGAAAAGCTCGAGGCGAAACTGGCCGCCGACCTGGCGGGGATCGGGGTGGGTGGCGATGTTATCTGGCATGACAAGGAGAACCGGCTCGAGATCGGCGAGGGGTTGCTCTTTGATGCCGGCCAGGCGGATATCAAGTCAAAGGGCCAGTCGCTCCTCCGGGAGGTCGCGGCCACGCTCAAGGACCGCACCGAGATGGCGCGGGTGGAGGGGCACACGGATTTGGATCCCATCAAGCATTCGAACTGGAAGTCGAACCTGGATCTTTCCGTGCAACGGGCCATGAACGTTGCGAACTTCCTGTCGAAGAACGGCATTTCCCCGGATCGGATGACGGTGGCGGGTTACGGCGCAAGCCGCCCGCGGGTCGCCGGGGACAAGGCCGGGGATAAGAAACGCAACCGCCGGGTGGAACTGTTTTTCTCGGGGCAGGCGCCCGCCTCGGCGCTGAAGGCGCCGGTCGGGAACGAGGAGAAGGCCGGGAAATCCGGAAGGGCGGAAAAGTAATCGAATTCCCCTCTTCGCGGGGGAGGAGCGGACGAATTCACGGGGCGGCCTGTCGGCCGCCCCGTTTTTCATGACGAATACGATGGACGGGTCAATGGTGATTCGACTGGGGATGATCAGCGTGTTGTTGGCGGCCCTTCTGGCCGCGACCCCCGGCGGGGCCGGGACGAATCTGCCTCCGGCCGCTCCGCCAAAGGAGGGCAACGGTGTTGTGGCCATCGTGAATGATGCCGTCATCACCCGGCGGGATCTTGCCCTTGTCACCGAACCGGTGCTTCGGATCTGGGCCGGACAGTACGATCGAAAGGAATTCGAGCAGCGCGCCGTGGAATTCCGGAAGGAACAGCTCGAACAACTCATCCGCCGGCGACTGCTCATCCAGGCCGCCGGGAAGGAGGGGATCAGGGTCGCCGAAGAGGAGATCGAAAGCCATGTAAAGTTTCTGGTGGAGAAGGAAGGGGCGGGATCCCTGCCGGATTTCGAGATCATTCTTCAGCGCAACGGGGAGAACATCGAGGAATTGCGGACCCAGATCCGTGAACAGATTCTCGAGCAGAAGTACCGGTCGAAACTTCTTCGGGACATCTATTCCCGGATGCGTCCCTCTCCGACGGACATCGCCGCCCACTATGCCGCCAATCCCGGGGAGTTTCAGCGGCCCGTCGAGCTCATGGTGGGAAAGATCCTGCTTTCTTACAGCGCCAAACGCCCCCGGGAGGACACCATTCGCTTTGCGGAGGAGATCCTGCGCCGGGTTCGGGCGGGCGAGGACTTTTCCGGGATGGCGCGGCGACATTCCGTCGCTCCAAGCGCCGCCGCCGGTGGCAACGAGGGGTTCCGTCCCGTGGAGGACTGGATTCCGGAAATTCAGAAAATGGCCGCCGGGGAGATGTCCGGTCCCATCCCGGGGGAAACCGGCGTGACGCTCTACCGGGTTCTGGATCGTCGCGGGGGGATGCCGGCCCTCCCGGAAATCCAGGACGAGGTGGTCCGCTCTCTCCGACGCCGCCTGGCCCGGGAACAGGAGGACGAGGCGGTCGCAAAACTTCGGAAGGACGCCTTTCTCAAGATTGTTCCATAACGATTCATTCCGCCAACGATTGGCGGATCCGGATTTCCCTTCGGTTGTTTCCCTGATGGCGGAAATCCACGCGGATGACCGATCCAGGGAGTTCTTCCCCCAGCCGTTCCGCCCATTCGATGGCGGTGATGCCGCCCGCCGCAAGAATGTCCCGCCCCCCGAGCTCGACGAAATCGGCGCCGCACGTGAGCCGGTAGGCGTCCAGATGATACAGTCGCAGTCGTCCCGGGTACACGCGGACGAGGGTGAACGTGGGGCTGGCCACCATGTCCGGAGGGACTCCGAGGGCTTCCGCCATCCCGAGAACGAAGACGGTCTTGCCGCTCCCGAGGGGACCGGAAAGCGCGACCGTCCCGCCGGGGTGGAGGAGTTCCACAAGGGCGCCTCCGAGCGCCCGCGTCCCGTCCGGGGAGGTCGTGATGTGCCGCGAGGCGGGAAGAAGCGGTAGGGCGATCATGGATGGGGTCAGAAATCGTGCCGGTAGCCCCGGGGTGAAAGGGGGGTCTTCCGCCCGTTGGGCTTGAGGAGCGAGAATTCCCCCTCGGAGACGATCCCGATGGCCACGGGGGCCGGTCGGTAGGGGGGACGGCGGAGGAGCCGCCCGGCCTCGCGCGGGGGGAGGGCGAGGAGGATCTCATAGTCTTCGCCATCCGTGAGGGCGTGGGTGAGGGCCGATCGTCCGGAGCGGCGCGCCGCGCGGGCGGCGTCCGCGGAGACGGGGATGTCCGCTTCGCGGAGCACCGCGCCGAGGCGGGCGGGGGCGAGCATCCGGGCGAGGTCGAGAAGCAGCCCGTCCGAGATGTCCATCATGGCGTGGATGGTATAACTCCGGAGGAGGGTTCTTGCCTCCCGCACGCGCGGCATGAACGTAAGGTGGTGACCGAGCCGGGATCCTCCGAGGGGGCCGGTGACCAGGAGCACGTCGCCGGGCGCCGCCCCGGAACGGAGGACGGGCGTGCGACCCTCATGGGTGCCGATCACGGTGGTCGTGAGGAGAAGCCGCCCCCGCCATGATCCGGTGTCGCCGCCGACGATGGCGGTCTGAAACCGTCGTGCGATGCGGTCCATCCCGTAGTAGAGTTGTTCGAGGAACCAGCGTTTCGTTCCGCGGGGAAGGGCCATTGTCACCACGGCGTGGGTGGGAGTTCCGCCCATGGCGGCGATGTCGGAGAGCGATCGCGCCATGGCCTTTCGCCCGATGAGGATGGGGGAGTCCCGGGTTGCGTCGAAATGGACGCCGTCCATCACCTGGTCGGTCGTCATCAGAAGGTTTTCCCCGCTGAAACGCAAGCATGCGGCATCGTCCCCGACGCCCACGAGGACATCTCCCCGCGGCACGGGGAATTCGGCAAGCCAGCGGTAGAAGGCGTCCTCTTTCGGGAGTCGCAGGTCAGGCCGGCGGCGTTTGTTTCGCTGTTTCGTCATTCGGTTTCGGGAAAATCGCTTTCCCGTCCTTTCACGTCGGTCCGGCCTTTTCGGGTCCATCCGCCGGGGGCGGATTCGCGTCCACGGGTTTCGGACGGAGGCACTTCCGCTGAAAATAATCCGTGATGAACCCCGGTTTTTTTGCTTCCGGACCGGCCGGGGTTCCGGGGGCCATGGGCTTTCCCAGGCCCTTGCTATTTTTCCATTTTTCGAATTGATCCATGGGGATTCACCGGGTTCTTCACGGACGGCACGTCCGGGGCCTGAATGCGATCCAGGCGCGTCAGGATCTCGCGGATGCGGTGGAGAACCTCAGGGGTGTGGATGACGAGGAGTTTCCGGCTTTCATCATGGATGGCCAGCATGGTGAAGGGGTGGGACCAGCTCGCGGGAGCCACGTGCTCCCGGATGTAACCGGCGATGACGTCGGGGGGGTATCGTTTGGCGGCGGTCCTCAGGGAAAACGCGGCCGGCCGGACGTCGTCCCAAAGGGCGCAGCCGGCCTCGAAGACCGCATCCTTCTCCCCGGGGCCGAACAGCCAGATGCCGTTCCCGGGCTCGTAGCGGTAGCCCACAAGTCCCCCCTGGCGGACGATCACGTCGAGGGCTTCCATGAAAGGGGTTGAGCGGAGGCGGACCTCATAGGGGCCTTTCCGAAGGCGGCGGGCGTCGAAGCCGATATTGATGTGCATCTGGTCGGCGACCCGCGAGGTGATGTCGAGGAAATGGTGGGTCTCGGCCACCGCGGTAACGGGTATCTGCCAGAGGGGCGCGGGCAGTTCCGGGGCTCGAGTGGACATGAGGAATGCCTCCTCCGGACTGCCCTGAAATGCCTCCAGGAGCGTTTCGAGGCGGCGGTGACCGGCCGGGGGAAGAAGCGCGACGAGCTGGGCATTCTGGGGTAGAAGTTCGAGCCGGCATTTCGGATTGGCGGCCTTGACGGCACGAAGGGCATTCTCGGCGATTTCGAAAAACGCTTTCCGGGCGTCGGGCTCGGTGAAGGACGCCAGGGAGTAGTTCGTGTTGATCGGCGCATCCTGGAGCGACGGATCCTCCCGGACGAGATGGAATGTCCCGTCGTCCGCAAAGGCCCGGGCATCCACCTGGCGGGCGACCCAGCCCAGGGCTCCCGGGAGGGGAATTTTCTCCGCCCGGAGGGATACCGGTTCCCCCAGAAGATTCGTGAGATCGGGATGGATGAGGATGCCTCGACCGGTCAGTTCGGCAAGTGTCGTGAGGACCCGGGAGAGCTTTTCGTTTCGAAAGTCGCAGGAGATGACCGGGATTTCCGGGGGGGCGGACCCCCGCGCTGTCGGGGCGACCTGGAGGACGGCCCCCAGGAGGATGGCGCCGGTATGATTCATGGAGCGGAGGGTTTGCGCAGGGGGTCGGTCAGTGTCAGGCGTCCCCCGACGGGGCTGTCCAGGACCACCCGGCCGGACTGGATCTCCACGATCTGGAGGCGGTCGTTCCCGCCGGCATCGAACGCGCCCCCCAGCGGACACCACTGGAGGCGGTTGGTCTTTTTGTCCTGAAGGAGCACCATCTTCCCGGTGTAATTGATCGCGTTGATGCGGACAGGAATCTTGTAAGGTTGCGGGGGCGGCGGGGTGACGGGTTTCACCGTCGGGGTCGGCGAGGTGATGGGTTTCACCGTCGGGGTCGGGGACTTCACCGGTTGGATCGGGACGACGGACACGGGGCGTTTCACCCGGTAGGGGCTGAAGGGGTCTTCACGGTCCCCGCGTTTCCAGAGGTCATCGAAATTTTCTTTCGGCGCCAGGGTGATTCCTTCGGCGAGGGGCCTGACGGGGTCGAGGACTTTCTGGGTGGTCGGCGGCGTGTATTCGGGCAGACGGGTGAAGAGCCACCATCCGGTTCCCATGGCGAGGGCGGTGATAAAAAGGAACAGGATGGCATCCAGCCGCTCGCGGAGTCGCTTCATGAGGGACCTCCGAGGGCCGTTATAACACGTCGGACGGTGTTTGGCAAGGCGCCGCGAATCTGGCATCCCGCGGCGAGGCGATGGCCCCCGCCTCCGAATCGGCGCGCGGACACGCTCACATCCCGGCCGGAAAGGCTTCGGAACGAAACCTTGAAGAGTCCCGAGGCGATTTCGCAGAAGAACACGGCGGCGTCGATCCCGGCGAGCATGCGCGGGATGTCCACGAGGTCCATGAGGTCGCGGGGGTCGGCCTTCTCCCGGCGGAAGTCCGCCAGGCGCAGAAAACTCCAGGCCACGCGGTTCTTCACCCGGGTGTTGAGAGCGACCCGGGCGGTGAGGCGCAGGTGGCCGAGGGGGATGTTCCGGTAGATCCTGCAGGCGATGACGTGGGGATCGGCCCCGGCGGCCACGAGCCGCGCGGCGGCATCGAGTGATTCCGGGGAGGTGTTGGCATTCGTGAACCGGCCGGTGTCCGTGAGGACGGCGGCGAAGAGGCACGTGGCGATCTCCGGCGTGAGGCGCGCTCCGAGCGGTGTCATCAGGCGGAGAACCATTTCCCCGACGGACGAGGCGGACGGGTCCACCCATCGGTGGCGGCCGAAACCGGAATTCGTGTGATGGTGATCCAGGTTCAGGACGGATCGGGCCCGGCGGAGGATGGCGGCGGCCGTCCCGAGGCGGTGTGCGTCCGGGGCGTCCACCGCCAGGAACGTGTCGAAGGGGCCCGGGGGGGGCGGGGTGGCGGCGAGGATGCGGGAGATTCCCGGTAAAAAGGAAAGATAGCGGGGCGGCGGGTCTTCGTTGATCACGACCACCTCGCACTCCGGGGATTCAAGGATGTGCAGGAGCGCCAGTTCCGAGCCGATGGCATCCGGGTCCGGATGGACGTGGGTGGATATGGCGATGCGCCGGGCGCGACGGAGGGCGCGGGCAAAGACGGCCGGAGGGGCGCCGGGGCGCGCCGGAGGGGGCATCGCGGTCAGGCCCCCGCGGCCGGCCGGGCGGCGTCGCGCCGGCGGGTGATTTCCTGCTCCTGCCGCAGCTTGATATACGATTCGGGGGGGATGTATCCGCTGATTGAAAGGCTGGACACGCCCAGAACGCGTTTCCCGATGAGGGTGCCCGGGTTGATGACGCAGTTACAGCCGATCTCGGACTCGTCCCCCATGATGCAGCCGAATTTTCGCAGGCCCGTCTCGTACGTCTTGTCGCCGATTTTCACGGAGACCATGGTCCGGTTGATTTTGAAATTCGATATTTTTACGCCCGCGCCGAGGTGGGCCTTCCACCCGAGGACGCTGTCCCCGACGTAGGCGAAGTGGGGAACGTTCGCCTCGTCGTGGAACAGGGCGTTCTTGACCTCGCAGGAATTTCCGACGACAACCTTGTCGCCGAGAATGACGTTGCCCCGGATGTAGGCGCCCTTCCGGATCTCGCAGTTCCTGCCGATGATGGTCGGCCCCATGATCATGGCCCCGTGTTCGACCACGGTCCCCTCGCCGATGAAGACGTCGAGGTCCACGAACGGAGCTCCGATGGTCCGGCCGTTCATCCCGGGGCCGATCTCCCGGAGTTTCTTCTTGGCGTAGTCGGGAATTTTCTTCAGGACTTCCCAGACGTGGTTCACGCCGTCGTAGAGCCCGGCGTGGGAGGTTTTCGAGAGATCGAAGAAATCGGCGGGGGACAGCATCCCGATCCTTTCGCGGCCGATCAACCCATCGTTTCGGCCCGGCTGATTGGCAATATGACAGAAACAACGTCATTGTCAACAGGCGCGGTCCGCATACAATGGGGATCATGTTCCCGGCGGCCCCGACACATGTTTTAATTCATTACGGCGAGATCGCCCTCAAAGGGGGGAACCGGTCCTTCTTCGAGGCGAAGCTCGCGCGAAACATCGAAAAGAATCTCGCGGGGCTTCTCATGGGACCCGTGGACCGCCAGTACGGGCGTTTTGTGGCGCCGATCGCCCCGGGCGGATGGGCGAAGGCCCGGGAGGGCCTTTCCCGTACGTTCGGAATTTCGTATTTCGCCCCGGTATACCGGGTGGAGCGCGATTTTGAGGCGCTCAAGCGCGCGGTGGCCGATCGGGTGGCGGGGATGACGTTCCCCTCGTTCGCGGTTCGGGCGCGCCGGCCCGACAAGAAATTCCCGGTGCCCTCTCCGGTCATGGAGCGTGAACTGGGGGCCGTGGTCTGGGAACAAACGAAGGCGAAGGTGGATCTGGAGAATCCGGCGTGCACGGTTGGGGTGGAGGCGCTCTGGGACGAGATCCTGTTTTACGTGGAGCGGGTGGAGGGCCCCGGCGGGCTTCCTGTTGGCGCGAGCGGCCGTGTCGCGGCGCTCCTCTCGGGGGGGATTGACTCGCCCGTGGCCGTTCATCTCATGCAAAAACGGGGATGCCGGGTGGTCTTCGTTCATTTCCACAGCGCCCCGTTCACCACGGCGGCGTCGCGGGAGAAGGTGAGGGATCTGGTCAAAATCCTCGCCGGCTGGCAGCAGCGGGGGCGGGTGTATCATGTCCCGTTCATTGACGTTCAGCAGTCAATCGTGGAGAAAACCCCGCCTCCCCTGCGCGTCATTCTCTACCGGCGGTTCATGGCGCGGATTGCCGAAAAAATCGCCTTGGGCGAGCACGCGGAGGCGCTCGTGACGGGGGAAAATCTCGGGCAGGTGGCTTCCCAGACGCTCCAAAACCTGGGCGCCATCGAGGCGGCGGTGACGATGCCGGTCCTGCGGCCCCTCCTGGGATTTGACAAGCAGGAAATCATCGTGATGGCGAGGACAATCGGGACCTATGAAACCTCGATCGAGCCACACCAGGACTGTTGCAGTTACCTCATGCCGCGGAATCCCGCGACGCGGAGCCGTCCGGAGGAATTGTCCGGGGCGGAGGAGGCGCTGGACACGGCCGGGCTTGTCGCTGGCGCCGTCGCGAAGGCGGAACTCGAGGTCATCACCGCGCCGGGCGCCGTCGGAGAGAGGGAGGACGCGTGAAGGAATATCTGGATCTGGTCCGTCTGGTGCTGGATCGGGGCGAACGGAAGCCCAGCCGCACCGGCGTGGACACGATTTCGTATTTCGGAGTCCACTACCGGGTGGACCTCGCGAAGGGATTTCCGTTACTCACGACGAAGGAGGTCAACTGGAAATCCATGCTCCGGGAACTCCTGTGGTTTCTCTCCGGGGAAAATCACATCCGGAATTTGAAGAAGCACACGAAGATCTGGGACGCCTGGGCGGATGAGCACGGCGACCTGGACACCGCCTATGGTTATTATTGGCGGCGGTTCCCGAGTGCCCGGCGCGACGAAGCCGGGAACTGGGTGGTGAAGGAGGTGGACCAGATTGATTACATCGTGGAAACATTAAAGATCCATCCCGAGAGCCGGCGCCTGGTGGTGGTGGCGTGGGAGCCCGGGAACGCCCAGACGAGCAAACTGCCCCCCTGTCATTTCACCTTCGTGTTCAGCGTCCACGGCGGAAAATTGAATTGTCACCTCACCCAGCGATCGGGGGACATCGCGCTCGGCATTCCGTTCAATTTGGCTTGTTACGCCGCCCTGACGCAGATCATCGCCCGGGAGACGAACCTGGGGCTGGGCTGGTTCAGCCACACCATCGTGGACGCCCATGTTTACACGTCGAAAGCCGATGGCACGATGGCCGAATATGATCATATCCCGGGGCTTCGGGAGCAGCTGGCGCGATCCCCGAAACCCCTGCCGCGTCTTGAGATCGCCGCCAGGCCGTGGCGTGAACTCGCCTTCGAGGATTTCGCGGTGAACGACTACCATCCGCATCCCAAAATCGAATTCAAGGTGGCGGTGTGAAGCGTGAGGCGTGTGTCGTGGATCGTGTTTCGTGGAACACCGGAGATTTGCGCGGTTGCTTTTCTGGGATGAGGTTGTCATGAATCGTGTCATGTTGGGGTTGTTGGCAATAGTGGTTTCATCCCTCATGTTTTACGGGTTTTTTCTGGTTGTTGGGGTGGTTGCTGACGCATTGTCGAAACAAGGAATTTTGGAAAGAGAAGTTGGGTTTGAATGGGTCGTTTTCTTTCCTGTGACGTTGAGTTTTGTTGCCGGTGGCCAATGGGCGGTTAGAGTGATTCAGAGGGGTGGGATATTATCAAATTCTAGAATCGTTCTGATGCTCATGCTCGGATCTTGTTTGCCTATGACCGTCGTGGCATTGATACCGCTTATGTTTTATGTGTTTTGGGGAATGTTTTGGATGGTGTCTGGGGAAGTTGAAATTCCTGTATTTTGGTATTTCCTTAATATGCTAACGTGCATCGGGTGTTGGTGGATTATCTGGGCGGCGAATCGATACTTGATGGGGAGTAAAATGAGGATTTGGCGGTAATCTGATGGTTTTCTGCGATCCACGACCCACGATCCACGAACCCCTGGCATGAATATCATCATTATCGCCGCCCTCGCGTCCAACCGGGTCATCGGCCGGGACGGGAAAATCCCCTGGCGCCTGCCGGAGGATCTCCGGCGGTTCAAGCGTCTCACGACCGGACACGCCGTCGTCATGGGCCGGAAGACCTGGGAATCCATTGGAAAGCCGCTCCCGGACCGGCGGAACATCGTGATTTCACGCCGGGCCGATTTTCCCCTTCCGCAAGGTGTGCATCGGGCGGAAAATTTCGAGGCGGCGCTTAATCTCTGCCGGGCGGCGGCGGAGACGAATGTGTTTGTCATCGGTGGGGCGGAGGTGTACCGGGCGGCCCTGCCGCTCGCCGACGAGATGCACCTCACCTGCCTTGACCGGGCGGTGGAGGGGGATGTTGTCTTCCCGGAATGGAACCCGGCGGAATGGCGGGAGACGGGACGGGAGGCATTCGAGGGCGGGAGTTACCGGGTGTATATGAAAGCGTAAGCCGTTGTGGGCCGTGGGGTGTAGGCTCTGGGTTGTGAATCGTTATTCGGTGCTCGTATCGGGTATCAGCAAGAGTTCTGAGTTGAGAGTTCTGAGTGCTGAGTTGAAGGAAATTTATTCAGAATGATTTTACCCGTATGAAATGCCGAACGTCGAATTCCGAATTAGAGCAATTCACGATTAGCTGAATCCTCAGTACCACTCCACTTCCGAACTCTTGAACTCTCGAACTTTTTACGAGCGACGGGTGTTTACACCTTCGCCCTTCCGATGAAGTCTTTCATCCGCTCCGAAATCGGGTCGAGAATCGAATAAATCGCCGGCACCACAAGCAATGTCAGGAGGGTGGAACTCACGAGCCCCCCGATGATGGAAACGGCCATCGGCCGGTTGCTCTCGGCGCCCTCTCCGGTCCCCAGGGCCGAGGGGAGCATCCCGAAGATCATGGCCATGGAGGTCATCAAAATCGGTCGGAGCCGCACCGGTCCGGCCTTCAGCAGGGCGTCCTTCATGGAAAGTCCGTCCCGTTCCCGCAGGGTGTTCGTGTAGTCAATCAGCAGGATGGCGTTTTTCGTCACAAGCCCCAGCAGGAAGATGAACGAGATCATGACGAATATGCTCACCGGGGAACCAAACGCGATCAGAGCGCCGAGCGCCCCGACGAACGCCAGCGGCAGGGAGAGCATGATGGTGAAGGGGTGCACCAGCGAATCGAACTGGGCCGCCAGCACCATGAAGACCACGACGACGGAAAGGATCATCGTTTCGAACAAATAACCGAACGATTCCCCCATGAATTCGGCCTGCCCCGCCCACCCGATGGTGTACCCCGGCGGGAGGGGGACCTCGGCCGGCCGGCCGTCCTTCGAGGGGTGGGTGAGCGCCTCGACCTCGGCGATGGCGGTTCCGAGGGCCGTTCCCTCCTGGAGGTTCGCCAGCGTGGTGACGTTCCTCTGGCGGTTGAACCGGGTGATTTCGACGGGGATGTCGGTGCGGGCGACCTCGGCGACGTTCCGGAGTTCGACGAGATTCCCGTTCCGGGAGGGCACGGCGAGTTCCAGTATCTTCTCCGGGGTGTTGCGGGCGCTTTCAAACAGCCGCACGGCGATGTCGTAGCGGTCCCCGCCGGACTTGAATTTCCCGATGTCGGCGCCGCCCACCGCGGCGCGGACGGTGTCCGCCACGTCCAGGGGCGACACCCCGAGCGCCGCCGCCCGGTCACGCAGGATCAAGATGTCGGCCTCCGGCTTTCCCGTTTCGTAGGAGGAATGGAGGTCCACGAATGTCGGGCGGACGTCCGCGGCCGGAACGCGCCGCTCGGCTCCGTCCAGGCGCACGACCGCCTCCGCGCCTTCCCGGCGGAGGAGTTCCGCCGGGCGGCGCTTTCCCCCATCGGGAACCGTGATTTTGCGGTCAAGGGCCGCGATCATGCGGTTGGACAAGTCCACGAGGACCGCCTGGTCGCGGCCGCGGATTTCGCACTGGACCTCGGCCCACTTGAACCCGCCTCCGGAGACGTCCCCGACCTGCTGGACGGAGGTCTTGACGTCCGCGACGTCGGCGATCGCTAGGCGCGCCTCGCGCATGAGTTCCTGCTGGGAGCGTTTCCGCGTGTTTTTCGGGATGAGGCGGACGTACAGTGAGCCCTCGTTGACTTTTTTCATCTCGTCGGCCCCAATGATGCCCAGGGTGTATTTCACCTCGGGAAACACGGCTAGGCGCCCGCGGATTTCGCCCATGACGGCGCGGGTGCGTGAAAGGGGGGAACCTTGCGGGGCGCTCACGACGATATTGAATTCGCTGCGGTCCTCGATGGGGGTGAATTCCTGGCGGAGGAACGGGGTGAGGGCGATCACGCCGATGAGGGCCGCGCCGCCGATGCCCACCACGAGCCACCGCCGGCGGAGAGCCCAGCCGAGGGCGGATTCGTACCGCCGCTCGATCGCGCCGAAGGCGTTCTCGAGCATACGGAAGAAGGGGTTCATACGGTCGTGTTTCTTGAGGAGCCGGGAACTCATCATCGGGTCCAGCGTGAATGACACGAACATCGAAATCAGAACGGCGAAGGCGATGGTGAGCCCGAACGGCCAGAAGAACCGGCCCACGATGCCCCGGGTGAAGGCGACGGGGAGGAAGACGGCCACCACCGAAAGCGTCGTGGCGAGCACCGCGAGGCCGATCTCGTTCGTCGCGAACGCGGCCGCCTGGGGGGCGCTTTTTCCCTCCTGGACGTGGCGCATGATGTTCTCCTGCACCACGATGGCGTCGTCAATGAGGAGCCCGATGGCCAGCGTCAACGCCATGAGCGTCATCATGTTGAGTGTGAATCCCATCACCAGGAGCATCATGAACGTCGCGAGGATGGAGGTGGGAAGCACCATCGCGCTGATGAGGGTGCTTCGAAAGTTGAGCAGGAAGACCAGTACCGTGAGGACCGCCATGAGCCCGCCGAGGACGAGGTGGTGTTCGACGTTGCTGACGGCGAGCTGAATGAAGGCGCTCATGTCCGTCGCGATCTCGAGGCGGATCCCGCGGGGGGCCAGTTCCGCGCGGAGTTTCTCCACTTCCGCCTTCACGTCGCGGGCCACCTGGACGGTGTTCGTGCCCGACTGGCGGCGGATCTGCAGGGCGATGCAGGGTTTCCCGTCGAGTTCCGCGGCCGAGCGGTCCTCCTCGAGTCCGTCCTCGGCGGCGCCCACGTCGCGCAGGCGCACGTCGGGAGTCAGCAATAAATCATTGAGTTCGGTCGCGCTGGAGAACTCGGCCCGGGTGCGTGTCACGAGCTCGAGCGCGCCGGTCTCCACCCGGCCGCCGGGCATTTCCACGTGCTGGGTCTGCAGAGCGGTCCGGACGTGCTGGACGGTGAGGTGGTGCTGGCGGAGACGTTCGGGGTCGAGCCACAGCCAGATCTTGCGATCCCGCCCGCCCACCAGGCGCGCCGATCCGACGTTTCGGATGCGCTGAAGGCGTTCCTTCACCGTTTTGTCGGCGAGGATCGTCAGCTCCCGCGGGCCCATGTCCGCCGAGACGACAACGGTCAGGATGGGGGCCGAGTCCATGTCGAATTTCTCGATCACCGGCTCCTCGATGTCCAGGGGGAGTTGGGGCCGGATGGCGTTGAGGCGTGCCTGGATTTCCTGGAAGGCCACGTCCACGTTCTTTTCGAGCTGGAATTCCACGATGAGAAGAGAGTATCCTTCCGCGCTCGTCGAGCGGAGGGTCTTGATGCTGGAGAGGGTGTTCACCGCCTCCTCGATGGGGTCGGTGACCCGCATCTCCATCGTTTCCGGGTCGGCGCCCGGGAGCGCCGTGACGATGGTGATGACCGGGAAGTCCACCTTGGGGAAGAGATCCACCCCGAGTCGGAACAGCGACACGGCGCCGAAGACCATCAGCGCGGAAATGACCATGGCCGTGAAGATCGGCCGGCGGATGGCGATATTGGAAATCAGCATGTGAAAAAATCAGCAAAATTGGTTATCGATTTTTTCATGGGAGGATCATTCCGCCCGGTTTTCCTGGATGTTCCCCGCCGGTTTCGGAGGGGTTCCCGTCACCACGGATTCTCCGGCGGCGATCCCCTTCTTCACGATCATGCCGGCCGAGAGCCGGTCCCCGATCACCACAGCCCGCCGTTCGCAGGCGCCCTCCCGGGCCACCCAGACCCAGGCGGCGTCCCCTTCGGTGTGGATGGCTCGCAGGGGGATCACGACATCCGTCGTCTCCGGCAGTTTCATCGTCGCCGACAACAGGGTTCCGGCGGCGAGGTTCCCGCGTTTGTCGGGCGGAATCCGGATGCGGGCGGTGAACGTGCCCAGGACCGCGTCCACGTCGGCCACGACGCGCGTGACGGGGAGTTTCAGATCTTCAGAGAGGAGGGGGCTTCTGAGGACCACGCCGGTCGCGCCGGCCGTGATTCGTCCGAGGTATTTCCCCGGAAGGGCCAGATCCGCCTCGAGGCGGTCCGGGGTGGTGATTTCCATGACCTCCACGAAGGGCATCCCGGCGACAAAATCCCCCAGCCCCTTGAACCGCCGGGTGATGATCCCGTCAAACGGGGCGCGGACGGTGGTGTCCCGCATGTCGTTCTCCGCGGCCTTGACGATTGCTTCCGCCTGGCGGACCTGGGCCTCCGCGACGGCCAGTTCCGTCGCCGTGGGGCCGTTCACCGCTTCGTCCAGGCGCGCCTGGGCGGCCTGGCGCTGGGCCTTGAGGATCTCGAGACCCGTCCGGATTTCCTCGAGCCGTTTGGGCGGGAGTGTCTTGTCTTTTTCCACGAGCCGCTTGAAACGCTCCTCGTCCCGGGCTGTTTCCGCCAGACGCGCGTCGAGTTCCATGAGGGTCGACTGGAGTTGGATCATCCGCTCGGGCCGCGGTTTCGCCTTCATGTTATCGAGGTTCGCGACGGCCGTTTCCCGGGCCGCACGGGCCTGATCCAGATGGCTTTGGAACGTGGCCGGGTCCACCTGGAAGAGCTCCTGCCCCGTTTTTACCGGCATGCCGACGTCGAGGGGATCGCCTGCCTCGGTTTTCGCCCATGTTGTGATGAAGGAGGTAAGCCGCGATCCGACCCGGGTGGACAGCAGCGGCACCACCCGCGCCGATATCGTTATTTCGGTTTCATGAAGGGGCTGGGCGGTCGCGAGTTCCAGGGACGGGGCCTTCGCCGGGGTCGACGGGGACTCCGCACCGGTAACCGCGACCGGGGCGGCAGTCGCCAGGAGAAGCAGGAGGGGGATGAAAAATCTCATAAATTCACCTCATCAGGGATGATTCGGGCCGGGGGCCGGTTCCTTTTCTTCCACGGGCGCGCGGGGGATGGTGTTTTTAAAGGTTTCCAGTCCCGGAGACGGCCGGAAGGGAACGGGGGACGGCGTTTTAAGTCCGTTCCGGGCATCCTTCGGCAGGGGGGAATCGAACAGCACCGTGGCCTCGAGTTCGTGCCAGGCGACGAGGTATTCCGTCCGGGCCATGTCGGCGTTGAACGACTGCACGTTGAGTTCCGCCAGGGCCTTCACCGTGTTCGCCTCGGTTTCCAGTCCCTCCTTGTACAAACTCACCACGCGGTCGAGGGCGGTTTTCTGAGCGGCGACCCCGGCCTCTCCGGCCAGCACCGCGTCGTTCGCTCGGAAGAGTGCGAGCGCCCGGAAATCCACCTCGTAGAGAACGGCCATGGAAAGCAGGAGTGCCTGTTCCTCCTGGACGGTAAGATTCTTTTTCGCCTGGGCGTGCCGGAAAATCGTGGCGCCCCCGTCCAGGAGCGAGTGGGCGATGTCGAATCCGAACGTGAAATACGACGGGTTTACGGCCGTGGCCACGTCGCTCCAGTTGAATGATCCAAGCCCGTCCACCCGCGGGAAAAATCCCGCCAGGGACTGGCGCACCGCGCTCGCGGCCATGTGACGGGTCAGATCCTGAACGGCGAGCTCCGGCCGGACGAGGAGCGCGTGATCTTCCCACGCCGCCACCATTTCCGGCGCCGGGAGGGGCGGGAGCGGTGGCGCATCTTCCGCGACGGCGAGCGGCATTCCCGGGGGAAGGGAGAGGAGCGAGAGCAGGGCGAGTTTTCCCTCTTCCACCCGCCGTCCCGCCAGACTCCACTCGAGTCCGGCGCGGGCCAGGGCCGCCTCGACGAGGGCCGTGTCGGCGCGGGCGGTGAGCCCTTCCCGTTCCATGCTTTTGGCCACGGCGAGCACCTGGCGGGCGGCCTCCACGGCGATCCGGGCGAGTTTCTCCTGGCGGATGGCCCCGGCCAGACGCGCGTAGGCCACGCGCACGTCCCGCCGGAGGGTCTGCGCCGCCCGGGCGGACAGCAGCGTTTCCTGCTTCCGCCGGTCCGCCGCCATCCGCCACCCGTAATAGGTGGTTCCGAAATCGAAGATCGGAAGGGTGGCCTGCACGGAGACGGCCTGGAGGTTTTGGGGCTCCATTTCAATGATGGTGCCGCCGAAGTCCACGAGGGATTGATTGGAACGGCGGGTGGAGAGGTATTGGGCCTGGCCGCGAGGCAGGAATCCCGACAGGGCGATGCGGACATTGTCGTCCTGGAGCCGCAGGGCGAGCTGGCGGACCCGGAGATCCAGGTTGTTCCGGAGGGCGATGGTTTCGCACTCCGCGACGGACAGGGGCTTTGCCGGATCGATCCGGAGGGCGTCCGTCCGGCGGGCGAGAGTGCTTTGGAATTCCCCGGCGGCGCGGCCCCGTTCCACGGGCGGGGCGTTGCAGCCGGCCGCGGCGGCCAGAATCGCAAGAACGGTGATGGAAAAGGGTTGTTTCACGGATGTTCCGATGGGGATGCCCCGATGCCGCCGGTCATGAAACCCCACAGGAGGCGCATCTGTTCCTCCCGGGGGAGTTGAGTTTTTGAATGACTGAATTGCCCCAGGACTCCGCTGGTAAGGCCGTGCATGAATCCCTGGAGGGTCTCCGGGGGGAGGTCCTTGCGGATGAGTCGTTGGCGCTGGGCGCTCCGGATGACGTCGAGTTCGAACCGGCTGAATTCCATGTAGGCCTGTCGGGTGTTGCCCTTGAGGCTTTGTCCGGGACCTCCGGGGGAGAAGGGGACCGCCGTATAGAAGAGGAAAAAAACCGACCGGTGGGCATTGAAATAATCCAGGAGAGCGCCGACGGATCGGTGGAGTTTTTCGAGCGGGTTGTCAACCCCCGCTATCGCGGTCCGGAGATTGTTGGAAAGGAGGCGGAAATGGTGGAAAAAGATCGCATCCAGAAGCGCTTCCTTGTTTTGGAAATACAGGTAAAGCGTGCCCGTCGCGCATCCGGCCTGACGGGCGATGTCCTTCATGACGGTACGGTCGTATCCCCGGCGGGTGATGGCGCGCTCGGCGGCCTCGATCAGGGCTTCACGGGTGGCATCGCGGCGGCACTTCCGCAGACGGGATGAACGCGCATTCATTTTTATCATGACGTGTTCATTTTACCCCGTGCGGAACGATTGTCAAGAGCGGGGTGTGGGTCAGAAAAGAGGTGGCGGGGGGGAGGGATGCGGACTAAGATGATGTTATGGTCGGAGTCGTTCAAATCGCCGCGGGAATTATTCTCGACTATCCGGAAAAGCGTGTTCGGATCAGGTTTTGGCGGTATAACACAAGGGCGCCGAATCCTTCGTGGAATGCGGGAGGGGGGCATGGGCGAGGTCATATACGAGGAGGTGAAGGCGCGCATCGAACGGGACCCCGCGTGGGGCGTGTTCGACCGGCATGACCGCTGGTATTGTCCCGTCTGCGGATCCCCCACCAGCATCCGGTTGCCCGCCGAGGGGGAATGCACCGAAATCTTCGTCAAGATGGTGATGCGGCATCTGGACCGTTGTTCCGATCCGGCCCGCGGCAAACAGCCGCTCAAAACAGCGGAGGATCTCCGGAGAGTCCAGGCGGAAATCGAGGAGGAGGGGCGGCTGGTCCGGGAGATCATCCGTCGGATTGCCACGGGGGATCCGCGGTTTCTCTGCAGCGACAGCGATCTCAACTGGATTTGTCCGCATTGCATGCGGCCGATCCCGGAGATCCGCCTGGCTTCCGGGGTCCTGACCTGGCATGCGTCCTCCCGGCAGATTGCACGTCATTTTCTGAAGGATTGCCCGGTCGTGAAACCGGGAGATGTAACCGGGCCGCCGCGGGGAGGGAAGGATGCTCCCGCAACGGCGGCATCCTCCCCTCCGGGGGGGCTTCCGGTTTCCCTGACGGCCTTCCCCCGGACCGACGTTCCGGCCGATCGGGATCCGGTGTGCACGGAGGAAATCCGCGGCCGCCTGCTTGAGGAGGTTTTCCGGAATGCCCGGCGGGTGCAGGCCCGTATGCTGCCCTCCCGGGTCCCGGAACGTCCGGGCTACGAATTCGCCCGGCACTACCGCTCGTGTGATCATCTGGGCGGGGATTTCTATGACTTCATTGATTTCCCCGACGGACGGATCGGCATCGTGATCGGGGACGTGGCCGGGCACGGTGTGGAGGCCTCCCTGATCATGGGGATGGTCAAAATGGCGCTGGGCATGCGCGGCCGGGAACTGGCGGATCCGGGGGAGGTGATCCGGAAGGTCAACGGGGACATCCGGCCGGCCCTGGAGATTCAAACATTCATCACCTGTTGCTACGCCATCCTGGATTCCGAACGCCACCATCTGTGGATGGCGCGCGCCGGGCACGACTACCCGTTATTTTATCACGCGGCGGATGATCGCGTGGAGGAGATCCAGACGCCGGGGATGGCCATCGGCCTGCTCGGCGGCGACACGTTCGATCGGGCGATCGTGCCGGTGGAAGCGACGCTGGAACCTGGAGACAGCCTGATCGTGTACACCGACGGACTTGTGGAATTGAACAACCCGCAGGGGGAGGAGTTCGGCCATGACCGTTTTTGCCAGGCCATCCGACAGCACGGTCCTTGCGGCGCCGGGGGTTTCATCGAGAGCCTTATTCGTGAAACCGACACATTCCGGGGGGGATGCATGCCCCAGGACGATATCACCTTGGTGGTCATCCGACGCAAATCATAATGAACAGGGGACCGGTCAGAGCCGATATTTCTCGATCCAGCTGTCGTCCATCTTTACCTCGAGGACATCGAGTTCGAGGGGCTTGAGGATTGTTCCCAGGGCGCCGGTCAGACACGGCTGCGTCCGTCCTTCATCTCCGGTCATGAATTCCTTCACGTAGGCTCCGGACTCCGCCGTGAGACTGATTTCGAGATTGGGGGGGGCGTACGAGAGAAGTTCCACCGTGTGAATGGTTCGTTCCCGGGTCAGGTCGGCCCGGCGGTGGCTGACCCGCTGGGGGGTGCGCTGGTGGATGACGGTGTTCCGGAATGAGGCGAGCGTCGCGCGCACGGCATCCTCCGAGGGGTGGGGGGCGCCGAGTTCCACAAGAGCCCGATAGGTTTTGTCCGGGACCATGCCTTTCAGGACGGCCACGGCGTCGCGGCGGACCGGGATGAGGGGGGTGGTGCGGACGCCGTCCGACCGGTTGACCTCCTCGACAAGCGGGGCGACCGGGAACGTGCGACGTTTCGGCCCGCCAATTTCGATGACGAAGGGGCGTCCGGCGCCGAGGCACCGGACGTCGATGTCCTCCCGGCCGGCTCCGTGGAAGAGCCCCTCTTTCGCCAGGGCCTCCCGCACGAAGGGGGCGGCAATGATTTCCTGGACGGATGTCGGGTGGGTTTTTCCCGTTCCGCCGCATTCCCGGCACCCGCGTCCCCGGCAACGCTTGCAGTGCCACACCGTCTGGGGGAGGTCCCGCCGGTGCTTGAGGTAACGTCCGTAAAAATAGAGGGACTTTGTCTGAACGTTGACGCGGTTTTTCGCCGGGACGATGACGAATGTCACATCGGGGTCCTGGAAGTCCAGGCGCCGTGTCCCGCGCCATTCGCCCTGGAGAATGGCGCCGGCCTTGCGTTTGAGGAGCGCTCCCTCGGGGGACTCACGGCCGCCCTTCTCCTCGATGCCGACGAGGAAGGAGGCGAATTCATACCCGGTTGCCGCCTGCCGGACATGGTCGAGCCACGTGTTGATGTCGTTCATGCGCGTTCAATCCCTGATCTTACGACGAGGCCGGGGGCTGGGGCGGCTCGCGGGCGGGGGGCTCATGCGGTTTGTGTTCGAAGGCGTTGCGTTGCAGGCGGAGGCGGTCCTGTTCCAGGCGCTTCGCCTTGCGGCGGTCGGACAGATTCAGGAGGAAAAACAAAACAATGAGAATGACGACTATGAGAAGGATGAGGGGGCCGAGGAAGGGGATGTTGCCATCTCCTTCATCGAAGGGAGCGAAGGCGTTCCCGATGAGGATGGGGGCGAGGAAGACGGCGCCGGTCTGGGTTTCGTACTGATGGATCTTGAAGAATACCCCGTAAAATTCGATTTTGTCCCCGGCCTTGAGCGGGCGGGTCGGGTCGGTGATGACGAATGTGTATTCGCGGTTGTTGCCCCGGAGATGTCCTTCGAGGACGGCGGTGCGACCGGATGGATTCTCGGGAAGCGCCGCGATATAGATTTCGGCGACCTCGCCCCGGACGTGGAAGACCTTCCCGCGACACGTCTTGGGGTTGGACATGAGGCCTTCCAACAGGTTCCGCCAGGCGTAGCGCTTGTCGGCCAGACGGCGGAGGTTGTCGGCGGATGTCGTTCGGACCCAGTGGAGGAGGTAAAAATAGGCCTCTTTGTCATCCCGGGCCGGGGTTCGGTCGGTGACGGGATAGAGGATGGAATCGTCGCGGACGAAGGGCTGGGGCGGTTTCGGAGCGGGAGAGTCGCGGTTGAGGTCCACCGGGATTGTCGAAAGGGTGGGCATCCCGGTCCCGCTATTTTCCCGTTGACGGATGTTTTTCCAAAGGACGGCCAGGATGCAGATGCACGCCACGAGGGCGGTCAGCATGAAGAAAATCGGCGAGTACTGGCTTTTGAAAAATGACGGGGGCGACGACTTGGGAATGGGAATATTCATGGGCGGATTATAGCGGTGCCTTTCAGACGTTTCAAGTTTATGTATAATCCCGTGTCATGAACCATGCGACATTGGATGATGCCCTGGCGGCCTTGGACCGTCTGGCGGACTTCGAGCGTCTGGGCGGGGCTCCGCAGGACGGGGACCCGCTCGGCCGTGTGCGTCGGGCCCTCGCCCGCGACGGGGATCCCCATCGGCGATTCCGCGTTCTTCATGTTGCCGGCACCAACGGCAAGGGATCCGTTGCCGCCATGCTGGCATCGGTCCTCGGCAAGATGGGACACACGATCGGCCTTTACGTCTCGCCACATCTCGTGCGTGTCCATGAGCGCATCGTCGTGGGGGGGGGGTGCATTTCGAGCGGAGATCTTCTCGCCGTCCTCAACCGCATTTTGCCCGCGGCCGAGGCGGAGGGGCTGACGTGGTTCGAAGCCATGACGGTCGCCGCGCTCCGGCATTTTGCGGATCGGGACGTGGCGGCGGCGGTTCTCGAGGTCGGGCTGGGGGGGCGTCTGGACGCCACCAATGTCGCGGAAACCGCCGTGACCGGGATTGCCCCTGTCGGGTGGGATCACATGCATGTGCTGGGGCACACCCTGGGGGCAATCGCCCGGGAAAAGGGGGGGATCATCAAGCCCGGGGTGCCGGTGGTCCTGGCGCCCCAGGAACCGGAGGTCGCGGATGTGTTGCGGGGGATGGCCGGTGACCGGGGAGCCCCGTTGCATATCGTCGGGGAGGATGTGGTGGTGGAGGCGGAGGCGGGCGATCGTTTCGCCATTCGCACCTGGCGGGGGCATCATCGGGGACTTGAGATTCTCCTGCGGGGCATCCACCAGCGGACGAACGCGGCTCTGGCCGTGGGGATGCTGGAGGCTTTTGTCGAACAGAAGAGGCGGGAACTTTCGGCAACGGCCGTTTCCGCCGGACTTCGTGAGGTATCCTGGCCGGCCCGGATCGAGGTTTTTCCCGGGGAGCCGTCCATCATTCTGGATGTGGCGCACAACGTTCCGGCCGCGCGGAATCTCCGCCGTGTCCTTGAGGAGGAGATGGGGATTCGGCGCGCGGTGTTTGTGGTCGGCATCTCGCGCGACAAGGATCGGGCCGGGGTGCTTCGGGAATTCGCGCCCCTGGCCTCCTCGTTCATCTTCCCCCGGCGCGATCACCCGCGGCTGGCGGCGCCGGGCGAGCTATTGCCATTCGTCCGGGATCTGGGTATTCCCGCGGAGGAATCATCATCGGTGGAAGAGGCGATGAGCCGTGCGCGCGCCCTGGCCTCCCCGGAGGGGCGCGTGGTGGTGACGGGATCGTTTTTCATCGCGGGCGAGGCCCGCGCCATTCTTAAACGTTCCTGAAATCAGTTTCACTCGCAAGAAAGGATCTCCGCGATCCGGACGGCGGCGTCGCCATTTCCGTAATACGGCTCGCGCCGGGAGGGGGTGAAGGGGGCCACCGCTGCCGCCCGGATTTCCGACGGGGCCGCGGGAATGAGGCGATTCCAGCCGCTCTCCACCGTTTCCACCCATTCGGTCTCGGGGCGGAGCGTGATGCAGGGGGTGCCGAGGAGATAGGCCTCCTTTTGAATGCCGCCGGAGTCCGTGATGATTTTAAACGCGTGGCGTTGGAACGTCAGCATGGTGAGGTAGCCGACCGGGGGGATGAAGCGGATGACGTCCTCCCGTCCCGCGGCGATGGAGGAGGCGCCCCGGAGGGCCTCCACCGCCTTGCGCGTGCGCGGATGGATGGGGAAGAGCACGGGTTTGTCGAGGGATGACAGTCCTTCCAGAATGGCCGCGAGGTTGGCGGGATTGTCGGTGTTGAAGTCGCGGTGGATGGTGGCCAGGTAATATCCCTTCGGGGAAAGGCCGTGTTCCCCGAGCGCTGCGGTGTGCGTCTCGATCCGGGGGAGGTTCTCCAGGACGATATCCATCATGACGTCCCCGGTGTTCGTCACGCCGCGGGTGATCCCCTCCGCCGCGAGATTGCCGACGGCAACGACCGTCGGGGCGAAGAGCCATCCGGAGACGTGATCGGCGAGGATCCGGTTGATCTCCTCCGGCATCCGGCGGTTGAAACTCCTGAGGCCGGCCTCCACGTGGGCCACCGGGATGTTGAGTTTTGCGGCGGCGAGCGCCCCGGCGAGGGTCGAATTGGTGTCCCCGAGGACGACCACCGCCCCGGGCCGCGTCTCCAGGAGGATTTTTTCGATGGCGATGAGCATCCGCCCGGTCTGGGCGGCGTGGCCGGTTTCGCGGATGTCGAGGTGAAAATCCGGCGCGGGGATCGCCAGTTCCTCGAAAAACACCTTGGACATGTCGTAATCGTAATGCTGGCCGGTGTGGATGAGAATTTCCTCGTGCCGCCGGCGCAGGGCCCGGGACAGCGGCGCGGCCTTCACAAACTGCGGTCTGGCTCCGATGACGGTGGCAATCTTCATGGTGTAATCTCTTAAAGACCAACTCCCATTCGCCGCGATTCCAGATATAATACGCACAAGATAAAAATTCGCAAGGAAGCGAAATGAATGCCGTGGAAATCTATACATTGTAACAGGCGGCCTGTTATGAAATTCCCTGTCTCAAGTTTGTTCCTGTTGGGGTGGCTTGTTGCCGGTTGTGGGGGAGGGGGTGGGGTCGGAGGGGGCAGTAGTGTCTTTCACGCGGCCGACACGGGTTGGGCAAAGACATTTGGAACAACACAAAATGATGAAATTGCTCAAGTGGTGTTACAGACAGCCGATGGCCGCTTGGTTTTCGGAGGAGGGGGCCAACAGGCATTTGTGGACTCGTTACACATCCCGTTGTTGGTTTGCATGGATGCTTCAGGTGCCGTGATCTGGCAGAAAATCTATGGGGGATCCGTTCGGCGTGGCGCCGTTCTTGGAATGATCGAGACTGCAGATGGAGGATTTTTCGCAACCGGGTACAGCACGTGGAACAACTGGGTGCTTTCTCCGGATGATGCGTGGGTGATGAAGACGGATCGTGACGGAGAGTTGATGTGGAAAAAAGGGTATGATGGCGGGGGGCTGGATCGGACGAATGCAATCCGTCTTACGATCGATGAGGGGTGTGTGGTCGGAGGAAGTATAACGACCCCATCGGTTGCCTCCTTTGGATATTTTGTCATGAAACTCATGACGGATGGAACGGTAAGTTGGGCCAATCGATATGGAGTGGGGGATAATTCTGATATGGGGACGGATCTTCAGGTGACGAGTGACGGAGGATATATCGTGTCCGGGTGGACCTCCAGCGATGGCAGTTCATACAGCGCGCGTGTTCTCAAACTGAATGCCGTCGGTGCCGTGGAATGGAATCGGGTATTCCCGGGTCCGGTGAACGCGTCCACGTGGTGGCGAAAACTGGTGATTCAATGTGCTCCGGATGGGGGGTACATTCTTGCGGGAACGACCAATTTGCTCTCGTCCACGCAGGATGCATGGGTGCTTAAGTTGGATGGCGTCGGGAACGTGATATGGCAGAACGCCTATGGAAGTGAGGGGGACGATACCGCGGAGGGGATTTCTGTCGTCTCGGATGGCGGTTGCATCGTAACGGGTCAGCGCGACGGTAGATTGTGGTTGTTTAAACTCAATCGGGATGGGGCCATTCTATGGGAAAAGGTGTATGGAGATGGGAATGCCGCGGGGAAATCCGTGATCGTGTTGACGAGCGGCGATTGCCTGGTTGGAGGCTGTACAGATTCTGTTGATTCGTCCTTCTGGGGCGGGGATGCGTGGATCCTCCAGGCGGGCGATGATGGTTCACTCGATGCTTTGGATCAAACCGTCTCTTCCGCGGTCACGCCGACCGGTGTTGTGTCTGTGGAGATGAGTGCGACAGTCGTCGGTCTGGTGTTGATGGTTACGGATGATACGCTCACGGTTGCATCCGATGCCGAACTCTCGGTTTTTTCGCAAGAGTCTTATTGATTACACATCTTGTTGGAAACGTCGGAGACGAGATTTTATATTGTTTGCGACAATGCCAACCATTACAATCAAAAAAGCGTGTGGATTTTGCACGACTTGATTTGATTGAACGTTCGTACACGACGAGAGTTAAGTGAATCCGGTGAACATGCTGATGAAATTTGTTAACATGAGATTTTTCCTCTCTGTTGTGTTGGGATTCGTGTTGTTTGGGGTTACGGACCTCATCCTTTGGCGAGTTTTCCCCCACGCGCGGCTTGCCGCCGAGGTGATTGATATTCAACAACCGTCACAACTTGTCTCCAAACTGGATTTCCTCCGGTATTACGAAGGATTGAAAGTTGTCGTGATTGGAGATTCCTTGATCTATGGCCGGACTATGGAAGCGCATGGGGATCCCGGGTGGCGAAATCACACGCTTGACGCCACGCTTGAGAATAAACTCAGGGAAGTGCGGCCCCGCGAGAAAATCCTCGTTTTTAACCTGGGTATCAACGGGGCGCTTCCAACGGACTTGGAGGCTTTGGCGCGATTGATTATCCCCTGCCGGATTGATCTGTTGATCATGGATACCCATCTGCGTCCGTTTTCGCGGGATTTTTCGGTTCCCGGGGCGGAAATCTGCCGGCCTTGGCTCAGGCATATCGGGGTGGATCGTGAGGGTGGATTGGCATGGGTTCCCGATACGGGATCCTGGCGTGAGCGCGTCGGAACCATCCTCCCCACGTTTCTCTTTAATCATTGGGCGTTGTATCGTTACAGGGATGTGATTCAGGCCAATGCCGCCCAATGTGGCCTTCTGCACAAGGGCGGCGAGATCCGGCGTCGTTTCAATCGGTGGCGTACCGACCGGGAAGAGGTTGATGAGGATGTTCTACTATTGTTGAAACTCAAACAACGTTTGCAAACCGTGAATTTTGAAATGGGCAATCCACAGCGGCAGGCCCTGGAGCGGATGGTGTCGTATCTCAATGAGAAAAATCAGAAAACGATCATTTTTTATGCGCGCGAAAATCCCGACCTGTTGCCACAACTCATGTCCGACGAGAAATATCAGCAATTGTGTGACAATCTGGCCGGAATCATACGGGCCGGGGGCGGTGACACGGTCGTGTATGCCCCGGTTGTGGCGGCGCTAAACGCGGAGCACTACCTTGACTTTTCACATCTCAACGCCTTGGGATACAAGAAGGTGGCGGAGGGGTTGCTGGAGTATATAAAACGTTTAAATGTAATTTGACGATTCATTTTGCCGGTCGGTTATTATTCGATACAATCGTCCGCTTTGTCGGAGGCCAGACGATGGAAGCGATTGCATCGGTCGTCCCGTTGAGGATAGAAGATCTCCGGGAAGGGCAGACGTACTCTGAAAAATTCGAGTTCTCTGAGAAGGGGTTGCAGGCATTTATCAATTTGAGCGGAGATCGTGCTCCGGCGCACGTTGATGACTCGCATGCCAAAGGCATGGGGTACGGTGGGCGCATTGTGCACGGTTTGTTCGTGTGCATGCCCTATTCGAGAATCCTGGGAATGTTTTTGCCGGGGGGAAACACGGTCATTCACCAGATGCAGTTTGATGCTTTAGCCCCGGTATATGTCGGGGACACGGTATCCTACCAGGTGAAAATCGTCCGAATCAGCGTGGGGGCCAAAACAGTCGTTTTGGAACTGTCGGCGGTCCGGCAGGACGGGGGCATGGTGAATCGGGGCCGGGTCACATGCACATTTCGAAAGTGAGTCCGATGGTCCCGTAAGGGGATGTCATCCAAATTTGCGAGGTTTCCGATGGAATATCCGAATATCAGGATTTTTGAGTCAATGTTGAAGGGCATGGCGCCCTACATGTCCAAAGCGGTGGAGAAAGCCAGGACATTTAGTCCGACTTGGGAAAGAGAATTCGAGGAAACTCTGTCGAAAGTGTTTGCCGGTGATGAGGCCAGAATGCGCGGTGCGATAAAGGGATATGTCGAGTTTGCGCTGGATGCCCTGCGATTGCACAAGCGGTTTGAGAAAGAACTGAAATACATTCACAAGACGTATGCGGAGGTTGGAGAGGGTGTATACCACAATTTGGAATACATGTTCAATCTTTATCTTCCCGGAATATTGATCAGCCAGTACCTCTGGCCGCATCATTATGAACAGTTGCAATTCTTCACAAGAGAATTCGGGCCTTTGGTCCGGGCCTCCGCCGACAAGTCGTTTGCCGACGTCGGTGTGGGGACCGGTTTCTACAGCAGACAGATACTCTCCATGGATCGGGAAAGCAGGGGGACCGGATTTGACATCAGCGCGCATTCCCTGAATTATGCGGCGCAACAGATACGGGCGTTTCAATTTCAGGATCGTTGGACTCCGCGCAGGCAGAATATTTTGACCGATCCCCCGGGCGGGAAATTTTCATTTGTCGTCTCGGTTGAGGTCCTGGAGCATCTCGAAGATCCGGTGGCTTTCATCCGGGGTTTGAAGGCAATACTGGCTCCCGGCGGGTATGCGTTTATTACGGCGGCCATCACGGCGCCCAACGCAGACCATATTTATCTCTACGCGGATTGCGAATCCGTGGAGAGGGAAATCAAACAGGGGGGATTTGAAATCGTCAGGCGTCACCTGGCGATCGCCTATCCGCCCAAGGCCAATGAGCCGGTTCCCCAATCAGGGATATTTATTTGCCGCTAGGCATGGCGATGGTCAAGGAAATCATAACCGACCTGTTTTCCGGACGTTTGCCGGAGGGTCTGCGGAAACTCCAGGCGGTGGATGCGTCGGGAGCGACCCCGGCGATGCGATGCGCCTTGCGATTGGCCGTACAGCGTCCCGGACAGAGTTTGCTGTATTATCAGAAGTTGAAAAATACGTGGCAGGGATGGGGATATCCCCCGCTCAAACCCAATCCATGCCGGTGCAATTTGCTCCTGCTGACGGATTTTACGGCGGATGGTCTTGCCCCATTGCTGTCCTTATTCTGTGGTATTTGGGGGGTGGAGGCGCAGGTCCGGGTGCCCGACTTTGACTCGGTGGAGCAGATCTCCCTGGGGCATGTGGATAAGCGTCTTGCCCTGGATGGGGATACCATCGTTGTGATTATCCTGTCGGAACAGTGGCTCAACCGGTATCTGGGCAACGCCGCGCTTGTCAAGCAGGACGACGTTTTGCGGGTTCAGGAGGCGTATCGTTCCATTGTCACGGGTCTTCAGACTCAAGAGCCGAAACATATTCTGGTCGCCAATTTTCCCGGTCGTGCCTATTCCTTTCCCGGCGGCACCGTTGTGCATGGGGACTGGGTGGGTGGGAACCTTGCTTTAAACCAGATCAATTCCTGGCTCGCCAGTCTCGTGGCGCGCAATGTCAGTCTGGTGGATCTTTCGGAAGCCGTCTTCATGGCGGGTGGGCAGTCTTCGCTGGGGCAGTTGAGTTATTTCCGGGCCAAGATGGCGTATGAGCCGGCGGGGACCGTCGCGATATGCCGGGAGATCGCTTCGGCGGTCGCGAACCTGTGCGGTAAAAGTCACCGGGCGCTCATCACGGATTGGGATAATACCTTGTGGGGAGGCGAGGTGGCGGAGGTCGGATATTACGATATCGTCTGCGGACTGGATTCCCCGGACGGGCTTGCGTATCATCGTGTGCAGGAGTATCTGAAGGGACTCAAAGATATGGGGGTATTGCTTGCCTCCGTAAGTCGGAATGACCCCCGGCTCCTGGACGTATTCAAGGAAAACCGGGAGATTGCGTTGCGGCATGACGATTTTGCCGATATCCAGGTGGGGTGGGGGGCCAAAAGCAATTCCATCCGCGATATTTCGGGTCATTTGGGTTTCGGCACGGAATTCATGGTATTTATGGACGACAGTCTTTTTGAACTCATCGAGGTTGTTTCGGCGCATCCCTATCTGGATATTTTGCGTGCCGGTCCTGATCCGGAATCCACGTTGAAGGGTATGAGCCAATCGCGTTTTTTCAATGTGGTCGCGCTATCGGGGGAGGATACCCGGCGTGCCGAGGCGACGTTGAGTCTCAAACGTCAACGCGAGTCCATGGCCAAGTACGGCAACCTGGAGGATTTTCTCAAGGATATCCATATCTCCCTGGAGGTGGATGGTCTCCACGAAAAAAATATCAATCGTGTGGTTCAGATGTTTCAGAAAAGCAATCAATTCAATTTGACCACGCGGCGGCATGGGGAACGTGACTTGAAACGCATCCTCTCGGAGGGGGGCGTCATCGGTGTCTTTGCGTATTCGGATGCTTTTGGACCCCAAGGCGTCATTTCGGTGGTCATCCTCGTTCCCGACGGGGAGGACATGGCGGTGGAAAGCTGGATCATGAGTTGCCGGGTCTTGAATCGAACCGTGGAGGAGGCCGTTTTTTCATGGGTTGTGAATCATGCGGGATCCCGGTCCATCCGGGGCGAATATATCTCCACCGAGAAGAACGGCCTTGTCAAGGATCTCTTTTCAAGACTCGGATTTGAGCGCGTGGAGACGAATGGTCCAATGGGCTCGGAATTCTGGCGTTACACGCCCGGCGTCAGCAAACCCGTGCCCAGGTGCTTTGCGGAGATCCGGGCGGTATGACATATCCGGAGGTGTCAGGATGACTCCCGAGCGGCGGATCAGATTGACGGATGTTTTTCGAACCCTTTTCAATATGCCCAATCTTGAATTGCGGGATGAAATGACCGCGAGCGATGTCCCGGGGTGGGATTCTTTCAACCATATCAATCTGGTCATTCAGATCGAAGAGGAGTTTCACGTGCGATTCACCACGGAGGAGGTCAGCAATTTCAAAAACGTCGGTGACCTGATTCGAACGCTGGATTCCAAACTCGACAACCCTGCGTGATTGAGAGAGTACGACATCCTGCCTGATTAAATGGGTGGTTATGGGCCATTTTTTTGACGTCAATTTCTGGTTTTTTTGTCTGGTTTTGATGATTCTTCTCCGGTTTTCCCCCATGTGTCGGACTCGGTGGTTTGGCGTGCTGAATATGGTTGCGTTATCGTTCTGGGTGGGGATCAAAATCGCATCCCTGGCGATGGTTTTTTCGTGCATCCTATGGGTCGGGCTTTGGCTCATAACAAGACGTGATCTGTCCGGACGTTTGCGGGCGGCCTTTCCCTGCGTCTTGATTGGTTTGATGGTGTTGTTTTTCGTTGTGCACAAGGCCAATCTCGAATATGCCCAGCATGTCAGGCAGGTCTGGCAGAAGATTGGCGGCCATTCGCTGGAAAGGGCGCTGGATTTCCTGATTGCGCTTTCTTTCTCGTATGTCGTTCTCCGGGCGCTGGACATGGTCGCCTGCGTTTCATTTCGAAATGCCCGATTGATGGATCCCATCTCCTGTTTGGGCTATCTTTTTCCGATCCATATGCTTGTTTCGGGGCCGGTCAATCCGTACCAGGAACATCTCCGGATCAACGTTGAAGCGCGGACGAAAATTCCCCTGGAGCAGTATCTTCTCGGAGCCAATGACATCGCCACGGGACTGCTGTATAAATTTGTGATTAGTGAATATATGCGAATTTTCTTTTTCGGTTTGGACGGCAAGGTGGAGTCCCGCAGCCTGCTGGACACGGCCTATTTGTTGATTTATACCTTCTTTGATTTTGCGGGATACTCACGCATGGCCGTTGGGCTTGGCCGGTTTTTCGGGATTCCCACCCCTGAAAATTTCAATTCGCCGTTTCTGGCAAAATCCATAACGGAACTTTTCACGCGCTGGCATATGTCTCTGGGCGGATTCATTCAGCGAAATGTATACACGCCGCTGCAACTTCGGCTGGTGAGGGCATGGGGCGTCAAAAATGCCGTATGGTCCGGATTGGTCGTTCTGATCTGTTCCTGGGTGGCGGTGGCGCTATGGCACCGGGTCAGTCCGCTCTTCCTGCTCTATGGTTTGTGCATGGCGGCAAGCATATGGGTGGAGAAAATTGTGCGGGACAAGGTGTTGCGATCGGGATGGGGCGGAAAAAGGGGTGTGCAGAGGGCATGGGCGGTTGCGGGACCCGTGTATGTTTTTTCCGCGCTGACCCTCATGGTGCATCTTGTGATTCGGGAGATTTTTATATCATGATTAACTCCAACCCAATTTCCGCGTCTTCGGGTGAGGGGACGGGGTGGCCCACGGGAAAGGTGTTGATGTTCACGGTGTGGATATGTTTGAAGATTGCCGTGGTCATCTTTCTGGCCCAATCCAGTACGGTTCGTTTTGTGTATGCCGGGTTCTAAGGGCGCCTCGGGACTCTCAAACGACAATCGACCGGGAAAGGAAGTTGGACTTTGGTTCCGGTCCGTCCATCGGTGAAAATCGCTTGACGCAGGATTCGGCACGGACTACGCTTGCGCCATGCGGGATCGGGGTGGAATTGTTCGGGGCAAAGTGGAATTATATTGGGGGATCTGGATATGGGGAAATGGATCGCCGGCATCGGGATTGTCGTCGCTATTGTGTTTGTTGTCTGGTTTGTTGCGAGGGAAAATCCCTCCGCGAAGGTATCGGATGGTAAGACGAAATTGACCGGCAGGGATGTAAAATCGGATGAAATTGACATTTCCACGGAACCATTTGCCAAGGACATATTGTATCTGATGAAAGACGGTAACCCACTGGTGTTGGCCGACATGATGCCGGAGGCGGGGAAACTGGCCGGTCACAATGAAGCCGCTCGGGAGCGGTATCTGATGAGACGAGCCCTGCAAATGGTGTTTGAGGGCCTGGTGAAGGAATCGAAGTTCGCGGAACAAAAACAGTTTGTGGTGAGCATGATTCTTCTGAAGGAGCGTGACGAATACGGCCGGCCTCAATGGGCGACGGCGCCTCAATTGGCGCGTTTCACGGTGCAGCCGACCATACGAAGCAAGGAAGACATCGAAATCCTCGCGACGGATCAGTTGATGAGTCAGTTCTCCGCCACGAAGTTTAATACGGCCGCCTTGGGATCCAAGGGGCGATGACCCCGGCCCGTCGGATTTTGTCGCATGTGTTTTCCCACAGGCATCGAGAAACGCCTGCCGTGTGGAATTTATGGTTGATGGGGGATGTCCGCACATGAATGTTGCATTGCGAAATGCCGGGTTGCCGGGAGGAAGATTCCGGATGGTCGTGCTTGTGTTGTGCGCGACGGTCCTGTTGGGGAATCCGGCGCCGTCGGGGAACGGGCAGGATGCGAATCCTCGCGGGCCGGAAATTGCCCCCGCCAGGGGGGATTTGCCCGCTCTTGCCAGTCATGTTCTGCCTCTGGAACTTGACAAGGAGTGGATTTTCGAGGCGGGAAACAGCGCGTGCAACATTGTTGTAAAAGCGACGCCGGATCGGATCGCCATCGAACTGCCGGCGATGAACGAGGGCGAGTATTATCTGTCATATTCGAGAAAAGTGCCGGTTCGGCCGGATGCCCTCTATCGTTTACAGGTTGTTGCCGAGGCGGGTACAGGGGGGGGGAAGGATGTCATTCGGTTGTGGGATGGAGAGAACGTCCAGGCCATCCCTCTTGAAAAGGGCGTTCATGATTATGAGGTCTATTTCCGTACCGGGGGGAAAGCGGCCTGGATCCAGGTGGCGTTGTTGGCGGGCAACCAGTCGGGCAGTCGTGGACCTCTGCAGGTGGTTTTCAGGGATGCGGTTTTCGAGGAGGTTGAAGGCGATCCCGCCCGTTCGATGAAATTCGGCCGGGGATGGCGATTTGATCCCGGAAAGGTGGACTGGTCGCCGGTCGTGCAAATGACATCGGATGGGGTTGTGATTGAGTTGCCGGCGCTGGCGGCGGGGGAATACTACAATTGTTACGCGAAATCGGTTCCGGTAAAACCCAATGCGTTGTATCGGTTTCAGGTCAATGCAGATGCGTCCGTGGGCGGTGGAAAGGACATGATTCGGTTGTGGGACGGGGAGAATGTTCAGGCCATCCCTTTTGAAAAGGGCGTTCATGATTATGAGGTTTATTTCCGTACCGGGGGGAAAGCAACCTGGATTCAGGTGGCGTTGTTGGCGGGTAACCAGTCGGGCGGTCGTGGGCCTCTGCATGTGGTTTTCAGAGATATGGTTTTCGAGGAAGTTGAGGGAGATCCCGCCCGCCTGCTGAAATTCGGCCGGGGATGGCGATTTGAACCCGGCAAGGTGGATTGGTCGCCGGCCGTGCAAACGACATCGGATGGGATCGCGATTGAATTGCCGGCCATGAAGATGGGGGAATATTACAACTATTACGCGAAATCGGTCCCGGTAAAACCCAATGTGTTATATCGGTTTCAGGTCACTGCGGATGCGTCCGTGGGCGGTGGAAAGGACATGATTCGGTTGTGGGATGGAAAGAACGTCAAGGCAACGGAGATCAAGGAGGGAAGTCGCGACTACGAGATCTATTTCCGGACGCACCGGGAGTCGGACCGTTTGCAGGTGGCGGTGCTCGCGGGCAACGAACTCGGATCCCGCGGTCCGCAACGCGTTGCGTTCAAGGGGATCGTTTTGGAGGAGATTCCCGAGGCCGCGACGTCCCCCGATTCGTTTGTTTTGCTTCCCGAAAAGGAGTATGAGGTTCAGAATGCGGCCTCGCGGCGGGTGTGCCGGCAATTGCTGGATTGTACGATGGCGGACATCCCTTCCTCTCCGGTGGTCAAGCGGTACAAGGACATGGGCGAGTATCCGTTTTCCCCGGATCGGGTGACTGCTCCGGGCGAAACGGATATCAACCGGTTCCGGAATGAAGATCAAGTCGTTCGTCGGATGCCCTATCCGTTCTATTCGGCGTTGTCCATCCCCAGTGATTGTTGCGCCAGTTCCCTTTCGGATATGTTTTACACCCAGAGCGCCCTGTCCCGTGAATTGGGATTGGATTGGGCGAGTTCCTTTTGGCCGCACTCCGATTATCCGGCGGCCAATGAGACGCCGGGGCTGTTTTGCCAGGACGGAACTGATTTTGCGCATGGACCGGTTGAAATCGAAGGAGAGTTTGTTGACCGATTTCCCCTGCAGTTGATTTATTACTACCGGGGATGGATGGATCACATTCATACATGGTCGGACGGGGGCATGTTTGCGGGGTCGTTGGTGAAAGAACAGAAGATTGAGGCGCGGACCGGCGGTGCGGTCGGGAAGGATTTAACAGGCCGCTAAAAAACCCCACTTGACACGCATGGTATAATACCACCGAGAGAAGGAAGAACAATGGAGGAGACGAGCCATGCGTGGGAATACGAGTAAACAGGCGCCGATGTTCTTCATGATCAACGTGGAATCGGA
>JAZDJP010000137.1:0-10817 GCA_043803805.1 Planctomycetota bacterium
CGCCGCTCGAAGAGCCCCGGCTGCCAGATTTCCCGTTTGAATTGCTCCACGGTGTGCTCCTGGTCCAGGAACGTTCCCCGCGGGCCCACCGCGTGGATGACGTCGAGCGCCAGCGTCCGTTCGTTCACCTCGACGCCCCGGACGACCCGGTTCACCAGGCCGATGATCTCGTCGCAAAGGACGATTTGCTCCATGGAGGTGGTGAGTCCCGTGTTGAGGTACCCCACGTCGTGGACGAGGTTGCTTCCCGACAGCCGCGCGAGCAGGATCTCGTAGGCGGCCTCGGCGGCGGCCTGGGCGTCGGGGACTTTCGCGTCGCTCGCTCCGGCGAGGCCCCAGATGGGGAGTCCGTACCAGTGGCCGAGGTCGGCGAACGCCGCGAAGGCGAGGTGGAACTCCGGCGCCCCGTAGGTAAATAACGTCGTCCGCATGTCCATCACCGACACATTCCCTCCGTACACGTAGGGCGTTCCGGGCTTCGCGAGCTGGAGGATCGTGAGCCCGAGAAGCGTCTCCGCATTCCCCAGCGCGATCGCCCCGGCCAGAGTCACCGGGCCGGTCGCCCCGGCCATCATGCCCGTCGGGTAGGTGACCGGGATGCCCTTTTCCGCCGCGAAGAGTAGCATCTCCAGGGCTTCCCGCGTGTGCACCATGGGGCTGATGGGCTCGGTGTAGAGGAGGCACCGGGGATGGATCCGGATCATGGCTTCGTCCCCGCCGGCGGCCGCGACCGCGAGGTCCCATATGGGTTTGATGTCTTTCGCGCCCTGGGCCGTGAACACGATGGGCTTCGCGGTGCCTTCCTGCATGGCGTCGTACTGGTGGACGAAGGAGCTTGTCCCGGGCTTCTCCTTGGCGATGCCCATGGACATGACAAAATCAATGTTGGGGAGGGCGTCGCAGAGGCGCGCCACCGCCGCCACCGACGCGCGATCCGTGTTTTTGAGTTTGCCGGTGTTCGGATCGTACCATGTCGGGGTGTCGGAACCCGTCCCGAAGTGCGACCGGTCGGCCCCGAGGTCCACCGCGGGCAGGTCCTTCCGATTGTAGAGGATGACGCGCGAAGGGGCGTTCGCCAGGGCCTGCTTCACAAGTCCCGCCGGGACGCGCACGCGCTCGCCGTCCACGACGGCGCCGTGTTTCCGGAGGAGGTCGCGCGCGCCCTCGTGCTCGACGGCCATCCCGGTGCGTTCGAGGATCTCGAGGGATGCCAGGTGGATGTCCTCGCATTGCGCGGGAGACAGGACATTGGCGGTCACACCGCGGCGCAGGTCGCTCTTGACGGGTTTCATGGGTGCCTCCCCGGATATGGAATACGTCCATGGTATCCATGGCGGGGGGGGTGCTCAAGGTCAAATGATCAGTGTGGGGGGGAATTCCCGTCTTGCCGCCCGGCATGCTTCCGGTACAATCACGCTCCCATGAAACGCACCGTGGCGTGGGCGTTTTACGCCCTTCTCGGTCTGTTTGCCGGTGTCTCGGGCTTCACGTTTTTTTACGCCCGGGGGGCGTCGTATCTTTCGAACGAGCCGGCGGTCTGCGTCAACTGCCACATCATGCGGGAGCATTACGACGGCTGGCAGAAGGCGAGCCACCACGCCGTGGCCGTCTGCAACGACTGCCACCTGCCGGGGGACCTTCTCGGGAAATACTGGACGAAGGCGGAGAACGGCTACCGGCATTCCAAGGGGTTCACGTTCCAGGATTTTCACGAGCCCATCCGCATCCGGCCCAAGAATTCAAAGATTGTGAACGACAACTGCCTCCGATGCCACGGGGATTTCGTTCGGGAGATCACCGCCGCGCACGGAGGGACCGACGATTATTTCGACTGCGTCCGCTGCCACGACGGCGTGGGGCATGGGCCAGTTAAGTGAATCGCGGATAGTTGATAGTGAATAGTCGGAGGAGTGATTGGAGGGCGAGGCTCCCGCCGAGCCGTCATCAAAGAGTCAGCGAGTCGGCGAGTCACCGGGTCTGGGAGTCTAAGAGTCTCGGAGTCGTGTGAACTCTCGAACTCCCAGACTCCCGAACTCGCGAACTTCTTTTCTGCGAGATACGAGCGACGCTTCACGAGATACGCATTAATGAGGAGAGCAAGATGACGGAAAATGAACTCCTGGCCCAGGTGAAGAAATTCCTGCGGATCGGCTTCATCGCCGTGACGGTGTTCGTCGCCGCCGCCACCGTGGCGGTGCTGCTCCTGCTCGAAAACATCTCCCGCCGCAGGGAGGAGGCGCGGGAGGTGGTGTTCCGCGTCGCGGACGTCACCGAGGACACGGTGGACCCGGCCGAGTGGGGGAAGAATTTTCCCCGGCAGTTCGACGGGTACAAGCGCACCGTGGACATCGCGCGGACGAAACACGGCGGCAGCGAGGCCTTTCAGAAACTCGACGCTGATCCGAACTGGCGCGTTCTGTTCAAGGGTTACCCGTTCAGCGTGGATTACCGGGAGGAACGCGGGCATTTCTACATGCTCTCCGATCAGGACATGACCGAACGGGTGAAGCAGTTCAAGCAGCCGGGGGCCTGCATTCAGTGCCACGCCTCGGTCATTCCCGCCTACCGGAAGAAGGGGCGCGAGGCCGGTATCCCGGATGACCCGGATCGCCGGGAGGAGCAGATTCAAAAAGGCTTCGAGGTCGTCTGCGCCATGCCCTACGTCGAGGCGCGGAAACTCGTCACCCACCCGGTCACCTGCCTGGATTGCCACGATCCGAAGACGATGGGGCTGCGGGTGACGCGGCCCGGGTTCCTGAACGGCATCCGGGAACTCGCCAAAAGCGACGATCCCGTTCCGCACCTGCCGAGCATCGAACGCTGGCGGCAGGGCAGTCGCCGGCGGGGGTACGATCCCAACGCCCAGGCCAGCCGCCAGGAGATGCGTTCGTTCGTCTGCGGCCAGTGCCATGTCGAGTATTACTTCAAGGGGGAGGGGAAACTCCTCACCCATCCCTGGCACAAGGGGCTGAAGGTGGAAAAGATCGAGGCCTATTACGACGAGACCGGCTGGAAGGATTGGATTCACCCGGACACCGGGGCTCCTCTTCTCAAGGCCCAGCATCCCGAGTTCGAGACCTGGAGCCAGGGCATCCACGCCCGGAGCGGCGTCGCCTGCGCCGACTGCCACATGCCTTACATGCGGCAGGGGGCGGTGAAGATCAGCGACCACCAGGTCCGGAGTCCCTTGCTCAACATCAACCGGTCCTGCCAGGTTTGCCACCGTTATCCGGAGGCGGAACTTCTGGCGCGGGCGGAACTCATCCAGGACCGGACGATCGCCCTCCAGGCGCGGGCGGAGAAGGCGGTTCTGGCGCTCATCCGGGGGATCGAACGGGCGAAGGCGGCGGGCGCTTCCGCGGAAGCGCTCAAGGCCGCGCAGGATTTCCACCGCAAGGCCGAGTGGCGTCTGGATTTCGTCGCGGCGGAGAACTCGGCGGGATTCCATGCCTCGCAGGAGACGATGCGCATCCTCGGCGAGGCGATTGATTTCGCCCGGCAGGGGGAGGAGGCGATCATGGGAATCCCCGCCCCGCCGCCTCCGGCCGGAGGAGCGGGGAAACCCTGATGAGCGGCCGCGCGGATCCCCTGGATTTTCTGCGACGGGAGGGCCTCCCCGCCCCGGCGGCCGCCGGCGGGTATGAGGTCAATTCCCATATCCATCTTCCGCCGAATTTTTCCTCGTTTCCCGATTTGGATGCGGCCGCGCGTCAGGCCGCGGCGGAGAATGTGCGGGTTCTCGGGCTGACCAGTTATTACGGGACGGATTCCCACGCCGCGTTCGCGGAGGCGTGTCTCGCCCGGGGAATTTTCCCGTTGTTCGGCATTGAACTCATGCTGATGGACGACGGGCTCGCCCGGCGGGGACTGCGGGTGAACGATCCCGACAACCCCGGGAAGATATACCTTTGCGGCAAGGGGATTACCCGTTTCCCGCCGCCGGCCGCTGCGGCCGCGCGGTTTGAGACGACCGTGAAAAGCGATACGGAACGCGGCCGGGCGATGCTGGTGAATGTCCCGCGCCTCGCGGCGGCGGCCGGCGTGCCGCTGGATCTCGATTATGACACAATTTCCCGGGGAATTGCCGGGCGTTGCGGCGCGGATCCGGGGGCCATCGTCCTCCAGGAGCGTCACATCGCGGCGGCGATTGTCGCGGCTCTCGACGGGGGAAGTCCGGCGGACAGGCGAAATCGGTGGATCCGCCTTCTCGGCGCGGAAGCGGGCGGCGCCGTGGACGCGGCGCTCGCCGCCGGGGAGCGGGAACGCCAGGACCTCGTCCGGTCGCGCCTCCTCAAGGCGGGCCGGCCGGCGTTCGTCCCGGAGCGATATTTGTCGTTCGAGGAGGGGATGACGCTCATCCGGGAACTCGGGGGTGTTCCGGTGTATCCGGTCCTGGCTGACGGGGCGAAGATTCCGTCGGACGTGGAGCGGTCGCCGGAGGAACTCGCGCGACATCTCGCCGGGTGGGGCATCCCCGGGGCCGAGTTCATCCCGGGGCGGAACGACGTCGCGCTCGTCGCGCGGTACGCGGAGGCGCTCGAAAACGCCGGGTTTTTCGTGACCGCCGGGACGGAGCACAACGCGCCGGGGGCCGCCTCCCTCGTGCCGCGGGCGAGGGGGGGGATCCCGCTTCCGGCGGAAACCGCGGCGCGTTTCCGCCGGGGGGCCGCTTGTGTCGCCGCCCATCAATATGATTGCGCCCGGGGGGGAAGCGGTATAATGGGGGCCGGCGGGCTCCGGGGCGGGGAGGCGGCGCATCTGGGGGAGAGGGTGATCCGGGGCGTGATGGATTCGAAAATTCCACGATGACGAACGACGAACATGGATAAACTGGAAATTCTCTGCGCGCTGTCCCGCGAGGTCGGGGCCGATCCCGACCTTGTTCTCGCGGGCGGAGGGAACACCTCCGTCAAGACGGCCGACACCCTCTGGGTGAAGGCGAGCGGGACGGCCCTCGCCACCCTCGTGCCGGAGGGGCTTGTGGCGCTGGACCGCGCGCGCCTTTCCGCGGCGCTTCTCCGGCGCTACAGCGACGATCCTCTTCACCGCGAGGACGAGATCAAACGGGAACTTCTCGGGGCTCGGCGGGAGTCCGGGGGTGATCGGCGTCCCTCCGTCGAGGCGCTGCTTCATCACCTGCTGGAACGGCCCTTCGTCGTCCACGTCCATCCGTGGAGGTTGAACGCCATCGCCTGCGCGGCGACGGGGGAGGCGATCGTTCGGGAATTGTGGGGCGGCCGGGTGATTTGGGTGCCGTATTGCAATCCCGGATATCTTCTCGCCACGGCGGTCCGGGACCGCGTCGCGGCGGCGAAGCCGGACGGGACGAAGCCGATTATCGTCATCCTTCAGAATCACGGCCTTTTCATCGCGACCCGCGACGCGGACGAGGCCCGCGCCACGCTCCGGGATATCCTCGGGCGCGTGGATGCGTTTCTCGAATCGCGCGGTCTTCGTTCCGAATTCAAGGCGGGGAAGACGGTTACCCCCGTGCGGCCCCAACGGGAGGATCTGCTTGCCGTCGCGCCGGCCCTGCGGGGAGCGCTCGCCGGGGATGGCCCCGGGCCGGTGGTGAGGCTTTTGGATGATCCTCTCGCGCGCGCGTTCCTGGATTCGCCGGATGGAAAATGTCTGGCCCTCTCCGGTCCCATCACCCCCGATCATATCGTCTATTGCAATTCCCTTCCTCTCTGGTGCGACCCGGCGGGCAAATCCGGGGAATCCCTGGCCGGGTCCGTCGCGGCCGCCGCGAAGGCGGCGCTCGCCAATGAAAAAGGAACGCCGCGGGTGATCCTCGTCCCGGGCGTCGGAGCCTGGACGACCGGCGCGGCGTCCGCCGACGCGGTCACGGCGGGGGCGGTGTTCGTTGACGCTCTGAAGACAATCGCGCTCGCCGAGGGGCTTGGGGGATGCCGTTTTTTATCGGTGGAGGAACGGGGATTCATCGAATCCTGGGAGGCGGAGCACTACCGCCGGAAGGCCGGTTCCGCCGGCCGCGCCGGGCGTGTGGCCGGGCGGGTCGCCGTGGTGACGGGCGCCGCGCAGGGGTTCGGGGGCGGCATCGCGCGGGCCCTCGCGGCGGAGGGGGCGTTCGTGTGCGTGGCGGACCTGAACGCCGCCGGGGCGCGCGCCGCCGCGGAGGAAATTTGCCGCGCGGCAGGGGCCGGGCGGGCCGTCGCCGTTGAGGTGAACGTGGCTGACGCCGGTTCCGCCGCCGCGATGGCCGAGGCGGTGGTCCGCGAATTCGGCGGCTGTGATATTTTGATTTCCAATGCCGGGATCCTTCGGGCGGGAAGCGTCACGGAACTCTCCGCGGAGGATTTCCGCCGCGTCACCGATGTGAATTACACGGGATATTTCCTCGCGGTGAAGTCCATCGCCCCGGTCATGGCCGCCCAGCACCGGGCGAATTCAGATTCGGTTGCGGACATCATCCAGGTGAATTCCAAGTCGGGCCTGCAGGGGAGCAATCGCAACGCCGCCTACGCCGGGAGCAAGTTCGGCGGTGTGGGCCTCACCCAGAGCTTCGCCCTGGAACTTCTCGCGGACGGCGTCAAGGTCAACGCCGTCTGCCCGGGGAATTTCTTCGACGGGCCTCTCTGGTCGGATCCCCAAAACGGCCTCTTTGTTCAATACTTAAAGAGCGGCAAGGTCCCCGGCGCCAAAACCGTTGGGGACGTGAGGCGTTTCTACGAGTCCAAGGTCCCCATGGGCCGCGGTTGCCGGGTGGAGGACGTGATGACGGCGATTTACTATTTAATTGACCAGAAGTACGAGACCGGCCAGGCCCTGCCCGTCACCGGGGGGCAGGTGATGCGATAGATGATTCGCATCCCCGCATTCCAAACCGCCCTCCAACTCACCGGCCCCGGGCGGCTGGTACTGAATGAAAAGAAGCCTGTCCTCCGACCGGGCCCGCGGCAATTTCTCCTCCGGGTCGAGGCCGTTGGGCTTTGTTTCTCGGACCTGAAACTTCTGGATGCCTTCACCGCCCATCCCCGGAAGGGGGCGGTGACGAAGGGGATTTCCCCGGATATCCTGGCCGGAATTCCCTCCTACGTTCCCGGCGACGCGCCGACCGTCCCCGGCCACGAGGTCTGCGGGCGTGTGGTCGCGGCCGGGCCCGGTGTCACCTCCGTCGCGGTCGGGAGTCGTTATCTGGTCCAGGCCGATTACCGCCATCTGCCCACGGCGGGGAGCAACGCCGCATTCGGGTATAATTTCGAGGGGGGATTGCAGGAGTATGTCCTTCTCGACGAACGCGTCACGGTGGATCCGTCGGGCGTGAATCTCATGCTGGGCGCGGACGACGCCTCGGGGGCGTCGGCGATCGCCCTCGTCGAGCCGTGGGCCTGCGTCCAGAACGCTTACGCCTCCTCCGAGCGCCGCGCCGTGAAGGCCGGGGGGAGGACTCTCGTCGTCGCGGACGCGGCGTGCGATCGTGACGCCCTCACGGCGGCGGTCGCGCCGGCGGGGACCGTGCATGTGATATGGAACGCGCCCGGAAAATCGCCTGTCGGAAGCGCGGTGGACGAATCCGGAGCCGTGGGGCCGTATGACGACATCGTTTACGCGGGATGCGCGGCGGACCGGATCGGGACGCTCTGGGGGCGTCTCGCTCCGGGCGGGTTGCTGAATATCGTCCTGTGCGGGGGGCGGATTGGCCGCGCGGTTCCGGTCCCGGTCGGGTTGATCCATTATGTGGGCATCCGGTTCACGGGGACGCCCGGCGGGGACTGCCGGGATGGCTATCGGCGGATTCCCGAGACGGGCGAGGCGCCTTCCGGCGCGGTCGTCCGCGTCATCGGGGCCGGCGGGCCGATGGGGGTGATGCACGTCGTCCGGACGATCGTGCGCGGTCTCGCGCGCGAGGTGGTGGCGGAGGACCTCTCGGCGGAACGCCTGGCGCTCCTCGCGGCGAAGGCGGCGCCTCTCGCCTCGCGGCGGGGCGTTTCGCTCCGCCTCCGGCGGGTGCCCGCGGACCCGGCCGGACTTCCGGCCAACTATACGGCGGTCCTCGCGCCGGTGCCGGCGCTCGTGGCGGAGGCGGTTTCCGCGGCGGCGCCGGGGGCGCTCGTTAATTTATTTGCCGGCATCCCGGCTGGAAAGAACGCGGATCTCGATCTCGACACGTGTGTGCGGGAGGGGGTGTATCTTTTCGGGACGAGCGGGTCCTTGATCAAAGACATGCGCGCCGTCCTGGAGATGCAGAAGACCGCGGGGCTCGACACGGATCTTTCGGTCGCGGCGGTGACGGGGCTTTCGGGGGCGGCCGACGGCATCGCGGCGGTGAAGAATCAATCCCTTCCCGGGAAAATCATCGTCTACCCGTCGCGGCGCGGCATGGGGCTGACCCCGCTTGAAAATTTGGCCGGGACTCTGCCCGCCGTCGCGCGTCATCTCGCGAACGGCTCCTGGAACCGGGAGGCGGAGAAGGCGTTGCTCTTGAACGGATGACGAATGTCGAATTCGGAAGGGTAAGGAATCTGTATTTGTAATCACAGTTCTTTCACGTGGGAGGCACGACCATGGCGCGTATGAAAATCATCATCGTGGGGACGGGAAACCGGGGGCTCGGGTGTTTCGCCAAGGGGCTCATGGGATTTCCCGGGAAGGGGCTTCCGGAGTTCCCCACGCGCGCCGAGATCGCCGCCTTCGTGGACACGAATCTCACCCGGGCGAAGGCCTCCGCGAAGGAGGCGAATCTCCCGGAACTCCCCGTGTTTCGCGACGTCGCCGAGGCCCAGTCCCGGGTGAAGGCTGACTGGGCCATCGTGACGACGCCGGATTTCACCCACCGGGAGGGCGTCATCCGGGCGCTCGATGCGGGGCTGAACGTTCTGGTGGACAAGCCCCTGGCCACGAGCGCGTGGGAGTGCGATTTAATTCTCGCCGCGATGAAGCGCGCGGGCCGGCAGGTCCGCGTCGGGCACAACATGCGCTACCACGCGGAGACGCTCCGTTGCGCCAAACTTGTTCGGGAGGGGGCGATCGGGGAGGTTCTCCACGTGGAGGCGGCGGAGGTCCTCGATTACGGCCACGGGGGGGATTATTTCCACCGCTGGCATTCGGACTTTTCCCGGTCGGCGGGACTCATGAATCACAAGGCCTGCCATCACATGGATTTCCTGCTCTGGGTGCTGGACGACGCGCCCGTCGAGGCGTCGGCCCGGGGGGGGCGGTGCTTCTACCGGGAACGGAAGGACCTGGCTCACGGATCGCGTTGCTCCGGGTGCGGCATCGCGAAGACCTGCCCGCATTACTTCAACATCGACAAGTGGGACGGGGTGTACCGCCGCATCTACAAGGAGGCGGAGGGGGAGGACGGCTACGTCCGCGACGCCTGCGTGTTTTCGGAGCGGCACACCATCAACGACCACGAGGCCGTGATCCTGCGCACCCGCAAGGGGGCGCTCGTGTCGTTCAATCTGCTGACGTTCTCCCCACGGGAATTTTCCTATTTCTATTTCACCGGGACGAAGGGGCGCCTGGAGTACGGCACGAACACCCCGGACGGGTCGAGTTACCTGCGGCTCATCCCGGCGGACGGGAAGGTCGCGGATCTCCTGACGAAGGGCCACGAAACGGGGCACACCGAGGACACCGGCCACGGCGGGTCGGATTGCCTGCTCATCGCGGATCTTCTGGGTCTTCCCGGCGCCGATCCCCTCATGCGGGCCGCGCCGGAGGAGGCCCGCCGGGCGGTGCTCGTCGCGGATCTCGCGTCGCGATCCATCGCCGCCGGGGGACGGGTGGTGAAGGCGGAGGAGGCGGGGAAGGATTTCCCTCCGGCGCCGCCGCGCTGAACCTGATGGCCATGAAAGAATGAAGTGCTGAGTACGGAGTGCTGAGTGCTGAGCGGGATGGAATTCCGATCCTCCTCCGCTAAAGCTACGGAGGACCCTGCGAAGCCTCTTGGCGAAGCAGGGATGCCGATTTCCGAATGCCGAATTAATTCGGCATTTCATCCCCCTTGCGGTTTCCCGTTTCCAGTTTCCCGTTTCCGGTTTTTCTGCGAGATTCGAGCGACTCACAACGAATTGGAGGGCGGCGCTTCCGCGCCGCCGGACCTGATTCGGCTCGCCGGGAGGCGAGCCCTCCAAATGCCATGATTTCCTTCTGCGGTCCGCGATCCACGACTCACGACCCACGCTTTTCCCATTCCCCCGCCGTCATCCGTTTGGCATCCCCCCAGAGCATCTCGAGGTCGTAGAATTCCCGATGGGCGCTGGTGAAGAGGTGGACCACCACGCTGCCGTAGTCCAGGAGCACCCATTCGCCGTCGTCGAGCCCCTCGGCGCCGAGGGATTTCCGCCCCTGCGATTTCATTTCATCCCGGACGAATTCCGCCGTCGAGAGGGCATGCTTGGTGACGGCCGCCGTCCCGATGACGAAGTAGTCGGTGAGGGGCATGAGTTCCGTCATCTCGAGGACGAGGACGTCCTCAATCTTCATCTCGTCGAGGAGGCGGGCGATTGTGGCGGCTAATTTCCTGGCATCCATGTCAGATCACTTCATAAAAAACGACACCACGGAAACACGGTTTGTTCCGTGTCTCCGTGGTGTGGGTAAACAATGTCATTCTTCCGTGTCCCGTGTTTCCGTGTCACTCGCCGCGTTCCATCGCTTCCATCTGGGGGGTGACGCGCTTGGCCTGCCAGATCGCCCAGATCAGAACCACCACCGACAGAAGCACCGCCACCGCCCAGAGGGCGTCCACGCCCTTGGTGGCGAAGGTCCCGGGCAGTTTGTAGCCGGCCGCATCGGCGGCCTTCTTCACGGTGGCGACGATGGTGTTGTCGTAGGCGACCATGAGC
>JAZDJP010000138.1:0-16268 GCA_043803805.1 Planctomycetota bacterium
TCGAGATCTCGGGAACCCAGGGCACGGTGGTGCTTGAAGAAGAGGACATTCTCGTCTGGTCGTTCGCCCGGGAGGAAAAGGCGACGCCGGGATCCGGGAGAAATTCGCCCGTCGCACGTCGGGGAAGGGCGGGGCGGCCGATCCCATGGCCATCAAACACGACGGCCACCGCCGGCAAATCAATGAATTCCTCCAGGCCCTGGAGTCCGGCCGGGAACCTCTGGTAAATGGCGAGGAGGGGCGCAAGTCCGTGGAGATCATCCTGGCGGTCTACGCGTCGCAGGCGCAGGGGAAAGCCGTGATGCTTCCGCTATAGCCAATAACGCTTCGATGCCCCCCCCTCATGGTGAGCATTCCTTAAAAATTAAAATAAATGTCGAACCACGAACCATGAGCGAGACGCGTGGCTTATCCTTCGACCTCCACAGCCGCCATCGGGAGTCATTGTAGGACGCCGGGTGGCGCCGTCAAGTGGCCCACAAGCCCGAGGTTCCCTGGATATCGTCCCTGCCCGGTAATTGAGTTGACGGAAACCGAAGCGGGGTGTAGTGTGGCTGTTTGGGCGTCCGGTGCTGTCTCAAATGATCAATCAGTTCCCATTCTTCCCGATCGACCTGTAGAAGACGAGGGATAGGGATTATGTTTGTTGTCATGGTCGCCTCCGAATGCGCGCCGGTGGCCAAGGTGGGCGGGCTGGCGGATGTTGTGTTCGGGCTCAGCCGCGAGATGGAGATTCGCGGCCATGCGGTCGAAATTATCCTGCCGAAATATGATTGCATGCGGTACGACCACATCTGGGGCCTGGCGGAGTCGTACCGGGATCTTTGGGTTCCCTGGCACAACGGATTCGTTCACTGTACGGTATGGTTCGGGTACGTACACGGACTGAAGTGCTTTTTCATCGAGCCGCGCTCGCGGGACAATTTTTTCAGTCGCGGCGGCTACTACGGCTACCCCGACGAACACATGCGCTTCGCTTTCTTCTGCAAGGCCGCGCTGGAGTTCATGCTGAAGGCCGGCAAGCGGCCGGATATCATTCACTGCCATGACTGGCAGACGGCGCTCCTGCCGGTCCTGCTCTTTGAGATTTACAAGTACCATGGCATGGAGAACCAGCGGGTGTGCCACACCATCCACAATTTCGCTCATCAGGGCATTTGTGGGGCGGATGTCCTTGCCGCGACCGGCCTCCACCGGCCGGGGTACTATTACCAGAAGGACCGGATGTGGGACGCCTTTAACCCCAGCGCGCTGAACCTGATGAAGGGCGCCATCGTCTATTCCAATTTCATCACCACGGTATCGCCGCAACACGCGTGGGAGGTCCGTCATACGGACCAGGGGTTTGGTCTCGGCCATATCCTGCACATCCATCAGAACAAATTCGGCGGCGTTCTGAACGGCATTGATTACGATTCGTGGAACCCGGCGGTCGACCGCTGCCTGCCGCACCACTACACGGTGGAAAATCTCGAGGAGAAATACAGGAACAAGGACGCGTTGCGCCGGAGGTTCTGGTTGCGGGATGGTTTCAAACCCCTGATCGCCTATGTCGGCCGGCTGGACAAGCAGAAGGGCATTCACCTGATCCGGCACGCCCTCTTTCACTCGATCCGGAACGGCGCGCAGTTCGTTTTGCTCGGCTCCAGCTCGGAGCACGGGATCAACGCGTATTTCCAGCACCTGAAGCATTATCTGAACGACAATCCCGACTGCCATCTCGAACTTGGATTCAGCGAGGAACTGGCGCGCCTGGTCTACTCCGGGGCGGACATGGTCATCGTGCCGAGCCTGTACGAGCCGTGCGGGTTGACGCAGATGATCGCCATGAGGTACGGGACCGTTCCGATCGTCCGCGGCGTGGGCGGGTTGCTGGACTCGGTGTTCGACTGGAACCACTCGAACAAACCGCGGGAAGAGCGAAACGGATATGTTTTTTACCAGACGGATTACAGCGCCATCGAGTCGGCCCTGGGCCGGGCGATCGGGTTGTGGAATCACCATCCCGATCAGTTTCGCGAACTGATGAAGAACGGCATGAGTTGCGACTACTCGTGGAACAAGCCGGGCGGTCATTACCTCAACATCTACGAACACATCCGGCACAAGTAGTGCCGGAGGAACGGGAGGCCGACCGTGAACGAACTGCCCGAATATGTGGACGGATTGCCGAACATCTCGGGACGGGAAGACGTTGTGGATCGTGTGATCCGCGAATCCCGCCACGCGCCGGTCTTCCTGCCGGAGAGCCGCATCGACTTCGGCCGCGTCCGGAGTTGCTGCGCCATCGCGCTGCACATGCACCAGCCGCTGATCCCGGCGGGCGGCGACGACCTGCGCACGGCAAAGATCATCAGCAATCTCGAGTACATGATGAACAATCCCGGGATCGGGGATAATCACAACGCCGCGGCTTTTCGCGGATGCTACAAGCGCATGGGGGAATTCATTCCCACGCTGATCGACGAAGGCCGGGAGCCGCGCGTCATGCTTGAGTATTCCGGCGTGCTTCTCCACGGGTTGCGGCAGATGGGGTTGCACGACGTTTTCGACCGATTGAAGACGATCGCCTGCGAGCCGCGCTACCGACGCGCCGTCGAGTGGCTGGGATGCCCCTGGGGCCACGCGGTGGCGCCGTCGACACCGGTTCAGGATTTCCGCCTGCATGTGAAGGCCTGGCAACACCATTTTGCCGCGATCTTCGGCCTGGACGCGCTCCGTCGCGTGCGCGGCTTCTCGCCCTCCGAGATGGCCCTTCCGAACCACCCCGATGTCGCCTATGAATTCGTGAAAACCCTGCGCGACTGCGGCTATTGGTGGGTGCTTGTTCAGGAGCACAGCGTCGAAAGTCCGGAGACGGGCCGTGGTCCCGAGCGCAAGCACCTGCCGCATCGGTTGGTTTGCCGCAATTCGGAAGGCAAGACGGCCGGCATCATCGCCATCATCAAGACCCAGGGCAGCGACACGAAGCTCGTCGCCCAGATGCAGCCCTACTATGAAGCGAAGGGCCTGAACCGATGGGACATCGCCGGCCGGGGGATCCCGCCGGTGGTGACGCAGATCGCCGATGGCGAGAACGGCGGTGTGATGATGAATGAATTTCCGCAGAAGTACATGGAGGTGGCGCGCGAATCGTCCGGGTCCGGCACGCCGCTCGTCCTCGTCACGGAGTATCTGGAGCATCTCTTCGCCGCCGGCGTCCGGGAGGAGGACCTGCCGGTGTTGCAACCGTTGTTCCAGAAGCGTATCTGGGACCGCATGACGCCGGGCGCCGGGCGCGACAAATTGAATCAGGTGATCGAGGCCCTGCGCAATGAGGATTCCCGTTTCCACATGGAGGGCGGAAGCTGGACCAACAACATCTCGTGGGTGCGGGGCTACGACAATTTGATCGGGCCGATGGAGCGGGTGAGCGCGCTGTTCCACGAGAAACTGCTGGACCGCGGCATATCCCCCGGCGACCGGCGCTATCGCAACGCGTTGTTCCATCTGCTGGCGAGCCAGACGAGCTGCTATCGTTACTGGGGACAGGGATCGTGGACCGACTACGGGAGGGAGATCTGCCGCCGCGCGCACGACATCCTCACGTACGATCTGTGAGAGATAATGTGATACAGGTTGTCCAAAAAATTGGAGGCCGTACAACATGAATTCAACAGGAAGTTCCGGGTTCAATGGACTCCGACGGTACCGGGCGTTCCGGCGCCGGTGGCTGCGGGGATTTGCCGCGCTGGGGATCGCGCTCATGTCGGGCGGTGTTTTCGCCGCGGTGGACGCGGTGAAGGTGACAACGGACAAAACGGTGGATTCAAGCTCGCTCGAAACGATCGTCGGCGACGTCATTCGTCTTTCCGGCGCCAGGACGAATGACGAGAAGGCCATCGCCCTTTACGACTATCTTCACGGGATCATCTTCAACCTCCAGTACCCGGTTGAAACAGGGCAGACGGTGGGACCGCTCAAATTCATGAACGTGTACGGCTGGGGGCTTTGCGGAAGCGAACACACGGTGTTGAAGTCGCTTTTTGAAACCGCGGGCTTTCAATGCCGTTATCGCGGCTGGTCGAATCCCGGACACACCACCATCGAGGTCAATTACGACAATAAGTGGCACTACTTCGACGTGTTCCTCTGTTGTTACTTCTGGAACAAGGAAAAGACCGTCATCGTCGGGCAGGACGAGGTCGGGAACGATCCGGCGATTGTGAAGGACGCCGCGGCGGAGGGCCGCGTTCCGAAAAACAGCTACGTGTGCAACGGGGACGACCCCAACAGTTTTGTGGAGGGTTGCCGATCGTCCAAAGCGTATCCGCCCGCCAAGCCGGAGGAAGGATGGTCCTCGGTCACCGGGCGTGACGTGGGTTACAGCCCGCTCCTGACTCTTCGCGCCGGGGAAACGCTTCGCCTCGACTGGAAAAACGTGCCCGGCATGCTGGTGAGCAACGCGAAGAACAAGAACGGCTCGCGCAACAGCCTGAAGTGCTACCGGAACGATCCCGTCCTCGGCCCGATTCTCGAGCATTACGGTTCGCGGGCGTATGCCAACGGGCGCCTTGCGTACGCGCCGGATTTCGCAAAGGCCGCGGACCTGGCCGACGTGTCGCTCGTGAACGTGAAGGTCGAGAAGGGGAAACTCGTCTCCTCGGGAAATGGCTCGGCGACATTCAATCTGAATCTGCCGTATCCGTACGCCCTGTGCAAGGCGACCGCCACATTTGAAGGCGGGGATGGAAAGGTATTCGTTTCGACCGACGGCGAGAAAACCTGGACGGATGTGTCGTCGCCGGCGCCGGCGCCGGCCGACGGCGCGCCGTCGGAGGAGTTGAAGACGGCGATGGCGGCCGGCGCGGGCGACGTGACGCCCTTCGTCCGTCAGAAATATGTGGTTTCCTTCAAGGCGGAATTCTCCGGAACGCTCGCCGCGTTCGCGGTAAACGGAATTGTGGAGCACAACCGCTGTGTCCAGCCCTTCCTGGTGAACGGCAGGAACGTGGTCACGGTTTCGACGAGGGATAACAAGCTTCCCGAGGGCACGGCGTTGGTGGTGACATATGCCTATCAGGAGGCCACGGCGCCGGGGAAACGCGCGCGTTTCGAGGGCAAGGATATCACGTACGGTGAGGAGAAGAAGGTGGTGAAAGAGGCAACCAAACTGCCCTGCACGTTTGAGATGGACGTGGGCGGAAACACCCCGCCGAAGATGCTGTATGTCGAACGGGCGCTGATGGCGAAGTAGTTTTGCTGAGCTCAAGGAAGTCCACACGAGGACGCATCCGGCGGAGAAGGCGGCGACGGTGGTAGAGGATTCCCCTTGAATAGCGGGAAACGCACGACGATAATAAGTGTGTCCGGGCAGGATTGCACGAGGAGGGGTCGCATGGGGAAAAGAGTTGCTATCGAAGCCGGCCCACTGGATGTGTTGATGTCGGTGGAGGATGGGAAGTGTTACGCCCATTGTCTTCCCTTCGATCTGCTGGGAGAAGGAGACAAGCCGGCGGAGGCGTTGCATAATCTGGCGGATATGATTCGCGAACACCTCACGTTTTATATCGAGCGCGGCATTGAAGAGTTCATCTTTTGCCCTGCGCCGAAGAAATACTGGGACATGTTGAAGATGGTTCAGGAGAAGAAGCGGTGCATTCCGCAGATCCCGGAAGGCCTTCTTCAGGCAAAAACGTCCAACCGCATCGAAAAGTTTTTAAATCCAGTCAATGTCCCTGCCATCGCCTGAACGGGATCGAGTCCTCAAGTATCACGTATTGCGGGCCATACTCCGCAGGCGCGGCATTATTGAGTTGACGGGAAAAGGGTCGCATCGGAAATTCTTCGGGAACGTAGGCGGAAGGCCCGTGATGGAACCCGTGAAATGTCACAACGAAGGGCAGGAGTTGAGCCGGAAAGTCGTCCAGCATATTCGGGAAAAGTTTCAGATTCCGTTCCGGGAGTTCTACGAGTAGCATGGGTTGTTTCAAGCCGGCGAGGACGCCAGATCCTTGCCGGGGACGCAGTCCGTTCATTTGAAATCAGGGGGCCGTTCACGAAGGGATCCGAAAAAGGCATGATGGGGCAAAATCGGCCATTCCCCCAAAACTGCTTAACCGGAATTTTTTCTACGCGTACGATTGAAAATCAGGTAGGTTGCCCGTAAGTCGAGAGGGCACAGGCGGATGTTTCTTGAGCGTTTGAAAAAGGCCTTACGCCGATTTCTTTATCCCGATTCCGGCGTGGTGGCGTACACGTATGATTTTGACGGAAAATTAACGACAAAGACGGACCAAAAGGGCCAGGTCACGTCATTCGAGTACAACACCCGCGACCTCCTCACCACCGCAGGCGCTTCTGTCCCCGTTGTACTGGGTGCTGATTTCCATCGCGGCGTGGAAGGGGCTGTTTCAACTGATCACCCGACCTTTCTACTGGAAAAAACGCGGCACGGGTTGGGAAAATAAAAAATTTTGCAATTGACAACACACGATAGGTGTGGTAATTTATGTGCATAAGAGGTGTGTTATGGCGCGAGTAAACTTGTATTTGGCGGATAACCTTCTGGCCGAGGTGGGGGAAGAAGCCAAAACTTCCGGCTTGAAACGAAGCACCCTTGTCCAACAGGCATTGCAGGCATATCTCAAGGATCGCCATCATGTTCGGGAAGAAGAAGATCGGCGCCGGCGGATGGCCGAAGCCGTGGTCAAGGCGGACCGGGTGGCGGAAAAACTGGGGAAGTGGGATCCCCAGCCGCTCATCCGGTCATTCCGGGACACGCGGGGAAAATCGTCATGATCCCGGCCTACCACGCGGGATATGTTCTGGACGCCTCGGTGGTGGCCAAATGGTTTCTCCTCCGGGACGAACCGGACCGGGCGCGGGCGGTGGCCTTGCGGGATATGCACGTTTCCGGGAAAATCATTTTGATCACCCCGGATCTCGCGTTGTTGGAAGTGTTGAACGCCATCCGGTTCAGCGGCCGGGCGGGGGAGGCGGAAGGCGCGGCCGCCCTCGAGGCCTTGACGGATCTATCCTTGCGGGTGGAACCGCTTCACCCGGACGTCCTCCGGAAAGCCAACGCCATCGCCTGGGCCTACGGCATCACTCTTTATGATGCGCTTTATGTGGCGCTCGCGGAACAGGTGGGTTATCCCCTGGTGACCGCGGACGGCGTGATGGTAAAAAAACTCCGGGGGCACAAAATCGTGTTGAAACTGGCGGACCTCGATTTCGAATAGGCGAAGCGGGAATTGCTGGAGAATCTCGACCGTTGGAGCACCCGCGATGTCGCCGCGTAGTGGGGAAGGCATTACCTTGCGGCCGGCCACAAACGGCTGGGGCGGGTGATGGCGGGGGTAGGGAAGGGGAATCCGAAGGTTGCGGGGGACAAGGGGGAGGCGGCTTCGTGACGGAGTTCTACGCACACACCCATCCCGACAAACCGTGGCAGAAGATTTTGGACCATCTGAAATCCGTCGAGGATTTCGTCATCACTGGTGACGAAATCCGCCGGCGTCGCGCCGACGACGCGAAGCGGGAATTTATGGAAGAGCGTGCCGGAGGGGTAAAGTGAGCGATAAAAATTTTTACGCGCATTCGAAGGAAGGGGTGCCACCATCCGAGTGGGAACCGCTCGAGACGCATTTGACTGAAGTTGCCGGGCGGGCTTCGGAATTCGCGAGGGCGTTCGGATCGGGCGACTGGGCGTACAATGCTGGATTGTTGCATGATCTCGGCAAGGCGACGCAGGCCTTTCAGTCATATCTTCTGCGGAGCAACGGGTTGGATGACGCGGAATACGATCGCGATGGGAGCATATCCAATCATGCCAGCGCCGGGGCCGCGTTGGCAGAGGATCGTATAAAACAACCGGTCGGACGTATTCTGTCCTATCTGACCGCCGGACACCATGCGGGATTGCCGGATTGGGGCACGGCCGACAGCGGCAACGCCGCGCTCCAGATTCGGTTCAATGAAGGCCGGGAGAATTTGAAACGTATTCAAGAGACGGCCAAGTCCGCGCTGGGGCAACTTCGCGCCATGCGTCCGCCGAAATTCGTGAAATCCGACGGAATGCATCTTTGGATCCGGATGCTTTTTTCTGCGCTCGTCGATGCCGATTTCCTTGCGACCGAAGAATTCATGCGGTCGGAACAGGTCTCGGCGCGTGTCGGATTCGCGACACTTTCCGAATTGAAATCGCACTTGGACGCACACTTGGATGGTTTGATGGCGAAGGCCCCGGATACGCCGGTGAATTGCGCACGCCGGGAGGTACTTGCCGCCTGCCGGAAGGCGGCGGAACTGCCCCCCGGTCTTTTTTCGCTTACGGTGCCGACCGGAGGGGGGAAAACGCTCTCCGCCACGGCGTTTGCGCTCGACCACGCAATCCGGAACCGAAAACGACGTGTCATTTATGTCATTCCTTATACGAGCATTATCGAGCAGACGGCGGAAATCTTCTCCGGTATCTTCGGTGCGGAAAATGTTGTCGAGCACCACAGCAACCTTGATCCGGATAAGGAAACCCTCCGGACTCGTTTGGCGTCAGAGAACTGGGACGCGCCGGTCATCGTGACGACCAATGTTCAGTTTTTTGAGTCGCTCTACGCGGCGAAAACCGGCAGGTGCCGGAAACTTCACAACATCGTGGAAAGCGTCGTCATCCTTGACGAGGCGCAGTTGTTGCCGTCGGAACGACTTGCGCCGTGTGTGGATGTCATGAATCGTCTGGCAATCGACTATGGTGTGACGATTGTGCTTTCGACAGCCACCCAGCCAGCCCTTTCGACGTTGCCGGATCGGTGTCCGCGGCTTTTTCAGACCACGGAGATCATCCCGGCGGGGGCTTGCTTATATGAACGATTGAAGCGGGTCGAATATTGTTTTCCGGATGATCTCCAGACCCCCATTGCATGGCAGGACTTGGTTGGAAAACTTACGGTTCATTCTCAAGTGCTTTGTGTTGTCAACCGGCGGCAGGATTGCCATGATCTTTATCGGTTGCTTCCGCCAAGCGACGAGAATGTCCATCTTTCCGCGCTCATGTGCGGGGAGCATCGTTCGAAAGTCATTGCGGAAATCAAACGGCGCTTGAAGGCTGGATTGCCGGCGAGAGTTGTGAGTACCCAATTGATCGAGGCTGGCGTGGATATTGATTTCCCCGTGGTTTTCCGCGCTTTCGCGGGGTTTGATTCGATCGCCCAGGCCGCCGGGCGGTGTAATCGGGAGGGAAAGGTCGATGTCGGTCAGGTTCATGTTTTCGTGACGAAACACACAAGGGGTTTGCTGGGCAAGGCGGAGGATACGGCACTTGAGATGCGTGCCTGTGGAATCGGCCCTGAGTCGTCGGATGCATTCACGAGATTTTTCGGTTTGCTCTATGCCAAGAAAAATGATCTTGGGGAAAAATGGTTGGAAGAACGGTTGAAAAAAGATGCTTCCCGCGGGGAATTTCACTTTCGAACCGCAGGAATGGAATTCAAAATGATTGACGATGCGGCGCAACGGCCGGTCTTGGTTCGATATGGCGCCAATGACAATCTCCTCAAGCAACTTCGTCATGACGGACCGTCCCGTGATTTGTCACGCCGTCTGCAACGATACACAGTGAACATTTCGGTTTGGACGTTTGATCAGGCGCTCGCGGACGGGTTGGTCGAAGAGATACGTCCCGGTTACTGGTGTTGGGCGGGCAAGTATGATGAAATTCTCGGCTTGGATGTTTCCGGCGGTGGCCGGGTACCGGAGGATCTGATCGTTTGATTATCGAGAGGTGAACCATGAGGGGATTTTGTCTGGATGTCGCCGGGCCGTACGCCTGTTTCACCCGTCCGGAAATGAAGGTGGAACGGGTGAGTTATGATTGTATCACGCCGTCGGCGGCGCGGGCGATCTTTGATGCCATTCTTTGGAAACCCGCCATACGTTGGCGGCCGACACGGATTGAGGTACTCGCGCCCATCCGGTGGGTATCCGTCCGGCGGAACGAAGTGGGGAAGGTGGCGTCTTCCCGGTCTTCCGGAATCTTTGTCGAGGACGAACGCCAGCAACGCGCCGGATTGTTCCTTCGGGATGTGAAATACCGTCTCTTCGCCGAGTTCGACTTCATCCCGCCCGATAGGCGGGGGGCAGTTTACAACCCCGTGCCGGAATGGCTCGTGGATTCAGAGGAGGTTGCCGATCTCAAGAAGGCCGACATCCGGTCCGATGAAACCGAGGCGAAATACGCCGCCATGTTCGAGCGGCGGGCGAAGAAAGGACAATGCTTCAATCAACCCTATCTCGGATGCCGAGAGTTCTCGGCGTCGTTCCGACTCGTGGATCCGCACGCCGAACCGACCACGCCCATTCCGGAGACGTGCGACCTGGGGTTCATGCTTTACGATCTGGATTACTCCGATCCGGCCGACATCAACCCCATGTTCTTCCGGGCGAAGATGGAAAATGGCGTTGTTACGGTTCCGTCACCGGCGAGTGAGGAGGTGCGGCGATGATTCTGCAGGCGCTGAAGGAATACTACGACAGGAAACCACCAGCCCCGGAGGGTTGGCTTTGGAAGGAAATACCGTTTCTGGCAGTGATTGATAATCAAGGACGGTTTGTTTGTTTTCAAGATACGAGAGAGGGGGAAGGCAGGCAGAAGCGGGCAAAATCGTTTCTCGTCCCTTCTCTTGGTGAAAAGAAAGGGAACGGTATAAAGGCAAACTTGTTTTGGGAAAATATCGAGTACATGTTCGGGATTCCAGTCCCGACCAAGGCGAAAGAAAACCCCGATCCGGATCGAGTCAAAATGCAAGCGAAGGCATTTCGAGATCGCATCGAAGGACTCCGAGGGAGTTCGATTTCTTTGGACGCAGCCAGAAAGTTTGTCAAACAGAATCATGCGGACCGTGTCCGGAAAGATTCGCTTTGGGAAACTGTACTGGCGACGAACCAGACCATTCTTCTATCCTTGCAAGGCGTTGGACCTGTCACGGACGATTCCATTGTTCGAGATTCGGTTAAGTCGGTTGAGGAGACGAAGAATGCGATTGGTACATGTTTGGTGACAGGGCGAAGGGAGGAAATTGCACGATTGGAACCGCCAATCAAGGGGGTTCGGGGCAACGATGGGAAGGTCGAGCGTGCGTTGGTGTCTTTTAATATCGATTCTTTCAACTCTTTTGGAAAATCGAAAAACTACAATTCTCCAATCGGAAAATCAACGGTCTCCGCATATGCGGCCGCTCTCAATCATCTGTTTTCTAGGGATTCAAAGCAACGCATGCAGGTCGGCGACGCGTCCACCGTATTTTGGGCGGCGAAATCCGAGGACGTTGGGTTCGAGACTGACTTCTCCGCATTTTTCGGCGAATCACCGAAAGACGATCCGGATCGCGGCACACGTGTTGTGGAGGGTTTATTCAGTGCTGTAAAGACAGGTGCTTATGCCGATGATCGGAGCGACCGGCGGTTTTATGTTCTCGGTTTGGCGCCGAACGCCTCGCGCATTGCCGTTCGTTTCTGGATTGTCAATACCATTGCCGCCATGGCGGGAAGGATTGCGCAGCATTTCGAGGGTTTGCGGATCGCGCACGGTCCGAAAGAGCGGGAGACGCTTTCTCTGTTCCGTCTACTCGTCTCGACCGCGGTTCAAGGAAAGGCGGAAAATATCCCGCCGAATCTCGGCGGCGACACCATGCGCGCCATCCTCGAAGGACTTCCGTATCCCCAAACACTTTTGCAAGGCGCGATTCGGAGGATTCGCGCGGAGCGTGAGGTCACGTATCCCCGAGCCGCGCTCATCAAGGCGTGTCTCAATCGTTCAAGTCGTTATCGAAACCCCAATGGAAAGGAGGAACTATCCGTGGCTCTTGACGAAACCAATGCCAATGTCGGTTATCGCCTCGGGCGGTTGTTCGCGACGCTCGAAAAGATTCAATCGGAGTCCCATCCCGGCATCAACGCGACAATCCGGGACAAGTTCTACAGCGCCGCGTCGAGTTCGCCGGTGACGGTCTTCGGCAACCTGATGCGACTCAAAAATCATCATCTCAATAAATTGGATCATCCCGGGAGAAAGATCTTTTTTGAGAAGTTGATGGGCGAAATCATGAGCGCCGTGGATGCGAATGGTTTCCCGGCGCACCTTCGGTTGGACGATCAGGGCCGTTTCGCCATCGGTTATTATCACCAGATGCAGAAGTTTTACGAGAAACGGGAAGTGTAAACCATCATTCCAAAGGAGGAACGTGTCATGGGCGAGTCCATCAAGAACCGGTACGATTTCGTATATCTCTTCGATGTCCAGGACGGCAATCCGAACGGCGACCCTGACGCCGGAAATCTGCCTCGCGTGGATGCGGAAACCGGGTGCGGTTTGGTGACGGATGTGTGTCTCAAGCGAAAGGTCAGGAACTATGTCTTGTTGACGAAAAACGCGAAACCGCCGTTCGATATCTTCGTGAAGGAAAAGGCGATCCTCAATGATGCAATCGATCTGGCGCACGAGCAGGAATCGGTCAAGTCCAAGGAAAAAGGCGAGAAGACCGAGGCGGCGCGGAAATGGATGTGTGAGAAGTTTTATGACATCCGGACTTTCGGGGCGGTTCTGTCTGTCGGAAAAAACGCTGGACAGGTTCGCGGCCCCGTGCAGATGACATTTGGTCGTTCCGTTGATCCGATTGTGGCTTTGGAACATACGATTACACGCATGGCGGTGACGACAAAAGAAGAGGCAGAGAAACAGAGTGGCGACAATCGTACGATGGGGCGCAAGAACACCGTTCCCTACGGACTTTACAAATCCTTCGGATTCATTTCCGCCCACTTGGCCGTTCAGACGGGATTCGGCGAGGAGGATTTGAAATTGTTCTGGGAGGCGCTTAAAAACATGTTCGAACATGACAGGTCGGCGGCGCGGGGATTCATGAACGCTCGCAGGACCGTCGTTTTCAAGCACGCGACGGCGCTTGGGAATGCGCAGGCGCACGATCTTTTCGACTTGGTGAAGGTCGAGCGAGCCGGCGATGCGTCGAAGCCGGTGCGGGCGTTCTCTGACTACAAGGTCACGTCGCTTGCGGAAATTCAAAAGGTGTGCCCGAAGGGGGTGGAGGCGCTCGAAATCTGATGTTCGGGGGGCGGGGTGGTAAAAAGGCCGTTTGACAAACCATGCGAAATATCGTATGATATTCCGTAAGGGAGGTCAATACCATGAGCAAGATCATTTCGATGCAGGACATCCGGGTGTCGCTGGCCGCGATCGCCGACGAGGCCGAGGCCGGGGAGTCGTTTGTCGTCATCCGGAATTCGAAGCCGGCATTTCGGATTGAACCGCCCGAAAGGGGCGTTTCCGGAAAGAAACGTTCCGCCCTGACGCTTGGTGAGATCACGGGGCGTCTCGACAAGGCGTCCGCCGGAAGCCGGATCTCCGCCCGGGAACTGGATGCCATTATCCACGAGGCGCATGGCCGGGGCGGAGCGCGATGAAGCGCCTTGTTTGCGATACGAATGTCTTGCTCTCCGGGCTTCTTTGGCGGGGGCCGCCGAGGCGATTGCTCGCGGAGGTGGAATCCGGGCGGTTTTCGCTTTTTACGAGTCGGGATCTGCTTGAGGAATTGGCACGCGTGTTGGGCTATCCGCGGATGAGAAAACCATTGCGGGAAGCGGGGCTTGTCGAGGGGGACATTCTCCGATGGATGGTGGGTCGGGCGACACTTGTCGTTCCAAAACCGCTCGGTGCGATTGCCGTCGCGGAGGATCCGAGTGATGATGCGGTATTGGCGTGCGCGGCATCGGCGGCGGTGGATGCGGTCGTGTCCGGGGATGCTCATTTGCTGGCGCTCAAGGCGTTTCATGGAATTCCGGTTGTATCGGCATCCGATTTTATGCGTTCTCATGCCCTACACGGAAGATGAACTTCTGCCGCTTTCGGCGTTGCAACATCTCGCGTTTTGCGAGCGCCAGTGCGCACTCATCCACATTGAACAGGCCTGGTCGGAAAACCGACTGACCGCGGAGGGGCGCAATCTTCACAAGCGCGTGGACGATGGCGGCGTGGAGGCGCGTCCGGGAATTCGGACGGCCTTTGGTTTGAAATTGCGGTCGTTGCGGCTCGGCCTTTCCGGAAAGGCGGATGCGGTCGAGTTTGTCGAGACGCAATCGGGAGGGGTATCGCTTCCGGGTGTGAACGGGCGGTGGATTCCCTACCCGGTGGAATACAAACGCGGCAAGCCGAAACCGGATCGCAGTGATGAAATCCAGGTATGCGCCCAGGCCATGTGTCTTGAGGAAATGCTTGGCGTGGAGGTGCCGCGGGGGGCCATCTTCTATGGGATTCCACGGCGGCGGATGGAAGTGGAGTTTGATGCCGTCCTGCGAGGGGAGGTGGAGGGCGCGGCGGACCGCCTTCATCGGTTGTTGGTTTCCGGGAGGACGCCGCCCGCGGTCATCGAGAAAAAGTGCCGGAACTGTTCTTTGCTGGACGGTTGCCTGCCGGGTGTCGCCGGAGATAAAACATCCGTGGGCGAATATTTTCGGTCGGTATTCTCATGAGGCAATATCTCAATACTTTGTTTGTCACGACGCAGGGGGCGTATCTCAACAAGGACGGGGAGTGTGTCGTGGTAAGCGTGGACAAATCGGAGCGACTACGGGTACCCGTTCATAACTTGGGTGGCGTGGTATGTTTCGGAAATGTGGCCATGAGTCCGTTTCTCATGCATCACTGCGCCGAACATGGCGTTCTGGTGAGTTTTTTCAGCGAACACGGCTGGTTTCTGGCGCGCGTCACGGGGCCGGTGTCGGGAAACGTGTTGTTGAGACGGGCGCAATATCGAACGGCGGACGATGCGGCGGGGACGGGTGCGGTTGCACGGGCGGTTGTGTTGGCGAAGGTGGCGAATGCCCGCACCGTATTGTTGCGGGCGGTCCGGGATCACGAAGGGAAACCCGGGATGGATTCGGTGGAATCAACGGCCAGACGGTTGGAAGTTCACATGGATGCCGTTCGGAGGGAATGCGATCTGGAAACCTTGCGTGGTATCGAAGGGGATGCGGGACGGAGTTACTTCGAGGTTTTTGACCATTTGATCACGGCGCAGAAGGAAGATTTTCGTTTTGCCGGAAGAAGTCGGCGGCCGCCGTTGGATAACATAAATGCGCTTCTTTCCTTCGTTTATTCACTGTTGGCCCATGATTGCGCCGCCGCGGCTGAGGGAGTCGGACTCGATCCCCAAGTGGGATTTCTGCATCGGGAGCGTCCCGGACGACCCTCGCTGGCGTTGGATCTCATGGAGGAATTCCGCCCCTTTTTTGCAGATCGGCTGGTGTTGTCATTGGTGAATTTGCGTCAAGTGGAGGGGCGGGGATTCCGCAAGACCGAGTCGGGCGCGGTGGAAATGACGGATGAGACGCGAAAAACCGTTCTGGTCGCCTATCAGAAACGTAAGCAGGAGGAGATGGAACATCCGTTCCTGAAAGAAACCGCGCCGGTCGGGTTGTTTTTTCATTTGCAGGCGCTTCTGCTGGCGCGGTTTCTCCGGGGCGACCTGGACGGTTACCCGCCGGTGTTTTGGCGATAACGGCATATTGATGGAATCGTCGCATGGGGAGGACCGGATATGATGGTGCTGGTGAGTTATGATGTTTCGACGGTGGACAAGGCGGGCCGGACCCGGTTGAGAAAGGTTGCCGGGACGTGTGAGGATTTCGGGCAACGGGTGCAGAATTCGGTATTCGAGTGCGATGTGGATCCGGGACAATGGGCATCGTTAAAAAATCGCCTTGTGGAATTGATCTGTCCGGAGAAGGACAGTTTGCGGTTCTACTTTCTCGGTTCAAACTGGCAACGGCGGGTGGAGCATGTCGGGGCAAAACCGACACTGGATCTTCGGAACGATCCGTTGGTGGTGTAATTGGGTTTGCGCGAACCGGGAGAGGACAGGTGTGGTGAAGAGGGTTCGCATCGCGCAAAACATGTTCTTTGACAAGAAGATGCGAAGAATTGCCGGAATGGGAACGTTCGAATTTTTCTGGTTTCTGTTGGGTACGCGCAAATGGGAAAGTAACATGAGTTAGGGTATGTGGTTAACGTGTTACGGTCGCCCCCCGCGCGGGGGGCGTGGGTTGAAACGCCACGGTCGAATCCTTCGCCCCCGCCGAGAAGTCGCCCCCCGCGCGGGGGGCGTGGGTTGAAACGTCGAGCCGGGCGTTCAACTTCGCAAGATGCTCTTGTCGCCCCCCGCGCGGGGGGCGTGGGTTGAAACTGATTCCCCGGCGGGACTCATCATCAAGGGTCGGGT
>JAZDJP010000139.1:0-2328 GCA_043803805.1 Planctomycetota bacterium
TTGCGATATGAACCGGCGGAAACGGAAATCCTCCTTTCCCGCGAGGATGGAAACCCTGTGGAACTCACACGCAGGCAGGGCGCCGGGGGCGGCGAACAATTTGAGGGAGCCCCTGGGAATACCCCCCCCTCGAAACAATCGCCGGATGTGATCAAACCCGATGGCAGTCACCTACTGGCACGATTCCGGGATGCCGAGAGCACCTATTCCGCGTTGGATGGATTTATCGATCGAACGTTCATCCGGTATCGGCTGATTCCCGGAATATGTCACCTCAAGATCAAAATCGGAGAATTGGAAAGCAATGAGGCGGTCGTTCGCGTTGTCGAAAAAAAGGTGGACGCCCCGATCGCCAACGGACTCCAACTCGCGCTTTTGTACGGAGAGGCGAAGGGAGGCGTCTTCGATGTCGTCATCCGGAATACCACGGACAAACCGGTCATCTTCGACTGTGGGAAGTTGGACACGGGTGATCCGACCTCGATGAAAATCCGAATTTCCGTGAATACCGCCACGGGAACCGAGGTGAAGGGAATTCCCGACCTGTCTGAATATTCCATCCGTTCCGGGAAAGACCGGTTTGTGAAGATCGCCCCGGGACTCTCCCTGCGGTTGTGTTCGGCAATTCCCGACATGCTGACCCAAGCGGGTGGCTCCGGACAAACCTTGTCCACGGGGGAATATCGCATTCGCGCCACCTACACATGTCCCCGGGATGAATCCGCCGCCGCGGGAGCGGAAGGTCCGGCATGGACCGGCACACTCACAAGTAATGTGTTGAAATACAAATATCTGGGCCGGGTGATGGATCCAGAAAACACGCTGACGGATTAACGACCTTTAAGGGCTGTTTCAAAACCGTTACCTGGCTCCGGCCGGCTGCAAGCCCGCCATCCGGCGTCGCGCCTCCTCGGCGTATCTCTCCGTTGATACGCAGTCGTCGGCGCTCCTTGGCTGGCGGGCTTTCGCTCGGCCTCGGGCCGACGGTTCCGGTTTTGAAACAGCCCTTTACACCGCCCGCCGCATGAGGCACAATTGCCCTTATGCGGCGGGCGGACGGACAAATCGTCTTCATCACCGGCGCCTCGGCGGGGATCGGGGCGGCGCTGGCGCGGGAGTTCGCCCGGCGCGGGGCGGATGTTGTTCTCACGGCGCGACGGGAGGATCGCCTGGCGGCCCTCGCCGGGGAAATCGGGAAATCCGGCCGGCGGGCGCTTTCGGTCCTCTGCGATGTCACACGCCCGGAGGATCTCCGGCGGGCAGTCACCCTCACCCTGGAGAAATTCGGGAAAATTGACATCGTCGTCGCGAACGCCGGGTTCGGTGTCCGCGGAAATGTGGAGGAACTCGACGTCGAGGATTACCGCCGTCAGTTTGAGACAAATATCTTCGGGGTACTCCACACGTTTTACGCCACCCGCGAGGCGCTTCTCGCCTCGAAAGGATGCTTCGCCGTCATCGGAAGCGTGACGGGATTCGTCGCCCTCCCCGGCGCCGGCGCCTACGCCATGAGCAAACACGCCGTCCGGGCGCTGGCATCCTCCCTCGGGTTCGAAATGAAATCCCGTGGCGTGGGCGTGGTGTACGTCGCGCCGGGATACGTGAACACGGAATTCCGCCAGGTGGACAGTTCCGGGCAATTCCACCCGGAGGCCCCGGCCCACGCCTGGCCGTGGTTCGTGATGCCGGCGGAACGCGCGGCGCGGGAGATCGCTTCCGGCATCCTCCGGCGAAGCCCCGTCGTCGTCGTCACCGGCCACGGCAAACTCGCCGTCTTCCTCGTCCGCCACTTCCCGCGGACGTTTCGGTGGCTGGCCGGGATGTTTCTCGCGCGTCATCCGGACGGAGGAAGAAGTCTGGAGTCGGCGAGTCAGCGAGTCGCCGAGTCTGAGAGTCTGAGAGTCTGAGAGTCTGAGAGTCTGAGAGTCTGAGAGTCTTGGAGTCTTGGAGTCTCGGAGTCTTGGAGTCAACGCGAACGTTTATCTTCTTGAAAAATCAGTCTCGTTCGCAATGACGGCATGCCGCACTTTTCGTGTCTCCGTGATCTTCCGTGTTTCCGTGGTGTGAATTTACTTCGAGTGGAATTCCAGCCACTCCGGCTCGTTCTCGAATATCCAGCGATAGTAGTCCGTTTCCCGAAGATTCGCGGCGGCATCCTCGTCCACAACCACCACGCAACTCGGATGGAGCTGGATGGCGCTGGCCGAAATCATGCCGGTGATGGGCCCCTCCACCGCCTTGGCCAGCACCTCCGCCTTGCTTTTCCCGGTCACGAGCATCACCAGGCGCCGACACTCCAGAATGGTCCCGACGCCCATGGTGATCGCC
>JAZDJP010000140.1:0-7384 GCA_043803805.1 Planctomycetota bacterium
GATCTGGCGGTCCTGCGCCACCACCAGGGCGATCATCTGCTCCTTGGAAAGGTGTTGAAGTGCTGCAACTTCCATGTAGAATACTATCGTCCAGCCGGCGAAAAATCTGCGTCGGATTTTTCTGGCCGTGAACGGTTACAAAAATCCTTACCAACTGGGAGTAGTCCAACAGTCTGGCACCAGCTTCGCAACTCCGGACCGCTCACCGTCTCTTGCATCCTGTCAATGAGGTCGCGCGAAACAGCAATTGTTGTATTTGAAATCAACTGGACGTCTAACCGCTGGTCCGTATCCAGTCCGAAATAGATTTTAAGACCGTGATACTCATCAACCTTTTCCGTGAGAGCCTCTCGTATAGCCTCAAAACGATGTTGCCCACCTATGATTTTGAGTGGCTTGTCGGGATTATACTGCGTTGTGTACTCAGCAACGATATTGCTGAAACTTCGCCGAAGTCTTGCATCCTCCTGCATCTTCGAAAATGCAACATGGTCAACTTCAATATCCCTATTCGCTCTATACTCTGCCTGCTCTTCCGGATCGAGAGGCACATCAATAGTCCCGAGTGTGGTGAGCTTGCTCGCTAATATATGACACTCACAGTAACGAGACAGATTGATTGCGTCTGTCAGAACCAAAAATTCATTTCCGATTTCCAGTGGAGCAAACCTTGAGAGAAACTCTTTCACAAGTGCATCGACATCGGGAATCGGATTTTTTATTCCCATGGGCACTTGGTTCCTTATTGCGATCGCCTTGTCATCGGGCATTGGATCTCTCCTCCTACGATACGGACGTTGTATTAAACCCGATTGGCAACTTGCTGTTCTGTAGTTTCGCCATTTTGCCTCTACCCCGACGACGTCACGAATGAACCCCGGCAAACCCACGACGGACTCGGCGTAGTACTCCGTGCGATTGCTGGCTGCTCATTGCTCTCGGTGTAACCGACAGAAAAGCGTGAATTCGTTTCCTCAATTTGTCGCCGTCTCGTAGTTCACATTCCCACACAATCAATACGTCCCATCCGGCGATGCGAAGGGCACGGCGTACCCTTGCGTCACGTCTCCGGTTTTCTTCCCGTTTTGCCTTCCAGAAACCGGCGTTTGTGGCGGGTTTCACGCGCCCGTACTTGCATCGGTGCATGTGCCAGAAGCAACCATGCACAAGAACAACTTTCCGAAGGCGGGGGAGGACGATATCCGGCTTTCCCGGCAAACTGGTGACATTAAGTCGATACCGAAACCCCATTCGGTGAATCATGCTACGGACATGGCGTTCCGGATCCGTGTCCTTCCGTCGTATTCGCGCCATGCACCGTCGCCGTTGCTCCGTTGTCAGTACGTCGGTCATGCCGTGATTGCCAGAGTGTGTCGAACGGTGTCAACGAACTGCCGGACCGTCAGAACTTCCATCCTCTCCACGGCAGGATACATACTGTGGAGTTTCTGCGGCACGACCAGAGAGACGCCCGAATCCCGCATTTCTGCCAGTTGCCTGGCGGAAATGCCTTTTTGAACCGTCAGAATGTGTTTCCTTCGCACACGGCGCGCCTCATTCAACACCTGCCGCCACCGGTCTTTGCACGTCGTTTTCACACCAACCACAAAAAGCCGATCATCCGGCCAGCGGGGGTTTTCGTACTGCGCCTTGCCTGGGATCAGAACATCCGGTTCACCGTCCACGGATGGGCGTGCATCGAAGGGAATTTTCGCATCCCGCAACAAATAACCAACGTGATTTTCCAGTGCACGGCCAGCGCGAGATTTGCGGCGATTCATGATACGCGCAGCCGTTGACAGAAAATCATCCACCGTGCTGAACTGTCGGCAGATTTCATCCTGACAAAGTAACCGTTCGGCCATCCTGAACAAGGCATACTCACGATCCATCAACAACATAAGCCGATTGTCCGCCGTTTGTGTCGGGAAGGCCCGGACACACGCGAGAATTGAATCCCGTGTCACCGCGGAAAAGGTCTTCGTATCGGGAAAAGCGCGAAGCGGTTTCACAAAAGCGGCGAACCGTCGATGGATGCAGTCGTCTTCCGTTTCGGGTGGACGGGCAAGACCTTCATACAGCCCCCACGTTCCGATGACCTCCACTCCGAGACTGGCCTGAACGTCAGCAATATCGTCCGGCAGGTCAAACACAAACCCATGAAACGCGGTTTTCCCGGTCCGAATCAGAACCAACAGGTCGCCCACATTGTCAGTGGTCAGGAATGGGAAATCGCGTCCGAAGCGTGTGACTACTGCGTTTTGATCTGCTTGCGTATCGTTGCGCCAATATCGCGGAAATGTTTGGCGATGCCCGCCGCTTCATCTGCACTGTCGCATTCCTCAGGTGCCCGAAATTCGTCGTCTTGGTCCAGATTACCGGCCAGATGTCCCGCAGTGTATTCCCAAGACTCGGCTCGACTATCCACGGCATCAAGAATCTGAAAGACATCCGCCGACGGCAGTACCAACGAAAAAGTGGTCATCGTTCGTCTCCTCGCTTATCGGAACACGCGAGTATTGTGGTACTCCAAGGCTGCCGGATCCGGCGCAAAACGGGCAGGCATTCGGATGGTCTTTCCGTCCATGTCCAGCAATCCGATCTGATGCAACGGCGTTACCGCCTTGATCTTCACTCTGTTCGAAACCCATACTGTCATGTCACATCGCACAGTCACAAGCCCCCGATCAAACGCTCGGTCGTGAAACGCGCAAAGAGCAATTCCATTTCGCGGATCGGCACGCTTGGCCTCGTCGCAACTCCACGGAACGATGTGACTTGCAGTCAGCATCTCGGTCAGGCACAATCCGCAGAATGAGCAAGTGAAATCGTAACTTGCCAGAACGGCATCGCGAAAGAAACCCTGCACGAGACGCACTTTCGTCTGTCGCGTTGTCTCGGTGGGTGTATCCCGTCCGGCCGCAAGAGCAAGGGACGAGTCATCCGCCTTACGCTCTCCCATTCCCATGTGCTCTCGCATCGTCGCGCCCGCAATAGCCAGAGATTCCCAATCATTACTGAAATCCTCCCACACCCGCCGGTCTTCTCGGCCCGCGTTGCTCAACCCATGAATACCACGCCGTTGTTGGGTCGGGTCGAAACTCGCGAAGTTCACCAGTTTCATCGCCACTGCGCTTGGCGTTCTTCCAATCGCCTTTGCCAGTGCGATCACATCAGGATTACCCCGGTGTAGGCGACCAAAGGACGTCCGACAATAGAGGTCGAGCGTGACAACCAACTGTTCCCGGGTCCATTGGTTCTGTTTGGCGGTCATCGGCAACCTCACGCCAAACCCAGATAGCGTAGAATGTGTTTGACCAAGTGTTCATCAATCTCACCGTGCCGAGGAACCGGTTGTTTTTTGCCCGTCTTCTGGTTCACGTAGATATCGTGATTGCCGCCGGAGCGGAGCAGAACACACCCTTCCCGATGAAGTTTTCGAAGCAAATCGCGCCGTTTCATGCCATAACCACTTCGCGGATTTGGTATTTTTCGGGCACCTCATCAAGCGCCATCAGCATGAACGCCTCGCGGATGTTCCGTTCCAATTCCTCCAATGTCCGGCCCTGGGTCATGATTTCCGGGTGTTCGAGCAACTTGCCCAGCCAGAATTTCTTGTTCTTCCAATACACCAACGTCATCCGGCTGAACGCCGACGAACCTGCCGTTCCCGTATCCGCCGTTGAGTGAGCGGCGGCATTCCCGAGCACCTTCAGCAAAAACTCTTTCTGGGATACGCGTTTCGCATACCGCTCGTTCTCGATCCATTCGTACAGTGTTTCCGGCACGTCCCGTATCAGAATCTGTCTCTTGGGCATTTTTTCACCTCTGGGTAACATTGCTACTATTGATAGCAACTATACCCAGAGCCGTCAACATCAAACTGTCGCGTTCTGTAAGTGTGTCCGTGGGGTGCTCAGTCGCTTTCTCCGGCCAACAAGAACGGAGGCTTTCCGTAACATACTATACCCTGTTGCGTCTTGCCCCTCCGACTCCCTACCGTCGTTGTTGCTTCCCGCCCGGCCCCGGCCCGCCGTTCCGTCGCCCCTATTGGTTGATGTGGATCACCTTCGCCGGCGGGAAGCCGTTGAAGAACGTGGACGAGGCGTGGCTGTAGGCCCCGATGTTCGGGGAGTACACCAGGTCCCCCAGCGCCAGGTCCGGCAGTTCCTCGGAGAGCGAAATCGTGTCCAGGGCGTCGCACGTCGGCCCGAACACGGCGCTGATCGCCTTCTTCCCCTTCCGGAACGCCTTCACCCGGTATTTGCAGTGATCGAAGACGATCCCGGAGAACGTGTGGTAGACGCCGTCATCAATGTAATAGCAGGGCTTTCCGTCCCGGACCGCCTTGCCGATGACCTTGGCCACCAGCGTCGCCGCCGTCGCCACGAGGAACCGCCCCGGCTCGGCGAGGATCTCCATGCCGGGGGGGAACAACCGGGCGAACTCGGAATTCAACGTCTTCGCCAGAAGCCGGAGGGGCTTCACCGATTTGTCGTAGGGCGCCGGGAAGCCGCCGCCGATGTCGAGAATCTTCACCTCCGGATGGCCGCGCCCCCAGGCCTCCTCGAAAATATTCGCGGCAAGGTTCAGCGCCTGGACATAATTCTCGAAGTTGGTCGTCTGACTCCCGACATGAAAGCTGAGGCCCTCCACCGTGATGCCGGCCCGGAAGGCCTCCTCGATGAGGTCCACGGCCTCGCCCGGGGACGCCCCGAACTTGGAGGAGAGTTCCACCATCGCCCCGGTGTTCGGGACCTTGAGGCGCAGCATCAACCCCGCGTGGGGCGCGAATTTCCGGGTCTTGTGGATTTCCTCGTAGTTGTCGTAGGTCACGAGCGGTTTGTATTTGTCCAGGGCCCGGAGCGTCTCGTTCGCGGAGATGGGGTTGGCGTAGATGATCTTGTCCCAGATGTAGTCCTGGCGCGCCTTCTCGGGCAGGTGGCGGATGTACCGGTGGACAATGTCGAACTCCTCGATGGACGCGACGTCGAAGCTCGCCCCGGCCTCGTAGAGCGTCTTCACGATCGCAGGGTCCGGATTCGCCTTCACCGCGTAGTACGCCTGGACGCGCGGGAGGCATTTTTTGAACTCGGCATAGTTCCGCCGGAGTTCGTCGTGGTCCACGATGAAGAGGGGCGTCCCGTGCCGCCGGGCCAGATCCTGAAGCATTTTCAATCGGTTCATGGGCATCTACTCCGTCACGAGAAAGTTTTTAAATTGCCATGGATCGCGCGTGTCAATATCGTCGCGATTGAATCCCCGAAACACATTCCGCCGGTGCTTGAGCGGCGTCCAATCGGAGGCCCGGGAGATGAATTTTCCCAGGTACGGCCGGGCGATTTTCAGCACAAAATCATGCGGCAGGTCGTCCGGGACGCACACCCCCCGCTCCGGATTCTCCATCATCCACAGGGAGGCCGCGACGGCGGAAATGGCCACCTGCATCGTCGTGGCGTTCTGGTGCGGGACGAGCCGCCGCGACTCCCCGATGGACAGGTCGCTTCCCGTCCACCAGGAATTATAGGCGTGGCCCATGAGGAGCGCCCCGAGGATGTCCGCCCCGGTCGTGATTTCGTCGTTCATGATGCGGAGGTTCGGCTGGAGTTCATAGTCGTCGCCGCGAAGCTCGGAGAGCGACACGATCGCCGCGTCGCAGGGACAGTAGGCATAGTGCACCGTGGGCCGGTAGACCGCCTTTCCGTTCTTCCGGACCGTCAGGTGATCCGAAATCGTGAACGCCTCGCCGTGCCGGACGACCATGCCGCGGATGGTGTAATCCGGCACCCATGACCGGACCCAGGTGTTCATCCCCATCCGCGCGAGGCAAATCTGGTTCTTCGGACCCGCTCGATGCGTGAAGGCATCCGGCGGCAGTTCCTTCTCGTGGGTCCCCCATCCCATCTCCGCGGTCGTCGTCCCCTCCTCGCGGAACCCCTCGATGGACCAGGTGTTCACGAATTCATTCACGCGTTTGGGGACATCCGAGATCTGGGTGTCGCGCTCGCTGCAATGGATCACCTTGACGCCGAGTTTCATCGCCAGGCGGTTGAACGTCCGGGTCCGCATGAGTTCGCGGATCGCCTCCGCGTCCCGCCCGCGGACCTTCCGGTCGGCGAGAACCTTCGCGGCGATGTCGAGAAGCCCCTGCTTGGTGAAGTGCGAGATGAGGCCCGGGTTGGCCCCGTGTTCGATGACCGCCGTGGGGCCCGGGCGCGTCCACGACGCCGCCATCCGCCGGAGATTCATGTGCCGCCAGTAGAGCGTCCGCTCGGTCGGGTGCTTGTTCGGGGCGCCGGCATAGGGGTCCCACAGTTCCACCGACGTGTTGACGTAGAGAACGCCGCGATCGTGGCACCACTGGAGAATTTCACAGCAGTCAATGTTCCAGGCCAGATCCACGAGGAGATCGCCGACCGAAAGATACTGGCCGAGGACCGTCCCCATGTTCTCCCTCGTGATCTTTTTCCGGACGAAGCGAACGCCCCGGGCGGTCCAGGGCCGGATGATTTTGGATTTGTCCTCGAAATCCATCACGGTGATGTTCCCGGGGGGGATCCGCGTCAACTTCAGAAATATCGGCAGGGTGCACTGCGCGACGGAGCCATACCCGACGATCAGAACACGTTGGTTGAACCCCATGATTTTCATTCCTCCTCTTTTCATCGGTCTAATGCCCCGTCACCGCACGACGCGGGGACGCTATTATTGACAGATGGCTCCGCTTTTCAAGTGCGGCGGGTAAAAAAGTCGAAGAATTTCATCTGAATACGCGCGGCAACATGTCCCGGCGGCTCGTGGTCCCTTCCTTCCTGCGGGTCATCGCCGAATCCCTCGCCGATTTTCCCGAGGATCTTCATTGCGGTTGAGTGACCACGTAATAGGCATATCCATCAATTTCGGGCACAATAAATAGGCACGCGCCAATATGCCAAATATCGCATGATTATTTATAACATGTTGCACATCAAATAGAAAAGGTACAATCTCAAGGAAAAGGCCATGGCTACGGCACTGGGTTTGCTAAAATCTTCCATAAATCGGAGTATTCGCCATGAAAATGATCGAAGCCATCATCCCCCCCTCCAAACTCGAGGCCGTGAAGGAGGCCCTTGCGGAAATCCAGGTCTTCCGCCTCACCGTGAGCGATGTCCAGGGTTTCGGCCGCCAGAAAGGACATACCGAGATGTACCGGGGCCAGGAATACACCGTGAACCTTCTCCGGAAGGCCCGGATCGAGGTCGCCGTGGACGACGACACCGCCCCCCGGGTCATCGAGGCCATTCTCGCCGCGACGCGATCGGGACCGGAGGGGAAAATCGGAGACGGGAAGATTTTCGTGTACGACCTCGCCGACGTCATCCGCATCCGGACCGGCGAGCGG
>JAZDJP010000141.1:0-2053 GCA_043803805.1 Planctomycetota bacterium
CTGCGCGGATTCACCGGGAACCGGAACGTGTTCCTGATTGACGGCATCCGCCTCAACAACTCCTGCTGGCGCGACGGCCCCGTCCAATACTGGAATACCGTGGACCCGTACCTGGTGGACCGGATCGAGATCGTGCGGGGCCCCGCGTCCGTGCTGTACGGCAGCGACGCCCTCGGCGGCGCCGCGCAGGCCATGAGCCGCGAGCGGACATCCTTCGCGCCCGGCGCCCACGCGAACGGCCGCGCCGTGTACAGGTTTTCCAGCGCCGAGGCCAGCCACATCGCCCGCGTCGAAGGCGAAGGGAATTTCGGCCCGTCCGGCTTCGTGGTCGGCGGGACGATAAAGGACTTCGGGGACCTCGCGGCCGGACGCGGCACAGGGATGCTCCCGGAAACGGGATACGATGAATACGACGTGGACGCCAAATACACCCGGCGCCTCAGCGGGGAAAAACGCATCGTCACCGCGCTCCAGCACACCGCCCAGGACGATGTCCCGCGCACCCACAAGACGGTGTTCTCCCGGAGTTTTTACGGTTCCACCGTCGGAACCGACCTCCGCCACAACTTCGACAATACCCGGACGCTGGCCTATGTCCAGTACCATGACGAGAAGCCGGGCGGCGCGCTTGAAGGGGTGAGCGCGAGCCTCTCCTGGCACCGCCAGACGGAGGAACTGGACCGGATCACATCCGCCTCCAAACAGGAGTGCCGGGAAACCGATGTGGACACCCTGGGGGTCTGGGGACAGGTGGCCGCCGCGACGAAAATCGGCCATCTCACGGGAGGCGTGGACTACTACCGGGATTTCGTCCAGAGCGAGGGGCATGACCTCGCCTCCAACGGCACGATCACCGAATTCGCCCGGGGGGAGGTGGCCGACGACGCCGCGACGGACCTTCTGGGCATTTATCTCCAGGACCGATTCTCCCCGGTGGAACGGCTGGATATCCTTCTCGGGGGACGGTTCCAGTATGCGGCACTGGACGCCGGCGTGGTGGACCCGGACCCCCTCGGGACGACGGCAGGTCTCGAGCCCTTCTCGGATTCCTGGTCATCGGTCGTGGGAAGCGCCCGGGCGTTATACCACATCACGCCGGGATTCAACGTCTTCGCCGGCGTCTCCCAGGGATTCCGGACCCCCAATCTGAGCGATACGACGGCGGTCCGCGTCGCGTTATCGGGACAAACGGACTACCCGGCCCTGGGCCTCCGTCCCGAGAAGACCATCACCTACGAAATCGGATTCAAGGCCCGCGGGAATCGGGCATCCGCCGGGGCGTACCTCTACCACACCGACCTGGACGACGTCATCCGCCGGGTGAGCGCCCCCCAGTTCGGAGCGAACGCCCAATCCAAGGCCAACTTCGGGGAGGGGTACGCCCGGGGAATCGAAACGGAGGCATCCTGGACGTTCCGCCCGGCCTGGACGGTTTCGGGCGGCTTCGCGTGGATCGAAACCGAGGGAGACGCCTGTGTGGATCCCGTGACCGGCCTCACCGCGACGGCGGCGACCGGGGTCGTCCAAAAAACCCCCCTCGACAAGACCCCGCCCGTCCGCGGGCTGATCGCCCTGCGCTGGAATCCCGACGCGCGTTACTGGGCGGAAACCATCGTCACAATGTCCGGGGAGAAGGATCGGAGCGACTATGCCCCGAGCGAAAAATCCGACACCGAACGCATGGCCCCGGGGGGCACCCCGGGCTGGGCGATCGTCTCCCTGCGCGGGGGATACCGCGTCCGTCCGGACGTCACGGTGAACGTTGCGGTGGAAAATCTCACGGACAAGGACTACCGTCTCTTCGGATCCGGGCTGAACGAGCCGGGGACGAATGTCGTTCTGTCGGTGGAGGGGAAATTTTAATTCTCTAATTCGACATTCGAAATTCGACGCTCGAAATTCGTCATTCGCCATTCCCGCGGTTCCCGGGTATAATGGCCCGTCATGGATATCCAGATGGCGGCCATCTGCGACGCGGCGACGGAGGACCAACGGGGAAAACTCAACATCCTCGGGGCCTTCGACACCATTTACGCCCGGGACTTCCCCGTCA
>JAZDJP010000142.1:0-32938 GCA_043803805.1 Planctomycetota bacterium
GCTCATGGCGAGCGTCACCTTGCCGCGATACTCGCCGGGCTTGGCGTCGGCCGGCGTGTGGACGGTGATCCAGGCCGGTTGGACCGCGGCGCCGGACGCCTTGAAAACCGGCGTCTCCGCGGGGGGCGACTCGGCCAATCCATCAAAGTACGGGGTACCGCCCGAACCGCCCCCGCGGTAGCCATCGGGCACGCCCCAGCGGACCTCGACGGCCGAAGCGGGGATGGCCGCGCCACCCTCGCCAGCCAGGTCCGAGGCCGTCGCCTTCAGACCCTTGAGCGGCTCCGTGGAACCGATGACCACCTGGCCGGAAAAGGCCCCGTTGCGCGGGGACACAATCCGGACGGCGGCGAGCTTCTCGCCAGGGCCGCCGAAATCCGTCACCGGGACCCACTCGGTGATCGGATGGTTCCAGACCTGGATCCCCTTGGGCCGGATGGAGCCGTCCTGGAACCCCGCCCCGCCCGCGGATGTCAGCCGTATGTCGTCCACGCCGCCCAGGGACCAGTAGTAGTATGTCTCCAGATCGTCCATTCTGGGCGCGCTGCCGTCGCTCTTGACGTGCTTGTTCAAAACGGACTCCGGAAGCGGAGCGCCGTGAACCTCCAGCGCCAGGACGTTTACCCCTTTCCTGACCAGCGAGACGGGTATGACGGCGGTCATCTCGCGCACACGCTGCTTCCTGACGCGATCCCCGTTCTCTTTATAATATTTGTCGTTGTTACTGTGCCTTATTGGCTCTCCGGCCGGATTCAGGAAGACCTCCATGGGGTAATCCTCGGCGGGCGTCAAGGGGTCCAGCGTCCCATCGGGCAGGTTGGCGCGCTTGATCTCCCGGCCGTTGAAGCAGACCACGACTCCACCACGGTAGCTGACACTGATCCGCAGGTCCCCGACCTTGGCCGGGTCATCGGCAACAAACTTTCCGCGCAGACAGATCAACGGGATGTTGCGGTAACGTCCCCCATCCTCGCGGGGGCGTCCGGCGCATACCGGAACGGTGCGGCGCGGCCAGGAGGAATTGTCGAACTCGACGGCGTTCCAATCGGCGGGCGGCAAGGGGGTGTGGAATTTCCTGCTCACCCGCAATTGATGCCTCGTTACCTTGCCGGTTGATGGGTCTTTGACGCCCTCAAACAACACACTCATGTTGGCGTGGACCAGTTCTCCCGACTCGCGCCGGACCGGTTGCGTGCCCCAAGTGAAATGGCAACGCCAGGAACTCCTGGCGCCGAGAGCCGCTACGCCGGGCGCGGCCGATTCCGCCGCCGCGCCGTCCTTGGCCGGCTCCGCCGCCTCCGCCGCGCATCCCCATGCCACCGGCAGAAAAGCGGCCACCAGCGCCAGAACTGTTTTCACCCTCATCATGATTCGCCTCCCTTGCCGGTTCCCATACCTTTTTGTGTTCTGCTCCCCATAACCCGGCATCGCCGGAACCAAACAGGACAACATCCTCGGTACCGCTCATGGTGAGCCCTTATGGATATCCGTTCATGGTGAGCATTCCTTAAAAATTAGTAACCGTTCAGTCCCACAACCCGGCATCGCCGGAACCAAACAGGACGACATCCTCAGTACCGCTCATGGTGAGCTTGTCGAACCATGAGCTGATATCTCCCCTTCTGCATCCCCTGCTCATCCTTCGACGGGCTCAGGATGAGCGGTTTTGTCGCTTCGCAAACAGATATTTTCTTGCCGTTTCTCACAAGATTTTACGACCAAGAGTCTACTGATTCGGTATCCGCATGAAGCGTAGCGCCAACGGCTTGGCGCGGCCGGCGGCGCCCCCCAGCATCCGCTCGTCCCACCACACGGCCGCGTAGTTTGGCGGCGAGATTATCGGCGCGGCCAGGTGGTTGATGCGAAAGTCCTCTCTGGCCACCATCTCCGACTCGCCCCACGCGCCGTCCTTCCAGCGCCGATAACGCACCTCGTTGGCCACTTCGGCGCCGTCTTTCGTCACCACCTTCACGTAGAAGCAGAAGACGGCCTCGCCGCTGGCGGAGAGGATCACGTCGCCGACGTCGCCGGTTTCCAAGGTCTGCCTGACCCAGTCGCCGCCGGCCTTGCCGTCGGCGACCACCAGGGGGCCTCGCTTCTCGTTATAGCCACCACCGGTGGCCATAAAAATGCGGTCTTTGCCTACAACCGTTGCCGTTGACCCATTCCCGGGCAGGCCCACATTCCGTCTGGGCCCCCAGGCCTTCCCGTCGTGGACCTGCCACTCCTTAAAGCCGAGCACGGCCACGCCCTCGCCATCCCCGTAGGGCAGAAGGATCGCCCCGGGGACGGGCGTCGAGGGCCAGAGCAGCACCGCCTCGGGGGGCTTGGGCCGCTCGGCAACGGGCTTCTTGAGGTCCTCCAGATTCGCCTCGTAGAACGGCCGCGGCAGTTCTGTGACTGACGCGTCCTTGGAGGGCGCCCACGTGTAGCCGTCATCGTCGCTGTACTTGGCCATGGTGCACTCAGGGGCGGCGTCCGAATGGCACCACGTGGCCCATATGCGGCCCGAGGCCAGCCGCCAGGCGTGCGAGGTTCCGGGGCACTTGCGCATGTTCTGGTCAATCATCGAAACGCGGTCGTCCTCCCAGCCCTCCCCGGTGAAGGCCAGCCGCCGGAAGAACGTATCGTAGCCCTCGTGATAGCTCATGCAGTTCTCGGTACCCACCAGATAGATGTCGCCGGTGCTGTCCGAGGAACCGGTCGCTCGGCCATGCCACGTTTTGAGCAGAACCGCCTCCTTCTCGCCGGGCTTCAGGCCGCCCCAGGTCTTCCCCCCGTCGAAGCTGGCCGCGGCGAACATCCCCTGATACCGCTTCTCGTCGCTCCCCCCGAAGAGAAAACACAACCGGTCGTTGTCGTAGGCCGCGCAGCCGCGGATACGGTTTTGGGAGTAGACGCAGCCGTTGCCGCCGAAGTGCCCCGCATCACCATGGGCCCAGGGCGCAAAGGCGATGTCCACCGGCCCGACTTTCTCAACCGGTCCGGTCTTGCGCTCCATCTTCTCCTCAAAGCGCCGGGTCGGATTGTAGACGACCTTGCGTTTAAAGGGCTGGATTTCGCCCTCCATCTTCATGAGCGGGTGCCTGACGTCCTTCTCGGCGGCCCCTTTGGTCACCAGGCGGATGTTGTCAAGGAACATCTCCGCATTGCCCTTGTAGTCGTTGACCTGAATGAGAAACCCCATCGCCTTGGACAGGTCCATCTCGGCCACACGGGCCATATCGGCCATGGGGAAGTCAAGCGTGACCTGTTTCTCCCGGGGGACGTTGAAGACGGCCAGATCGGTGCGCAATCCCGCGTGGTAGCCCTTCCTGGACTTGGGTCCGGAGGCGTCCTGAACCCGCATTCCCAGCACAACCGGGGCGCCCTGGCTGTAGACGTCAATGCGCAACCGGTCGTAGCCCGACCAGTCCCGCCGACTCCGGCAGTTGGCCAGGGCGTCGTCCATGATGTTGCACTCGCGCCCGAAGAAATGCTCTCGTACGGTGTGGTAGCTCCCCGGCCCAGGCCCCGACCCCGCGCCGCCCTCCCCCTTCCCGTCGACGACCGACTTCACCCAGCCCCAGTTCAAATTTGGCGAGCCGCGCATGGCGTACCTGCCCTGGGTGGCGCCGGTGCGGTAGAGTGTGATCTCCGACCGGTCCTGCGAGCCGTCGTGCACGTAGATGGAGACCGGGCCGTCGTGGTCGGCGGGGAGCCTGAGCACGTCAAGGTGGTCCTTGACGCGCCAGCCGCTCTTGACGTCGTCCTCCGTCCAGACCTTGCCGACAAACTTCCAGTCCTTGCTCTTGCCGGTCGGGTCCTGGCCGGCCTGGCCCACGATCTCCTCGGGCTCGAAACCGTAGAGCAGTTTCACGTCGGGTGACGCCTCGGCGGCGGTCCCCTGCCGGCCGGCCAGTGCGACAATCGCCACGGCGCCGGCAACCGCAACCGTCCTCATCGTCGCGCCCATCGTCGTTCTCATGATGTTTCCCCCGTTTCGCTGTTACTTTCCGCCCAGCTTCCCGGCCACCTCGGCGGCCAACCGGTAGAGGTCCGCGGAGAGCGTCTGCCAGCCCTCGTCGTAGGCGTAGTGCTCACACGGCCTGTGGGCTATCCGGCAGAACTCCCACTTCCTGTCCAGGAACTTCCGGCACTTCTCGGCCAGCTCTCCGGTGATCGTCTTGTCCCTCACCACCGCCAATTCCAGGAAAGCCCGGGCCTCGGCCTCCTGGCATCCCTCGCGCATGGCCTCAATCTTGACCGTGGACACAGGACCGTTCTTGCCCGGAAACGCCAGGGCGTGCAGGAACGGGGTGCGCTGGCAGACGGAGGACTCCGGGAAGTGGCCGAGCCGGCTGCTCGTTCCGAAGTTTGGTCCCGCGGCGCCCTTCACCGGCCAATAGTCGAGACCCATCCGGCCGGCCCCCTTGTCGCCCAGGAGCATGGCCCGCTCAACCATGGTCCGGGTGACCATCGGGGTCTGGTGCACGTCGGCTTGCCTCTCGCTCATGACGATGAGCTGGCCGCCCTCTGGAGTCCACCAATCGTACGGGCGGGGTCTGCACCCACTCGGCCCGGTTCCGGGAGGGCCAAGCTGAAATGGGATGTACATGTACTCCCCAAGCTTCAAGCTTTTCCCCTTCCAATGCGGCCGGCCATGCGCCCCGTAATGCCATCCGGCTGCCTGGGGGAAAACCTCCTTGAACTGGTTCACCACATCCGGATGGACCCCGCCCTCGGCGCAGATGCCCAGCACCACCGTGGCCTTGTCCAGCTCTTCTTTCTTCAAGCGCCCCCAGAGTTCGTCCATCAGGGCTTTCCAGAGCTTCTTGCACTCCTCGGTCCCGTAGACCGGCAGCTTCATGGGTTCGGTCTTTCCGGTGGCCGGGTCCGCCAATGTGACGAAAGTCGGCTTGTCGGGACCGGCCTGGCCCCAGTCGTTCCATGCCCCCCCCGGCCCGAGTTTGGGATCCCATGCGGGCGCCGCGTGAAACACGATGAGGGACAGCATGCTGATTTTGCAATGTTTCTTCGCCAGCGCGACATAGCGGTCGTAGATCGAGAAGTCGTATTTGTACGAGCCGCCTGCCTGCGCCTGCCCGCCGCCTGGCAGGCGGGCCGCCCCGGCAGGCAGATCGGTTTGTTTGATCCACCGCACCATGCTCTCGTCGTTGCCGAACTGGCTTTGAGTGATCAGGGGGATGACCAGGTGTCTGTTGCCCAGGTAGCCCAACAGATCGAACGACTTCTCGACCAGCTTCCAGTGCTCCTCCGACCACATGGGAACATTGTACTGGATGGCCAGAGATTCCGGCGACTGGTAGATGCCCACGAAGCCTTGGTAGTCCGAGGGGTGTGACGGCAGGGCCCAGTCAATGACCTCCACCTCGATGGGAATCTCGACGGGCGATGCCCCGGCGGCGGAGATCGTCAGGGCTCCCCTGTACATGCCGGCGGGAACCTCCCCGGGCACCCGCACGGTGACCCATACCGGCCGGACATTGCCGGCCTCCGCCGGGGGGGCCTCATTCAGGCTGATGAAGAACTTCCCGCCGACCAGCTTCTCGTATTCCCCCGACGGCGGCAGATCGCCGTAGAGTACCCGGACGCTGGAGGCCGGAATCTTCCCGCCGCCGCCTGCCTGCGCCAGGCCGGTCGCGGCGGCCTTCAGGTCGGCAAGGACCGCGTCCGCGCTCACCACCACCTGTCCGGAATAGAAGCCGTTGCGAACACCCGCCAGCCTGATGGGGCGAATCGGCTCGTCGGGATCCCCGTAGGCCTCGGTCCCGAAGAGCCGGTGAATGTCCTGGTTCCAGACCTGGAGGCCCTTGGGGCGGGACACGTTGGAGATGAGCCCATCACCCTCGGCGGCCAGGCGCAGGGATGCCAGCCCGATATGCGGCCACGAGGGGTACTGGTCCCACACCCTTCGGTCGCCGCACCATTTCATCGCCTCCGGCCGGAAGGCGCTCTCGTAGCACCCTACGGCCAGCAGATTGGTCCCCTTCCGAAGAAGCCTCAGCGGCAGCTCGACCGGCTCCAGTATCCTGTTGTCCTGTTTCTTGAGGCGCGCGGCGAGGTCTTGCTCGCCCTTCTGGATCCGCGGGTCGGCGAAGTAGGACCCGGGGAGCACTTTCCCGGCCGCGTCAACGTAGGCCTCCCTGGGGTAGGGCTCGGCCAGGGCCAGGGGACCGAGTTCGCCTCCGGGCAGGTGCCGGCGGAGCACTTCCTGGCCGTTGAGAAAGACCACCACCCCGCCGCGGTATTCGCCGGCCAGGATGAGCTTTTTCACCGCGGCCGGGTCCGCGACCTTGAACCGGCCGCGCAGGCAGAGGCGGCGGCAGCCCATGTCCGCCCACGCGGCGGCATGGCCCCGACGGTCAGCGAAAGAGCCGGCCGAGCGCGCCCAGAAGGAGTCATCGTAGTCCGGCCGCATCCACTCCTTCGGAGGCGGAGGGGTTTCCTCATCCCCCACCGTTCGGGCCTCGGGACTGGTTCTCTCCGGCCCGTGCGCGCAGGGGTCGTACCTCGTAACCCAGAACTGGGGGGAGGTGGCGTCTGTCTCCGTTTCCTTGAGCAGTTCGATGGGGACCATGTGGGGGCCCTTGGTGGCGTGAACCCGCCAGTAGCTTTTCATGTCGAGGATGGTGACGCCGGCCTCCGCCGCGGCGGCCTTGGCCGGGTCCCCCCCGTCCGCCGCCCCGGCATCGCCCACCCCCATCCAACAGCCCACCCCCAGAAGCGTCACGGCTGTCTTTGCCCAGAATATCGTTTTCATAACGGCCCCCTTTCCGAAATCAGTTTTTTTGGCTGTTCCGCGGGAACACGCGGCACTTTTGATTCCAGAACATTTGTGAATCCTCCCTACTTGTTTGGCACCCGCGCGAACCGTATGCCGTCCGGCCCCGGCTCGCCCTTCTGGACCACGTGGTCCCACAGGACCGCCGCATAGCTCGGCGGACAGCGCTGCGGGGCGGCCAGGCGGCTGATGCGGACCGGGTCCTCGGCCACCTTGACCGCCTCGCCCCACGTGCCGTCGGCCCACCGGCGGTAGAAGACCGTCCAGATCTTCTTGTCGCCGTCCGTTTTCTCGACCTTCGCGTAGAAGCAGAAAACCGCATCGCCGCTGGCGGTGAGGATGCTCTCCCAGACGCGCTCGGTCTCGAGCGTCTCGCTGGACCACTGGCCGGCGTCGCCGTCCCAGTGGGCGACGGCCAGGTCGGTCTGCTGCTCCTGCTCGAGCTTGACCATGGAAGTGGCCTTGCCGTGCTTAGTGTCCCTGGTGTCCTTCTCGTAGAAGCTCAGCCGGTAGTTGCCGCCCTTGCAGACGAAAACGTGCTTGTCCTCCACCGAGACCACGGTGCTTTCCGCGTAGCCCTTGGATGCGCCGAAGGGCGGGATCTTGTTCCATTTCTCGTAGTCTTTGACATCGCGCACGGTCACGTCCCAGGCCTTGCCGTCATGCGCCGCCCAATGCGTTCCCGGGGGCGAGAACGAGGCCAGCGAGCCCTTGTACGGAACCATCATCGGGCCGGGAATCAGCTCCGCCGGTATCTGGATGATGTTATTCGGGGCCCTCTCGTGGGCCTTGTCCAGGTCCTTGAGGTCGGGCGTGTAAAGCGGATGGGGGGGCTCCTCGGAATCGCCGTTCCGGCACGGGAACCAGGTCAAGCCGCCGTCGTCGGAGTACTTGTGCGGGAAGCCGGTCAGGGTGTAGGAGGGGCTGCGCAAGGCGGAGCGCCCGTCGCACCAGCAGGCCCATAGCCGGCCGTTTTCCGTTCTCAGGACGTGGCACCACAGTGGGCACTTCTGGAAATTGTTGTCCACCACCGAAACGCGATGGGGCGTCCATTCATGGCCGTCGAAGTCGAGGCTGCGGAACGTGGCGTCGTACCCGCCCATGTAGCTCTGGCAGTTCTCGGTGCCCAGCAGATAGACCTGACCGGTGGCGTAGTCGGCGGAGGCCCCGGCGCGCGAGTACCACGTGTTGAGATGGGTGGGCAGATTCTCGCCCGGCGTCATTCCGCCCCAGGTCTGGCCACCATCGAAGGTGGCGTGGGCGTAGATGCCCCCGCCGCCGACGCTGTCGGGATTCACCTTGCGGGAGGCCTTGTCGCCGCCGCCGTGCGACAGGAAGGCGATGCGCCGGTTGTCGTAAGCCACCACGCCCCGGCGCACGGTATTACAGTAGGTAACCCCCAGTCCTCCGAAACCGCCGTGGTCGGTTACCGTGACCGGCCCGAGCTTCTCGACCGGGGAGACGTCGCGCTTGAGATTCTCCGGGTCCTTCTTGAGTGGGGGCGTCTTGACCACCTTGTACAGCCGGGCGGCGAGATTGGTGGAAGGCGCAATAACATCGGACTTGACCTTTTCCTCGGCGCCGGTGGCCACCAGGCGGAAATAGTCAACGTACAGCGGGGTATCCCCCTGGAAACCATTGAAGTGCAGGAAGAAACCCTGGGCCTTCTTGAGGTCGAGGTTCCCCAGCCGGGCCATCTCCTTGAGCGGAAACTCGCAGGTCACCCATTTGCCCGCCGGCGCGTTGAAAATGGCGTTGCCCGAGCGCACGCCGGTGAAACCGAGGAAGAAGCGGGGTCCGGTGCCGTCGCGGACGCTCAAGCCCAGGATCGCCGGGGCGTCCTTGGCATAAACATCGAACCTCAGCCGGTCGAAGCCGGACCAGTCCCGGAGCGGCTGACTCATCCGGTTGGCCACCCCGCACTCGTCGAAGATGGCGCAGTAACGCTCGTAGTACCACTGCATGACGTCGTGGTAGTCGTGGCTCGGCGGCATGGCCATGAGTTCCGGCAAAGCCTTCATCCGGTTGGGCTCGGGGCTCACCGGGCAGAACTTGTCCATCCTGCCGCCGCCTTGCCCTTTCATGTCCACGGAGAGCGCGTGCTCCCCGTGGGATGCCATGCCCTTCTCGATCTTGGCGTAGACGTTTACCTTCGCCTCACCCGGCTCGAAGTCGTAGAGAACCTCGACCCCCTCGTCGCCCCGGGCCTCCGCCGCGCCTGCCTGCGCCGCCGCGGCAGGCAGGCCCGCCGGCGGGCGGGCGGCCAGAACAAGCGCCAACGCTCCGGCGACCAACCCAATTTCGCGCGCGCTCATCGTTATCCTCCCGTTCTTTCCGGGCCACTGGCTACTTGCCACCCGGATTCCCGGCGACTTCGGCGGCCAGGCGGTAGAGTTCCCCGCTCAGCCGTTCCCAGTCGTAGCCGAGCATCAGGTCCCAATCGTTCTTTCCCCAAACCACGGCGCTGATCTGCGCGTCCAGAAGATCCTGGCAGCGCTTCGCCAGGTCGTCGCCGACCGTGGCCCGCCCCGCCGGATCGCCAAGAATCTTCTCCAGGAACACGCGCGCCTCGACCTCCTGGAGGTTCTGGCGAACCATCTCCAGCCGGGCGGTGGAGACGGGACCGTCCTTGCCGGGCCGCAACATGCAGGTCACCGAGGCCGGAATCCCCAAGTTGGTCCGACGGTCGTAGTCGTAGAGATCGAGCAGATGCCGGCCGCCGCCGCGCTTGTTCTTGAGCGCCCAGAAGTCCGCGCCGATCCAGCCGTAGCCTTTCAGCATCGTCTTGGTCGCACGGTCCTTGTATCCCGCGCAGATCGCCCCGGTCAGGCTGCCGCGGTATTCGGCCAGGGGGCTGTCGTTCCCCAGCGTGCCGATGACGCCGCTGCCGTAGCGTGGGAAGGTGGTCCAGAAACCCCGGTCCTTCCAGCCCTGGTTCCGACCGTCCTCCGGGAACGGCGCCGAAGGCATGCCCCAGACGTTGCCCAGGTAGCCGACGGGAACGCCATGAATGTTCCCCATCATGTAGGGATGGCAATGGACCACCCACTTGGCCTCCGGCGCGGCGTACTGGAGATCCTCCACGCAGGCCTTGCCGGGAACATGGTCGTGGGAGATGCCGACCATCATGGCCTCGGCCAGCCCCCGCGCCGCCAGCCGCTCGCGCGCCCCGCTGAGCGCCGCCTTCCAGAACTCCCTGCTCTCCGGCTGGCCCCAGGCGGGCCCCTCCGCCTCCTCGATCTTGCCGCTCGCCGGATCCACAACCGTGATGCGGATGGGCTTGGCTTCCGTCGCCGCGACCTTGGTGGGGTCGAAGTACTGCCCGCCCGTGGAGATCGGCCAGCAGTGCAGGCATACGACATCGAGCTTGCCGAGCCTCTTCAGCGCCACGTCGAGGTACTTCTCGAAGATCGAGAAGTCGTGGCGGTAGCCGCCGGGCGCCTTCCCGTCCCGAATCCAGCGGACCATGGTGTGCTCGTTGCCCAGGTGGCTCTGGCGGAACATCGGGATGTAAACGATCCTCGTGCCCACCTGGCGCATGAGATCGAAGGACTTGCCGATGAGTTCCCAGTGCCGGTCGGACCACATCTCCACGCCGTACTGCCGGGCCAGAGTCTCCGGCGACTGCACCAACCAGTAGTAGCTGTGCGACTCGGTGACGGGCGGCAGCGTCCAGTCGGCGACGGAGAGATTGACGGGCACCTCGACGGGCCCGGCGCCCTGGGCCTCGATCACGAGCCTGCCGGCATATCCGCCGGCCGGGGTGTCGGCGGGGACATTCACCGTCACCCAGATCGGCTGCACCGCCCGGCCCTCCTTGCCGGCCGGGACCTCGGCCGGGGCCGACTCCTCCAGGCCGTCGAAGGCGCGCGGACCGCCCTTCTTGACCTCCGGGCCGTCGGGCAGAGCGTAGCGCACCTGGAGGCGCGCGGCCGGGATGGCGCCCTTCTCGCCTTTGAGGTCGGAGGGCACGACCTTCAGCCCCCGAATGGCGCCGTCGGAACCGGCCACCACCTGGGCCGAGAAGCCCCCGTTGCGAGCCCCGAGAATATTGATCGGGCGCAGTGCCTCGCCGACATCCGGCCAGTCCGAGTCCGCGACCCACGAGCAGACGTCCCGGTTCCAGACGCGGAACCCCTTGACGTTGGAGCCGGCGCCCGCGACCGAGGCGCCGGCGGGAGCGGTCATCTTCAGCCCGTCGAGCGCCAGTGTGCTCCACTGGCAGTAGCTCTTGGAGTACTGCCGGGGCTTGCCGTCGTAGAACGCCACGTCGGTGTACGGCCGGTGGATTTCAACAGCCAAGACATTGACGCCTTTTCGCAGCGCCTCGGCCGGTATCTTGAGATCCTCGATGCGCCGCTCGCGCAGCTTGAACCGGTCGGGGTATCCCTTGGGGCCGCCAAAATCGTTGTTGAACAGAACAAAGCCGTCCGGGTCCACCCAGGCCTCCTTGGGGTAAGACTCGGCGGGCGTGTCGGGTTGGACCGCCCCTTGAGGCATGTGGGCCCGGGCGATCTCCTTGCCGTTCACGTAGACCACCGCGCCGCCGCGGAAGGACAGAGACAGTGTCAGGTCTGCCTTGCCGGGATCGCCCACCAGGAACCTGCCGCGTGCGCAGAGGAGTGATGATGTCCGTTCCCTGCTGGTTTCCACCGGAGAAAGCCGCCGCGGCCAGAAGAGGTCGTTGAAGTCCGGGCTTCTCCAATCGGGAGACGGAAATGCCGAATGACGCATCTTCTGCTTGCGGGCCTTGTCGGCGTGGCCCGCGGCGACGGCCTCGACATCGCCCGAGTCACGTTTGACCTGGTCGGGCGCGCCCACCAGGAAGACGCGCAGGTAGCTCCCGGCGCCGAGCACCTCGCCGCCGGGGTGCGGGGCCTCCGGCGCCGGCTCGCCGCCGAAGCCGGGAATCCCGCCGAGCGCCAGGACCGCCACCGTCATACCCGCCAGAACCGCCGCCGCCACGTTCGCCTTCGCCATCGCTTTCATCGTCAATCCTTTCCGGATCCTCCGGATCCCCGGTTATTTCCCGCCCGGCTTCCCCGCGACCTCGGCGGCAACGGCGTAGAGATTCTCGGAGCGCTTCTGCCACCCGGAGCCGGCGAACCACATCCACCCTGGAGTCGAATCATCCTGGATCCCTGCCCTGGCGCAGACCAGGGCCACCGTGCGCTCGTCGAGCACCTCTTGGGAGCGCCTGGCGAGATCCGCGCCCAGCCGGACCTTCTCGACCGGATCAGTCAGAGCTTTCTCGATGAAAATGCGCGCCTCGACCTCTTGGATGCCTTCGCGCATCATCTCGAAGCGCGCGGATGACAGCGCCCCCTCCGACCCGCGCGAGAGCAGGTAGTAGGCCGAGTATGTCAAGCTCACGCCGTTGTCGCCGGGACACGGATAAATGTTCGGCTGGCCCTTCCCGCCGACGGGCCAGAAGTCGGCCCCCAGCCGGCCCACCCCGCGGAGGCCGTCCCCCTTGTCGGGCGATGTCACCGCCGCCTCCATCACCACGCGGTAGACGGGCAGCGGGGACGAGGTCCACATGCCGGGTCCGACGATGCTGCTGCCGTAGCGCGGGAACACGGCCTGTATCCTGGGGTTCTTCCAGCCGTAGGCGCGGCCCGCGGAAGGGTAGGGAGTATTGGCGATGCCCCAGACGTGGGCCAGGTACCCCACCGGCACGCCGTGGATGCTGGTGGTGTAGGGATGGCACTGCACCACCCACTCGGCGTCGGGCGCGACCGCCTTGAGATCCTCGACCGTTGCCTTGTTCGGACGCATGTCGGTGGCCCAGCCGACCATCAGAGACTTCTCCAGCCCGCGCTTCTTGAGGATTTCGCGTATCCCGTCCACCACCGGCTTCCAGAACTCCCGGACTTCGGGCTCGCCCCACTTGGGTCCTACCGCCTCCTCGAGATTGCCGGTGGCCGGGTCCAGAACGGTAAAGGGTATCCCCCCTTTGCTCCCGATCGTCCCCTTCTCCGCGCCGCCGAAGTACTCCGAGCCGGCCTCGGCGTTCCAGACGCTCAAGCAGACCACGGGGACTTGGCCCAGGCGCCTGACGGCCGTGTCCAGATACTTCTCGGCGATGCTGAAGTCGTGCTGCCAGGAACCGTCCTTCTGTCTTATCCAGCGCACCATGGTGTGCGGGTTGCCAAAGTGCGTCCTGCGAATGAGCGGGATATATACCACCTTGCTGCCCACCCGTCCCATCAGATCGAAGGACCTGTCCACCAGCTTCCAATGCTTCTCTGACCACATGGGCGCTTTGTAATGCTCGGCCAGCGTTTCAGGGGACTGGACCAGGTCTAGGAATGAGGCGAACTCCTTGGGGGCGGGCAGGGCCCACTCGGCGATGGAGATCTCTATCGGCACCTCGATGGCCGTAGGGCCGCTGAGCGTGAGCTTGCCGGCGTACTTGCCAGGCTTGGCGTCCTTGGGAACGTTCACCGTGACCCACACCGGCTGCACCGCGCCGGCGTTCTCCTTGCTCACCGGCACCTCGGCTGGGGCGCACTCCTCCAAGCCGTCGAAGTATCCGGGGCCGCCTGGGCCGTCCAGCTTTCCGTAGCGGATCTCGATTGCTGAGGCCGGGAGTTCCCCGCCATGGTCACCCCTGAGGGCGGTGACCGCGGCCTTGAGGCCCCTGATCGGATCGGTCGAGCCGATCACGACCTGCCCCGAGAAAGCCCCGTTTCGTGCGCCGACCAGCAAAATCGGCCGCAGCTTCTCACCAGGGGGGGCGTAGTCATCCGCCCGGACCTTATGCAGCGGGCTGGCGTTCCAGACTTGGAGACCCTTGGGGCGTGCAGTGCCAGGCACCAACGCCCCTTCGCCCGGCGCGGAAAGCTTCAGGCTCTCCACAGAAAGCAGGGACCAGAATCCGAATCTCACCCTGCTCTCGTTGCACCGGGCCGTGAAGAGCACTTCGTCGGTGGGCGCTCGGTGAATCTCCACGGCCAAGACGTTGATTCCCTTCTTAAGCAGCGAGGTGGGCACCTTTACATCGGAGATCCGACGGACACGCTTCGCGAACCGGTCCGCGAACTTGCCGTCGAAGGCCTCTCGCAGCACTGTTCCGTCGGGACACAGGTAAGCCTCCTTGGGGTAGTCCTCGGCGGGGGTATCGGGGGTGATTTCCCCCTGGGGCAGGTGTGCGCGGGCCACCTCCTTGCCGTTGAGGTAGACCACGACGCCGCCGCGGAAGGCCAGTTCCAACTTCAGGTCCCCGACTTGGCCGGGATCCTTCACCTCGAACTTGCCGCGCAGGGAGAGGAGCGCCACATTACGGGGCCACCACTCTTTCTCTCTTGCCCCCATGTTGTCGAACTTATCGAACGGCCCTCTGGCGCGGAACCAGGAGGTGTCGTCGAAATCCGGTTTGGTCCAGTCGGCCGGCGGCGGCTCCGAGCGACGCATCTCCTCTTTGTACAGCTTGTCCCATCCGAACCGCATCGGTTCCAGCTCGCCGGATGTTTTGCGGACCTCCTCGGTCTTCAGGACCATGAAGCAGTCCCAGAAGCTGCGCTCGTTGAGCACCTCTCCGAGCTTCCCGGCCTCCGGCGTTGAGCCGGCCGGCGCCCTGGGTTCATCGGCGCCGCCCGCCGCGACAACCGTCGGCATGCCCCCACCCACGAACAGAACTCCGGCCGCCAGGGCCGCCGCCATCCCGAGTCCGGGAATCCCGGCGCCCGTCCCCAGCCTGCTGAACATCCCCGGGGCGTCCGCTTCCCGTGTGCGACGGTTCATCCGTCTGCCTCCGGAATCCCATATACCCATTATGTGCGTAATCTACCACACCTTTCGAGTGTTGTCAATTTTCAAAAGTTATTTGTCCAGCCCGTGCCGCGTCTTTTCCCAGTAGAAGGGGCGGGTCATCAATTGAATAAGCCCCTTCCACGCCGCGATGGAAATCAGCACCCAGTACACCGGGGACAGAAGCGCCTGCGGGATCAGATCCCGGCACCCCCGCCTGAAGCACGCCACGATGTGAATGGCCACGAACACGACATTCGCCAAAAGCAGTGTCACCGTCACGATGAAAAAGATCACCGACATGTCCGACCAAAGCGGGTTTTCCCGGGGACCCGTGTAAACCATCTGCCAGGCGAGCCGCGCCGCGCCCCGGTCCCCCGCCAGCACCGTCCAGGGATTCCGCCCGGCGATGGCATCCGCCGCGAGAAGCCCCGCGTAGACGCCCCCCGCCAGCCAGAAGAACAAGTTCATCACGAGCATCGCCGCCAGCCCCCCCACCGTGAGCACGAACCCGAGCGTCGCCGCCGGACCGATGGCGAAAAGGATCCGCCACCACGGGCGCATGTGAACAAGGTGCGTCTGGAAAAATCCCTTCACCCACCGCGACCGCTGACGGATCCAGTTCCCGAGTTCCGCGTTCGCCTCCTCCCACGTCGTCGAATCGAGGAGCCGCGTCCGGAATCCCCGTTTGTGCAGGCGGATGCCGAGGTCGCAGTCCTCGGTGACGTTGAAAGGATCCCACCCGCCCACCTCCCTGAGGACGGTGGCGCGGAAATGGTTCGACGTTCCGCCCAGGGGAATCGGGCACCCGAGGCGCTCCAGCCCCGGCAGAAACAAATCGAACCAGGTCGTGTACTCGATGGTGAACCACCGGGTGAGCAGGTTCTGGCGCGGGTTGTAGAAATTCAGACGCGCCTGGAAACAGGCCGTCCGGACGTCGGCGGCGGCGAAAGCGGCCAGGGCCTTTTTCAACTGGTCGGGATCGGGCCGGTCCTCGGCGTCATAGATGACCAGATACTCCCCCCGCGCCCGGGCCAGCCCCACGTTGCACGCCTTGGGCTTGGTCCGGGGAAGGGAATCGGGAACGATCACAATATCCACATACGGCGGCAGGGCGATCCGGGCCAGGGCCTCCCGGGTCGCGGCATCATCCTCCTCGAGGAGCAGTTTCACGTCGAGGCGATCCCCCGGATAGTCCAGGCGGCCCAGGGCGGCCACGATCCCCTCCGCCACCTCCGCCTCGCGGTAGAGCGGCACCAATATCGTGTACAGGGGATATTCCACCGGCTCCCCGGCCGGCGCGGCGGCGGGCCCCGGCGTCGGGGCGAGGGAGGCCGACACCGCCGCGAGTTTGAACAGGATGACGGCGAGGTAAAACGTGGCACCGAGAAACGTCACCACCATCAGGAAATAATCCCACCGATACAACAGGAGAAGGATCCCGGCGGAGAGGACCGCGCCGTACCAGAGAACCTGCCACCACCGGATTAAACGATGGGCACACTCCCTCCCATGATATAAAATGAAATTCTCGGTGGTGGGATCGGTTTTCATCACGGGCCTATTGTAGCCGCCATGCCGCGTTTTCAATTCCTATCGCCCCGCATTCGACGCGTCGCGCTCCCGGCGGCATGCCTCCTGCCCGCCCTCCTCCAGATGTCCCTGGCCGGGTATGACCTCGGGGCCGGGAACCAGACCATCCAGATCCCCTTCCTGAAGCGTCTGGCGGACCCGGGACTCTTCCCCCGCGACCTGATGGTGAATACGACGCTCGGGACCTACCCCAGCGTCTTTTTCCGGATTCTCGCGCCGATGCTATCCCTGATGCGCCTCGACGCGCTGTATTTTGTCCTGCACCTGGCGACCGCCGCGGCCGTGTTCGGAGGACTCATCGCCCTGGCCCGGGCCATGTTCGAACGGACCGGGCCGGGGATTGTCGCCGGAATCATGATCCTGGCCGGCCACCACCGGGCGCTGGCGGGTGACGTCCTGTATTCGACCGGGTTCACCCCCACCGGGATGGCGCTACCCCTGGCGCTTTTCACGCTCGTCCTGTTTTATCGCGGATGGCATCTTTCGGCATTCGTCGGAGCGGGAATCGTCTTCGACGTTCATGCCCTCACGGGAGGATATGTTTTCCTCTTCCTGGCCGCCGGGGTCCTCGCGAATTCCCGGGAAACGGGATGGCGGAACATCGTCCTTTATTTTACATGCTTTTGCGCCGCCTCCCTCCCGGTGCTTCCCGCGATTTTCGGGGCGCCGCCGGCCGGCCCCGGCTGGACGGATATTCTCATGCTGCGCTCGGGCCACCAGATCCTGCCGGGGAACGCCTGGCGGGACGGGAATCCGGATATCCCGCGCCTGGCCCTGATCCTGGGCCTGGCCGTCCTGGCGCTCTCCCACCCGGCGCCGGCGGTGCCGCGGCGGACGACATTTTCGTTCGGCATCACCGCCCTCATCCTTCTCGCCATCGGGGCCGCCGCGGCGGAATTCGTCCCGATCCCGACCCTCCTCAAGGCGCAGCTCCTCCGAAGTTCCCGGCTCCTGCTGGTCCTGGCGCTCCTCGTCATCGCCAATGGAATCTGGCGGGGATGGCGGAGGCCCTTTGAAACGTCCCCCGGAATTCCGAAATGGACCCGATGGATCGCGTTCGCCGCGGCGACGCTGCTCCTGGCCGTCCTGGCCCTGCCGTCCCTTCTCCCATGCCTCCCGGTGGTTTTCGCGGCGGCGGTCATGGCGATGCTGGCGGCGGGACGGATTTCCGTGCCCCAGGCGATCGTGACGGCCGGCGCGGCCTCCATTGTCCTCGCCGCCCACATGACAATCCACTTTCCCCTGGCGGCGAACCCGGGGCGCCTCCTGCCCCGCCTGGCGGGGGTTCCAATGCCCTCCCCCCGCGACGATCCCTGGACGGATCTCCAGCGCTGGATAAACGCGCACACCCCCCTCGACGCCCTCGTATTGACACCGCCCCATCCCGGCGGATTCCGCATCCACTCCGACCGGTCCGTGGTGGCGGAATGGCGCGACGGCACCCAGATGTTCTTCAACCCGGCGTTCGGCACGCTCTGGCGGGACCGGATGAAGGCGCTGGGCGCGGACCCACGCGGCGGGATTGCCGCGGGAGAACGCCCCATCCACGAGCGAAAGGATCCGGAGATCCTCGCCCTGGCCCGGCGGTTCGGGGCGACCCACATCGTTCTCCCGGCGCGCGACGGCCCGCCCCGCCGGATGAGGCGCCTTTACACGAACGGGACCTGGGCGGTGTATCTGCCGGAAATCACCTCCGCGCCCCCGCCGGCGGGCCCGCCCCCGCCGCACGGGGTGATTGACGGCGCGCGCTGGCGGGAGGAGGAACGCTTCTTCCAGACGGTCGTTCTCGGGAATATCGAAAAGCACCGGAAGGGCGACGTGACGCTCCGGCTTCTGGCGGAAGACGGCCGTCCTCTGCAGGACGCCGCGTGGGAGATCCGCCAGGTCCGCAATTCATTCAGTTTCAGCTGCTCCCTGCCGTTCTTTGTCACTCCCAAAAAGAAAGGCGCCCGTCACGGGGATTACATGCCGCCGCCCGTCCGCGAGGGGCAACTCGCGAAATTCCTGGAGGTCTTCAACGCCTCCCTCATTCCGTTCAGCGGGAAATGGTTCTACATCGAGCCGGAGGACGGCGTGCGGGAATACGAGGACCTGGACAAATACGTGGACTGGTGCGCCCGGAACGGCATCACGATGGAATATCATTTCGTGAGCGGCTACGCGCCGGACTGGCTGAACGCCCTGCCGCCGCTGGAAAAGACGAAGCGCTTCGAGCAGCATGCCGCGGATCTCATCGCCCGTTACGGACGCCGCATCCGGTACTGGCAGGTGGTGAACGAGAAAAACCTCCTCCACGAATCCCCCCCGGTCTTCGCCCGTTTCCGGAAGGACGCGCCGGAAGCGAAGCTCGGCTGGAGCGACTGCGCCCGCTTCTGGTCCCCGGAGAAATCCCCCCGGCGGGAACGGGATATCCTCCGCGGGATGGACGCCCTGAAGTGGCTGAAGTCGAAGGGCGTGACCCCGGACTTTTTCGGCTTCCACGGCCACCGCCCGTTCGGATTGTGGGCGGACAGCCGGGAGATCTACGAGGCCTTCGACGCCTTCGCGAAGGAAGGCGTGAAGGTCCACGTCACGGAATTCGCCACCGAGGAGAACCATGCGATCGAGGGACCGCTCCGAACGGGAAAATTCTCGCCGGAACTCCAGGCGGAATACTATGCCCGCCTGTTCACCATCACCTACAGCCACCCGGCCGTGGAACTCGTGAACCTCTGGGGCATCGGGCCGGAGAACTGGATCGCCGGATCGGGGCTGCTGGACAAAAACCTCCAGCCCAAACCCGCCTTCCAGGCGCTGAAAAAACTCCTCCGGGAAACCTGGATGACGAACGTATCGGGTCGGACGGGCCTCGATGGGATGATTTCGTTCCGGGGATTTCACGGAGACTACGCGATTTCCGCCGCCCTGCCATCGGGGGAAATCCTGAAGGGGACATTCGCCGTCACCCCCGGCGCACCGGGGCAATGGGTGCTGCGACGAAACGATGGCGCCCTGACCGCCACGCCATGAAAATTGCATCCGCGCGAAACATCGGGTAGGATACTCTCATGCCCGGCGAATCGAAGAAAAACGCAACGCGGTCCGTCGCCACCAACCGGAAGGCCTCGTTCGCCTACCACATCCTCGAGAAATTCGAGGCGGGGATCGTCCTCACCGGGACGGAGGTGAAAAGCCTCCGGACCGGCCACGCGGGCCTCGCCGAATGTTTCGGCCGGGTGAAGAACGGCGAGATCTTCCTCCACGGCATGCACATCCCCCCGTACGAGGCGGGAAATATCCGCAACCACGACCCCTACCGGGAGCGGAAAATCCTCCTTCACAGGCGGCAGATGACGCAGCTGGCGGCGAAAGTCCGGGAACGGGGATTCACCCTGGTGCCCCTCTCGGTTTATTTCAAGGACGGTTTCGCCAAGGTGGAAATCGCCCTGGCCAAGGGGAAATCCCATTTCGACAAGCGCGAGGCCATCCGGGGCCGGGCGGCGAAGGAGGAGGCGGCGCGGGAATTGGGGACGAGGAGGGAACGGTGAAGCGTGAATCGTGGTTCGCGAGTCGCGAATCGCAACAGAGAACAGAGGAAGAAATGAAATATCCCATATTAAAAGGTCGGCAGAACACTCTCCCATCAAAGGCGAAATGCCCCGTCTGTCGAAAACACAAGGTCCTGGAACCGCACACCATGGTCATTCTCAGCGGGGACGCAATGAAACGCATCGACAAAGATGCATACAGCGGCGGCAACCATGCCGATCTTGTCGGCACGTTGAATTTGGCTTGGCATGGCGCACACGACTCCGGAGAGGGAACGGATCGGGAAACTGGATTTCTGATCCCCATCGTCGAACATGTCAAAGGGGGTATGTTCGATCTGAATTTCTGTTCACCCAAATGCCTCCGCATCTTTCTCAACACCATCGTCGATGATTTTGAGAAACAACTCCAAAAAGAACGGAAACGACGTCCAACAACCCGGGTTCGCCATGAGATGGCCGCCATTCTCGCCGACGAGCGCCTTCTCCAGCGGATGAACCGGGGGTCCCGCGACGCCAGGAATCGAAAGGGGCGATTCGTTGAGTAACTTTCGCATTTTCGAAACGGACCAATTCCGAAAAGATCTGCTGCATATCGAACGGTCGGGGGCTCCCAACGTTACCGCAAAGTGGATCCGGAGCGCGGGATCGTGCTCATGACCGCCGCATCCCACCGCGGATCGGCCTACTGATTTCGTAAACGAACCTCGCGCTATCGTTTCAGATAAGCCCTCTCGACCTTGGCCAGCGCCGCGACGATATCGCGCACCTCTTTCGCGCCGTAGTTCTCGTGAAAGTAGATTACGAAATGGCTGTCGAGAATTTGCTCGGTATTGGGAACGTCGAGCTTCGGCCGGGACGGCCCCTTGTACAACGGGCAGGTCCAGGGGCAACCGGTCTTGCCGTAGGTCTGCCGCTCCAGGAACCAGGGCCGTTTGGGAGAAGGCTCGGTGTAGCGCGCATCCACGGGAAGCCCCTCGGCGGCAACCGCCGCGGCAAATTGCGCCTTGTTGACCGTGAGCCTGGACGTGTCCACACACACGCGCAAAAACCAGTAGACGCCCTCGGTATGAGGAAGCTCCCGCCCGAGCGAGACGGCCTTGAGACCTTTCAATCCTTCGATGATCTTACCGGCCACCTTGCGACGCTTGACGATGATCCTGGGAAGCTTCTTGAGTTGCTCGCGTCCGATGGCCGCGGCCAGGTCGTTCTGATTGCAATTCAGCCCCATGACCACGTTGTCGGTAACGCCCTTGAGATTAAACGGTTTGCCGCGATCGCTGAAGCGCTTGATCCGCCAGATCAGATCCTCGTTGCGGGTGTAGACCACCCCCCCCTGCGCGCCGGTGCTATGATGCTTGCCGCTCATGGTCGAGAAGGCCGCCACATCCCCGATGGTGCCGACGAGACGCCCCTTGTAACGCGCGCCATGCGCCTGGGCGACGTCTTCAATGACCGGAATCCCGCGCGCGCGCGCGAGCTTCATGATGGGATCCATGTCCGCGGGTTCGCCGGCGATATGCGCAACGACGATGGCCGCCGTGCGTTCGGAAAGCACTTTTGCGATCTGCTCCGGACCGGTGTTGAAGGACCCCGGCGCGCAATCGGCCACGATCGGCACGAGGTTGAGCATGGGCACGGGCATGAGCCCGCCCGGATCGGTGACCGACGGAACCACCACCTCGCGAGCCACGTCGATCCGCAAACCGCCCAGCGCGCAAAAAACCGCGTTGGTTCCGGAATTCACCGCAACGGCATAGCCGCCGCCGTGGAAGACCGCAAACTCGGCCTCGTAGGCCTTCTGCTCGGGACCGTTATAGCTGAAGGCATTCCCGGACTTGATGCTCGCGTCAAAAACACGCATGGCCGCGCGTTTCTCTTCCCGGCCGATGAGCCTCCGCGGAGGCATGGGCGTCGTACGGACTTTGGGACCTCCGTTGATGGCCAGGACATCCCGATCGCACGTTGGCATGATGGGCGCTCCCCCCGTGAATGTTTACGACGGACCTTCATGGTGATGCCTCGACCACATTTGTCAAGAAAATTTGATCACAAGCAAGTTCACGGCGAATCGCTCACGGGTTGGGTACCTGGGCGTTGCGCTGGTAGTACCAGTCGGCCGCGTCGTGGTAGTCCTTCTCCGGAGGACTTCCCGTGCGGCCGGTGGGACACAACCTTGACCGCCGCCCATCCTCCCGGTATTCTCCCCTCCCATGAGCACTATGCGCACTCGCGACGAACGATTCATGCGCGCGGCCCTCGAGGAGGCCCGGAAGGCATTTGCCAAAGGCGAGGCGCCCATCGGGGCGGTCGCGGTGCGCGGCAACCGGATCGTCGGGCGGGGCCACAACCGCCGGAACGCCCTCCGGGACGTCACCGCCCACGCCGAGATGATGTGCCTCAGGGATCTCTCCCGGCGGCGCGGGCTCGATTTCACCCTCTCCGACGTGACGATCTACTCCACCCTCGAACCCTGCGCGATGTGCTCCGGGGCGATGATCCACTACCGGGTGCGCCGGTGCGTGTACGGGGAACGGGATGTTCTTCTCGGGGCGGCGGGGAGCGCCATGGCCATTCTCAACCGCTCCCGCGTCGCGGTCCGTGGCGGCATCCTCCGGGCGGAATGCCGGGTGATCCTCCTCGATTTCTTCCGGCGGGAACTCGGCCGGAGGTCCGTCCGGTGGAAGGACATCGCATTACCCGCGCGATAGTCCTCACCCGCATCCGCATGCAGACCCCTGCGCGATCCCCCGTATCGCTGACCGAATGATTCGCCTGTATTGACGTCGGCCGGCCTTTCGAGCAAGTCCGCGCAGAAATGCGGATACCGCGGGTTTTCCCTTTGGATGATCATGCGCGTAGTGGGCCAGCCCGTGAAGTGCGCTTTTCACCCCCTCCTCACAATTGGCTTCACACGCTACCGTTTCGAGAATCCGTTTTGCCTCCTTGGTTGCGAGATGATCGCCCAGGAAGTCGCCGAGTTTCCAGAGACCGAGCGCGCGGTTGTGATTTGCGCGTAACATGATCAATTCAACCGTCTTGAGAATGCGCGTCCTGACCGGCCGCTTGAAATCGTCCCACACGTCTTCGAGCCACATGCCCAGATTCCACATCGCCCTGCCGGAAGAAATGATCTGCGGCGACTCCACGACGGCAAGAACCGTTGGCGTGTTGCCGGGCCGGAGTGATAAAGGATGCTCATTCAGCGACGCATCGTACAGCCACGCGCTGTCGCTGGATTTCCATCGCCTGATTACTTTTTCAACGCGCGTCATCAATGTTTTTCGATTCGCCATTCTCTTTCCTTTTCTCCCTCGGCAATCTGTAATTTAGACTCGGTGACTCGCTGACTCGCCGACTCTTCTCCCCGACTCCCAGACTCTCAAACTCCAGGACTCCCGGACTCTTTTCCTCCAAGAAGCGCCTCCACGAACGCCGCCGGGTCGAAGGGGGCGATGGCGTCCATCGTCTCGCCGAGCCCCACGAATTTCACGGGAAGCCCCGTCTCCTCCTCGATGCCGAGCACCACGCCGCCCCTGGCGGTCCCGTCGAGTTTCGTGAGGAAAAGTCCCGTCACCCCGACCGCGGCCTTGAACTGTTTCGCCTGCGCGACCGCGTTCTGCCCGGTTGTCCCGTCCAACACCAGAATCACCTCGTGCGGCGCCCCCGGCACCACCTTTCCCAGGACGCGCACCACCTTCCCCAGTTCCTCCATGAGGTTCGTCTTGGTGTGGAGCCGTCCCGCCGTGTCCACGACGAGAACGTCCTTCTTCCGGGCGATCGCCGCCTGGGCGGCGTCGAAGGCCACCGCGCCGGGATCCGCCCCCGATTGGGAACGGATGAGGTCCGTTCCGATGCGGCCGCTCCACACCGCCAGTTGCTCGCCCGCCGCCGCCCGAAACGTGTCGCAGGCGGCCAGGAGCACCGAGCGGCCGTCGTCCTGCAGGAGTTTCGCGAGTTTGGCGATGGAGGTCGTTTTCCCGGTGCCGTTGACCCCGGCCATCACGATCACCGTCGGGGGCGTTTCGACGAGGCGGAGCCCCCGGTCCCGCGTCCCGAGGCGTCCGGCGAGTTTCCGGCGGAACGCCGCCAGGAGTTCCTCTCCCGCGGGAAGCGTCCGCGCCTCCGTCTCGAACTCCGCTAAAAGCGCCGACGTCATCGTCACGCCGACATCCGCCGCCAGAAGCGTCTCCTCCAGTTCCGCCAGGAACGCCGCGTCGAGTTTCCGCCCGCCCCGGAATATGTCCTTGAGGCGCGAAAAGAACGACCCCCGCGTCTTCTCGATCCCCCGCGTCAGGAGTTCCGGCCTCGCCTTCCGTGCGAACCACATAACCATCCCCCTCTCGGATAATCCTGTCCCAACCCGGCATTGCCGAAACCAAACAAGACTACATCATCAGCGCCGATCATGCTTGTCCTTATGAACATCCGTTCATGGTGAGCATTCCATAAAAACTAAAATAAATGTCGAACCACGAACCATGAGCGATGGCTCATCCTTCGACACGCTCAGGATGAGAGGTTTGATCACTTCGAAAACCATACAAGAGCCTAATTCATCATTCCGCATTCATCATTCTGCATTTCTTCAATTCTTCCACCGCCCCCACCGGCAGTTTCACCTTCCCCAGAATCGGTTCCCCGTTCCGCCGGCCGTGGCAATCGGATCCGCCCGTCGCCACGAGATGGTACCGGCGGGCCATCTTGAGGTAATGATTCTCCGCGACCGTGTCGTGACGGGGGTACCACACCTCGAGCCCCGACAATCCCTCCGCCGCCATGGCCGCGATGACCTCGTCGTGATTGGTCACCCCCGGGTGCGCCATCACGGCGATCCCGCCAGCCTCCCGGATCCACGCGATGCCCTCCCGCCAAGAGGGATTCGTCTTGGGCACGTACCCGGGGGCGTCCTTTTTGAGCCACCGTTCGAAGGCCTCGCCCGTGCTGCGGACGTACCCCTTCCGGATCAGGATGTCCGCGACGTGAGGCCGCCCCACCGACGAACGCCCCGCCGCGAGAACCTCCTCCGCCGCGAAGGGCATCCCGAGCCGGACGAAACGCTCCGCCATCGCCACGATCCGCCGGCGCCGGACGTCCCGCACCGCGGCGAGACGTTCCGCCAGGATCGGATCCTCCGGATTGATGAAATACCCCAGAAGATGAATCTCCTCGTCCCCGTTATAGGACGTCGTGATCTCCAGGGCCGGCAGGACCTCGACGCCGAAGGATTGCCCCGCCTCGAGCGATTCCGCCACCCCCGCCACCGTGTCGTGATCCGTGACGGCCACGATGGTGACGCCGGCCGCGCGCGCCCGGGCCATCACCTCCCGGGGGGTGTCGGTGCCGTCCGACCAATGCGTATGGACGTGAAGGTCGGCCCACATGGATTTATCCGCCGTCCGCCGGCGCGGGGCCTTCGCGGGCGATTTTGTCAAGGACTCCGTTCACGAACGCCGACGACCCGGCGTCCCCGTAGAGCCGGGCGAGCGCGATGGCCTCGTCCATGACCGCCGCCGGGGGAACCTCCCCGCCGCCCATGAGCAATTCCCACACCCCGACGCGGAGGATGTTGCGATCCACCCCCGCCATGCGTTCGAGCGTCCAGTGCTCCGCGACGGCCCGGAGCCGCGTGTCAATCACCTCGCGCTGTTCCCGCACTCCCGTGATGATCCGGCGGGCGTAATCGGCCACCTCCGGCACGCGGCTGGCGTTGGCGAGATATTCGTCAAGATCCACGGTCGCCTCCCCGCGGATGTCCAGCATGTACAGGAATTTGACCGCGGTGGCGCGGGCGAGGGTGCGACGTTTCATGAATTACATCCCCGATTTCTCCCAATACGCCCGGAATGCGCCCAGAAATTCCGCCGGCGTGAAAATGGGTTTTGGGAAATACGCCTTCACGGCGGCCGCGTGAAAATGCCGGGTATCCAACGACACCAGGAAATCCACATCTCCCCCCAAGGCGGCCGCCAAAATCGGCGCGTCGTCCACATGAATCACCTTTTCCGCCCGCGACACGTCCTCCGGAACCGGGTCGTCCACGACATCCGGGGCCAGGTTCCGGACGAAGTGCCGGAACCCCTCCGCGAGCACCGGAAACTTCGCCTCCAAGGTCCGATCCGCCTCCACGAGCACCTGCCGGCTCATGACGATCCGTATCTCCTCCGCCTCGCCAAGATCCAGGATCGCGGCGGACGCCCCCGTGCGGGAGGCGACACCCGCGATGATCACGTTCGCATCCAGGAAGACCCGCCAGCGGTCACTTGCCATGACGTTCACGATTGTACCGGCGCCGTTCCCCCTTCAGATGAGCCAGCAGGCCGTTGAGGGTCAACCGGTTCCGTTTCATGTCGTTTTCGATCTCTCCCGACAGGACCGCCCGTTCGAGCTTCTTCGGCGTCATCACGAGACATCGCCCCACCGCGAACACCTGGAGAAAGGTGTCGCCCTTCACTCCGATCGCCTGCCGGACCTCTTTGGGAATCGTCATCTGCCCGCGGTTCCACACGCGCACCGCCCTCGGCAATGTCGTCACCATGGCGCCTCCAAAGAAATCAGATTATGTCTGAAATTCAGCATATCCAGCATACCACGGAAATTTCACAATGTCCATCACGAATCCCCGTCGAGGCCCCCGGCCACCGCCTCCCCTCGGAGATCGGCCATGTAGAGGAATTTGACCGCGGTGGCGCGGGCGAGGGTGCGGCGTTTCATTCCATTCCTCGTTGCGTACGTTGTAGGGGCGCAGCATGCTGCGCCCCTACGGAAAACATTTTTCCGGTTCACACGGGTGTCGAAACGACATATCCCGACCGGTCGCCAGGCCGGACCTGCATGTCACCTTGGTTTTTCTTTCATCTTGCCATCATTCCCTTCCGCATCCTGCGTCCTGTCTATCGCCTCCGCGCCAGGAGCGGGAACGGGGGGCCGCTTCACCCACTTGATAACTCCGTCTTTTTCAAGAGTAATTTGGAACAGGGCCAGCAGTATAAAGAACAAGAGCACAAAATACGAGTATTTCGTCATATAAGTCATAGCACGGACGTCACACATGCCACCGCTAATCACATTAAACCGTAATAGAACAATATTAGCACTTACACTCAATATCAGCGTCGCCAGGCAATAGACAAAATACCTTATCCCGTTACGAAAAATAAAAATTGCCCATGTTTGTACTATAGCAACCAGACATACATGCAAAATTCTTACTACGTTTGCGTTCGTTGCACTGGCGGCATATTCAGAAAAAAACAAGATTCCAACAAAGGACAATGGAACCAAAACAAGGAAAAATAATTTCAAGACGTTGGATTTCATGTTGCCCAGTTAATGTACTACTCCCGTGCGGCAATTTTTCATGATCCGCCCCATCACCCCCGCCATTTCGATCGCCGCCTCCGCCGCCTCGGCGCCCTTGTTGCCGCATCGGCCGCCGGCGCGGGCCAGGGCCTGGGGCCGGGTTTCCGTGGTGAGCACGCCAAAAATCACCGGAACGCCCGTCGCGAGCGATGCGTCCATCACCCCGCGGGCCACCCCGCCGGCGACGTATTCAAAATGCGCGGTTTCCCCGCGGATGACCGCGCCGAGCGCCACGACGGCGGCGTAACGGCCGCTCCGGGCGAGGGCGAGAGCGGTGACGGGGATCTCGAACGCCCCCGGCACCCGGAAGACGTCCACCGCGCCGGACGGTACCCGGCGAGCCCGGAACGCCTTGAGCGCCCCGGCGAGAAGCCGGCGCGTCACGCCGCCGTTGAACCGGGCCACCACGACGGCGAACCGTTTCCCCCGCGTCCCGATGCGCCCCCGCGAGGGGCGTGGAATATCCCGGCTCATGGAATTTCCTCCTGAAGCATCCGAAATACCCCGGCGGGATCGGAAGCCTTCATGAGCGCCTCCCCGACGAGTACCGCGTCCACCCCCGCCGCGCGGACGCGCCGCACGTCCTCCGGCCGGGAAATGCCGCTCTCGGCCACCACCACGATCCCGGCGGGAATCCGCGGCCGGAGGCGCTCCGAAAGTCCGAGGTCCATCGCCAACGTGTCCAGGTTTCGGTGATTGATCCCGATCACCTCCGCCCCCGCGTCCAACCCCGTATCGAGTTCGTTTTCCGCATGAATCTCGACCATCGCCACCACCCCGCACGCCCGCGCCGCGTCAAGGCATTCCCGAAGTTTTCCGCCCAGCACCCGCGCAATCAGCAACACCGCGTCCGCCCCCGCCGCCCGCGCCTCGAACACCTGGTACGGATCCACGACGAAATCCTTCCGGAGGACGGGGATGTCCGTTTCCCGCGCCACCGCGGCCAGATCGTCCAGAGTCCCCCGGAAAAATTCCGCGTCGGTGAGGACCGACAGCGCCGCGGCCCCGCACCGGCGGTATTCGCGCGCGATGTCCGCCGGCCGGTAGTCCTCCCGGAGAAGGCCCGCCGAGGGGGAGGCTTTTTTCATCTCGGCGATCACCCGGAGGGGCGCCTTCGGATCCGTCCGCCGGAGGGCGCCGCAAAAATCGCGGGGCGCCCGCCCGGCCTCCGCCCGGAGCGCCTCCAGAGGGCGGCGTTCACGGGCGCTCGCCACCTCCCGATGCTTGGCGGCGATGATCCGATCCAGAAGTCCTTTGGGCATGGATATTTAACACTTCCCATTCACGTGATTCACACGCCCACCAACAACACCAAAAGGAGAATGATGTCGTTCGCAAGGAGGGGCTTCACGTTCATCCGCCACTTTTAACGATTCGCGATTGACTGAATCCTCACGGATATTCCCTTGCCGTTTCTCACAAGATTTCACAACCAAGATTCTATTCCCTCTCCGACTCGGCGACTCGCTGACTCGCCGACTTTCCAACTCTCACCGTCACATCCTAAACCGTTCTCCCAGATACACCTGCCTCACCTCCTCGTTCGCCACAAGTTCGTCCGGCGTCCCATGGCAGAGGATGGTTCCCTCGTGAATCAGGTAGGCCCGATCGGTGATGGAAAGCGTCTCCCGGACACTGTGATCGGTGAGGACGATGCCGATGCCCCGCTGCTTCAGGTGAATGACGATGTCCTGGATTTCGCTCACCGCCTTGGGATCCACTCCCGAGAACGGCTCGTCGAGAAGGATGAGGGCCGGCGAGGCCGAAAGGGCCCGGGCGATCTCCAAACGGCGCCGCTCCCCCCCGGACAGGGTGTAGGCCTTGCTTTTCTTCAGGTGGGTAAGCCCGAATTCCCCGAGAAGTTCCCCGGCGCGTTTCCGGGCGGCGGCGCCATCCCGCGTGTACACCTCCAGAACCGCCAGCATGTTCTCCTCCACCGTCAGATTCTGAAAGACGGTGGGTTCCTGGGCGAGATATCCCATGCCGCTCCGGGCCCGGCGGAAGAGCGGCATCCGCGTGATGTCCTTCCCGCTCAGACGGACCACCCCGCCGTCCGGCCGGATGATCCCCATCAAGATGCGGAACGTCGTCGTTTTCCCGGCGCCGTTGGGACCCAAGAGCCCGACGATCTCCCCCGGGAACACATCAATATCCACGGCCCTGACCACGGTGCGCCGGCGGTACCTCTTGGCTAACCCGCGCGCTTGCAAGAGGTTATTTCGATGCTCCGAGCGTTGTGGATAACTTGTTGATGTCACGTTGATTATCCCACTCCCATTCGACACCCGAACGCCACCATCACAACACTCGAGAACAAAACGATGCCCCCTCATACCCCCCGACGGAAGCAGAACGTAACCCATTCACCAACAACATGATACGACGACAATGCGTCAATTTCACCCTTGTATTTTCCCCCTCGGAAAATCATAAGTCCTTAATCCGTCAGACCATGAAATAAACTCTCCGTCCTCCATCTTCAGCCCGAAATACACCGTTGATAACCTGTGGATAACTTTGTTGACGACCTGTCGCCGAAATCATGAGCGAGATATCCGGACAGGCTCTTAATGTATAACCCGAACGCGGGGAAAGGGAAAGAAAACACAGAACGCCTTTCCCAGAATAAACCGCCGCGGCACAAAGCCCCAGACACGACTGTCGGAACTCGTCCGGCTGTTGTCACCCAACATGACGTAATGCCCCTCCGGCACGACAAGGGTGTCCTTCCCGCGCCCCATGTAATTTTCGAGCGCCAATTCGGCATGGTAAATATCCCGGGCCAGCCGGATTCCCTGGAACCGGGCGGCGAGATTCTCGGTGGAAAATCCGGCGAGACTTCGCGACACCGGACGGGAATCGAATTCCTTTTCCACGGAATGCTCGAAAATCACCCGGTCATCCACCCGGAGCCGGACCATGGCGTCCTCGTCGGAAAACGCCACACGGTGATTCCGGCCGACGGCCAGGGTGAACGACGCCTGTTTCACCGTTTCCTCGCGGTTCAGAAGGCTTGTGACAAGGTCGGACGCCCCTTCCGGGGCCACCGGGATGCGCGCCCGATAGAGCCGGTCGTCGGCCCCGAGACGGATCTCCAGGATTCCCGCCGTGACCGGCGTTATGTCCAGTTCGAGAAGAAGCTCCCCGGCCACGGCCTCCCGGGCCATATCGGGATAGGATGGAACCCGGATCGCGGAAGCGTATTCGAAGGAAGCGGGGCCGGTGCCGTCCACGTGAACGACGCCGTCCCGGTATTTCCACCCCGTCGGCGAGGTGTTCCAAACCTGCCCGAGGCGGAGCGCCCCCGCCGCGAGGCGTTCCGCCATCTCCGCGCCCTGTTCGAACGCGGCCGAACCCGGGGGCGCGCGACGGGCCGCATCCCCCGCCTGACGCCCCTCTTTCTCGTCGGCGCGCCGGCGGCGCTCGAACTCGCCCAAGGAAAACACGTTCACCCAGAGCGAATCCTGCACGTCGGAAGGTTTCCGCTCGATCCGTCCGTTTACGATGATATTGCCCCCGCGGATGGAGATGGTCTCGCCCGGGAGCCCGACGAGACGCTTGATGTAGTTCTGGCGGCGGCCGGGAAGTCCCGCGGCCTTCTCCGCCTTTTCGATCAGCCCCGGCGGATACCGCGACTGGCTCCAGCGGTCAATGACGGTGTCACGGCTGTGACAATCGGGGCACTCCTCCCCGGCCCGCCGGGGGCCGTTCCCCTCCAGGGTCGTGTCCGGATACAACCGGCCGCAGTTCCGGCAACGGATGGTGTCCCGGGGATATTTGAAAACCACCACATCCCAGCGTTTCGGCGGACCGAACCGGTAGGCGTACTTGCTGACCAGGATCCGGTCGCCCGTGCGGGCGTCCCCGTGCAGGGTGGGTTCCATGGAGCCCGTCGGAATCTTGAAGGGCTCGACGACGAGCCACCGCAGGAGGAGCGCGATCCCCACCGCGATGAGGAGGCTTTCGGTATATTCCCAGATGAGGCGCGCCCGCGTCGTCTTTTTCGCCGCGGCCGGGACGGCCCCGGCCTTGAGGATGGTCGTCTCGTGGCCGGCGCCCCGATCGTCCGGAGCGGCGTCGGGCCGCGTCGCCGGGGTGGGATTGGTTTCGTCGCTCACTCTTCCGTCTCCAACACCGCGAGGAAGGCCTCCTGGGGCACGTCCACCTGCCCGATGCGCTTCATGCGCTTCTTGCCCTCCTTCTGCTTGTCCCAGAGTTTCCGCTTCCGGGAGATGTCCCCCCCGTAGCACTTCGCCGTGACGTTCTTGGACATGGCGCTGATGGTCTCCCGCGCGACGACGCGCTTGCCGATGGCGGCCTGGAGCGCGATTTCAAACAGATGGCGCGGGATCTCCTTTCGCAGTTTCCGGATGATGGCCCGCCCCCGCCGGTCGGCCTGGTGGCGCGGCACAATGACGGAGAGCGCGTCCACGGGCTTGTCCGCGACCAGGATATCGAGCTTCACGATATCCCCGGGACGGTAGCCGATCAACGTGTAGTCCATTGTACCATAACCGGAGGTGATGCTCTTGAGTTTGTCGTAGAAATCGTAGACGATCTCGGCCAGGGGAAGTTCGAAAATCAGGAGGACGCGCTCCGGACTGATGAACTCCGTCTTCACGTAGACGCCCCGCCGCTCGTCGCAGAGCTTGTGGAGGTCCCCGATGGACCGCGACGGAACGATGAGCTCCGCCCGGACGTAGGGCTCCCGGAGCTCCCGGACGTCTTGCTCCGGCGGAAACTTGGACGGCGCGTCAATCATCTGAACGGCGCCGTCCTGCAGAACGACCTCGTAGGTGACGTTCGGCGCGGTCTTGATGATCCTCACCCCGCTCTCCCGCTCGAGGCGCTCCTGGATGATCTCCATGTGGAGAAGCCCGAGGAAGCCGCAGCGGAATCCGAATCCGAGGGCGCTCGTCTCCGGCTGAAACGTGAACGACGAGTCGTTGAGCTGGAGTTTTTCGAGAGCCCCCCGGAGATTTTCGAAGGACGTCTCCTCGCCGGGATAGAACCCGCAGAACACCATCGGAACGGGGGCGCGGTAGCCGGCCAGCGGCGCCGCGGTCGGGCGGTCGCGTTCCGTCACGGTGTCGCCGATGCGGATGTCCCGCAGGGACCGGATGTGGCCCGTCAGGTATCCCACATCCCCCGCCGACAGATGCCCCACGGCCTTGCGGCCGGGAAGAAACACCCCCACCTCCTCGACCTCGTACTCGTGCCGGGTCTGCATCATGAGGATCTTCCGCCCCGGCATGATCGTCCCCTCGAAGACGCGGACGTAGGCGATGACGCCCTGGTAGTCGTCAAAATGGGAATCGAAGATGAGTGCCTTGAGGGGCGCCGACGAATCGCCCGTCGGGGCCGGGATGCGCGCGACGATCGCGGCCAGGATCTCGTCCACGCCCTTCCCCTCCTTGGCGCTGGCGAGGATGGCGTCCGTCCCTTCAATTCCGAGGACGGATCCCATCTCGGCGATGGCGACGTCGGGGCGGGCGTTCGGCAGGTCAATTTTGTTGATGACCGGGATGAGGACGAGGTTGTGCTCCATCGCGAGGAAGGCGTTCGCCACCGTCTGGGCCTCGACGCCCTGGGAGGCGTCCACGACGAGAAGCGCCCCCTCGCAGGCCGCGAGACTCCGGGAGACTTCGTAACTGAAATCCACGTGCCCGGGGGTGTCGATGAGGTTCAGGATGTAATCCGTCCCCCCCGCCGTGTGGCGCATGAGGACGGACTTGGCCTTGATGGTGATGCCGCGTTCCCGCTCGATGTCCATCGCGTCGAGGACCTGGTCGCGGAAACGCCGCTCCTCGATGGCGCCGGTCTTGAGAAGAAGACGGTCCGCGAGCGTGCTCTTCCCATGGTCCACGTGGGCGATGATGCAGAAGTTGCGGATGTTGTGCGTGGTGTCTGACGCCATGTG
>JAZDJP010000143.1:0-2801 GCA_043803805.1 Planctomycetota bacterium
CAGGTTCCCGGCGTAGGGCAACCGCGGGAGATTCACCCGGTCTATGGAGACACGACCATACAGCCCCCTGGCCTGAACGGATTTGCGGACCTGTTCCACCATCCCGGGGTCGAGAGACAACCCGTGAACCAGGAACGGCGCACTCTCCGCCAGCGCCATGGCCAGCGATCCGTCGGCGCAGCCCAGGTGGACGCACAGGCCCGCCTTCACGCCAGCGTTGGAAACTATCGTCGCGGCCGGATCCCGCGGCTTCGAATCCTCGGCCCCCTGAGTGGAGCAGACTCCTCCCCAAACGACCAAGGCCAGAATTACAAGAAAGGTCATTACCTCCATGTGTCGTAGGACGAGCCCAGACGTCTTGAGGGCCGTCGCTTCGACGGCTCGATCTGCGCGTATTGTAATGGGCATCGCCGTCTCCTTAATGGTCTTGAGTTTGGCCACCGGGATGGAATTGGCTTCGCGCTCGATGGCGAAGAGAAAACCCGGCGCCACACCGGTGGATCGGGACGGCGCACGCGGAGAAATCCCCTTGCGGCGCCGCAACGCGCTGAGACAACCGCCTATTTTGAAGTGGTCCACGGGCGGCCTCACCTACAGAACATCGTCCGATATACAGTACACCACGGCTACGGCTCTGTCAACATGGAATTAGCTGACTAAATCAAGATCTCGCATAAGGAATTGCTGAATGGCATCCAATTCCCCCGGGGAATTCCCCCCGGAATTGCGAATCCCCCGCCCCCCGGCTATAATATCCTCGTGCCTACGGTTCTCGCCATCAACCCCGGCTCCACCACCACGAAAGTGGCCCTGTTCGCCGGAGGCCGGGAAACCGCCTTCCGCGAAATCGGAATATCCCCGGAGGAACGGACCGCCGCCACCCTCGACCAGCTCCCCGCGCGGCGGGTCCACGTGGAAAAATTCCTCGCCGGCGAGGACGTCGCCGCCGGCGGACTCGACGCCGTCGTGGGACGGGGCGCGCCGCTTGCGGCCGTCCCCGCCGGCACCTACCGCGTCAACGCCCGGATGATCGCCGACGCGCGGAGCGACCGCTTTGTCGATCACGTCTCCCGGCTCGGATGTCTCCTCGCCGACGCCCTCGCCCACCCGCACGGGATTTCCGCCTTCATCGTGGACCCGGTGTCGGTGGACGAGTTCGACCCGGTCTCCCGCGTCTCGGGACTCCCGGGGCTCCCCCGCCGGAGTCTCACCCACGCCCTGAACATCAAGGCCGCCGCCCGGCGGTACGCCGCCGAATGCGGCCGGCCCTACCCGTCGCTGAATTTAATTATCAGCCACCTCGGCGGCGGGATCAGCGTGGCCGTCCACCGCGGGGGGCGGATGATTGACGCCGTGGACGCCAACGGCGAGGGCCCCATGAGCCCGGAGCGTTCCGGCGGGCTCCGCGCGGACGACCTCGTGGATCTGTGTTTTTCGGGCAAACACGACCGCGCCGGCCTGAAACGCCTCCTCACCCGCGGCGGCGGGCTCGCGGGACACCTGGACACCACGGACGCCGTTGAAATCGAAAAACACATCGCCGCCGGGAACGAAACGGCCCGCCTCGTCTTCGAAGCCATGGCCTACATGACCGCCAAGCACATCGCGGGGCTCGCCGCGGCGGTCGCCGGGAAGGTGGACGCCGTCATCCTCACCGGAGGCCTCGCCCGCAGTTCATTCCTCGTGGACTACATCCGCCAGCGCGTCGGGTTCCTCGCTCCATTGGTAATTTACCCCGGCGAAAACGAGATGCTGTCGCTCGCCCTGGGGGCGGAGCGCGTGCTCGCCGGGACGGAGAAGCCCCGCGTCTATCCCACGGGCGGGGAGGAGGCGTGATGCTCGCGGACTTTGCCGCCATCCGGGAGACGGCCCGCCGCCGCGGGCCCCGCAAAATCGCCGTGGCCGGCGGCGGGGATTCCGTTCTCGACGCAAGTCTCGCCGAGGCCCGCACGCTGGGGCTGGCCGACGCCATCGTGGCGGCGGACGCCGCGGAGGCCGTCTCCCTCGTCCGCGCGGGCCAATGCGACGTCCTGATGAAAGGCACGGTGGACACCGCCGCGTTCATGAAGGCGGTGCTCGACCGGGAGAGCGGTCTGCGCGGCGATGGCCTCATGAGCCATATTTTCGTCACCGCGTCGAAACGCCTCGGGCGCATCTTCCTCGTCACCGACGGCGGCATCACCATCTCCCCCACCCTCGCGGAAAAAGCCCGGATCATCCGGAACGCCATGCCGCTCGCCCGGGCGCTCGGCATCCCGTCGCCGCTCGTCGCGGTGCTCGCCGCGGTCGAGAAACCCAACCCGAAGATGCCCGAGACTCTGGACGCCGTGGAACTCGTGAGGATGAACCGCGCGGGGGAAATCACCGGCTGTACCGTGGGCGGACCTCTGGCCCTGGACGGCTGCGTCTCGCCGGAGGCCGCCGCAACAAAGGGAATCACGGGGCCGGTGGCCGGACACGCCGATATCATCCTGGTCCCGGGCGTTGCCACGGGCAACGCGATGTGCAAGGCGATCGTGTATTTCGCGGGCGACGAGGCCGGCGGCTACGTGGCCGGCGCCGCCGCGCCGGTGGTGTTCCTGTCGCGCGCGGACGACGCAACCACGCGTCTGAATTCCATCGCGCTGGGCGTCCTCATGGCGGGCGGGACGAGCGACGGCCGGTGATCGTTATCCAAATGAAAAAGAAGGCCCTATTGAGCTGGAGTAGCGGCAAGGACAGCGCATGGGCGCTTCACTTGCTTCAACAGGACCCGAGGATTGAGATTCTCGGCCTGTTTACCGTAATGAATCAGAAATACA
>JAZDJP010000144.1:0-7078 GCA_043803805.1 Planctomycetota bacterium
CACCACCACCCAGTGATCCACAAACCAGGTGTGCCGGACGACGGCCATGGCGGGCCGGCCCAGGGACCGCAGGCCCTTCAGGTCCGTCCGGATCAGAATCGGGCGGAGTCCGGTTCCCGCCAGTTTCCGCCGCAATCCCCGAAGGATCATGAATTCGTCCGTGCCCTGCCAGGGATTCGACCCGCAGAACCGCGCCATTTCCGCCTCGGCGGCGTTCACGCCTTCCCGGGAAACCAGGGTCGCCGCGGCGGCCGCGCCGCAACTCCAATCCGACGTCTGGTAGCAATTCCCCACGCGCCCCGGCGCCCCCGTGAGTCCCGACGGGTCGTACACGGCCCCGGCCACGACGGTGAACACGCCCCACACCCCGAGCACCGCCACCAACCCCGTCACGGCCCGCCGGTTGCGGGGATTCGTCATGAGCCATCGCCCCGCGCCCAGAATCAGGAATGAAAACCCCAACCACCATGCCCCGCGGACATCCGCGTACGCCTCCCACGGGAACCATCGCCACTCGATGTCGGGGTAGTAATGAAACACCAGCCGGACACACACCCCCGCGAATCCCAAAATAACCCCCGCGACGGCCGCCGCCCGGCCGCGTTTTCCAAGATAATGGCCGGTTGCGAAACTGCCGAGAAGACCGAGAATAAGGAGGATCGTCATATCAAATCCCTCACACTACCGTTTCCGGTTTCCAGTTTCCGGTTTCCCGTTTCCCATGCCCCGGATTTCTTCCCGACTCGGCGACTCTCCGACTCGCTGACTCGCCGACTTCTTCCCACAGTTTCCGGTTTCCCGTTTCCGGTTTCCATCCCCTCGGAAACTCAGCACTCAGCACTCAGCACTCAGCACCCAGCACTTCTCTTCATCCCGGTTCCCGTGTTTCTTCCCGACTCGACGACTCTCCGACTCGCTGACTCGCCGACTTCTTCCCGAGGTTCAGTTCTTCATCATGTCCAACGGCTTCACCTTCCCGGCAATCATCTGATTCTTCCCGCCCGTCCCGGCAAAGGGGTCCGGGATGGCCTGCACATGCCCGTCCAGAAACAACACGTTATATTTCCCTTCATGGTTTGACTTCGCCGAACGCGCCCCAGGAATGGAGGGACCGCCTTCGTCCTCCTCATCGTCGCAGGCAAGGATGGTGTCCGCGGGGACATTGTCCGCCAAGACGCCCCCCGACGCCAGGGATACGTCAAATCCCGCATAACTCACCAACTGCCGTCTCCGGAGCGTGTCCCTACCGACACACGGGGATCGTTCGCCACGTTCCGCCCGATGAAATCCTTTCCCTCATGGTTCGTATCTTCCGTGGCATCGCAGATAAATGTGTCCGGGTTTTCAATGATCCTATTGAAGTACACCGCAAGGAGAAAATCCGCCCCGCTCATCCCCGGGGCGGTCCGGGGATAGTACCGGTGACCGCCGAAATCATCCACATACGTCGCCAAGGCCATATAAATCTGGTTCAAATTACTTCGACAAGTGGTGTCACGGCGCGGCCCCCGGTGCACCCGCACAAACAGCGCCGGCATCAAAACAAGTCCGAGAAATCCAAGCAACAACACCAGAACAATTCTATCCATCATCGTCCCCTCGGATTCCGCCCTCCTCCCGTCCGTCCATCATCTTCGGAAGACGAAAATTTCACTTTCTCCACACCGGATTCCGGAAGTTCGGCGATCTGTCCCTCCCGCCGGGATCGTTTTCCCTTCCAGACGCTCCGCCAGGCGCCGGCGAATAACAATACAAAGCCGAGAATCACGAACCGCCAGGCGGACAGACGCGCAAACCCCAGCCAGAACCGGATGACGACGGGAAACGCCAGGATGGCGACGGGAAGCCATTGACGGGTGCGGTACCAGAGCGGAATGCCGACCAAGGCCACGCCCCCGGCCGCCGCCAGATCCCGCCACCCGGGATCTCCGGAGGTGAAATCGAAAAGAAACGCCATCACCCCCAGCGCGCCTCCCACCAGCAGGGGAACCGGCATCCGGCGGCCGAAGAAATACGCCAATCCCATCGTTCCCAACCCGCCCAGGCCGGTGGCCAGGCCGGCCGGATTCAGATGATGGCTTTCCGCGATGTGCCGGACCTCCGGCGCGGCGGCCAGACCAACCGTCATCAGCGCGACGGCGGAGAAACAAACCGTCACGTTGCGCATGACCATACCGGCGATGAACATCCCGGCCGCGAGAAGGGATCCCGCAATATACCAGTGGAGAACCTGTGGCGCGTCCGGAGAAAACCCGGAGGTCAGAACAACCGCAAGGGCATATCCCGCGGCCACGGGGATGAGCCGGGAATGCCCGCCCCGGAGACCGATTCCCAGGACCCCGAGTCCGGTCAGGCCAAGGAGGACCGATGGATGCCAGAGCCATCGGATTCCCGGGAAGGCCCCGGTCATGACGGCCCCGGCCATCACCGCGACGCCGCACGCCGCGAGCGGCACGAGGGCCAATCCCACCTCGACATACGACGCCCGCCGCCGGAGTTCCAGACCGAGTTGAAGCACGAGTAGCGACACGACGCTGACGAGAGGCAGGTAATCCCCGAAACATGACTTCACGTCGAACCCGTATCCCAGGACGTACTGGTGAACGCCCGCGGCGATGAGGAGAATGAGGGTGAAAATCCCCCCCATGGCCGGACGCCGCAGGAACGGCACGCCGTCATCAGGGACGACGAAATCCCCGCCGGCGCGAACGACCGCGTCCCACAGAACGGCCACCCCTCCCGCCAGCAGTGCGAGTTCGCCCAGAAGCCAGTGGTCCCGGCCGATTTTCATCGTGGTGGCCACGTTCGAATAGACCGCTCCCGCCCCGAAATTCCAAACGAGGATGACCGCCATGCCGCCCAGGGCCGCCGCGCCGATCGGCAATCCGACGAACCGGCGCAACACGAGAATTTTCCCCATTCCGAGCGCCAGGGCGCCCGCGCCAAGGGCAATCGCGACCCGGGGATTCGTGTTGGCCACCACCGAAAGGGTCAGCCCGCTGCCGATGAGAAACAAGGCGGCGATGACGACCAGGGAAATCGCGTCATCCGTGACATGCTGGCGGATCACGATGAAAACGAGCACCCCCCACAGGGCGATTTCATAACCGTTGAGCGCCGCGATGACGGGAAAGACATCCCGTAGCAAATCCGATTGGGCGAGACGCGGCCCGAGGATCCGGGCGATGCCGAAAACAATTGAAAGGGCGCTCAAACAATACAGGATGCTGCCGCCGGCGCCGTGGAAGAAATTTCGCCACATCTCCCGCGTGATGCGGACGTCGGGAAGATAAACCTGGGAGGGCGCAGGGGACCCCGGCGAATCCCCCGCGACGGAACCCGCGGGGTGCGGCATCGCCGCGCCCCCGTCTGAAGCCGCGTTCTGCGGTTGACGGAACGGATACCCGCAGTCGCACCGCAAGGCGTCCGGGGGGTTGATCCGATGGCAATTCGGGCAATTCATGATTATTCCTCCACATCATCCGGCTGAATGCCGGGCGCGAACCTGTCATGTCCGATTCCGGTTTCCCGTCTCCCGTTTCCGGTTTCCATCCCCTCGGAAACTCAGCACTCAGCACCCAGCACTCAGCACTTTTCTTCATCCCGGTTCCCGTGTTTCTTCCCGACTCGCTGACTCGCCGACTTCTTCCCGAAGTTTCCGATTTCCTGTTTACGGTTTACACAAGTCGCGGGTAATGGTTTCTGTCACCATCGCCCTTCCACACCATCCCGCCATTTCACCGGGGGTAGCGACAATCCCTCCTCGCGTGTTCGTATCCGCCGGCCGCCGATGTCGTTGACTCGGATGATCCCGGATTCATCCACATACATCGCGAGACATTCAGTCACGCCATACCGGAACGGGGTCGCGCAGGCCCACCATTCGTTTTCATCGGTACGCGGATCCCCGGCGAGTTCGATCCGGTAGCGATACCCCTGTTTGTATCCGGATGCCAACGCCGCGTCAATCAACGGCGGCTGGGCGCCGGCCAACTCTGACATACTGCCAAATTCACCTTCCCCGTCCCCATCCACATCCTTGAGTCGCATCTCCTTAAACATCCCCTGCGCGGAACGAATCGTTCCCAAATTCCCAATCGCAGCATCCTTGTTCCAATTAATGCGACCTCGAGAAACGATCGAATATATCACAGTCACCCCAATGACAAACCCTGCCAACCCCAACCAGAACATCACCCTCTTCCACCGACGTTTCTCCTTCATGATTTTCCCCTCTTGTGTAGGGGCGGGTTTGAAACCCGCCCCTACGGGATATTTCAATCTCCGCCGGGTGAGAAGGAATCCGACCCCAAAGAGAGCAAACGCCGTCACGAGCACCACGATGCCCCACTGAACGGGTGTGTGGGGCCGGGGGATTCCCGTCAGGAACAATTCTCCCGCGATCAAATACACCGGGAGCGCGGCCAGATACCGCCGCCGCTCCATGATCCCCGCCACCAGAATCACCTCGGCCCCCATCCAGAAATAAATCGCGGCATCCGCCCGTTGCAAAAGAACACTCTCCAATCCCATCCCCAACGTTGCCGCAACGAGCGCCGCCCGCCAGACGCCCCGGGTCTCCCGGAACATCAAACTGATCCCGAACGCCATCACCGGCCACACGTGAACGAACGATTGGAACACGTCCAGGTCCGGATGCCGCCCCGCCCAACGGCAAAGCCCCCAATAACACGCCGCGGTGACCGCGAGCAAAACCCGCGCATGGCTCCAACGCAGTCCCAGCCACAACCCCGCCAGCGCCAGCAACCCGCCGGTCCGAATGAGATCCGGGTAGGCGAAAAATCCGGCGACCGACCGGTACGACGGCCCAAGCCAGACCAGCCCCAAGAATAAAAAGGCAAAATCACCGTGCACCCCGCGGCGCTCCCGCCGCCAGATGATGAAATTCGCCACGGCCGCGAACGCCGCGGTCAGACTCCCGGGCGAAAATGACAACGCCGTCCCGGGAACCGCGACGGCGTCATCGCGATCGCCCAACATCATCACCCAGGCAATGATCACGGTCAGCAGAATCCGTCCCGCGGCCCACACATCAACCGCCCCCGGCCGGACCAGGACGGGCATCACCGCCATGGCCGAAAACACCATCGGATAGAAAAAATGAAACTGAAACGGCGCTTCATACACCCACGACTGTCCGATGAGTTGACATTGAACCAACAGAAGGGTCAATACAACGACCGTCTTCGGAAAGGCCGCCGAGGCCCACCACGGAAGAGAGGATGGAGAGCCGGCGGCGGTCCGCCACCGCTCTTCGCCGGACTTCCATCGCACCCGGAACAGAAGAAGCGGCAACGCGCCGAAGGCCGTCCAGACGAGACCGGCTTCCCACGTGCGGAAATCCTCCGAGCCCCCGGAGGCGTCCGCCAGAAACGGCTGGAACCCATACAACAGGACGAGCGCGGGAACGAGAAAGGATCGGATTCCGCCGAAAATCGGGAATCCCGCCCCGATTTCGATCGCCTTCATTTTTATCAGCGCAAGGACCAAACTCCCTCCCAGCACCCCGATCCCCGCCCAAAAATCCAGAGGGAGACAGGCATTGATGGTGAATGTGGCGTCCAACAGAAACAGGAGTTCGATTCCGATCAGGACGGAGCCCTCCCGCCGGGACGGCTCCCGGCGGACGATGTACCCGAAGGCCATGATCACCATCGCCTCGTACAGGTTGAGGATGCCCAACAACATCAGCAACCCCTTGAGTTCCCGATACTGGAAAAGACACGGGATGGCGATCAGGTACGATCCGGCCAGCACCAGGAACGCGCTCAAAAGATAAAACACCCCGTGGCGCGACAGAAAATCCTGGAACCGTGTTGCCGTATGCTTCACGAAATCCTCCCGCCTCACTTCTTTCTTGAACCTTCACCATTTTCGGATTTCTGTTCATCCCACGGCCGAAATAACAGCTCCAAAACAACACAACTCTCGTGGTACGGGCATCGCAACGGTGGCGAGCGATACCACTTCATATCATCCTGATCAGCCACATTTCTCCCGGCATATGACGAATCCCATATGTAACCTTTTGGAATCCGGTCATAAGCGGCTGCCAATGCGCAAACTTCCGGGATTTGTTCACCCATCTCTTTCATGACCGTGGAATATGGCAATAAAGCTTTTTCCAGTTCGGAATACGATGCCACATTGGGCATTTTCCCGCCATGCTCCTTGACATATGCCTCAATTCCCCGGCACAACCATTTCATCCGCACGTCGCAATCCCGCCTCGCATACGCGCCTCCCCACCCGTGGAGATACCCCCCCGTAATCGGATAAGGAAGCAGACAGATTGCATAGGCAACGATGTTCACCGTAGTCACCCACAACAATGACTTCCCCTTCAAAATCCGACGCGCCAACCAAAGACACGCAATCAGAATGACCAAGCCCCACAAATTCCACCCGACAAACAAATCGCCGGCCTTCTCCCATCCCCAACCCCAGAATGCCGGATGCGGGAAGTCCAATCCGGGAGGGGGAGCCGTGCTCATGCGGGAATTGATCCGCCCGTACATAAAAAAGACACCGGAAAATACCGCGAACACCCCCACAGCGCCCAGAATGGATTTCCACCAACCCCATCTCCAGAATTCCCGAAACGCGACAATATTCACTAAAACAAGAATCCCCACGGACAACGGGAAAACCCACCTAAGTTCAATCGGAGGCGTAATTGGCGTTGAAACGTATCGCGCGAAACCATGCGCCTGCGCCGGGGATGTGACCAAGAACATCCCCCCGGCAACCAAGCCTCCACAACCGATGCGCATGAGACGTTTCATAAGACCCTCCTTCCTCATTCAACGGCCAGCACCACATAAATCCCCCGCGCCAGCCGCTCAAACGCCGGCCGGGTTTCCTGGCGCATGCCGGAAAGCGGATCGGCAATGTGAACGGCATCCCCCGCCTCAAGCACCACCACCCAGTGATCCACAAACCAGGTGTGCCGGACGACGGCCATGGCGGGCCGGCCCAGGGACCGCAGGCCCTTCAGGTCCGTCCGGATCAGAATCGGGCGGAGTCCGGTTCCCGCCAGTTTCCGCCGCAATCCCCG
>JAZDJP010000145.1:0-41050 GCA_043803805.1 Planctomycetota bacterium
AAAAAAACGGCCAGAACGGTCGCGAACACCGTGAGGTACCCCAGCGTCCCCCACAGCCGGGGGGTGGCGTCGAACCGCGTCGTCTCGAAAAACACGAAAGGCACCGCGACGAGCGCCGACACCCCGATCTGGACCCCCGACAAAATCACCACATCATGTCGCGCCGCCCACCGTCCCATGAACCAGATCTGGAAGGCGAAGGCAACCGAGCAGACCAAAGCCAGAACGTCCCCAAGGGCGCGCCCCTCCCCCGACGGTTGACTGAGAAACCGGACGCCCAGGACACACAAGACAACGCCCCCCGCGACCCGTCCGGAGGGAAGGCGCCGGCCGGCGACGGCATCTATCAGGGGCACAAGGATGACCACCAGACCGGTCAGAAACCCCACACGGGTGGCGTCCGTGAGGGCGAGGGCCACCGTCTGGAGTTCGAACCCGATGATATAAAACAGGCCGATGACGGCGCCGGGAAGGAGCGTCTCCCGCCGGAACCCGCCCCGGCGGACCCACATCACCGGGGCGAACAGCGCCGCCGCGATGACGAACCGGACCAGCACGAAGAGAAAGGGCGAAATATCGTTGGTGGCGTCGCGAACGAGCGCGAAGGACGTGCCCCAAAAGACGCAGAGCCCCAGCAACACCGCCTCGCCGGCCGGGCGGCCTTTCATTCGTCCGTTCTCCGGAACTTCACCTTCCGGGCCTCGCGGATGCGGTTGTCCTTGAGCCGCGTCTTCCGGTGGCGCAGGCGTTGGGCCAGTTTGTCCGTCACGCGATCAATGGCGGCATAGAGATCGCGCTCGGCGTCCTCGGCGTGGATGTCCGGGCCCGGGAACGCCAGATGCACCTTCGCGATGTAGGCCTTCTGAGGGCTCCGGGCATGATCGTGCAGGAGGGCGACATGCGCACCAACGACGCGGCCGGAGATGTGTTCGAGCCGGCCCACCTTTTCCTCGACGTACGCCCGGATGGCATCCGTCATCTCAACGTGCTGGAAGCTGATGTGAATCTCCATGGAAATTCCCCCTTCGTTTTTCCGTCTCCGCCAATCGGAGCTGGCCGCAGGCCGCCCGGATGTCGGGCCCGCGCGACCGCCGCAAATGAACATTCACGCCGGCCGTCCGCAGGGCCTCCTGGAACCCCAGGGCCGCCGCGGCCTCAGGGCGCCGGTAGGGCAATCCCTGAACCGCATTGTAACGGATTAAATTCACGTTGGCACGAAGCTTCCTCGCGGTTTTTGCGAGGGCCGCGGCATGTCCCGGACGGTCGTTCACCCCGGCGAGAAGCACATACTCGAGCGTCACCTCCCGCCCGGTCTTCTTGAAAAAATCCCCCGCGGCGTCCAGGACCTCCCCCAGCGAAAAATGTTCCGCCCAGGGGATGAGCTCCCGCCGGAGCCGGTCATCCGGGGCGTGAAGGGAGACGGCCAGATTGATCCCGAGATCCTCCTCCGCCAGAGCCCGGATGCGGTCCGGAATGCCGACGGTGGAAATCGTGATGCGCCGGGCGCCCAGGCCGAACACCCGGGGATCCCGCAGGACGCGAACGGCCGCGACAACCTCCTGATAATTGGCCAGAGGCTCCCCCATCCCCATGAAAACGATGTTCGTCAGGCGCTTTTGGCCGGCCGCGAGGTCGCGGTCAAGAAGCCAGACCTGCTCCACGATCTCCCCGGCGAACAGGTTTCCCTGAAGCCCCGCGCGGCCGCTCGCGCAGAACCGGCACCCGACGGGACACCCCGCCTGGGAACTGACGCAGGCCGTGCGGCGGTCTTCCTCGGGAATCATCACCGTCTCGACGGAACGCCCCCCGGAAAATTCGATGAGGAGTTTCCGGGTCCCGTCACGGCTCTCCTCCTGCCGGGCAATCCGTCCCGCGAGGAAAACCGCGCGTTCGGCCAGAGTCTTCCGATCCCCGAAGGGAAGATTCATCATCTTCGCGGGATCGTCCACGTGGCGCCGGTACACCCACTCCAGAATCTGCTTCGCGCGGAAAGGCTTCCAGCCCCATTCGCGAACAACCGTCTCCGCGGCCACCCCGTCGAGGCCGAGAAAATGGATCTTCCCGGATGGTTTTAATTCGCTCAGACTCACAAATCCCCCACACCACGCAATCCGCTCATGGTGAGCCCCGTCGAACCATGAGCCGCACCCTTGCCATTTCAAACTCATCCTTCGACACGCTCAGGACGAGCGGACTTCATGTAACCTGTCCGGGGAAATCCCCTTGCCGCCGGGCCATATTAATGTTAAAAATCAAACCCTTCCATGAAAAACGGCAACGGCATCCCGAACGGGGCGTTCGAATTCGCGGGAAAACTCGCCCGCGACGCCGGGAAATTCCTCCACTCGCGGTTCACCCGGCCCGCCGTCCGCGGCCGATGGAAGGGCCTCCGCCACCTCCAGATCCAGGAGGACCGGCTCACGGACGCCCTCATCCGGAAACGCATCCGGAAGGCTTTCCCCGACCACACCCTCACGACGGAGGAAAGCGGAACGTCCGGGCGGCAGGCGTATCGGTGGATCGTGGATCCCCTGGACGGCACCCACAACTACGCCCGGCGGATGCCCTGGTACTGCGTCTCGATTGCGCTGGTCCGAGGGGATGAATTCCTGGTCGGCGCGCTCGACTTCCCGGAGTTCGGATGGACGCTCACGGCCGCGAAGGGCCGCGGGGCTTTTTTAAACGGAAAACCCCTGAGGGTCTCCCGGGTGCGAGACCTCATGAAGGCCTGCGTCGCGTTCGACAGCGGGCTGACGTCAACCTCCCTCCACGCCAAAACGCTCATCCCGGTGGCCAACGCCGTTTTTCTCATGCGGATGACCGGCTCGACGGCCATGAACCTCGCGCTGGTGGCGATGGGGAAGGCCGACATCTTCATGGATTTCGACAGTTACGCCTGGGACCACGCCGCCGGGGTGCTCATCGTCCGGGAGGCGGGCGGAATTGTTACTTCGATCAACGGCGTCCCCGTCCGTCCCGATTCCGCGGAGATCATCGCAACGAACGGAATTCTTCACGACAAAACGCTGAAACTCCTCCGCCGCATCACCCGGTAACCGGCGGCGGCCGTTCCGACACCCCTTCGAATCCATCCGCCCTAGCGCATCCGCCCCGCCGCCCAAAGCGCGACAAGACCTCCCGCAATGACGGCGAGAACGCCCGGGATCATCGCCCCATCGCCATAGACGACGGCCACACCCCCGAGGGGAATCGCGATGACGCCGGCGGCGATGACGAGGCAGGCGCCGAGGAATATCACTTCATGTTTGCCCATGCCCCACCTCCTGTTTCGCTGGTTATCGGTTCCGTGTCTCCACCTTCGGGACTGGCGACCGGTCACGTTGTGAACCGGGACTACTTGATGGAGAGGCGTCACTCCCACTGAAAAACCAAAGCATTACCAACACCACAACGGACAGGCCGCCAAATCCCCCCACCTTTCCCGCCGTGGATCCTCGACTCGTCAACCCCAGGATCGCCGCAATCAGTTCGACCAACAAAATGCCCCAGACGACGCCTTCCGGATCAACGAACCGCCGGTCCTGCAAATACGGATGAAACGCAAGCAACAGCGCAAGCCCCACAATCCCAAATACAAACAAAGCCAACGCGGTTTTCGGGAAACCTCTTACCGCTGAATTCATTTTGGTCTCCTTTCTGTCATTCCCGTGGTTTCGGATCGGTGCGGCGACATTCGACCACCGCCGCCGCGAGCACGCAAAGCCCGGCAGAAACTCCAAAGCCGACCGCTGCACCATGATTCTTGTCGGCGCTCGTACCGAACGCAAGCGCAGCGAACACGACGGCGAGCAAAAAATATCTTGTCATTGTTGTTTCCCTCCTGCTCATCCTTCGACGGGCTCAGGATGAGCGGTTTGATCATTTCGCAACGGATATTTCCTTGCCGTTTCTCACAAGATTTCACAACGTCAGCGGTGAGGTTCGGCGACCTTGTGAGCCGCAACCTCCGCCGCCTGGTTCGGCTCCGCATCTTTCAACGCCTGTTTGATTTCGGCGCAGGAACACTCTGATTTTGGGATGCCCACGTAGACTTGATCTCCATGTAAGAGATGGCAACCACTCGCTGTTTCCACAACGGCATCTATGAAGGGAAGTTTGAATGTCTGACTCATCTGTCCTCCGCAGAGGATGATTTCCCCTTTGGCGATCTCGATTGTTCGGGATCCCCAGCTCTCCTCGGGTTCTTTTTCAAGTATCTTCCTCGGTACATTGAGTGCGATGTATCGGAACACTGTATACAGCACGAGCGCAAGAAGAGGGATGTAAATCATGAGGGAAATGACGAGAGTCATGATGGGTGATGATAGCCCATTGTGTAATACTATCGGCGGCTTCAGCCACGTATACAGGCAGGCAAGTGCTAGCGCAACGAGAACAAGTAGTCGGCGCATACGCCGCCACTTGCCGGATTGTTTCAGGAATTCAACTGAAAGCCTAGATGCCTGCTCCAGTGTGATATTGTATTCCTTCTTCATTTTCTCTCCTCTGTTGCCGAACGGTGGCGTTCAGCCTGAGCCGCGCTTCGCGGCGATAGGCCGCGACGCCGGGTTGGGCCTTGCCTTTCTCATTGGTTTCAGTTCCTTCTCCCAGTTCTCCTTCAACTGTGGAGAGAAGGGAACTATCGCAGTTGCGAAGATGTCCTCAACTCTGTTTTCCAGAAAGTCGAGGTGAATGTTGTGATTCGCCAGTGCTCCCTCGTCCATCTGCGACGCATCCCTATGCACGCCCCTCGTGTACTCCTCAAAGATGCCGCCAACCAGACCGTCGGTATGGCCGTGCATGTAGTCACCTGCACGGAGACTACGGCCAATAAGGATTCCAACGACTATGCATGAGATACCAACCACAACCATCATCGTCACGTTCCTCTTTATAAAACGGTTCCGCTCGAATACGGAACTCTTGTGAAACCTGAAATCTCTTCGGCCAGACGAATCGCCATCTTCTCGGAGACATTCACTGTGGCGACGGGCAAAATCCCGGTCGCCGGGCCCTCCAGGCATACGGCGTACCGCGGCCCTGTGCGGAAACTCCCGCCGCTTGTGATCCGGACGGCCGTGAAATCCCGCATGGCATGTTCCCGGGAACTTGCCCAGAAAAGAAAGCGCCGCCAAATCACGATCGTACCGGCCTGACGGTCCAGAATCGTTCCCTGGCGCATGAAAAGAAAGCACGCCCCCACGATGGCGAACCCCACGGACATCCCGCAAGATACCACATAGATGACCGGCAAAAACAACCGCTCCCATCCCCGAAGCTTCGAAATGCTGGGAATTGTCTCCCCACAGAAAAAAAGCAAAAATATCATCACCACTCCAACCACCAGAAACGGGAATCCGATGATCACGTCTCCCACGCCCCACGGATCGCGGAGACTCATCCGGTTCCCATTTTTGTCCACGCGGGGACCTCGTGACATCAACCCCGTCCCAACACAGAAACCTCCCATGACCGCTCCCTTCCTTACGCCTTCAATTTCGGCGCGGAACGCGACGCAACCTGCAAGACGTTGTTGGCTATATCTGCATCCCGCATGATGTCCCGATAAACACTCAAGACCAAGAAAACAAGACCGGTTACAAACGTTAGAGGACCAATTATGAACGAGCATAGATTTGCCACAATGGCAGGAAAGAGTAGCGAACATTTCTCAAGCCCGGCGAGAACAAGAGTCAGACCGACGCCTATCGTCATGATCAAGATCGATCCCACGTACTTTCTCATATTCTATCCCTCCGTGATAAATTCGTTTACGGCGGAGATTTTGCACACGGAGCACCGCGTCGCCCCCGACGCTTGCTCTGCAGTTCCGTTTTCTTTTCTTGCGCCGCTCTCCACTGAAACAGCCCGTCCAAGAGAAGGGCTCCACAAAAACCGATCACAACATACTCCGTGGAGCACGGGGCGTATTTCAAGAAAACCGTCTCCACCAGCGCCAGAAACAGGACAAATCCCCCCGTATCTCACCCGCCAGTTAAACAAACCTACGGATACGATATTTCTTTTCATCGTGCTCATCCTCCTTACTTATTGTCCGACGTAGTTTCACATATGTAAGGAGACAATCCCCCCCCGTTTTGTCACATGAATTCCATGATTCACGGGGTCTTGGGAACCGTCCGACGCCCCCTGCCGCCGTCCGGGGAATCCGTTGAAACGTCCGTCCGCACCGTCGCCTTTCCCGTGGCGTCATCCACATCCACCGCGACCTCCCGGTAGAAGGTGATCACCCACCCGGAGGATGTGGGCCGGATACCTCTGTTCCCCTGTCTGATCGATATCCCCTGTTTCGCAACCGTCCGCCGGGCCAGATCAGCGGCGTCCAACGGTCCGGCGAGCGGGATTTTCGCCGTCTCCTCCGCCGGAATCTCCACGCCGTTCACTCGAATCCCGCCGGTCTCGCGGTTCACCTCCACCGTCACTTCCTCGTCCAATCGAACCTTCCATATCCCCTTGTCAAAACTGATGTTGTCCTTCTCCTTCTTGCGAATGGGAATCCCTTCTCGCTCCACCTCCTCCGCGGCAATCCGCCGGACGTCGTCGGCCTTCATGCGCGCCACAACGGGTTGCCAGGGTTTCGACTGGGGCTCGCGAAAGAGATCATCCGCGGCCGCTTTCCGTTCGGCCGCCTCGGTCTCCTTCCCGAGCCAGTCGAGGAAAAACGCCTCCGAACGCAACCGTTCCCTCTCATGATCCGGGAACCGCCCGGCGGCATCCTGTACCTTTTTCAACGCCTCGTCGAACCGTTGTTTCTCCACAAGCCCATCGAGTTCCGCATGAAACGCCTTCCATCCCTCCTCCACCTGCCGGGCCGGATTCGGCTTCGGCACATCCGTTGGAACCGGCGTCTTTTGCGCCCGGGAGGAATCCGCATTCCTCTCCAGACGTTTCAGGGCATATTCCGCGCCTACCCGGAGAAAATTCCTCTCCGGGGCCTGTTCCAACACCTCCCGCCAGGCGGTTTTGGCTTTTCCCCCCTCCCCCATCCCCTCGTACAGTTTCGCCAGGGTCGCCAGCAATTGGGTCTCCGCCGGGGATTTCTTCAACTCTTCCCTCAGAACGACCGCGGCCCTTTCCGGCTGTCCCGCCTTTTCAAGCGTCTCCGCCCATGCCAGCACCACTTGAATCCGTCCCGGCAGGGACGGCGCTCCGCGTTCCCGGGTGACCGTACGCATGCCGTCATTCCCCATGACACGCTGGCTCTCGGTCAACACCGGACGCTCGTCCTGGAATCCCCCCATTTCCGAATCCAGTTTCAACGCCTTCTCATAATGCTCGGCCGCCTCCGCGTACTGCCGGCTGGCGGCGCAGGCCTTCGCCAGCAAGTAGTGAAATGAAGGCAACCCCGGGGAACCGGGCTTGTACGCCTTTTCGGCATACGCCATGTCCTCCCGGGCGGCGGCGAGCCATTCGTCCGCGTGATCAATCTGCTTCCACATGAATCCGGCCTGACCCGCGATCGCCCGGTGATACAGATCGAAATACCGGGGACAGCAAATTTTCGCGTGCCCATAAGCCAATTCCTTCACCAGCGCCACCGCCGCCTCCCGCTCCCCTGCGTTCAACACAGCGGCATACGATGCGTCGTGCACTTTGAGCAACAGCAAATTCCGATCCGGGACATCCCCCGCGAGCGGATAATACGGGCGCAGGACAGATGCGAGTTCCGAAAGGTTCCTGTCCACCGCCGGGGTCCGCATCAACTGGATGGCTTCCCGCGCCGCGGCCACCACATAGCCGTTTTTCTCCATGGGACGACTTCCCCAGAGGGAAAACGCAAGTTCCCCGACAAACCAGATGCGGACGGCATCCTCCTCCGGATGCCCTTCGAGCCCGGCGACGGCCCGGGCCAGACGGTACTCCTGCGGAGTAGACCAGAAACCCTTCGGAATATTCCCGCTGTTCTCCCGGGCAACGCAAATGTCTTTCACCGCCCGGCGCCAGTCGGTTTCCGTCCCTGGCCGGATCGGCACGGCGCCGCTGGTCATAAATCGTTTCAAATCGAAAGGGGATTTCTCCGCCGGAGCCATTTTGATCCGCCCATCCTCCACCCGCCACGTCAGTCCCTCGTTGGCGCACAACTTGTCGAGAATATTTTCCAGGGGAAACGACGCCGTCATTTTCAGGGAATATCCCACCACACGCCCATTCCACCGGTAACAGGAGAGCATACCTGAATTCCGGCCGTCCAACCCCATTTCCCCCCGTGTTCCGCCGCGACCGGACGAATCGTTTTCCGCCGTCGCCGCCTCCACGCCCGCCTCGACACCTACGGCTCCACAGAGAGTTTTCACGGCTTCGGCGGTTGTCTTCCCGGAAAATTCCACCTGGACGGATTTCCGCAACGCCTCGCGGATGTCCGCATCGTCCGCCGGCGCCGCGGAGGCAACACCGCACGCCAATGCCGCCGCGAACCCCACCCCCGTCAAATACATCTTCATTTCCATCTCCTTCGAATTGTATCGAACTGCGCCGATTCTCTGTCCTTTCCGAAGACCACAACAAGCGTGTCCGCCTCCAACCGCAATTCCCGAACCGGTTGATTTGTCACACTCCCGCCGATGGCATATTCGTTCAGCGACAACGTCTTCCGGTCGAGGGAAAAGAGCCCGTGGTCCGTCCCCAGCCAGACCTCGTCCCGGGCCGGAAGCACCACGACGACACGAAGATCTCCGTAGGCGAACGATGCCCCCTGCGTCTCCACCTTGCGCACTTCAGCGGTCGCGCCGTCCTTCACATACAATTCTCCCCGGATCGTGATAATCCACTGCTGGGAAAAATGGGGATCGTCCACCCGCCGGGCGATATCCGCCTCGGCGGGAAGTTTCGTCCCGGCAACGACCGCCGGCGTGGGTTGCTTCGCAACGCGAGGAACCTCCGCCGGACGATTTTTATCCACGACCGGCGAAAATGCCGGCAGATCCGGACGACGCCGGGGAATTGCCGGGTTTGGGGGCTTCGGCGTCATCCGACTCACTATCCTGTCTTTGGCCTTCAATGCCGCCACATCCAGCCGCCTCTCCGACCCGGGCCGGTTTGATTGCATCCGGAGTTCAAACTCCCCCTCCCCGTCCCCGATGAACTTCTGAAGACATTCGAGATCCTCCTCGATGCCGACCTCCCCCAATGTGATAATCGCCTGAATCCGGGTGGCCTCGTTTCTCGCCTCGTCCGCAACCACCTCACGAATCTCCTTCCGAACCGCCGGATTCCCGGGCGCGGCCTGCCGGAACACAAGAATCACCTCGAGCTGGAGACGCGGGGAATCCTCCTGAATCCACCCGGCCAGAATCGGGACGCCCTCACCTCCGATCTCCGCCACAAACCTGCGCGCCTTGAGGCGAATGTCATAGTCCTCGCCCTCAAGAACCTGTTTGAGATACGCCAGACGCTCGGCGCGTTCCTCCGAGGTGAGCGTCACCCATGGCCGCCAGAGAATTTCCGCGGCCAACCCAGGATGGTCAGGGATTGCCGCAGGCGTCACCAGAGATTTTCCTTCCGCCGGAGTTTCCGCCGCGGCGGCCCCGCCTGCCCTGACATCCACTGCCCCGGCGGAATTCTCCAACCGCACATGCCCTTCCCGCACCGCAGTTCGGACCGCGCCGGGGATCAAGGTTACGGCGAATTCCGTCCCGGTGACCTCGACCGTTCCGGCCGGCGTTGTCACCGAAAAACGTCCGCGGCCGGGGACAATCCGGAAAAGCGCCGATCCGTTTTCCATCCGGAGAGCACGAGGTCCCGCCGCCAAAAGTCTTGTCCCCGCCTCGGCCCACACATCCCCGGCGCCGTCGGCAAGCATGAACGCCCGATCCGGCCGCACGGGAAGAGACCCGGCGGGACGCGCCGCCCGCCAGACGAACCATCCCGCGCCGATCGCAACCGCAAGCATGGCCGCGGCCGCGAAAATCCGCGCCGGCCGGATGAATCTTCGCCATGCACCCGTCCGCCGTTCCTCGAGCACCGCCGGCAGGACCGACGGAATGTTGCCGTGAATCCGCATCAGAAAGGCGAAGTGTTTTTCCCACTCCGCATTTCCACGAATTCCCGAGACGAGCTGGATCTCCTCTTCCCGGGACATGCCCCCGTCGAGAAGCCGAAGAATGTCGGATGTCAGACGATCACGGTTCATAGACACATCACTCTATTGCTCTTGGTGGCTCATCTGTTCCGGGCTCTCGTGTTCTGTGAGCATCTGGACGTAAAAAAAACAAGAGAAATCCTGCAACGACAATGGTGCCAAGTATCGCGGAAATCTTGCCAAGGGGATACCTGAAGGCGCACCAGCCGAGAACACAACCCAGGATCGACAGACCAAAACATGCCAACGCCATAGACTCAAGATCCATCCATCCGACTTTTCTGATTCCGTCCGAGAAGGCAATCATCGCCAATGTTGCGATGACTGCGAGTATGACGATTGCGAATGCCGTGATGCCGAGTCCGTTGTTCTTCATCTCTGCTCATCTCCTTTCAAATCAAATTGTGAGGTTCCTGTTTCCACCATCATCAACCTCTCAGCCATCACATTCTCTCATCCCGTCGTCCGTCCCGCCGCCATCTTCGCCAGCGTCTTCTCGATGCACCCCGCCAGGAACTCCCGGACCCGGGACACCGCCTGCCTCACCGCCCCCTCCCGGCGCTTCACCCGGGCGGCGATTTCCGTGTAGTCGCGGTCCTCCATGAACCGCATTTTCACCATCTCGAGATTCGTCCCCGAGAGGCGGCCCAGGCACACCCGGAGGGCGTCGTATTCCTCCCCCGTCTGCGCGGGATCGAACGGGTGGCGCTCGCCGACCTCCCCGGCGAGAAGCACCACGTCCTCCGCCGGGAGATACCGCAACCGCCGTTTGTCCGCCTTTTTATAAAAATCAAGCACCCGCCGCCGGGCGATCTCCCGCACCCAGCCCGGGAAATTTTCCACCTTGGTCCCGATTTTTTCCTGTTCCACCATCACCGCGGCCACCTCCTGGAAGAGGTCCTCGGCGTCATGGGTGTTCCGCACCATGGAGCGGATGTACCCGTACAACTCCCAGCGGAAACTCAAAAACTCGCGTATCAGAGGACCTTCCATTTCACGCCTCCCGCCTGTAAAGGGATTCAGACCATGGGTTTGTCACACAAATTCCGGAATTTTTCATTCTCAAGGACGCGAAAAAACCTTATCTGCTTCCAGGGGATAGAGATGCGTCACGCTTGCCACTCCCCCGCCAGCCACACCCGTGGGAAATTACTTCACGAGGCGAAGCATCCGTAGCACCCGAAGAAGCGGATCGTAATACCGATCCACCACGCGCTCCTTCAAGGGGATGATGGCGTTGTCGGTGATGCGGATCTGCTCGGGGCAGACCTCGGTACAACACTTGGTGATGTTGCAGTAGCCGATCCCGAGGCGTTCCTTGAGGAGTTTCAAACGGTCCTCGGTGTCGAGGGGGTGCATCTCGAGATTCGCCGCGCGCACGAAGAAGCGCGGACCGCAGAACGCGTCTTTCAATTGATGATCCCGGAGAACATGGCAGACATTTTGACAAAGGAAGCACTCGATGCACTTTCGGAATTCCTGGACGCGGTCCGCCTCCCCTTGGGCCATCCGGTGGACGCCGTCGGGGCCGGGGGGCGCCGGATGGAAAGGCGGAATTTTCCGGTTCACCTCATAATTCCACGACACGTCCGTCACGAGGTCGCGGATGACCGGGAAGGCCTTCATGGGCCGGATGACGATCGGCTTGTCGAGGGGCAACGTCTCCAGGCGCGTCATGCACATGAGCCGCGGCACCCCGTTCACCTCCGCGGAGCAGGAGCCGCACTTGCCCGCCTTGCAGTTCCACCGGCAGGCGAGGTCGTGGGCCTTCGTCCCCTGGATCTGGTGGACGGCGTCGAGAACCACCATCCCCTCGGTGACATCCGCGGTGTATTCCTTGAACTCGCCGCCCGCGGCGGCGCCCCGCCAGATGTGGAATACGGCCGTGGCCATCAGCCCATCTCCTTGACGACCGCCGCCAGGTCCTCCCGCAGGGGCGGGATGGGCTCCCGGCGGACCCGCATGGCGCCGTTTTTGTCTTTGCTGACCACGATGTTCACCGCCGCGAAGACCTTGTCCTTCCCCGGGAAATCCTCCCGGAACTGGGCCCCGCGGCTTTCCTTGCGCTCGATGGCCGAGCGTGTGACCGCCTCGGATACCGTGAGAAGATTCCCCAGGTCCATCGCCGCATGCCAGCCGGGATTGTAGGAACGATTCTCCTCGATTCCCACCGCGGCGGCCCGGGCGGAAATCGCCCGGAGCCCCTCCAGGGCCTGGCGCATTTCCGATTCGGTCCGGACGATGCCGACGAGTTTCTGCATCATCTCCTGGAGGGCGGCTTGGACCTGGAAGGGCCCCTCGTTGGATTTCCGCTCGAAGAACCCAAGAGCCCAGCGGCTCGCGGCGTCGGCGTCGGCCTTCGGCGCATCCGCCAATGCGTGTTCCCGGGCGAATTTCGCCGCGTGTTCCCCGGCGCGTTTCCCGAACACCAGCAAATCGGACAGGGAGTTGCCGCCCAAGCGGTTCCCCCCGTGGAGCCCCGTTGCGCACTCGCCGGCCGCGAAAAGCCCCGGGACGGAGGCCATCTGGGTCTCCGCGTCCACCCGGATGCCCCCCATGCTGTAATGGGTGGTGGGGCCGATCTCCATCGGCTCCTTCGTGATGTCCAGCCCCCCGAGCTGCATGAACTGCTGGTACATGCTCGGGAGTTTGCGCTTGATGTGTTCCGCGGCGTTCGGGATCCGGGATTTGATCCAGGCGATGTCGAGATACACCCCGCCGTGGGGGGTGCCGCGCCCCTCCTTGATCTCCCGGACGATGCACCGGGCAACGTGGTCGCGGGTGAGGAGTTCCGGGGGCCGGCGGGCGTTCTTGTCGCCCATGACATACCGCCACCCCTCTTCTTCGGAATCGGCGGTCTGGGCGCGGTAGTTCTCGGGGATGTCCCCGAACATGAACCGCTTGCCCTCGCGGTTCCGCAGGATCCCCCCCTCCCCGCGCACCCCCTCGGTGACGAGAAGCCCCTTGACGCTCGGCGGCCAGATCATGCCGGTCGGGTGGAACTGGACGAATTCCATGTCCAGCAGTTCCGCCCCGGCGTGGTACGCCATGGCCATGCCGTCCCCGGTGTACTCCCAGCTGTTGCTCGTGATCTGGTAGGCCTTCCCGAGCCCCCCCGTCGCGAGAACCACCGATTTCGCCCGGAAAATGACAAAACGCCCGTTCTCCCGCCAGTAGGCCACTGCACCGGCGATGCGCCCGCCTGATAGTAACAGGCGGAAGCAGGTGCACTCCATGTAGACCGCGATGCCCTGGTGGATGCCGTGCTCCTGAAGGGTGCGGATGATCTCGAGCCCCGTCCGGTCCCCCACATGGGCCAGGCGCGGGTACTTGTGGCCGCCGAAATTCCGCTGGAGGATCCGCCCGTCGGGCGTCCGGTCGAACACCGCCCCCCAGCGCTCGAGTTCGAGAACGCGTTCCGGGGCCTCCTTCGCGTGAATCTCCGCCATCCGCCAGTTGTTGACGTACTGGCCGCCGCGCAGGGTGTCGGCGAAATGGACCTTCCACCCGTCGCGCTCGTCCACGTTGGCCAGGGCCGCCGCCACCCCCCCCTCGGCCATGACGGTGTGGGCCTTCCCGAGGAGGGACTTGCAGACGAGCCCCGTCGAGAGACCCGCCGCGGAGGCCTCGATGGCCGCGCGCAGGCCCGCCCCGCCGGCACCGATCACCAGAACATCGTGTTCATGAATTTCGTATTCCATGCGCCGCCTATAAAATACGGATGTCCGAAATCACGCCCATCGAACACAACCGGATATAAACATCCGTCGCCCCCACCGTGACCAGGGACACCCATGCCCAGAGCGCGTGCTGCTCATTGAACCGCGTCGCGAAACGCCAGAACCGGTGGGAGAATCCTGTCGGCAACTCCCCCCCCGCCGGCGTGGCGCAGGAAAACCGGTCCTTCCGCCCGCCCACGAGATGCCGGAGGCAATGGCACCCCAGCACATAACACGTGAGGCAGGCCGCGTCCGCCAGCAGCACCAGGCTGCCCACCCCGATGCCGAACTGCCGGGTTCCGGCGGGCAGATGAAGCCCCCCGCGATCCGTCGGCCACCAGAAGGCCCGGACGGCATCCACCCAGATGGTGGCGAGCATGAGGAGTGCGAGGTACAACGCGTACCGGTGGAGATTCTGCAGGATGAGCGGAAACCGGTTCTCCCCCCAGTAGGTCTTCCGCGGCTCCCCCACCGCGCACGCGGGAGGATCGGCCCAGATCGCCCGGTAGTAGGCCTTTCGGAAATAGTAGCAGGTGAGCCGAAAGATCGCCGGGGCCCACACCACGAAGATGGCGGATGAAAAGGGAAAGAGCAGCGGCCACCAGTCCGGCCGCGGCTTTTTGATCCAGGCATGCCCGCTCGTCGCGTCGAAGATGAGCGGATGATAGAAAGGCGAAAGATACGGCGCGACGGCGCGCCCGGCGAATTCGGACCCGTTTTCCCGAATCTCAAAATGCCGGCCGGCCATTCCCGCCCAAGTGGCGTAAATGACGAAAGCCAGGATGCCCAGAAACATCAGCAGGGGGCCAAGCCACCACCGATCCTTCCGAAGGGTGAGGGCATCGGTGACGGGATCACTCATCGAAGACATCGGGGATTCCCTGTAAATGACGAGCCCATCATAAATGCCGCCCCCCGCCAACACAAGCACCCTTCGCAACGTTCGATCACACGGCGGACCTCGGCTTCGAAATCCACGGGGAAGCCCCGGAGACGCTTTTTGCTAAGAAACGAGTCCCCGCGCCTCGGCCGCCAGATGCCCCAGGAGCGGGACATCGGCGCCGCCGGAAATTTCATCGAGGAGATTCACCCGCCGCTGAAGAGCCCTCCCGACCGCCGGAAACGCCATGCCCCGCGCGGCAATCCGCCCGATCCGGAGATCGTTGAAAACGATCTGGGCGATACCCAGCCGATCTTCCGCGGCGTCGCGGCCGGCAAAAAAACAATCGAGCGCCGCCTCCGCCCGCGCGACATCCCCGGCGAGCCAGGCGGCCAGGCCCTCCGCCCCCACTCGCGCCGACGCGATGTACCGCTCGGGCAGGGCCGTCATGAGCGGCAGAAGATCCTCCGCCCCGCGGCGGGCGCCTTCCGGATCCCCCGCCAGACACCGGCAGATCTCACGCAAGACCACCACCCCCATGACTTGAGGCGAATGCCGATCCGGCTCGATCCGGGCGAGAAGCGCCACCGCCTCGTCCGGGCGCCCGTCGAGCAGGAGCGCCCGCGCCGTGATGTCCAGGGCCGCGTGATCATAGCGGCCGGTTGTCGGATTCCCGGGAAGAACGGAAGCGACCTCGCGCCGGGCCTCCTCCCACCGTCCCTCCGCGAGGGCAAGCAATCCGGCCGCCACCCTCCGCTCCTCCTTGACAAGCGGGGTGAACGAGACCGGGTCCACGGCGTCAATCGCCGCAAGAATCTCCCGGGCCTCCGGGAGGTCGCCCAGCGCGATCCGGGCCCTGACGCATCCCAGCGCCGACACGGCGAAATTCAGGGGATTCGAGCGGGCCGGGAACGCCTTGAGGCCCTCCTCGTAATGTTCGCGCGATTTGCGGTAGTCCTTTCGCATGGCGAACATGTCGCCCAGCAGATTGTAGTACAGTCCCCGTTCCATCGCATCGAAAGGCCCCTCCACGCATGCGCGGGCGTAGCGGGCCAGCACGGCATCCGCCATCTCGAACCGCCCGGCGGCCTTTTCCACGTTGGTGAGGTCGTGAAGAATGAGATGGCGCAGACGGCCCGCGACAGGTCCCGTCTCCATCACCAAAACACGCTCGGCCTCCTCGAGAAGGGGCCTCGCCTCCTCGAAAGCCGAAGCATCCTGAAGACACCGGGCCATCGCCTGGAGGACCGCCACGAGAATGATAGCGCTCTTCGACCGCCGGGCCAGTTCCAACGCCTTCCCGAACGCCTCACGCTCCGCCGCACGATCCCCGCACATGTGCCGGAAGAGACCGATGAAACGGCAGGCATCGGCCCGGGTGACGGGATCCGACGTGAGCCGGACGGCCTCCCGGGCGCAGGCCTCCCCTTCCTCGTAATTGGCGAGAAAAAAATCCATCCGGGCCAGGGCCACATACACCCGGGCCCGCTCCCGCCGGAAAACGCCTTCGGGCACGGTCTGGAGGAGCTGGCGGTATTCGCGGCCGGCCTCGGCGTAATAACCCCGGCGCGCCGTTTCCTGACACTCCCGCCCCATCCGATCGAGGTTGTATTCCAGAATGAACAATTTGAACCGGAGGTAATCCTGCTCCTCCCGTTTCAGCGCGAACGTCCCGCGCCCCCCCTGCGCCGCGCGCAGGCCGTCCTCGATGCGGACGATCCGTTCCTCGACATCCAGCTGATCCTCGATGATTCGCGGGATGTCCGGGTCCCGGAAATAAAAATCATACCGGCGCCGTCCCCGCTCGTCCCCGGCGTTCTCCCGGGCGAGGCGTTCGACCTCCTCCTCCACCAACGGGTGCCCGAGAAGAATGCTCGGCGTACCCCCCGCGTGGGCGTCCGGCCGCTCGTCCGCGATCCGGCGGAATAAATTATATCGCTCGTAGAATGGAACATGATGGGGCTCCACCATGACGAGCATCCGGTCCGCCCCGGCGATCCGGCGGGCGTACAGCCAGATGTAGCGAAAGAGCTGCGCAAGGACATCAATGCCCTTCCGCCCGAGCGCGCGGCTGGAGGCGAACTTGGACACCTCGCACAATTTTTCCCCCGACGCACGGAGCGCCGCAAGACGGTCGCCGAAAACCCCCTGCGACGGAAGCCCGACCGGGGAGTCCAGAACGAGGGTGGCCGTCACCACCACACGCCCCTCCCGCATCCCGACGAAGACGCGCGTCTCCGGGAGGGCGTCAAATAAATAAATCCGCATCGCCACCGGATCGATCCGGCAGTACCCCATCCGGATGTAATTCTCGTAGACGAGGCGGCAGGACTGATCGAGGTGCTCCCGGCGGTCCGCGATGATGTAGTCAACATCCCCGATTTTCATAATCCACCGTTGAATTTCCAGAAGCCCCCAGTAAGATTACACATCCTCATGACAAAGTCCACACCCTTGCCGCAACGGAAACCCCGCGTGGACCGCCCCCTGCGACGACCCACCGGGGCGCCCAAATCGCTCGCGGCATTCTGCCGCACCGTCCTGCCGATCCTCCACCGGGCGGCGGACGGGAAACGAATTCTCGCCGATGTCCACCGCATTTTACGCACCGACCGATGGATTTCATTCGACAAGTTTCGTGAAACCACCAAGACCCTCGCGGGCGCCTACGCCGCGGCCGGGGCGAAAACCGAGGTCTACCGCGCCCCCACCGCCGGGCCCGTGGGCATCGGGAAATGGGTCATCCCCGAGGCCGCCGACGTCCGGACCGTCACGGCGGACATCCTCGCGCCCGTCAGGAAACGTATCATCGACTATCGCCGCAACCCCTGGGGTGCGGCCCTCTGGTCCACGAGCACCCCGCCGGGAGGGGTGACCGGCGTGCTCGCCGTCGTGGACACGATGGAGGCCCTCCGGAAAATCAAGCCCGGCCGCCTGGCCGGACGGATCGTCCTCACCCGGATGCCCCTCGCGCAACAGATCCGCAACTGGTATGAACACAGGATCCTCGCCATCATCTCCGACACGCCGGTGGGCGGCGCCCCCGAAGCCACGAACTGGGCCAAGTTCGGCTGGGGGGGCGTGGCCCTTGAAACGGGAAACGCCCGTCTGGTCGGGCTGTCACTATCCTCCGTCGAGGGGGACCGCCTCCGCGCCCTCCACCAAAAGCATGGAACCGTGACGCTCCACATAAACGTGGACATCCACCGGTATCAGGGGACACATGACGTGGTGAGCGGGATCGTCCCCGGGCGGAACGATCCCCAGGATGAACTCTGGACGATCGCCCACAGCGCCGAGCCCGGCGCCGCCGACAACACCTCCGGGGTGGCGGTGTCTCTGGAAATGGCGCGGATTCTCCTGATGCTGTCCCGAACGGGGAAAATCCCCCCGCCCCGCCGATCCCTGCGATTCCTCCACGGCATCGAATGCTACGGGTTCTTCCATTATCTGGAGCATGTCGAACGCCTCCAGACGCCTCTGGCCGGAGTGTGCGTCGACACCGTCGGCACGCGCCCGAATGCGGGGGACGGGAAAATCAAGTGGTACCAGACCCATCCCGCCACCGCGCCGTTCCCCGACCTCGTGGGGGAAACCATCCTGCACGCGTCGCTGTCCCTCACGAATCCCGGCTACCGTGGCATTGTCATGCCCTTCCGCTCCACCGACGACACCCTCGTGAACGACCCCCAGTACGGGTTCCCCTGCCCGTGGATCACCACGCACCCCTTCCGGGGCTACCACAGTTCGGCGGACACTCTCGACGTGCTTGACCCGAAGGGCCTCGCTCTCGCCTCGGCCTCCATGGCCGGGTACCTGTACTACCTCGCCCAGGCGGAAACTCCCGAGGCCCTGGAACTCGCCGCCTGGCAGACGGAACAGATCCTGCCGGACCTGGCGAAGGCGAAACGCGACGGATCCATCGAACGAACCGCCCTGCTCCGCCACCGCCACGCCGCCTCCCTGAAACACCTGGCGCGCTGGTTCTGGGGCGGGGAAAAGGAATCTCTCCTTCGGTATTTCGCCGTCTGCGAACGACGCGTCGCCGACGGATCCCTCCGGAAGTCCCTTCGCGCCGTCCCGTCCGGCGCACCGGGCGCCGACGTCGCACGACACGTCGTCCGCCGGAAAATCCCGCTGGCCATCCAACATGAAACCCTCTGGCCGAAATTTGGCGAACGCTTCAACACCATCGGACATCCCCACCATGTGATTTTCTGGGCCGACGGGCGGCGTTCCATCCGGGACATCTGGACCCTCTACAACAGCACCCGCCGGGTTCCGGTAAAATTCCCGGCCGAATTCGGAAAATTGGCGGACTACTGCCGGCTCATGGCCGACATCGGGTGGGCGGACCTCGTGGACCCGGCCCGGGCGGCGACGAAGGAACGCCTCGTCAAGGACCTCCGGGCCCTCGGGGTGAAACCGGGCATGGACCTCATCGTCCACAGCGCGCTTTCAAAACTCGGACCGGTCCTGGGCGGCGCGGAAACGGTGGTGGACGCCCTCCTCGAAGCGGTGGGCACGGATGGAACCCTCTTCATGCCCTCCTTCAACCACTCCCTCGCCAACGTCTACAACCCGCTCACCACCCCCACCACCAACGGCGCCATCCCGGACGTCTTCTGGCGGCGGCCGGGAGTGATCCGGAGCATGCACCCGAGCCATGCCGTGGCGGCGTACGGCCCCAAGGCGCGCGAATGGTGCGCCGGCCACCTCGAGAATGGCATCTGGGCGGCGGAAAGCCCCATCGGGCGGCTCGTCCACAACGGGGGATGGGTGCTCCTCCTCGGCGTGGACCACAACGCCACGACCGCCTACCACATCGCCGAGATTTCGCTGAATTGCGGCTGCCTCGACCAGTTCGGAAGCGTGGACCGGGTGGTGACGCCGGACGGCTCCGTGAAGGCCGTGCCGGGCCTCGCCTGGCGGGCCGGCGGGTGCCCGGTGAATCCGCGGAAAATGAACACCACCCTGGACGAAAAAGGACTCCACGTCCGGGGCAAGGTGGGCCTTGCCGACGCCGTCCTCGTCAAGGCGATTGACGTCTGGAACGAACGGCGGGAACACCTGAAGGACGTCTGCCCCACCTGCAAGGTCAAACCGGATCGAAGGCGATAAACCGTAGAAAAAACAATTGGCGGGCAACCCGTCTATTGAGCACTCTTTCCCTTTTCCCTGTAGCAAACACCGTCATACCGATAACTATAAACCTCCTCTTCCCCACTCCAGTAAACAAGATCGATATCCCGACACCCGCTTGTACGGCGCGGCAACAAGCGAGCTGCATCGTGACGCCCCGCCAGCACAAGGTCGAACTTTTCCCCCGGTCTCCCTTTGAACACCCAGCACGAAATCGAATGCGCTCCGCAAAAGGTCGGGAGGTAGCGTACCGGATAAGCCAGGTAATCCGTAACACCATCGGGATCCAGTTGGATCGGGAGCACGGCGATCAAGGATGATTCGTCCGACCACAAATCCTGTTTTCGATCATCCTCAAGTCCTTCCCGTTCGATTTCAAAAACCTGAGCCACAATCTCAGGTGGTGCCATTTGTTTGTTTTTCGCATTCATCAGATCTTCAAGCATACATTCGATTTCCGTGTCCTGCGATGGTGTGTATGAGCAGACAAAAAAACTAGCGGTCACACCCACAGCCATCACAAGACGGGCTTTGACGGAAGGCCAACGACTCATGCCGGTACCGCGAATACTTCCTTCAATTCGGGAATGCTTTCGCCGTGTTCCAGACGGTCCGCGAGCACCCGGAGGGCCAGCGCCTCCACACGGGACACCGCTTCCTCCCGCGTCGTCCCGTAGGCCATGACACCGGAAAGATCCGGAACCTCGGCAATCCATCGCCCGTCAGTTTCTCGTTCAATTTCGACATTCATGCCACCCTCCCTTCACTCACCTTCATCCTGCTATGTTATCCCACCCTCTACCGTTATCAAAGAAAATGCCTATACTGGGGTCGTGGGCGACTCCCGAATCCCGTTTCATCGCCGCCCCGCCGGATGGGCCGTGGCGGCTCTTGTCGCGGCGGCATCCCTTCTCGGCCCCTCCATCGCCCGGTGGACCCATGCCCGCCTCGTCGAATACCGGATCAACCGGTACACCCCCCTCATCGAGACGCACGCCCGGGCGAACGGCCTGTCCGTACCGCTCGTCCGGGCGATCATCCGGGCGGAAAGCGGTGGGCGGCCCGGGGCGGTGTCGGCGCGGGGGGCAAAGGGACTCATGCAGGTGATGGAAGACGCCGAACGGGAGGTCCTGACCGCCCGGAAAATCCCCCGGGGCGATCTTTTCAACCCGGAATACAACATCGCCGTCGGAACAGCATACCTCTCCCGTCTCCTGCGCCGATTCGGGAACGACCCCTGGCGGGCGGTCGCCGCCTACCACGCGGGTCCGACGCGAATTGAGAAACTCGCCCGGGAATCCCCGGGGAAAACCGGCCGGGAGATCGTTGAAACCGGGGCGCCGCGAGGCACCGTGTTGTACGTCAGGGCGGTGATGGAGAGGGCGGGGGAATAAGACAGTCGGCGAGTCAGCAAGTCTCGGAGTCTGAGAGTCTTGGAGTCTGAGAGTCTTGGAGTCTGGGAGTCTAGAGAATCGCATGAAGGGAATAGGACGAAAGAAACAAGTTCTGAGTGCTGAGTGCGAATGAAATTCCGAACTTCTTTTAACCAGCAACGGATGGCACGGCCGTTTGAATGGATTCGACCTCGAAATATTCCCCGGGGGTGAAGCCGAACCACCCCGCCGCGAAATTCGACGGAAACTGGCCGACACGGGTGTTCAAGTCCCGGACGTTCGCGTTGAAGAACCGCCGGGCCGCCTGGATGCGATCCTCGGTGTTCGCCAGTTCCTTCTGAAGGGCCAGAAACTGGGTATTCGCCTTCAGGTCCGGGTACCGTTCCACCACGGCCAGCAGCGTCCGAAGCCCCTTCACCAGGTTATTCTCGTCCGCCGCCTGGGAGGTGGGGGATCCGGTCGAGGCGACAGCGGCGTTCCGGAGGGCCGCCACGTTCTCCAGAACCCCCTTCTCATGGGCGGCATACCCCTTCACCGTCGCCACGAGATTCGGGATGAGGTCGTAACGGCGCTTGAGTTCCGTGTCCACGTTGGACCACGACTCCCGGCACTGATTCCGGAGTTTGACAAAGCCATTGTACGTGGCCCAGAGCCAGACCGCCGCGATAAACAGCGGAATCCCGACGATGACCAGCGCCGGCATAATCATTTCCATGCGTCACCTCCCCGAAAATGAAACGAACCTGCGACCATCGGCTCACGAATCCGGCGATTTTCCGCCGCCCCTCTCCTCCCAGACGAACCCCGGCACGAGTTCCAGAAGCCCCTCGATGAGCCCCAACGCCGCCTCGTAATCTTCCGGTTTCCATTTCCGGTTGTCATACACAAGCACGGTGGGCGACTTGAACTCCATCGAGAACCGGACCGGGCGGGACAGCATGAATTCCATCGCCCGCGGGTGAAAGATGTCGTAGGCGAATTTCTTGTCCGGCGACTTCACGTAGAACTTCCGGCTGAATTCCGCGGACTCGAAATCAATGTCGTCAATGCCCACCAGTTCCCCCATCCGGTCGAGGAATCCCTCGGGGCGGACCCACAAATACGGGAAATTCGCCCCGGGAATCACGAGGATGGCCGAAAGATGGTGATGCGTGGTGGTGCGATGCCCCTTCGAGTCGGTCGAGTGGGTCTCGTAGTGGTAATCGAAACAGACCGTCTCGCGCCCGTTCCGCCGCCCGTGGAACACGTTGTAGGCGTAGCGATCGTCCCCCTCGTTGAGAACGCCGTGATATCGGTATCGCCCGGCGATGCCAAGGGGATCTTTCTCCGACCAATCCATTCCCCATCGGTCGGCCAGGGCGCGGAGGGCCTCCCGCCGCTTCTTCTCGGCCTGATATCCGTAATATGCCAGAACGATCACAGCGATGACGATCAGGACCAAAATCGGAAAAAGCATTTCCATGCCCTCCGTTTGACGGAATCCCGTTTCACGCCGAAACCCGCCACGACCGTTCCGGCTTCCATCCCATCATCCGTTCCGCCTTCGAAATATCAAAGGGCGTGGCGAACCCGGCGAGGGGTCGGCGCAAAGGAACGCCCGGGTAGGCCCGGCGCAGGGCCTCTTCCGTCGGGATGACCAACGTCGTGTCGGCGGCGACGATAAAAAACGCTTCATGCCCGTTCCACGACGCCTCCAGCGCCCGCCGGCACGACGCCGCGGCATCGGAAAAATGAACATATCCCCAGAACGCCATCCTGTCGCCCCGCGTCAGATCCGAAACGGGCGCGCGACGGATTCCGGCCAGGCTCCCGTCGTCCGCGATGCCGTGAAACCGCAGGCTCGCGATTTTCACCGCGCGGCGCCGGGCGAATCCCGCCGCCAACTCCTCCCCCACCCACTTGCTCAGGCTGTACGACTCCTCGGCGCGCGTGGGATGCGCCTCATCCACGGGGAAATACCCCGGCGGAGGGGCATTGCGGCAATAGTAACACCCGAAGGCGTTGACCGAGGAGGCGAGGACGAGATTGGCGACACCCAGGGCCTCGGCCGCCTGGAGAACATTCCACGTCGAAAGGACGTTCGTGGCAAACACCGCCTCCGGGGTTCCCAGCCGCGGCGCGGGGATGGCCGCCAGGTGCACCACCGCCTCCGCCCCACGGAGGGATTCGAGAGCCTCCGGGGCGCGCGTGAGGTCCGCGGTACGAATCTCCGCCGACGACGGAAGCGGCTTGTCCCCGGAAATGTCCACGCTCGCCACGGCATGTCCCCGGGAAACAAGGTCCGCCACCACCCATCGGCCGAGCCGGCCTCCGCCGCCCGTCACGACAATATTCATGATCGCGGAATTATACAACAATTTCCGTCCTTCGCGTTTTCGATTTTATTTTTCGTTTTCATGATGTACTGTAGTGGAATGCTCCACCTGATTACCGGCGGCGCGGGGTTCATCGGAAGCCATCTCGCCGAGGCGCTCGTTTCCCGCGGCAACGCCGTGACCGTCCTTGACGACCTCTCCACGGGCCGGGCGGAGAACATGCGGACGCTCGAGGGGAAACCGGGGTTCCGGTTCGTCCAGGGATCAGTCACCGCCGAGCAGCCCCTCGCGGACCTCGTCGCGGCGGCGGACGTGATTTTCCACCTGGCCGCGGCCGTCGGCGTGGACCTCATTGTGAAGCGCCCCGTCCACACCATCGAGACCAACATCCACGGCACGGAGATCGTCCTCAAACTGGCCGATCGCCGGAAAACCAGGATCCTCCTCGCCTCGACCTCCGAGGTGTACGGCAAGGGGACGCGCGTCCCGTTCGGCGAGGACGACGACTGCGTCCTCGGGCCAACGAGCCGCAGCCGTTGGAGCTACGCCTGCTCCAAGGCGGTGGACGAGTTCCTGGCGCTTTCCTATTTCAAGGAGCGCCACCTCCCGGCCGTCATCGCACGGCTTTTCAATACCGTGGGCTCGCGCCAGGTGGGCCAATACGGGATGGTCCTGCCGCGCTTCATCGCCCAGGCGAGGGCCGGCGGCCCCATCACCGTTTACGGTGACGGCACCCAGTCACGGTGCTTCTGCGACGTGGCGGACGTGGTGGACGCGCTGATCCGGCTTTCGGAAACCCCCGCCGCGACCGGTCAGGTGTTCAACGTGGGCTCGACCGACGAAATCACCATCCACGCCCTGGCCGAAAAAGTGCGGGACCGGGTCGCCCCCCGCGCGGAAATCGTCCATGTCCCCTACGACAAGGCCTACGAGGCGGGCTTCGAAGACCTCCAGCGGCGCGTCCCGGACATCACCCGGATCCGGCGTGTGACCGGCTGGACGCCGCGGAAGTCGCTTGACGATATCATCGAGGGGATCCTCGCGGCGGGATAATCTCACAACCTCCCATCCGTTTTTCCACAAGCGCTCGCTTCTGGATTTCTTTGCGGCGCAGGTCTTTTTCCACGAAGACGGGCTGGCGCGTGAATGGGTCCATCCCGGCGTGGTACATCACGCTGGAATAGGTGGACGGGGTGGGCGTGAAGATTTGCACCTGCTCGGGATTGATCTTGAGCGTTTCCCGGGCGAATTGTTTCAGCGCCCGCATGTCCGCCTCGCCGCATCCCGGGTGGGCGGCCATCAGGTAATACGTCAGGTACTGCTTCTTGCCCGCCTCCCGGGTGAACCGGTCAAACATCTCCTTGAATTTGATCAGATCGGCCTTGCCGGGTTTTCCCATCAGATGCAACACCCGGTCTTCGGTGTGCTCCGGAGCGACTTTCATCTGCCCGGAGACGTGGTGGGCGACCACCTCCCGCAGGTACGGCCGCCCGCCGTTCCGGTCACCCAGCACCATGTCGTAGCGAATGCCCGAGGCGACGAACACCTTCCTGACGCCCGGGATGCGTTGGATTTGTTGGAGCAACGCCACCTGCGGCCGGTGGTCAACGTTGAGCCCCGGGCAAATGGCGGGCGTCAGGCAACGTTTGACCGGGCAACCGCCCGATTTCAATTTCTTGGCGCATTCAAATCCATACATGTTGGCGGTCGGCCCCCCCACGTCCGAGATGATGCCCTTGAAATCCGGGTGGTCGCGGAACGTGCGCACCTCGTCAAGGATGGACCGGGGGCTGCGCGAGCGCACCGTGCGCCCCTCATGCACGGCGATGGCGCAAAAATTACATTCGCCGTAACAGCCGCGGTGGGTGGAAACGGAAAACCGGATGGTTTCCAGGGCGCTGACCTTGCCCTGGCGTTCGTAGAAGGGGTGTTGCGCCCGCTCGTAGCCCAGGGCATACACGGCATCCAGTTCGGCCGGGGTGGGATGGATGGCGGGCGGATTCTGCACCAGGACACGCGCGCCATGTTGCTGGCAGAGGCCCTTGGCGGTCCAGGGATCGTTGTTGCGGTAGAAAAGGTGAAACATGTCAATGAACGCCCGGGAATCCTCCCGGACCGTTTCGTAGGCGGGCAATTCCAGATGGCCGGCGGCGTGCCGGACCCGTTCCGTGGCGTTGGCCAGGTAGCACAGGCCGCGAATCGCCCGCGGGTCTTTTCCATCGCGCAGGGCATGGGCCAGTTCGCGCACCGAGGTCTCCGCCATGCCGTACAACAGGTAGTCCGCCTTGGCGTCCAGCAGGACGGATGCGCGCACCCGGTCGGACCAATAATCGTAGTGGGCGATGCGCCGCAGGCTGGCCTCCATCCCCCCCAGAACGATGGGACGGGTGTTTTTGAAGCAACGGCGGATGAGGTTGGTGTATACGATCACCGCGCGGTCGGGGCGTCGGTTGTTGACTCCTCCAGGCGTGTAGTCGTCGCTCCGGCGTTTTTTCTTCAGCGCGGTGTAGTTGGCCACCATTGAGTCAATACAGCCGGCGGATACCCCCCAGAACAGACGCGGTTCTCCCAGCCGGCGGATGTCCTCATCCGTGTCCAGGGCCGGTTGGGCAATCACGCCCACCCGGTAACCGGCCCGGGTCAGGATTTTGCCGATCACGGCGATCCCGATGAACGGACTGTCCAGGTAACTGTCGCCGGTCACCAGGATCACATCCGGTTGATCCCAGCCCAGGCGCTGAATTTCCTGTCGGGTGGTGGGCAGGAACATGACAGGATTGTATCATGCCGGCGTCCCGGCGTTTGGGATAATCACGCAGAACTTCGTTCTCCGTCTCGACTCGCGGGCCATAGGTATGATCCGTTTTCACCCCATCGGGCTGTCTGGGGCTTTTTGACCGGGCGTTTTTTTAATTGACAATCAATTCTTATAATGTTATAATAATGAATGTGGTGGTCGCACCCTGTGCTCTGCGGGCGGGCGTTGGGCGAGGAGAGTAATCCCATCAAGGCATACATGCGCGTTTACCGTTTGCTCAGGGAGCGCATCCTCAGCGGTGGGATACGTCCTGAGGGAAAACTCCGGCCGGAGCACCAGATGGCCAAGGAGTTCGGTCTTTCGGTGATTACCGTGCGCCATGCCCTGAAGATGTTACAGGAGCAGGGGCTTATCGAGCGGACCGCCGGCAGGGGGACTTTTGTGCGCCTCACCCGGGCTCCCAAGTTCACTCTTATGGCCAGCGACTTCCTCGGTTCGATCCGTAAAGCGGCTCCTGATATGACCCGCCGCCTGCTGAAGCGGGAGATCGTGGCGCCGCCGACCGAGGTGTCCGAGGCTCTTGGCCTGCTACGCGGTGAACAGTGTCTGCTGGCCGAGCGCGCCGACATCCTGCACGGAGAACCGTTGGCCTATGATCAGGCCTACATCCCGCTGCCCCTGGCCGGTGAGATCGACGACCTCTTCCTCGAACGGATGGACTTTCTGGACTTGTGGCTCAAGCGCAGCGGCCTTGCGGCCTCCTGTGTTTCCGAAAGCATCGAAGCGGCGGGTGCCGACGAGGAGATGAGCAGGAAACTGCGGGTTGACATCGGCACGCCAGTCCTGGTGTCCCGGGAAACGATCAGCGACGCGGTCGGCGCGGGGCTGATCTACTTTGTCTCATATTACCGCGGGGACTGCTTCCGGCGAGTCTCCACAACGCAGCGGGCCATGCCGTGACCAGATTGAAGATCAGTGGCGCAACCGTGGCCGGACCTGACCGCCTGGAAGCCGATCGGGCGGTGATGATCGTCGACGGGGTCGTAAGCGCCGTGGCCGCCTGCTCGGGGGCCGCGGGGTTTCCCGCCGACGAGATCGTGGACGCCGCGGGTGGCTACGTCGTTCCTGGTTTTATCGACCTCCATATGCACGGCGCCTACGAACAGGCTTTCGATAGCGGCAGGGACGACTTGCTGGCTCTGTGTCGGCGTATGCCGGCGCACGGGGTTACCGGGTTTCTTCCGACCCTCAGCCCTGTTCCGGGAACCGAGGGCCTGAATCTTCTTGAGGATCTGGCTGGCGCGGTCAGCGCGGGAACGCAGGTGCTCGGTTTCCACTTCGAGGGGCCGTACATCTCGCTGTCCGGAGCATTGCCGCCGAGCCGCCTGGGCGCACCCGGCGAGGGGTGGATGCGCGCGGTGATCGACGCGATCCGACCGCGACTGCCGGTCTTCAGCGTATCCCCCGAATATCCGGAGGCCCCCGGCCTTGTGCGCGCCATGACCGAGAACGGCGCCCTAGCCTTCATCACCCACACCGCCGCCTCCTTCCGGCAGACCAAGGAAGTTATCGCCGCCGGGGCCCGCCACGCCACACACTTCTACAACGTCTTCCCCCAGCCGGAAGCGCCCGAGCCCGGCGTCAGGGCTTGCGGCGCGGTGGAGGCCATCATGGCCGCGCCCGAGGTGAGCGTGGACTTCATCCTGGACGGCGAGCACGTCGATCCCGCCGCCGTGGAAATGGCGCTGACCTGCAAGGGGGCGGAGCGCGTCTGTCTGATAACCGACTCGATGATCGGCACCGGACTGCCGCCGGGGCGCTTCCGGGCCATGGGCGGAGACGCCATCGAGCGAGCCTGCGAGGGGGCGCCGACCCGATTCGCACATGACTCGCGCCTGCCCGGGGCCCTCTACGGCAGCGGCCTGACCATGGACCAGGCGCTCAGGAACGCGGTGCGGTGGCTGGGACTCGACCTCTGTTCCGCCGTCCGGCTGATGAGTTACAACCCGGCCAGAGTGCTGGGACTCGAAAAGCGCAAGGGCCTGGTTGCGGAGGGGTTTGATGCCGACCTGGTCCTGCTTGACAAGGATCTGCGCGTGAAAATGACGTGGATAGGCGGCCGATGCTGCTGGCCGCCGGGAAGGAATGCGTGAGACCATGGGCATCATCGACGCCCACTGCCACCTCCCCGCGGAAGACATCGGCCGGATGCTGACCGATATGGATGCCTGCGGCGTGGAGAGGGCGGTCGTCTGCCCCGAACGCCGGCATATCGTCGTGGACAACGCCGGGGGCAACGACCTCGTCGCCAAGGCTCAACGGCTCCACCCTGACCGCCTGACGGGGCTTGCCGTAGCCAACCCCTGGTATGGGGCAAGGGCCGTCAGCGAACTCCGGCGGGCCCGGGAGATGGGCCTGACCGGACTGAAAATCAATTCCGCGATCCAGGGCTTTTCCCTGCTCGATCCCATGGTCAAACCGCTTATCGCCTTTGCCGCGGAGGCCGGCTGGCCCGTCTACTGCCACACCGGTACGCCGGTTCACGCTCTGCCCATGCAGGTCTGCGAGCTGGCCGAACTGTTTCCCGGCGTGGATTTCGTGCTCGGGCACTGCGGTTTCTGTGATTCCTGGAACGACATAACCGAAGCCGTCCGTCGTTGCCCGCGGGTGTACCTGGAAACCTCTTACGTGAACCCAAGCCAGCTGACCACCTATCTGGAAGCCGCCGGCCGGGGACGCATGCTCTTCGGCAGCGATGCGCCCCATTCCTCGCTGAGCTGGGAGGTGGCCAAGGCGCGGGAAATCGAGGCATCCCCGGAAATCCTGGCCGACGTCCTCGGCGGCAACGCCGAGCGCCTGTTCTGGAGGCGGCCATGATCATCGACTGCCACACACACCTGTTCGGAACATGGATGAACCTGAAGGGTGTCGCGCCGCAGGACTTCGTCGCCCGGATGGACCGGCTGGACATCGCCAAGGCTTGTGTGTTCACGCTCAAAGGCTTCTTCGACGCCCAGGGATGCAACGACGCCCTGGCCGCGCAATGCCGGCCATACCGGGGCCGGCTGATCCCGTTCTGCACCGTGAATCCCCATCACGGCCAGGCCGCCCTCATCGAGCTACGCCGCGCGGTGGAGAAGTTGGGCATGAAGGGCCTCAAGCTCCACCCCTGGCTGCAGGCCTTCCCGATGAACCACGAATGGTTCCTGAGGCTCGTCGAAGAGACAGTCCGCCTGGATGTGCCCATGCTACTGCACAGCGCCAGCCCGCCGTACTGCACACCCGCCCAGATCGCCAATGTGGCCCGGAAGTACCCGCGCGCCAGGTTCATTCTCGGTGAGGCGGGCGCCAAGGACTTCTGGCTGGAGGCGGCGCATTGCGCGGCCAAGTATCCAAACATCCACCTTTGCATAGGCATAACCCCGGCCGAGGGGCTGGAGTTCATGGCGCACCGCGTGCCCATCGCGCAGTTGTTATTCGGATCGGACCTGGGCTTCTCGACGGAGGCCGACGTCCGGGTGCAGATCGACAAGGTCCGGCGAATGGACCTCAGCCGCGAGGACGAGGAACGGGTCTTCTCGGGCAACATCCTGTCGCTGGTCGACTTCAAATGAGGGCCCGGTCCATGAGGTGTTCGCCGGAGAGAAAGGAGGCGGCTGTGGCCCGATATCCGACCTATGTCAACCTGGCCTCGGAGACCAGGAAGCGACTGGACTTGGCCGGCCGGTGGCATTTTCGCCTCGACCCGAAGAAACAGGGCCTGGCGCAAAAATGGTTTCTCCCGGGGAGGAATCTGCGCGAAACCATCCGCGTTCCCGGCACCTGGCAGACACAAGGCTTCGGGAAGGAGCGCAGCCGGGCGCACGACAGGTATGGGTCAGCCGTGGCGCCGAAACATCAGTACCTGGGAGATGCCTGGTATAAGCGCACGTTCAGGGTTCCCGGGGAATGGTTGGGAAAGCGGGTATGGCTGAAGATTGCGGGCGTCAACCCTTCCTGCGACGTCTGGGTGAACGGTTGGCCGGCCGGGAAATGCCGGCATCCGGGGGTCCCCGCCGCGTTTGACATCACCGCGGGGGCGCGCCCGGGCGCGGAGAACGACATCACCATCAGGGTCCACGAAGCCAACCGGGGCCTGGGCATGTGGTACAACCTCATGACGTTCTGGAGCGGGCTATGGGGGGACGTTCAGATCGAGGCGACGGCGCGAACCTGGATCGACGACCTCTTCGTCGTTCCGGACGTCGACAACTCCAGAGCCGTCCTGCGCGGCCGGATCGGCGGGGCCGGGGAAGCGGAAGGCCGGCTGACGCTGGAGGCGGAGGTCTTTCCGGCGCGGGGGAACGGGCCTCGGGACCGGCGGGAAGTGCGGCTGACGCCCGGGCGGAACGCGACGTTCGAAGCGGCCGTTCCCCTGCAGGACGTACGCCTCTGGTCGCCGGAGGACCCCTTCCTTTACCGGGCGAGGTTGGTCCTGCGAAAGAATGGGGAAATCGTGGACTCGGCGTCCACCCGTTTCGGAATGCGGAAACTGGAGGCTCGCGGCGCGCGGTTGTACCTCAATAACCGGCCCCTGTACGTGCGCGGTTGCGGCGACGACGGGATGTATCCTCTGACGCTTTGTCCCGAGCGGGACGGCGCCGAGCTCCGCCGGCGATTCCGCCTCATCAAGAGTTACGGGTTCAACTCCGTTTATCCCTGCGCCATCATGCAGCCGGAGGAATACCTCGACGCCGCCGATGAGACCGGCGTCCTCATCCAGTACAACATCGGCGCGCTGCTGGCCTTCGAACGGAAGGGCGGCCCCGGGGCGGTGCCCGACGTCTCCGCCGCGGAGCGGCGCCGGCTCGTCGAGGAGCAGTGGCGCGCGGTGCTCCAGTGGACGCAGAATCACCCCTCAATCGCCATATACGCCCCTGGATCGGAACTGAGCGGCCGGGGTTGCAAAAGGCTCTACCACATAGCCAGGCGCAAGGACCCCACGCGCTTCATCCTCAGCTGGGCCGAGGGGGTCGGAGACCGGAGCGCCACCGATGTGATCAGCCTCACGCAGTCCCTGTACTACACGGAGGACGCTTCGGAAGAACTGCACACGATCATTGACGAGACCGTCGTTCCCTGGAAGAACCCGGAGGGGAAGCCGGGATTGCTCCACGAGTACTGCGGCGCCGAGGCCTTGCCGGATCCGCGGCTCACGCGCATGTATCGGCAGGGCCACGGTCTCACGGCCAAGAAGGAGATTGCTGTCGAGAAGGACCTGCGTGCGCTCGGACTGACGGGACTGACCGGGACGCTGGTCGCCAACTCGCGGAAGATTGCCAACTCGTGCCGCAAAATGGTCATGGAGGAGGCGCGCAAGGCCCGCGGAATATCCGGCTACTATATGTGGCTGATCCAGGACATCCCGGGATATCCGCAGGGCCTGTTTGATCCCTTCTGGAAACCCAAGGACATCGCCGCCAGGGAGTTTTCGAAGAGCAATGGCGAAACCGTCCTGCTGATGAATGAGCCGTCCTGCGAGACGAGGAGGTGCTTCCCCGCGGGCGCGCGGGTCAGGTTCGACATTCTGATCTCGCACCAGACGGAGAAACGCCTGCGCCGGGGCGCCATGGAATGGAATCTGCTTTCCAGGACGGACGGGCGCCCCCTTCTGGGGGGCAGGGTCTCCGGCATCCGGGTCAAGCCCTTCGCCGCCGGCAGGCTCTGCTCCATTGCGTTTACAGCGCCCGCCGTGAAGAAGGCGACGGCGGCGGAGTTTCGTGTCTCTCTCCGGAACGGGGGCATAAGGATCGAAAACAACTGGAATCTGTGGCTCTACCCCGGCAGGAGTTATCAGCCTCCTGTGGGGAAGGTGTGCCTCTATGCTGATAACGAGACGACGCGAGAGTTGGGCCGATGCTTCCCATCCATGGACCCATGGCGGGGAACGATGCCGGAGGTGGTCATTACCAACCGCCTCGACGAGAAGACGTTGCCCCATCTGGCGAAAGGGGGGACGGTCGTGTTGCTCCAGTCCGGCAACCGCAAGCTTTTGCCGACGCAGTTTTTCCCGCGCTGGCCGATGACCGACGGCGGCCTGAACATCAACGCCACGGTCGTGAAGAATCACCCGCTGATGGCCGCTTTCCCCCACGAGGGATTCTGCGACTACCAGTTCTATCACCTCATCATGGATCCCCGGACAAAACCGGATGTTTACAGCGATTACCGCGACCTGGTGGGAGTTGGAGGCGTGGCCTTCGGACTGGAAGGGATCCGGACCAGGATCCAACCGATCATCCGGGTATATCATCGAAAAGCCAACGCCGCCTACATGTTCGAAGCCCGGGTGGGCCAGGGCCGGCTGCTGGCCACCACCCTGAGGCTGGCCGAGACGGTGAACCTGTTCCCGGAGTCTGCATATCTCTTCGAGCGGGTCCTCCGGTACGTCACCGGAAACCATTTCGATCCGAAAACGCGCCTTGCGCCCGGCGAGATGTCCAAGCTCGGCTTGGTGCAACACTAAGAGGCCCAGATGCGCATACGCGACAACCCGTGGTTGCTCCCCCGGGAGATGGTCGAAAACGTCGTCGAGTTCCCCGCCTACCCGAACCACGACTGCATCTGGTCCCTGACGCGGGGGCTGAACGCGAAGGTCTATTTCGGCCTGGGGGCGGAGGGCAGGGGGGACTCGGCGCGCTTCATGGAGCACGACCCGGCCACGGGCCGCACGCGCGAGATCGCGGACATGGCCGTCCTGACCAAGGACTTCCTCAAGCCCGGGAAGATCCCCAACAGCAAGCTGCACTTCTCGCTCTGCGTCGGCAAGACCGGGATGATCTACGGCGCCACCCATCCCACGGCGCCCCCGCCGGGGGAGAAGATGATCGACAGCTTCGGCACCTTCGGGAACCCCGACTGCGGCCACACCGGCAGCTTCGTCTTCCGCTACGATCCGGCCACGGACAGGATCGAGAACCTGGGCCTGGTCGCCCCCTGGGAAGGCATCCGCACGATGGTCATGGACCGGGAGCGCGAGATCCTCTACTGCCTCACCTACCCGCGCGTGCACCTCCTGGCGTTCGAGCTGGCCGGCGGCAAGGTGACCGATCACGGGCGCGTGGCCATGACGGGGTCGTTCGACCTCCTGGTGGACGAGCGCGGGCGGGTCTACGGCACCAACGACGCCGGCAACTTCTACTGCTTCGATCCCGAGAAGCAGGCCATCGTCGATCTGCCCCTCCGCACGCCGGGGCTCCCACACCGCCGAAGCCCCTACAACTTCCTCTGGTACCCGTTCCACCACCCGGAGGACGGGCGCCGGCTGTACGGCGGCACCTACTACGACGGGCACCTCTTTCGCCTGGATCCCGCCGCCCCCGGCGAGGTTACGCTGGAGGACCTCGGCTACGGCTGGGGGCCGGAGCCCGGCCCCGGCGAGTGCTGGGCGGCGGACTACATCCAGACGCCGGTCTTCGGCCGGAAGAACGTGCTCTATTACGGATTTGCCAGCATCTGGGAGCAGGTCCACCTGGTGGGCTTCGACTTGGACACGGGCGCCAAAGTGGACTTCGGCGGCATTTCCCTCGCCGGGATGGACTCGGGATTTCTCTCCGCCTCGGCGGCCTCGCCGGACCGCTCGCGCCTGTATTTCGCGGACATCACCATGAAAGGCAGGGCCCGCATCCTCGTCGTCCGCTCCACCGCGGAGGACTTCGCCCGGGCGCTGGAGCGGCAGAAGGCGGGCGGCAAGCGCCCCGCCGCGGCCGCCGCCGCGCCGGCCGTACGGGAAGAGTTCGACCTCCAGGCCTCCGAGATCATGTCCGTATCCGAGCCCTTCCGCCGGCACGCGTTTCCGTTTGTCGAGGAGGGCCGGCTGGCGCTGCGCGAGCTCAACTTCCTCGGCGTGAGCCCGGCCATCCCCGCCGGGGAGTGCGCGATCAAGGCGCTGGCCATGGGCCCGGGCGGCCGGGTCTATGGCGTCACCGGCGGGCGGCGGGCGCACCTCTTCCTCTATGACCCCTACCCACTCAACGACCACGTCGTGGACCTTGGCCTCATCGGCGGGGAGGAGTCGGCCTGCGGGCAGATGGTCTGGGCCGGCGGCCGCCTCTACGGCGGGACGGCGCCGGACGGCCGTCTGTTCGCCTACGATCCCGCGGGCGAGTATTCGATCTTCTGGACCTCCAAACCAGGGACGGTCGAGATGCTGGCTTCACCGGCGCCCGGAGACCCCGTCCACGCGCTCCTGCCCGAGGCGGTCGAGGGGCGGCTTTACGGCCTGACGCGCGCCGGCCGGCTCTTCGCCTTCGAGATTGCCGCCGGCCGGTGCGAGACGCTCGCGGAGATCGAGGCCCCGCATCTCTCCCCCGTCCTGGTGCGACGGTGCGGCAGGCTTTACGGCGCCAGGCGGAACGGGGAGATGTTCGCATGGGACCTCGCGGCCGGCAAGCTCTCGGCCCTGCCCTGCAAGATCCCCGGAGGCAAAGGCCGGGACTTCCAGAACTCCTGGCGCTCCGCCGCCCGGGGGCCCAACGGCGAGATCGCCGGAGGAACCGAGGACGGCACGCTCTTCCTCTTCGATCCCGCCGGCCCGAGGTTGATCTGCCTGGGCCGCCCGGTGGCCGACAGCTGCATCCGGGCGCTCGACTTCCTCCCCGACGGTCGCCTCTATGGGATGGCCGGGGCGCCGGGGCGGATCTGCCATCTCTTCTGCCACGATCCGCGCGACCGCTCCATGCGTGACCTGGGCATCCCGGCGGTCAACTTTCCCAAGTCCTGGGTCGGCTACGAGTTCGACGCGATGGTCAGCTCGCCCGAGGGTTTCCTCTACCTGGGCGAGAGCGACAGAATCTCGCACCTGTTCATTTACGCGCCGCCAGTCAGGGCCGGGGGCGGAGGAATGGAGGCATCGTGAGCCTGCTTGCCGGGGCGTGCGCCCTGGACATCAGCCCGCGCCAGGGGGCGTTTCTGGCGGGGTATCCGTATGTCGAACGCCGCGCCACCGGCGTGCACGACCCCCTATGGGCCAGCGCGCTCTGCCTGCGATCCGGAGGCCGCGCGCTCCTGATTCTGACCCTTGACCTTCTCTTCATTGACACCGCCCTGGCCCGGAAACTGCGCCGGGACACGGCTGCCGGGCTGGACATTGAGGAGTCCGCCGTTTTCATCGGCTGCACCCACACGCACTCCGGGCCGGTCACCATCCGCTTCGGCGACCGGGGGCATCCCTTCGCCGTCACTCCCGCGCCGGACCCGGAGTATCTGTGCGGCCTGGAGGCCTTGGTCCTGGAGGCGGCCCGAGGAGCCTCCGCGGCATGCCGACCGGCCGTCGCGGCCTGGTCATCGGCCAGGGTCCAAGACGTGGGCGGCAACCGTCACGACCCGGACGGCCCGAGCGATCCGGAAGCCGGCATCCTGGCGGTCAGGGACAAGGCCACCGGCTTGCTGCTCGGCGCTTCGGTGGTTTACGCGATGCACCCAACGGTACTACACGAGGATTCCACGCTGATCTCATCCGATTTCCCACACTTCGTCCGCGAGGAGATCAGGGCGTGCTTCGGGCCGCAGGTCACGACCCTCTATCACACCGGCGCCGCCGGGAATCAGAGTCCCCGCCACCATGTCAAGGCGCAGACCTTCGAAGAGGCGCGCCGCCTGGGCGGCGAACTTGGCCGGGCGATCTGCCGGGGCATGAAGCGTCTGGCTCCCGCCGAGTTCCGCGATGACCTGCGCCTGGACAGCCGGCTCTCCAGCGTTGATCTGGTGCGCCGCGCGATTCCCGCCAGGAGCGAGGCCGAGGACGGTATGCGGAGGTGCCGGGCCATCTACGATGACCTCAGGAAACGCAACGCTCCGTCTGCCCAGGTGCGGACCGCGGAGTGCGACCTGTTCGGCGCCGACAGCGTTCTTCAATTGACCGCCTGCAACGAGGCGGGCCGGCTGGAGCCCATTCTCTCCGGACTCAGCCCGGCGGACGTCCAGGCGCTCAGGATCGGCGACGGGTTCCTGATCGGTCTGCCCGGCGAGCTGTTCGTCGAGTACGCCCTGGACATCAAGGCGCGCACCTCCGTCAGGACCCACATCATCGGCCTGGTCAATGGCGATCTTATGGGCTACATCGTGACGGAGGAGGCCTCGCGGCAGAACTGGTACGAGGCCCATAACCGGGTCTTCGAGCCCGCGTCCGGCCGGCGCATTGCCGACGCGGCCGTCAGGCTGGTGGCGGATATGCGCGGCCATGGCGCCGACGGGGCGCGCCGGGCCGATGGGGCGTTGACGCCAATGGCGGTGCTGTCACTCGACCTCGGCTCCACGAGCCTCAAAGCCGGCGTGTTTGGCGACGGCCTTGCGCTGTTGGGAACAGCCCGTCATCCGCTCGGCTGCCGGAGCATCACGGCTCCCGGGAGCGCCGAGTTCGGCTGCGGGGAGTTCCTGGCGGGCATACGCCAGTGCATCCGTGACGCCATGGCTTCGGCCGCCGTTCGGAGCGGTGATATCGGGTGCATAAGCGTCACCAGCCAGGCGCAGACCTTCGTGATCACGGACAGGGGGAACCGGCCGCAGGGCCCCTTTGTCAGCTGGATGGACTGGGGCGCCGGGGAAACCTGCGCAAGGATGTCCGGTGAAGCACCCTGGACCGGACTCGGCGAACACGCGAGCTTCAGCGAACTCCTCCCCCCGCTGACGGTGTGCCTGCTCAAACAGCGGATGGACCGCGGGCTCATCACGGTGGGCAAGGCCGGGATGCTGCAGTTCCTGCCGACATTTCTCTGCTCCATGTTCGGGACCGCCCCCCTTGTGGATCGAAACCTCGCGGCGATGAGCGGGCTCTATTCGTTGACGCAGGACGATTGGTGGAGCGAGGCCCTGGCCGATCTGGGCCTGGGCGTGGACAACCTTCCCCGCGTCCGCGCGACCGGCGAAGTCTGTGCCGTGACCGGATCCTCCGCCCGAGGTTTCGGGCTGGCCAGCGGCATCCCTATCGTGCTGGCCGGCAACGACCAGACCGCCGGGGCCTTTGGCGCCGAACTGCACCGCAACGGGAACATCCTCGTTACCCTGGGCACGGCCCACGTTGCCTACGCACACAAGCCCGGGCTGCCGGCGGCTGCGCCGGGCCTGATCCGCGGACCATACCCGGGCGGCGGGGCCTATCTGATGGCCGCCGAAAGCCGCGGCGGCAACGTGACGGACTGGGCGGCGCGCAAGATGCTCGGCGAGTTGCGCCGCGACGAGTTCTTCGCGCTCGCCGCGGCATCGCCGGCCGGCGCCAACGGCCTGGGCTTCCGGGCCGATCCGCGAGGCTGCGGGGAATGGCTGGGCCGGCGCCCCGGCCACCGTCCGGCCGACCAGGCCCGCAGCGTCCTGGAATGCCTGGCCGGAATCATCGGAGAAATGCTGGACCGGCTCGACCCCGCCCGCCGGGCGGAGGTGCTGGTCGCCGGCGGAGGGAGCACCCAACCGGCGTGGCTGGAAATCATCGGGAAACGGACCGGTCGGAATATAACCCGCAGCCTTGGGGACCCGCTCCGCGGCGCAGCGCTGATGACCCGGGCAAGCGGCCGTTGAAAAACAGAAGGTCAGGGATGTCAGCATTCACGTACAGTCCGTCAAGGCACGTTCCGTTCCGCGATGTGAAGGTTCTGAACCGAGTGCGCGCGATCCGGCGCTCGGACATCACCCGGCACCCCAACCCGGACTTCCGGATCAGCATCGTGCCGGACGCGGATTTCGAGACCCGGTGGACACAGGACATCTTCGCGCGGATCAAGCGCTCCGCCGAGGAGGGCCGCCGGCTTGTCCTGATCCTCCCCAACCCCTATCCGGGCTACCGCGTTGTGTCCTGGCTGATCAACATCTGCCGCGTGGACTGCAGCCGCCTGCACATCTTCATCATGGACGAGTACGCCGACGAAAACGGCAACGTGGCGCCTGAGACCTGGCCGCAAGGCTTCATGCACTCCTTCAAGAAGAACTTCTACGGCGAAATCGATCCGGCACTGCGGCCGGGCGAGAAGCAGATCCACGGCCCCACCACCAAGAACATCCGCGACTACAGCAAGATGATCTCCGACCTGGGCGGCGCCGACGTATGCTACTCCGGTCCGGGCTGGACCGGCCACCTGGCCTTCGTGGAGCCGGACGCCCCTGAGTTCGCGGCCGGCAGTCTGAAGGAATGGACGCAACTGGGTGCGCGCATTGTGACCCTGAGCCCTTTCACACTGGCGCAGAACTCACTCCACGGCAGCTTCGGCATGAGCGGCGACCTGGCGGCGGTGCCGCCGCGGGCCGCCACCATCGGCCCGGCCGACGCGCTCGGCGCCAGGTTCAGAATCCAGGCGCACGCCCTGCGCATCCACGGAACGGCCACCAGCTGGCAGCGGCTGATGACACGACTTGTGATTCATGGGCCGGTGACGCCGCTGATTCCGGAATCCGTCTGCCAACTGGCCCGTACCGACGTCTGGGTGTCGGAAAACAATGCCCGGGACATTGCGCCGGACTGGGACAAGGGGTACTGAATTCCACGCGGCGCCAACCGAACCACGAAAGGAGCAACCATGACCGTCTACCACAACGCCTTCCGTGTCGTCAGCAACCAGCGCAGGCCTGTGTTCCACGACGTCACCGCCGAGGTCAGGAAAGCGGTGGCCGAGTCGGGGGTGACCAACGGCCTGGCGGCCGTCTTCTCCCAGCACACCACCTGCAGCATCATGATCCAGGAGGAGTCCCACGACGCAACCCACCACGGCACCAAGTTCCTGCTCCAGGACCTGCTGGACGTCTTCGAAAAGATGATCCCCGCCTGCAGAAAGGAAGGCCAGTATCTGCACCCGGGTCCCGAGCATATCCGGCACGCCACGGGCAACTTGGGCGAGAAGGCCTCCTGGAGCCTGAACACCGACGCCCATCTGCGCTCCTGCCTGATGGGAAGGTCGGAGACCATCCCGATCGTCAACGGAAAACTTGAGCTCGGCGAGTTCGGTCAGGTGTACTTCGTGGACTTCGACTCGGTGCGGGACAGGGAGCGCACCGTTCGCGTGCAGATTGTGGGCGAGTAAACCTCGGCGGAAAACCGTGGCCGGCAGCGCGGGATGACTGCCGCTGGGAGGAGAACGCCATGTACAAGGGAATCACGCTCAAGCCGCCGATCTTTGAGATCGGGCTCAAGGGCTACGCGTACGGCGAAAAGGCCTTGGCTTTGGCCATGGCCGCCGACCGAATCAGCGGGGAACAGGACGTTCAGATTGTCTTTGACCCCCAATACGTGGACATACCGCTGATTGCCAGCCGGGTGCGGCGGCTGCTGGTCTTCGCCCAACACATGGATCCGGTTGCCATCGGACGGGGCCACGGCGGCGTCCTGCCCGAGGCGATCAAAGCGGCCGGCGCGGCGGGTGTGATCCTGAACCACGCCGAGCGGCCGATGACGCTTGCCGACATTGCAAAGGCGATCCGCAGGGCCGACGAGGTGGGCCTGGTCACGCTGGCCTGCGCGGATTCCCCGGAAGAAGCCGCCGCGGTCGCCCAGCTGAGTCCGAACATGATCCTGGCCGAGCCACCGGCGCTGATTGGCACAGGCAAATCCGTCGGCAGTGAAAACCGGGAATTCATCGCCAACTCCATGCGCCTGGTCAAGGCCATCAACCCGGAGATTATCGTCTTCAACAGCGCGGGCATCCGGACCGCCGGCGACGTGGCCGAGGTGGTGCGGCTCGGCGCAGAGGCCACCGGATCGACCAGCGGTATTCTTAAAGCCGACGACCCGGTCAGAACCATGGAGGACATGGTGATTGCGCTGAAGCGGGCGTGGACCGAAACACACTGACGCCTTGCGCGACGCGACTACCCGGCCGCGGGGGCGGCCGAACCGGCGAGCCCCAACGCGGGCGCCACGGCCCGCAACGCCGTGATGACGTTCATCACATGCTCATGAATTTTACTGGAGCGGAAGCGGAAGGGAGTCGGCCAAGCGCTCGCTTCGCCTCCGGCTCCGCTCCGCATGGGCATGGGCGGCCGCCTTCCGCTCGCCTCCCTGCTCGCTTTTCCTCGCTATCCGCTCGGCGGCGTCCGCCCGGTCCAAATCCCGTCGGGCTTGTTGTAAATTTTATGGTACATGACCCCAGCGGGATTTGAACCCGCGTTACCGCCGTGAAAGGGCGATGTCCTGGACCAGGCTAGACGATGGGGCCATAAAACGAAATCTATTATAGCGACTCATCCGGATTTCGCCATGCCCCGATCAGGGCATTTCAACGCCCACGGGATGCTGTTCCTGCCAGGCGTCCCGGTAGGTGTGGATGGCCAGACGACACATCAGGCAAATCGTCATTCCCGCCAGGAGGGCCAAGACGACCCGACCCATCTCCGACGTCCAGAACGGGGTCATCCGCCGCTGGGCTCTCTTGCGCATGCGTCATCCTCCGTCCGCGGGACACACCCTCCTGCCGGGAAGATAGTATACCCGGTTCCCGGACCGGTTGTCCACCACCCCGGTGGATTTTTCGCATCTCCTTGATGGGAAACGGGAAGTGAATCAGCGGGATTCCCGCCAGTCCCAGACGAACGGCCCCGCGTCCGGCCAGAGGCCGCAATCGTTGAGGCGCGCGCGGTGGCAGGTAACGTGACCATCCAGAAACAACAAATTCGTTCCGCCCCGGTGGCGCGGGGCGGCCGAGTGCCAGGTGCCCTTGGTCTGGGTGCGATTGCCCACGTTGTCGGCCCGGCCGTCGAAAAGGAGAATCACCGTTTCCTCCAGGCG
>JAZDJP010000146.1:0-31116 GCA_043803805.1 Planctomycetota bacterium
TCTCGCGCCGGAGGTTGAGTTCCATGAGTTCCCCGTCGCTGGGCTGGTACTCCAGCCGGCATTGCAGGCAGATCTTCCGGATGAGGCGCTGGGCGATGATGGATTCGAGGGTCGCCGCGATGAGGAACGGTTCCACGCCGATCTCGATGAGCCGCGTGATGGTGGAGGGGGCGTCGTTGGTGTGGAGCGTGGAGAAGACGAGGTGCCCCGTGAGCGACGACTGGACGGCGGTCTGGGCCGTGTCGAGATCCCGGATTTCGCCCACGAGGATGATGTCGGGGTCGTGGCGGAGGATCCGGCGGAGGCACTCGGCGAAGGTGACCCCGATTTCCTCGTTGATGGGGATCTGGATGAGCCCGTCGATCGGGTACTCGACCGGGTCCTCCGTCGTGATGATCTTGTCCTCGGGGTTGTTGAGCTCGTTCAGGGCCGAATAGAGCGTCGTGGTCTTGCCGCTTCCCGTGGGGCCCGTGACCAGGACGATGCCGTGGGGCTTCCGGATGATTGTCCGGAAGACGGCCAGTTCGTCTTCCCGCATGCCGACCTGCTCGAGGTCCAGCGACACGATGCTCCGGTCCAGGACGCGCATCACGACGCTCTCCCCGAACATCGTGGGAAGGGTTGAAACGCGCAGGTCCACCGGATGCCCCGCCACCGTCAGGCTGATGGAACTGTCCTGGGGCATGCGGCGCTCGGCGATGTTCATCTTGGCCATGACCTTGATGCGGCTGGCGATGGCGACCGAAAGGTGGAGGGGCGGCGGCAGCATTTCGTAAAGCACGCCGTCCACCCGGTAGCGGATCTTGTACTCGGTCTCGAAGGGCTCGAAATGGACATCGCTGGCCTTCTGACGGATGGCGGTGAGCAGCACGAGGTTAACCAGTTTGATGACGGGGGCCGAGTTCGCCATCGCCTGGAGGCTTTCCTCGTCGATGCTCTCGGCGGCCTGGTTGGCGACGGTGAGGAGTCCGCTTCCATCCTCGATTTCCGCGATGAGGTCTTCGACGGACTCCGTGGCGCCGGCGTAGATCTTCTCGATGGCGCGGAGGATCGCCTCCTCGTTGGAGACCGCGCCGCGAACCTCGCACCCGACGGTGAACCGGAGATCGTCGAGGGCCGCGACGTTGAGCGGATCGGCCATCGCGACCGTCAGGATGTTGTCCTCGTAGCGGATGGGAACGATCCGGTAGGTGTTGGCCATCGTCACGGAGACCTTGTCGATGATCTCCCGGGGGATCTCGATCTGATCGAGGTCCACCACCTCCATGCCCGCCTGACTCCCGAGGGCCAGGAGAATGTCCTGTTCCGCGACGTGCCCGAGTTCCACGAGGATTTTTCCGAGGGCGCCGCCATGCTTGCGCTGGTGCGAGAGGGCCTCCTGGAGCTGGGCGTCGGAAATGAGCTTGTGTTCCTTCAGGATTTCCCCGAGGGGCCTTCGAAGGGCGGCGGCGTGGGCGGGGGGGGGCGGGCTCATCGGCCGCCTCCTTTTGTATCGAGGGCCCGGAGCTTGATCTTGGATTCAAGCGTGGACGGGTCCTGGGCGCTCGAAATCATCTCATCGTACGCGATCTTGCCGGAGATGAAGAGTTCATAGAGGGAGTCGTCCATGAGCGTCATCCCGAGTTTCTTTCCGGTCTGGATGGCGGAATCGATCCGGAATACCTTGTTCTCGCGGATGAGGTTCTCGACGGCGGGCGTCAGGATCATGATTTCGAACGCCGCCACGCGTCCCTTCCCGTCGGCGCGGGGGAGGAGATCCTGCGAGATGACCGCGAGCAGCGACACCGCGATCTGCTGGCGGACCTGCTCCTGCTGCTCGTTGGGAAAGGCGTCAATGATGCGGGTGATGGTTCGCGCGGCGCCCGTGGTATGGAGGGTGCTCATGACGAGGTGCCCGGTCTCCGCCGCCCGGAGGGCCGCCTGGATGGTGTCGAGGTCCCGCATCTCGCCGACAAGGATGACGTCCGGGTCCTCGCGAAGGCCCTGGATGACGGCCTCGTGGAAGGTTCCGACGTCCACGCCGACCTCGCGGTGGTTGATGATGGACTTGTTGTGCTTGTGGTAATACTCGATGGGCTGCTCGATGGTCAGGATATGGGCGTCGCGTTCCGTGTTGATGTGGTTGGTGAGCGTGGCCAGCGTGGTCGTCTTGCCGCACCCGGTGGGGCCCGTGACGAGAATGAGCCCTTTTGGTTTGAAGAGGAGTTCCTTGAGGGATGCGGGGAGTCCGATCTCCTCGAAGGAGAGGAGGTGGGATGGGATGAGTCGCAGCGCGATGGCCAGATTGCCGCGCTCCCGGTAGACGTTCACGCGGAAGCGATCCTCGCCGAACGAGAAGCCGAAATCCACCCCTCCCTTTTCCTGGAGGACCTGCTGGGACCGGTCCGACGTGATGCTCTTCATGAGGACGGTGGTGTCCTCCGCCCCCAGAATCGGGAGGTCCAGCGGCCGCAGGCGCCCGTGGAGGCGGAGGATGGGCGGGCGACCCACCACCAGATGGAGGTCCGAGGCGTTGTTCGTGATGACGGTCTTGAGCAGCTTGTCGATCTGTATGGTGGACATGGGCCTCTCTTTCAATCGTCCGAAGTCGTGGTCAGAACCTCTTCCGGGGTGGTGACGCCGGCGATGACCTTGCGGGCGCCGTCCTGGCGGAGACTCACCATTCCGGAGACCCTCGCCTGGTTCCGAATGAGGTGGGTGGGGGCCTTGTTGAAGGCCATCTCGCGAATCTGGCTGGTCATGTCCATGAGTTCGAAAATGCCGACCCGGCCGCGGAACCCGGTGTTGCGACACTCGGGGCACCCCTTGCCGTGGTACACGGGCGTCGTGGCGATGGTTTCTTCGGAAAATCCCAACGCCTTGAGGAGGACGGGGTTGGCTTCGAAGGGCTCCCGGCACTTGTCGCATATCTTGCGGACGAGGCGCTGGGCCATGACGGCCTGGACCGAGGATGACACCAGGAACGGGGGTACCCCGATGTCGATGAGGCGCGTGATGGCGGATGGGGCGTCATTGGTGTGAAGCGTGGAGAACACCAGATGCCCCGTGAGCGCGGATTCGATGGCGATGCTCGCCGTCTCCGCATCGCGGATCTCGCCGACGAGGATGATGTTCGGGGCCTGCCGCAGGAACGCCCGGATGATGCGGGGGAAGGACAGGTTGATCTCGCGTTTCACCTGGCACTGATTCACCCCCGAGAGGTGGTACTCGACCGGGTCCTCGGCGGTCACGATCTTCCGGTCCGCCGTGTTGAGTTCGTTCAGGGCCGCGTAGAGCGTGGTCGTCTTTCCGCTTCCGGTGGGGCCCGTGACCAGGAAGATGCCGTTGGGCTGCTTGATGATGCGCTGGAAACGCTTGTAGTCGTCCTCGTGGAACCCGAGTTCCTGGACCCCGAGCAGCAGGCTCTCCTTGTCCAGAATCCGCATGACGATGCTTTCCCCGTGCAGGTGCGGGATGAACGACACCCGGAGGTCGATCTGCCGGCCCAGCACGTTGATGAGGATGCGGCCGTCCTGGGCCCGGCGCTTCTCCTCGATCTGGACATGGGCCATGATCTTGATGCGCGAGGTGATGGAGTTCTGAAGGCGTTTCGGCGGCGAGTCCACCTCGTGGCAGACGCCGTCAATGCGGAAGCGGATGCGGATGCGGTCCGACATCGGTTCGATGTGGATGTCGCTCGCCCGGGCCTTCAGGGCCTGGGTGATGATCATCTGGACGAGCTTGATGACGGGGGCGTCGTCGCCGATGTCCACGGTGTCGGGGATCGCCACGACGTTGGCCGTGTAGGTGATCTCGCTGTCGGTCAGCTCGTGGAGCATGTCCTCGACGGTGTCTTCCTCGATGCCGTAATGCTTGGTGATGGCGCCCTGGATGGCCTTCCGGTCCGCCATGACGCAGCGGACCTCCGTGTTGATGACAAAGCGCAGTTTGTCGAGCGCCCCGAGGTCCAGGGGATCCGCCATGGCGATGGTGATCGCCCCGTCGTCCCGTGACACGGGGATGATGGTGAATTCCTTGGCGATATCGCGGGGGACCGCGTCGAGGACGTCCCGCGGGATGGTCATCGCGGCGGGGTCCACCAGAGGCATTTCGTACTGCTCGGCGAGGGCCTCGGTGACCTGAAGGGAGGTGGCGCGGCCCGTCTCGACGAGGATCTCCCCGATGCGGGCCTGCTTGGTTTTCTGGATATCGAGGGCTTCGAGGATCTGCTCCTCCGTGATGATATGTCTGTCCCGGAGAATGGTTCCCAAGAGCTTTCGCGTCATATCCCCGGCATCTTACATTCAATCCGCCGGGGTGTCAACGAATCGGGCCGGGCGGAGGGGCAATCCCGTTGGCGGTGAGGTGTCGCGGGAGAGAGGGGCTTCCTTTCCGGTTGACAGGAGGGGGAGCGGGAATATACACTTGCCCCAACTTTTTTTATGCGGGGGGGACGACCATGGCGAAGCACGTTTTCTTCTTTGGCGGCGGCAAGGCGGAGGCGACCGGGAAAAACCTCACCAAGGACGTTCTCGGCGGCAAGGGCACCGGGCTCATGGAGATGACTTCCATCGGCCTGCCCGTCCCCGGCGGATTCACCATCAGCATCCAGACCTGCGAGGCGTACTACAAACTGGGCCGGAAACTTCCGAAGGGGTTGAAAGAGGAGGTGATCACGAACCTCCGGAAACTCGAGAAGGTCGCCGGGAAGATCTTTGGCGATGCGAACGACCCCCTGCTTGTTTCCGTCCGCTCCGGCGCGGCGCGGTCCATGCCGGGGATGTTGGAGACGATCCTGAATCTCGGCTTGAACGATCAGACGGTGGAGGGGCTTGCGAAGAAGACCGGCAACCCCCGGTTCGCCTACGACGCCTACCGGCGGTTCATCCAGATGTATTCCTCCACGGCGATGGGCCTTTCCAAGGTCCCGATGGAGGAGATGCTTCACGCGCTCAAGCACAAACTCGGCGTCAAGACCGATCCCGAGATCCCCGCGGACGGACTGAAGCAACTCTGCGCCGATTTCAAGGAGTTCTACCGGAAGAACAAGGGCGATGAATTCCCCCAGGACCCGATGACCCAGCTCTGGGGCGCCATCATGGCCGTTTTCAATTCATGGGAGGCGGAGAAGTCCGTCACCTACCGCCGCGTGGAAAAAATCACCGATCTCAAGGGGACGGCGGTCAACATCGTCCAGATGGTGTTCGGGAACAAGGGGGAGGGATCCGGTACGGGCGTGTGCTTCACCCGGGACCCCAACTCCGGCGAGAATGTTTTTTACGGCGACTACCTGGTTGACGCCCAGGGCGAGGACGTCGTGGCGGGCATCCGCACCCCGCTCAAACTCGTGGAGCTCGACAAGCGCCTCCCGGCGGTTTACACGCAGCTCTGCGGCGTCCGGGCGACTCTGGAGAAGCACTTCAAGGAAATGCAGGACCTCGAGTTCACCGTCGAGGAGGGAACGCTTTACATGCTTCAGTGCCGCACGGGCAAGCGTCTGCCGTCGGCCGCCTTCAAAATCGCGGTGGACATGGTGAAGGAGAAACTCATCACGAAGGAGGAGGCCATCTCCCGCATCACCCCCGAGCAGATCGAGGGCGTATTCTATCCCGTGATTGATGTCGCCAGTGTGGGGGCGCCGAAACTCAAGGAACTGTTGTTCGCCAAGGGCATTGACGCCGTCCCCGGCGCCGCCGTCGGGCAGGTGGTCTTCACCGCCGCCGAGGCCGAGGCGTGGGCGAAGGACGGAAAGAAGGTCATCCTGGTTCGGAAGGAAACGTCTCCCGAGGACGTGGGCGGCATGCACGCGGCCCAGGGGATTCTCACGGCGACGGGCGGCAAGACCTCCCACGCGGCGGTGGTCGCCCGCGGGTGGGGCAAGTGCTGCATCGTCGGTTGCGAGGCGATGGATGTCAATTACGATGCCAAGTCCGTGGTGGTGGGCGGCAAGGCCGTCAAGCAGGGGGACGAGATCACCCTGAACGGCACGACCGGCGAGGTGTTCCTCACCTCCCTGCCTCTGAAGAAGCCGGATCAGATCGAAGAGTTTTGGGCGTTCATGAACTGGTGCGACGCCGTCCGGCGGCTCAAGGTCCGGACGAACGCCGACACGCCCTACGATTCCGAGAACGCGGTGCGGCTCGGAGCGGAGGGGATTGGCCTCTGCCGGACGGAGCATATGTTCTTCGACACGGAGGAGCGGAGACTCGCCATCCAGGAAATGATCGTGGCCGACACGCTCGAGGCCCGCAAGAAGGCCCTCGCCCGGCTGCTCCCGTTCCAGCGGGGTGATTTCATCGGCATCTTCACGGCGATGGACGGCAAGCCCGTCACCATCCGCCTCATTGATCCGCCGCTTCACGAATTCACCCCGAAGGACGACGCCGGTGTGGCGAAATTGAGCCAGATCACGGGGATTTCGCCGGAGAAGATCCGGCACCGTTGCGAGCAGTTGCACGAGTCCAACCCGATGCTCGGCCATCGCGGATGCCGGCTGTGCATCACCTATCCGGAAATCCTCGACATGCAGGTGACGGCGATTATTGAGGCGGCCATCGCCTGCCGGAAGAAGGGCGTCAAGGTCCTCCCGGAGATCATGCACCCGCTCGTCATTGACCGGAAGGAATTCAAAATCCTCGAGGAGCAGACCCGCCGGGTGGCGGATGCGCTCATCGCGAAAGCGGGCCTGAAGGGAAAACTGACGTACCTGGTGGGGACGATGATCGAGATCCCGCGGGCGGCGCTCCTGGCCGACCAGATCGCGGAGGTCGCCGAATTTTTCTCGTTCGGCACCAACGACCTCACCCAGATGACTCTGGGGCTTTCCCGCGACGACGCCGGGCGGTTCCTGCCCGACTACGTCCGGGCCGAAAAGGAGGGGGGCAAGGCCATTTTCGCGGACGACCCGTTCCAGTCGCTTGACCAGAGCGGCGTGGGGATGCTCGTGAAAATGGGCATCGAAAAAGGCCGGTCCACGCGCAAGGGGCTCAAGGTGGGGATCTGCGGGGAGCACGGCGGGGAGGCGAAATCGGTGAAATTCTGCCACCGCGTCGGGATGAACTACGTGTCCTGCTCCCCGTTCCGGGTGCCCATCGCGCGCCTGGCGGCGGCGCAGGCGGTGGTCGAGGAAAAGAAGGTGAAGAAGAAGAAATAGCGGATCCGGAAGGAATGGCCGGTGCAGGCGACGCTTCGCGCGCCTGACCGGCTACAATGAAGGGGGCGGCGGATCTGAAAAGGCCCGCCGCCCTTTTGATAGGGGTAAACCGTGAGGATTCTCCGGTCTCCTCGTAAAATGGATTGGTTGTCAGTGGTTCTTCACTTTGTTTTTGGAATGGTATTGGGTGCCTGTGCTGGTTTTATTGGGTTTTATGTTTCGCAATCAAGAGGAAATCCTTTTCTGAGATTTCGCCACTATTCGATGTTATATCCAGTTCATCTGCACCCATTTTGGCCAATGGGGGTTATCGTGGTATGCGGAACGGCCTTGGTCGGAGGGGTGCTTGCTGTTATGTATCGTGACAAGTGGTACAAATAACGGATCCCATCTGGGTTGTACGTCGATTTGCGATTGACTGAAATTTCAGTGCCAATTCGTGAATTGCACTCAGCACCCAGCACTCAGTACTCAGCACTTACTCCCAAGTCACAAGCCCTCCCGCCAACGCCCCGTAGAACATGGACATCCACGGGCTGGAGGTGATGGGGCAGGTTCCTGACGAACATCCGACAAGCCGGTAGTAGGCATAGCCCAGAGCTCCGCCGATCGCGATTCCGATGTACAGTTTCATGTTCATGGGGATTCCTCCGCTTCCGTCATTCTTCATCTGGATTTTATCCAATTATCCGTCCGCCCCCAACTGTTTTCCTGCCCATGCCTGGCGGGCGGCCTGATTTTTCGAATTCCGGTGAAAGGGTTCCATCGGTTTTGCCGATGATATTTATAGAGGGAGGCGAGCGCGGTCCCGGGGCTGCCAGGGCATGACAGGCGGCTGGCGGGGGCCGGCCGCCTCTCTCGGTTTATCGTTTCGGCCTTTTTCCCACAACAGCATGGACATGCCTTAGTCGCTGTTCAACAATAACTGCTTCATTCGGGACGGCGATGCATCCCCTCCGGCTGCGTTGCTCGTCGGTTGCGTACCTTCTGGTACGCGCTCTTCTCGCGCCTTGCCGGAGGGGCGCCTCACCATCCCTCGGTGAAGCATTTATTATTTCACAGCTCCTTCCCGCGGCGGTAAGATGGCGCCGTTGGGATGTCTGGTCTTTTTGTGTGAGCCACCCTCCTTCGCGCAAAGCGCTTCGGAGGGCAGGCGGGTCGCGGGACACGTCTTATGCCCTCTCGTCTGGTCACCATCAATCCCCGGTCGTTCGAGCCTCGTGACCTCGAGGCCCCCGCGCGCGCCCTGCGGGAGGGCAAACTCGTCGCCTTCCCGACGGAAACCGTCTACGGCATCGGGGCGAACGCCGACAGCCCCGCGGCGCTGAAGCGGCTCTACGCCGTGAAGCGCCGGGAGGAGGACAAGAAGTCCACCATCCACATCGCCGACCGCGAGGACGTCCGCCGGCACGTGGCGAAAATCCCGGTCCTCGGCGACAAACTCATGAGGAAGTTCTGGCCGGGACCCCTCACCATCGTGTTCGGGAAGGGGGAGAAAAGCGTGGGACTTCGCCTCCCGGCCCACGATGTGGCGCGCCATCTCCTGCGCCTGGCCGGGGTGCCGGTCATCGCCCCGAGCGCCAACCGCGCCGGGGAGCCGCCCCTCTGCGAGGCGAACCGGATCGCGAAGGAATTCGGGGACGAACTCGCCATGGTGGTGGATGGCGGCCCGGCGGCCCTCCGCCAGTCGTCCACCATCGTTCAAGTGACACGGTTCACCTGGGAGTATCTCCGGGAGGGCATCATCACGGAGGACATGGTCCGGAAGGCCCTGCGCCTGAGCGTTCTGTTTGTGTGCACGGGAAACAGTTGTCGAAGCCCCCTGGCCATGGCGCTGTTCCGGAAGCGTCTGGCCGCGGCCGTGCGCGTTCGGGAGGACGAACTCGCCCGCCTCGGGTATGAGGTGTCTTCGGCGGGACTCGTCGCCTTCTCCGGCGGGGAGGCGAGCGTCAACGCGCGCGTGATGGCCCGGGAGATGGGGACATCCCTGGATGAACACCAGACGAGCCCGGTCTATCCGCATCTCCTGGAGGAGGCCGATTACATCTTCTGCATGTCGGGCCACCACCGCCGGTCGCTTCAGGAACTCGCGCCGGGGGCGAAGGGGAAGATCCGGCTACTGAATCCGGACGGCGACATCGAGGATCCCGCCGGCGGCTTCATCGAGAACTATCGTCGGGTGACGGCGAAGATTGACCGGCATCTGGAGCGCGTGGTGGATGAGGTGATGGGGGAGCAGTTTGGCGAGTCATAACAAAAAGTGCTGAGTACTGAGTGCTGAGTTCTGAGTGCGGATGAAATTCCGATCCTCCTCCGCTAAAGCTACGGAGGACCCTGCGAAGCCTCTTGGCGAAGCAGGGATGGCGAATTCCGAATCCGTTCGATTTGGAATCGAAGAGATTCGGAAGGGGGGAAATTGATGTTGGAGACATGTCCAACCTGCAAGGCCAAGGTTTTTTTCAGTACGGAGTTTTGTCCTTGTTGTCAGTGTTCACGGGTGACCGGACTGAATGCGAGTGGGGTGAGGGAAAAACCGCCTGAAGAAGAAATTGTTCTATCCCCGGCAGAATTGGAGAAAAAAATTCAAAAAGGCAAGGTGGCGCTATTATGCATGTTTGGCATTATTGCATTGCTTGAGTTTTCAACTATTGCGTGGAAGATTTCGAAATCCGGTTTGTCGGCCATCATTTTTTCGTCTTTCCGGGTGTTTGTCGAAGGCGCTGTCATGATTGCATTGTATAATGGTAAAGTCTGGGCACGGATTCTGTGGACAATATTTTGCGTTGCGGGTTTGATTGTTTGTTTGTCTGTAATGGTCGAGATGCCCAATCCGTGGACGATATTGATTGGCCTGTTTCTTTTGGTGATGGTGGGATGTTTGTGGGTGCCTAATCCCGTAGCAAAATTTCTGGACTCTCAACGTTGATAACGGTTGCGATCTCCTTGATAGCGGATTACTTTTGTGGTTCCAAGTTACACTTCCGGTTTCATCCCTCCGCATCGAACGACTGCACGTCCGCCTGCTGGATGATCCGCGCGACGCCGTCCCGGGCGAGGTAGATCCCCGTGGACCGGATCATGCCGGCGTCCTCCCCCGGCCGTCCGGCGAGAGGGAAGGCTGTTGCCACGCCGTTCGTGTAGATGGCGCCCACGTCGGCGTCCTTAAGTGAGACGAGCCTGTCGTTGCCGGAATCGTCCTTGATATTCAGCGTTGCTGGCGGCTGTCTTCCGGCGGGGTGAAGTTGCGGATGCGGGATTGGATCTCGCCGCTCCAGCCGGAATTCCAGGTGCCCCGGACGATGTAGTCCAGCCGCCGCTTCGCCATCTCCGCGTCTTCCGGTTTTGGAGAGGTCGCGGTCGTCTGCCGGTCAATAACCTCGATGATGTAGAAGGCGTTGTTTTCCAGAAGGGGCTCGCTCGGCTTCCCGGGGTCGAGTGAGAATGCCTTGTCGGCGACGGACGGCAGGGACCCCAGCCCCGGGATGGATTCCTGGCGTTTGAAGGGCGTTGTCTCGCCCTGTTTCGGGACGTCCTTTTTCTCCTCGATGAGGCGGGAGACGTACGGGCCGAACCCGGTCTTCCTGATTTCGTCGGCGGCCGTCCGCGCGGCGTTCCCGGCCAGTTCCATCGCCATCCGGTCAGCGACGATATCGCGCACCCTGTCGCGGACCTCATCCAGTTTCGGGACGACGGGCTCCTTGCGTTCCTCGGCGAGGAAGAGGAGAAACCGGTCGGGGGCTTTGATGATCGTGCTCAAATCGCCTTTTGCCAGGGCGACCAGCTGGCGGCCGATCTCCGGGGAGGCGCCCTCGATCTCCTGGGCCGTGTCGTCCGCGGCGAAGAAATTGGTGGAACGGTATTTTGCCCCGTATTGCCCGGCGAGGGATTTCAGGGAGGGAACGGGCTCCGTCTCGATGCGGTCGGCGGCGATTTTGCGGAGGGTCCCCTTCGCCAGGTTCAGCGCCTTATCGTCCCGGAGTTTCGTCTCGATCTCGGCCTTCACCGTTTCGAAGGGGCGGTATTCGGGTTTGGGTTCCTCCTTCTTGTCCGTGTTGTCCTTCTTTTCCGCGTCATCCTTCTTTACGGGCGTATCCGTCTTGTCCCCGGCCTTCTCGTCCTTCTTGTAGGATTCCTTGTGAGCGTCGTAGTAATCCTTGAGATCCTTCTCGGGGATGGTGATGGCGGCCTTGATGTCATCGGGTCGGACCCATACGGCCTCGCCCCGGACCTTCTCGGCGGTTTTGAACTCGGCGGCATGTTCCTTGAAATGCGTCTCGAGATCCTTGTCGGTGACGACCGCGGCCTTTTTGAAGTCGGCCTTGTTGAAGGCGAGGTGGCGGATCCGGACGGCCTCCGACTCGAGGACTTGCCGGTCGGCGGCCGCGAGGGTCGAGACGCGCGGCGTGTCCAGGACGTACCCCTGCAGTTTCCGGACGAGGAGCCCCTCGGCAAGCGTCTCCTCGAGTTGGGCGGGGGTGATGAAGAGCTTCCGATCCTCCAGGACCTTCCGGTAGATGTCGGGGGTAAGTTCCTCCGTCCGGAAAAGGCGTTTCAGCTCGGCGACGACCTCATCGGGGGTCACGGCAAGTCCGGCGGCCTTCGCCTCGGACAGGAGCGCCAGGGCCCCCAGGACCGTCATATCGTCCACCTCGCCGGCGTTGAAGCGCATACGGGGATGGCTGTATCGGATTTTCCGTTCGATGGCCCATCGGTGTTTCATGTCGACAAAACGCGACTCGGAGACGGATTCACTCCCGATGACCGCCACGGTCCTGCTCCGGCGGAATGACCCGGTGGGATCGAAGAATCCGAAGAGGATAAACGTGCTTCCGGCGAACACAATGATGAACCACAGAAGTTTTCTCGCCTGCCGGCGGAAGAATGTGAAGATCATGGCGGCGAATCATACCGCGCCCCGGAAAAAATGCAAGCCCCCGTTCGCGCGGAGCCCGGGTCAGGGGCCGGGGGGTGAATTGCCTTGACGCCTTCCGAGGGTGGGATATACTGACCCATCCGCGTTTTGGGACGGAAAATGGCATGAACGGCGAACTTCTGCGCATCATTGACAGCATCCACCGGGAGAAGGATATCGACAAGGAGGTCCTTTTCCAGGGGTTGGAGGAGGCCCTTTCCTCCGCCGTCCGGAAGCATTTCAACCTGAAAGACAACGTTTTCATCACGATCAACCGCGAGGACGGGCATCTGGAGACCCCGGCGGGCATTCCGAAGATTGATCCCCTGACGCTCGGGCGCATCGCGGCCCAGACCGCCAAGCAGGTCATCATCCAGAAGATCCGCGAGGCGGAGAGGGATGTCGTTTTCGTGGATTACGAAACGCGTCTCAAGACCCTCGTAAACGGCACGGTCCTCCGGTTCGAGGGATCCACCCTCATCGTCAATCTCGGCCGGACGGAAGGCGTCCTTCCCCGGAGCGAGCAGGTCCCGGGCGAGACCTACCGGCCCGGGGAGCGGCTGCGGGCCATCGTCGTTGATGTCCGCAAGAAGGGGCAGAAGGTGGAGATCATCCTGTCCCGTAGCCATCCGGATTTTGTCCGGCGTCTCTTCGAGATGGAGATTCCCGAGGTCTCCGAGAAGGTGGTGGAAATCAATCATCTCGTTCGCGAGCCGGGCTTCCGGACGAAAGTGGCCGTTTCCTCCGGCGACAGCCGTGTGGATTGCGTGGGGGCCTGCGTGGGTGTCCGCGGCAGTCGCATTAAAAACATCGTCCAGGAACTCAACGGTGAGAAGATCGACATCATCCGCTGGAGCAACGACATCGAGGAACTCATCACCAACGCCCTTCGACCGGCGGAAATCCAGGGGCTTACCCTCGACAGCGCGGCCAAGCGCGTCGTGGTGAAAATGGCCGACGACCAGTTGTCGCTGGCCATCGGGAAGAAGGGGCACAACGTGCGGCTCGCCTCTCGACTTTGCGGCTGGGATATCAATGTGGGCGGCGCCCGCGAGGCGGCCGAGAAACTGATGTCGCGCATCGGGGCCGAGGAGCCCGTCCCGGAGGCCGGCGACGCGCTCATGAAGGTCCTTTACGATGCCGGATACACCGATCTTCAGAAGCTGGCCGCGGCGAAGGTGGAGGATCTGGTGAAGATCGAGGGGGTGGACGAGGCGAAGGCCGCCACGCTCATCGAGCAGGCCCGCCAGGCGGTCGAACGGGCGCAGGGCGCCCCCACGGGGGCGGCGCCGTTGCCGGCCGGGGGGGTGGTCCCGGCGGTGGAAGCCCTGGCGGCCGGGTCCGATGCCGTCGCCGGTGGCGTCCCGGCGGCATCCGGAGACGCGGCGGCGCCGGCCTCCGGGGATGTCCCTGCCGTGGGGGAACATCCGGTGGAAGACAAGTTGGCTGGGCCGCCCGCGGAGGGTGGCGCCGCGCCGTCCGCCAAGTAGCGCGGCGGACGGAATCTGAACGGCGGGATGATCCCTCCACGCCGGAACGGCCGCGGAGGGTTTCGCGTTTGATGACGGCGCACGAGCCGTCTCGAGGAATGCTTATGATGGTCCGGGTGTTTGAACTCGCCAGGGAGCTGGGGATACCGAGCAAGGCGCTCCTGGATGCCTGTCAGGCGGCGGGCATCTCCGCGAAAAACCACATGACCGCCCTGGCCGGCGATGATGCCGAGTCCCTTCGCAGGAAACTTGGCGGATCCGCCGCCCCGATGTCCGCAACGTCGGTCGCGCCCGTTGCCCGGCCCGGCCCGGTCCCGGCGCGTCCGGAGTCGCCCCAGGTGGTGAAGCTCCCGTTCCGTCCCGGGGCGCCGATTCCCGTGGCGAGGAGGGTGGTCCTTCCCTTGCGTCCGGGGGGTGGCCGGCCTTTGCCGCCGCCGGTGCCGCTTGCGCCGCCACCCGCGGCGCCGAAGTTGGTGGAACCGTCGCCCGTCGCCCCGTCCCCGGGCGTCGAACCGCCCGCCGCCGCGCCGGCGGGAAAACCCAAGATGTCCGAGGAGGCCCTCGCCGAGAAACTGCGGGCGCTTCTTCTCTCCTCCCCGCCGAAGCCCAAGCCCGTGACGTTGCCGCCGTCGGCGAAGGTGAAGCCCATCCTGGGCCCTGCGAAAGCGGTCCTGGGGAAGGTCCCGGGCGAGAAACCCGCGGCGCCCGTGGATGAGCCGCCTCCCCCGGACGACGTCGGGAAGGTCATTGCCTCCTACGAGAAGATTATCGAGCGCGCCAAGACGGAGAAACCCGGTCGCCGCCGCGTGGTGAAGGAGCGCCGGGAGGAGAAGTCCGAGGCGGTCGCGCCGGACGGCGGCACGAATATCTTCGAGGTCCGTTTCCCCATCACGGTCAAGGATCTCTCGGCGGCCATCGGCATCCGCGCCTCGGAGCTCATCCGGGTACTCTTCGAAACCAAGATGCCGCTGACCATCAACGATCCTGTTCCGGAGCCGGCCCTGCCGGTCATCGAAAAGGCCTTTGCCATCCAGATCGTGATTCGGCGGACGAAGGACATCGAGGATGAGATCCTTGTCACGGACACCCCGGACCGGCCCGAGGACCTCGTGCCCCGCGCGCCGGTCGTGACGTTCCTCGGACATGTCGACCACGGCAAGACATCGCTTCTCGATCGCATCCGGAAGACCAGCGTTCAGAAGGGCGAGGCGGGCGGCATCACCCAGCACATCGGGGCCTACCGCGTGGACACCGACAAGAGCCATGTGGTGTTTCTGGACACCCCCGGTCACGAGGCCTTTACGGCCATGCGGGCCCGCGGGGCGAGCGTCACGGACGTGGTGGTGCTCGTCGTGGCGGCGGACGACGGCGTGGCGCCCCAGACCATCGAGGCGATCAACCACGCCCGCGCGGCCGGGGTGCCCATCGTCGTCGCCATCAACAAGATGGACAAGCCCGGCGTTTCCGCCAACCAGGTGAAGCAGCAGCTCCTGGGGCATGAACTCGTGTGGGAGGAGTGGGGCGGGAAGACCGTCTGCGTCGAGCTCTCGGCCCTCACCGGCCAGGGGGTGGACAAGCTTTTGGAGATGCTCTCTCTTGAAAGTGAGCTGCTTGAAATCAAGGCGAACCCGAAAAAGCCCGCGCGCGGAACGGTCCTTGAAGCGTCCCTCTCCGGCGGCCGCGGGGTTCTTGCGACCGTTCTGGTCCAGGATGGGACGCTGAGGCGCGGGGACGCGATCCTGGCGGGCACGGCCTACGGCCGCGTCCGGGCCATCTACAACGATCGCGGAGGGGCCCTGAAGGAGGCCGGTCCGTCCATGCCGGTGGTCCTGACGGGGTTGAGCGGGATTCCCGAGGCGGGGGATACCTTCCAGGTGATGGGAGATCTTTCCCGGGCGAAGGCCATTGCCGAGGAGCGTTTCCAGAAGATCCGTCAGAAGACGATGGTGGAGCGCCGTCACGTCACCCTTGAGAATCTCTATTCGAGCATCGCCCAGGGGAAGGTGAAGGAACTGCGTTTGGTGGTGAAGGCGGACGTCCAGGGATCCTTGGAGGTGTTGATGCAGGCCCTGCCGGGGCTTTCCACTCCCGAGGTCAAGGTGACCATCCTGCACTCCGGCGTGGGCGGCATCAACGAGTCGGACGTTGTTCTGGCCGACGCCTCCGATGCCATCATCATCGGGTTCCATGTTGTGGCGGAGGACAGCGCGCGGGTCGTCGCCCAGGAACGCGGGGTCGATGTGCGGCTCTATCAGGTCATCTACAATGCCACGAAGGAGATCAAGGCGGCCCAGCAGGGAATGCTGGATCCCGAGAAGAAGGAGCAGGTCCGCGGCCATGTCCTGGTCCGCCAGATCTTCAAGGTGTCAAAGGTGGGAACGGTGGCCGGCTGTTTCGTGAAGGACGGCTCCGTCACCCGCAAGTGCCAGATTCGCGTCATCCGCGACAGCACGGTCATCTACACGGGCGCCATCGCGACCCTGAGGCGTTTCAAGGACGATGTCACGGAGGTGAAGGAGGGATTGGAGTGCGGCATCCGCATCGAGAAGTTCGACGACCTCAAGGAGGGCGATGTCTTCGAGGCGTTCGAGGTGGTCGAGGTGGAGCGCAAGGTCGGTGAGGCGGCGAATTCCTAGCGCCGTCGGACGGATCGCGCCGGCGGAGGATCGGTTTCGCCGGGGAATCGGGGGGATCGGCCCCCGGATCGGCGGCGTCAATTCGCGTGTGATGACCCCATGACCGTCGGCGTCCTCCGCATCACCATGATTGTTCCTGGATCGCGGTCGCTCAAGGAGAAGCGGCATGCCCTGCGGAGTCTGAAAGAGCGCATCCGCCACCGCTTCAACGTGTCCATTGCCGAGGTGGAGGCCGAAGATCTCTGGCAGCGGGCCGTCCTCGGGGTGGCCCATGTGGCGAATGACGCCGATCATGTCCGGTCGGTCCTGGACGAGGTGGCGAATCACTGCCGGAACGCGCCGGACGCGGAATTTGTGGATGCGGAGATGGAACTCACCAATACGGAAGGGGAATGACCGGCCGGGCCGGGCGATTCGGGGATAAATCCGTGACGACACGACGGGTGGAACGGGTGGCGGAGCAGATTCGGGCGGAGATCGCGCGGATCCTCGCCGGGGACCTGAACGATCCCCGGCTCGGGTTCGTGTCCATCACCCGGGTTGCGCCATCCATCGATCTGCGTCATGCCAAGGTCTATTTCTCCTGCCTCGACACGAAGGCCGAAAAATCCGTGTTCGCGGCGCTTCTCTCGGCCCGGTTCCGCATCCAGGGGGAGGTGGGCCGGCGTCTGGGGACGCGTTACACGCCCGAACTCGTCTTCATCTCCGACCACTCCATCGCGGAGGGGCAGCGCATCACGCGGCTCATCGACAAACTGGCCGGGGAGCGGGAACCGAAGGATCCGCCCGAGGCGTAGATTCTTCCGTCTCAAATCTTGTGCAAAAAGCACAAGATTTTCGCCGGGAGAATCTTTAACAAGGCAAAACGGTAAAATCCCACCCGTTTGGATTTGCCTCCGGTCCGACGGAATGTCCAGTTGATAAAACGACTTACGGCGTTTACAATCGTCTGACATGGCGATACCGGAACAGAGCGGACCGCTGGGGGCGGGGCTGACGCGCACCTTCGGTGAAATTTCCCACTGGCGGGCTCCCCCCGCGGTCGGTCTTCTCGTCGAGGCCCTGAATGAGGGGGGGGCCGTCCAGCGGCGCGCGGTCGGAATCATTTTGGACCGGGGGGATCGCGAGGGGATCGCCCAGATTCTCCTCCGTTACGCGGATCTGCCCGAGGAGTCCCGGGCGAGGCTCGTTGTCCATCGCGACGCGGTCATCGCGGTCCTCCGCACCCGCGCCAGCCGCGGCGACAAGGAAATCCGCCGGGCGGGAGTGGATCTCCTGAAGCGCCTGGCGGATGCCCGGCATGTGCATTTTCTGGCGGATGCCCTGTTCGACGATGATGAGGACATCCGCGCGTCGGCGGGACAGGCGCTTCTGGCGGTCGGGCGGGCGTTTCTGGCCCGTGAACGGGAGGCGGCGAAACTCCCGGGCGGCCCCGACGAGACCGTGCGGGCCGAGCGGCGGCTCCTGGCCAACGCCCTTCACCAAGCCCTCTCCGGGTACAGCCATCACGGCCGTGAGGAGGTGATCGAGGCGCTGATGGAGATGGGCGGCACGGCCCACACCATTCTCCTGGACATCCTCCGCAATTTTCGGAACGGCCGACACGAGGCGCTGCGTAAAATCCTGTTGCGGAGCGGCCATCCCGAATCCGTCCGGCTCGTCCTGAGGGCCTTGCGGGATCGGGACGGTGGCGTGCGGGGGCTGGCGCGCCAGGCGGTCGAGGCCCGGACGGACCCCGAATTTCGCAGGGTCTTCGCCCGGTGCCTGTCCGGAATGACGCGTGAAGAGCTCCTTCGCGAAATCCCTTCCGTCACGCAAATTCCCTCCTGGGACGCGCTGGTTTCGAACGTTCGCGACCTGTCGGTCGGGGAGGCGCGGGCGGTCCTCGCGTTGCTGGATGTTTTGCCCCTGGCCAGGGACATCCGCCTGTCTCATCTCAACCGGTTCATCGGCCATCCGGCCGCCGAGGTCGGGATCGAAGCGCTCCGCGCGATGGGGCACATGGATGCCGACGAGAAATTCGCCATCCTGGCCGCGCGCATCGCCGACATGCCGGCGGACGTGCAGAAGGGGGCGCTCTCAATGGCGGTGGTGTCCTCGTCTCCCGAGCGGATCAAACTCCTCATGGCCCTGGCGGACGGCGGCGTCGGGGAGGTTCGGAATCTGGCCTTGCGCCACATGGCGGAATACAGCATGAAGCGGTATCTGGCGGCATTCGACCGGATGGACCCCAAAGTTCGAGAGATCGCGGCGCGGGCCATTGTGAAAATGGATGATTCCGTCGTGGGGGATCTCGCCGCGGAACTCCGGGCCCTTGATGCGACCCGCCGGATGCGGGCGCTCCAGGTTCTGGAGATTCTCCAGCGGGAAAAGGACGTTGAGGAGGATCTCGTTGAACTTCTCCGGGACCCCGACCGCGCCGTCCGCGCCACGGTGGTCCGGGCCCTTCGCATGGTGGGGAGCGTTGAGGCGATGAAGGCCATTCTCGTCGCGCTGGGCGATCCCGACCGCCGCGTGAAGGCCAACGCCATTGAGGCGTTCAATGACCTCGAGAATCCCAAGGCCCGGGACATTCTCCTGCCGTTCCTTCACTTTCCGGACAATCGCGTCCGGGGGAACGCCATCCGCGCCTTGTGGAATTTCGATGTCGCCGAGGCGAAACTTGCCCTTCAGGAGATGCTGGCCGAAGAGGATGAGGGCATGCGCCTTTCCGCCGTGTGGATTCTGGGGGAGGTCGAGTGGGGGGAGTCCCGACGGGTCCTCGAGTGGATGTTGAAGGAGGACCCGTCCGGTCGTGTTCGGGAGAAGGCCCGGGCGGTGCTTTCCATGAAGACGGCGGAGTCCTCGCGTCGCGGAGAGGCCCCCGCCGCGGGTATGGGCGGCCCGGCGCCGGGAGGGCGGCCGTCATGATGCCATGGATTCTGGCCGCCGCCGATGCCGCCGGGGAAGGGAATGCCTCCACCCGGCAATTCCTCGAGAAGGTGTCCCTGGAGTACAGCGGTCAGCGCCCCAGTATTATTCCCTTCGTCATCATCTTCGGGGCGTTGATCATCGCGTTTCTCACCCTTCGGATCGTCCGGCGGTTCCGGATGTCCGACGAGGCGCGTGAGGTGCGCGAGTTCTACGAACGCCTCCAGCGGGTGCACGACCTCACCGATGTGGAACGCCGGGCCCTCGACCAGATGGTCCGTGGGCTGGGATTCGACAACCCCTCGGTGATTTTCGTGCGGCCCACGCTGTTCCGTTCCGCCGTCGAGGCGCATCTGGGAAAATTGAAGACGCCCGATTCGCGGCGGAACTTTGAGCGTTTCTACGCCATCATGTCCGGAAAACTCTTCGGATGAAGACCATGGCCGGGGACGTTCGCGACAAAATCAGGGACCTGCGCGAGCGGATCCGTTATCACCTCCATCGTTATCACGTTCTCGACGATCCCGAGATATCGGATGCCGGATACGATTCGCTCTTCCGGGAACTTGAGTCGCTCGAAAAGATCCATCCCGAATGGGTGACGCCGGACTCGCCCACCCAGCGTGTGGGGGCGGCGCCGCGGGAGGGTTTTACATCAATCCGGCATTCCGTGCCCATGGTGAGCCTGGAGAACGCGTTCTCCGAGGGGGAGATGGCCGAGTGGCTGGAGCGCATCCGGAAGGGGCTTGGGCGCGATCCGGAGATGATTCTCGAGCCCAAGCTCGATGGCGCCGCGGTGGAGCTCGTGTACAGGGACGGAATCCTGGTGAAGGCCGCGACGCGCGGGGACGGCGAGACCGGCGAGGACGTCACCGCCAACGTCCGCACCATCCGCTCGGTGCCGTTGCGTCTCCTGGCGCGCAAGGGCATCCCCCGCGACCTGGAAGTCCGCGGCGAGGTCATCCTCGAGATCGAGAAATTCAACGCCCTCAACCGGGAACGCGCATGCAACAAGGAGGAACCTTTCGCCAACCCGCGGAACGCCGCGGCGGGATCCCTCCGCCAGCTCGACCCGAAGGTCACGGCGGGTCGTCCGCTCGACGTCTTCCTCTACGCGTACGGCACGGTTGCGGCGAAACTGCCGGCCACGGACGCGGAACTTCTGGAGCAGTTCCGGCGGTGGGGATTGCGCGTCATTCCCGAAATTCATCTTTGCACGGGGCTTTCCGCCCTGATGGATCGTTACCGGGCCCTTCTCGACGGACGCGACATCCTCCCGTTCGAGATTGACGGGATGGTGGTGAAGGTCAACGACCTGGCCGCGCGGGAGGAACTCGGGATGCGCGCCCGGAGCCCGCGCTGGGCCATCGCCTTCAAGTTTCCGCCGCGCCAGGTGAACACCGTTCTGAAGGACATCATCGTTCAAGTCGGCCGCACCGGCGTTCTCACCCCTGTCGCGGTGCTTGAACCGGTGCGAGTGGGCGGGGTGGAGGTGGCCCGTGCCACTCTTCACAACGAGGATGAGGTGATCCGGAAGGACATCCGCGTCGGGGACACCGTTGTCGTTCAGCGCGCCGGGGATGTCATCCCCGAGGTGGTGAAGGCTGTTCCCTCCGTTCGAAAGGGCGCTGAGAAGCCGTTTGCCATGCCGGGGAAATGCCCCGAGTGCGGTTCTCCCGTCGTCCGGGAGGAGGGGGAGGTCAACCATCGTTGCGCCGGCGCCGCCTGCCCGGCGCAGGTGAAGGGCAACCTTCAACTTTACGCCTCCAAGGAGGCGATGGACATCGAGGGGCTGGGCGACCGGTGGATCGAGAAACTCGTGGACGCTGGCGCCGTCCGGTGCGTTTCGGACCTGTACGCCCTCACGGCGGAGGATCTTCTGAAATTCGAGGGGATGGCGGAAAAATCCGCGGATAATCTGCTCGCGGCCATCGCCCGATCGCGGGAGCGCGAACTCCCGCGGGTGATATTCGCCCTGGGTATCCGCCACGTCGGACGGGAGACGGCGTCGGTCCTCGCGTCGTATTTCGGAGACATCGGGAAACTCGGGAAGGCGTCGGAGGAGGAACTGCGCGGCGTGGAGGGCGTGGGGCCCGTTGTCGCCAAGGCCATCCGGGACTGGTTCGACAACCCCCGGAACCGCCGCCTGATCGCCGACATGAAGGCCGCGGGGGTTTCGTTCCGGAACCCGGTCGCCGGCGGCGGACCTCTCGCCGGGAAAACCTTCATCTTCACCGGGACGCTTTCGAAAATGACCCGGGGCGACGCGGAGGATCTTGTCCGGCGGAAGGGCGGCCGCATCGCCGGCACGATGAACCGGAAGGTGGATTATGTCGTCGCCGGGGAGGACGCCGGAAGCAAGCTGGAAAAGGCGCGAAACCTGAAAAAGCCCGTCCTCGACGAAGCGGGATTTCTCGCGGGAATCGAAACGGGGCAATTCCAATCGAAGGAGTGAGCGGACATGGCGGAAAAACGGAGTATCGAAGGATGGCAATCCACGCTGGTGCTCTTGAAGCCGGACGCCGTCCAGAGGCGTCTGGCCGGGCGGATCCTGACGCGGTTCGAGGAAAAAGGCCTCCAAGTGCGGGCGTTGAAACTCATGAAGGTGGATCGGAAACGGGCCGCCCGGCATTACCGGGAACACATCGGGAAGCATTTCTACCCGGACCTGATCCGGTTCATCACGGCGGGGCCCGTCGTGGCGATGGTGGTGTCCGGGCGGGAGGCGGTGAAAGTGGTTCGGACGCTCACCGGCCCCACGTTCGGCCCCGATGCCCCGGCCGGCACCCTTCGCGGGGACTTCGGATCGAGCCGCCGGGCGAATCTGGTGCATGCCTCCGACTCCCCGAAATCCGCGAGGCGTGAAATCGCGCTCTTCTTCCGGAAATCCGAGATTCTGGACTACCCAATGACGGACATGGGTTGGGTGTACGACCGGGGCGTGTGAATGATGAATTGTAGGGGCGGGTTTCAAACCCGCCCCTACGGACCCGCGACGAGATCCGGGACTTATCACAATTTGTGATAAGATGTCAAGTCGGCTGTTTCCGGTGGAAGGTGTTCGGCAAGAGGAGAGGTTGGTGAGGGTATTGAAAAACATTATTGAAAAAATTGTTGGTGTTGTTATCGCTTCGTTGGGCTGTTGTCTTATCTTGATGGATCTGTGCATGATAATGGATGAACCGCATGAAGGATTTAGCGCCTGGTTTTGGATAATTGGAGTTCTTGCGTTGAGTGGTTTTATCGTGTTTGTTGGGATAAGAATACTTTTCGCGAAAGACAAAAAGGTTCTGTCGTAGGGATTCCGTTAAGTGAGGGGGTGCGGGACATGATCCGTTTCGACAAACTCACCGTGATGGCCCAGGAGGCGTTGAAGGCGGCGGAGGGGATGGCCCGGGAACGCCGCCACCCGGCGGTGGATCCGGAACATCTCCTGCTGGCGCTCGTCCGCCAGGAGGGCGGCGTGGTGGGGCCGGTTCTCGAGAAAATCGGGGCGAGGCCGGAGTCCATCGCGGAGAATCTGGAACGCGAGTTCGACCGCCTCCCCGAGGTGGATTCGCCGGAGCGGCATCTTTCGAGTCGCGTCAGGTCCGTCCTGGAGGCGGCCTTCCGCGAGGCGGACCGTCTGAAGGACGAGTACGTCAGCACGGAGCATCTCCTGCTCGCCATCGCCGACGAAAAAGGAACCGGGGCGGCGCGGGTGCTGGCCGAGGGCGGCGTCAGCCGCGAGGCCATCTATCGCGTTCTCGTGGACGTGCGCGGCGCGGGACGGGTGACGGACGCCAATCCCGAGGGAAAGTACCAGGCCCTGGAAAAATACGGCCGTGACCTTGTGGATCTCGCCCGCCGCGGCAAACTGGATCCGGTCATCGGCCGCGACGAGGAGATCCGCCGGGTGATGCAGGTCCTTTCCCGCCGGACGAAGAACAATCCCGTCCTGATCGGCGAACCCGGCGTGGGGAAGACCGCCATCGCCGAGGGCCTCGCCCGGCGCATCGTGGAGGGGGACGTCCCGGAGGCCATCAAGGGCAAGCGGCTCATGGCCCTTGATCTTGGGGCGCTCATCGCGGGGGCAAAATACCGCGGGGAGTTCGAGGAACGCCTCAAGGCCGTCATCCAGGAGGTGACGCGTTCGGAGGGCGGAGTGATTTTGTTTATTGATGAATTGCACACCCTCGTCGGCGCGGGGGCCGCGGAGGGGGCGACGGACGCCGCCAATTTATTAAAGCCCGCCCTCGCCCGTGGGGATCTCCGGTGCATCGGGGCGACCACCCTCGACGAATATCGCAAACACATCGAGAAGGACGCCGCCCTGGCGCGGCGCTTCCAGCCGGTCATGATCGGGGAGCCGTCGGTGGAGGACACCATCGCCATCCTGCGGGGGCTGAAGGAACGCTACGAGGTTCATCACGGGGTGCGCATCACGGACGCGGCGCTCGTCGCGGCGGCGACGCTGTCGGCGCGGTACATCTCCGACCGGTTTCTCCCGGACAAGGCGATTGACCTGGTGGACGAGGCGGCCTCGGCGCTCCGTCTGGAAATTGACAGCCTCCCGCGGGAACTCGACACCGTGGAACGGCGCGTCATGCACCTCGAAATCGAACGCCAGGCCCTCCGCAAGGAATCCACGCCCGCCGGGGCGGAACGGTTGAAGATCATCGATCGGGAGCTGGCGGACCTGCGGGAGCAATCGGGCGCGCTCCGCTCGCGCTGGGAGAACGAGAAGTCCATCATTTCCCGCGCCCGCGCCGTCAAGGAGGAGATGGAGACGGCCCGCCAGTCCGCCGAGATCGAGGCGCGCAAGGGCAATCTCGAACGAGTGGCGGAGATCCGTTACCAGACCATTCCCGATCTCACGAAGGAATTGGCCGGACTCAACCGGAAACTGGACGAGGCTGGCGGCGGCAAGCGTCTCATTCAGGAGGAGGTGGGGGAGGAGCCGATCGCCTCCGTTGTCTCGCGATGGACGGGCATCCCGGTCAACAAGTTGATGGAAGGGGAAATGGATCGTCTTCTCCACCTGGAGGATGTCCTCGCCAAACGCGTGGTGGGGCAGGACGAGGCCGTTGCCGCGGTCGCCAACGCCATCCGCCGGGCGCGGACGGGGCTCCAGGAGCCGAACCGCCCGGTCGGGTCGTTCATATTTTTGGGTCCCACCGGCGTGGGGAAAACGGAACTGGCCAAGGCCATCGCGGAGATTTTGTTCAACGATGAGAAGTTCATGGTCCGGGTGGACATGTCGGAATACATGGAAAAGCATTCCGTGTCGCGCCTCATCGGCGCGCCGCCGGGCTACGTCGGCTACGACGAGGGCGGGGCGCTCACCGAGGCCGTGCGCCGGCGGCCGTATTCGGTGGTCCTCTTCGACGAGATCGAGAAGGCCCATCCCGAGGTCTGGAGCGTATTGCTGCAACTCCTGGACGACGGGCGCCTCACCGACGGCCACGGACGGACGGTGAATTTCCGCAACGTCATCGTGATCATGACATCGAACCTCGGGAGCGACGTCATCCAGGAGATGGCGCACCGGGACGAGGCCGACGTTCGCAAACGGGTGATGGAGATTCTCCGCGGGCATTTCCGCCCGGAATTCCTGAACCGCGTGGACGACGTGGTCATTTTCCGCCGGCTCGGGGAGAAGGAGATTCTCGCCATCGTGGACATCCAGGTGGCGCGTCTGGCGGCGCGGGTGGCGGAGCGGGGAATCACGCTCGATGTGACGAAGGAGGCCCGGGAGCGCCTGGCCCACGAGGGGTATGATCCGGTTTTCGGGGCGCGTCCCCTGAAACGTCTCATCCAGGCCGCGATCGAGAATGAAATCGCCCGGGAGATTCTGGCCGGCAAGGTCAAAGTCGGGGAGGTTCTTCGGGTGGGGGTGGCGGAGGAAGGTTTCTCCTTCCGTCCGGCCCGGCGGTAGGACGATAACAAAGGATGGAACATTATCACAAGTTGGAAATCAGGAGCGAACAAGAGCGTGGACCACTACGTTTCGCCCGGCGCGGACGCCGGGTGAAACGAGGGTCACGCTCGACGATGTATTCCGGAGCGGGACAGGCATGAAACGGACGGCGTTGAACAACCGCATCGAACTGCTCCTCGTGCAGTTTCTGTTCGGGGTGGCGAACCTCCTTCCCCGCGGAGTGGCCCTGGCGCTGGGGCGGTGGGCGGGATGGTTCATGTTCCATGTTCTTCGCATCCGTCGGAATGTGGTCCTGGCCAATCTCCGGTATGCCTTCGGCGATTCGAAGACGCCCGCGGAACTTCAACAAATCGCCGCGGGCGCCTATGAGAACGTGGGGATGACCGCGATGGAGTTCGCCCGCTTTCCACGGATTACGCGTCGGCACATCGCCGAAAATTTCCGGTACGAGGATCATCCCGGGTGGGTTTCCATCCGGGAGCGCGTCGCGGCGCGGCAGGGGGCCGTTCTCGTCGCCGCGCATTTCTCGAGCTGGGAGACGGGGGCGGTGGTGCTTCAGGCGGCCGGGCTTCCCGTTCTGTGCCTGGCGGCAGACCTGCACAATCCCCTGGTAAATCGATTTATAAGACGCATGCGCCTCGCGGCCGGAGTTCCCACCATCTCGGTGAGGGATTCCCTGAAGCCCGTGTTCCGCGCCCTGGACGAAGGGATGATTGTCGTGTTCGTCGCCGACCAGGACGCCCGCGCCGAGGGCATCACCGTGCGTTTCTTCGGCCGCCCGACCCAGGCCCATCGCGGGCCGGCGGTCATGGCGTTGAAACGGCGGTGCCCCATCTATCCGGCGTTCAACATCCGCGAGCGGTTCGGGGTTCACCGTCTGTCGGTCCACGGTCCCCTGTGGGGGCATGACACCGGCAATTTCGAGGAGGACGTCCGCGATCTTACCCAGCGCTACTTCGACGCCTACGAGGAGATGATCCGCCATCGGCCGGATCTCTGGTTCTGGCTTCACCGCCGATGGAAGGATGCCCCCGTCCGGGAGGCGGCCGCTGTTTCGTCCGTTGCGGGGGGCGTCGAATGAAGCGCGCGACGCGTAAAAAAATGATTGTCACGGGCGTCATCGCGGCGGTGGCGTTATTCTTCCTGTTCCAGGGGGTTCGCGGCTGGATGGTGCTCCGGGCGCGACGGCTCGTGGAGCGGGGACTCGGCGCCTCGGTGATGTGGGGCGGTTGCCATCATACGGGGGTGAGCGGGGCGGTCTTTTATAACGTGGTCATCGAGTCCCCGGCGTGGCGGGCGGCCATTCCCTCCGTCACGGTGCGCTTCAGTCCGTGGCGGTGGCTGGCGGGAAAGGACCGGTGGCTGCGGGAGGTTTCCCTCGTCGGGCCCGCGGTCCGGTTCAAGGATGTCCCGGTGCGACTGCCCGTCCCGGCGTCCCTGCCCTCCACCCGCGACGCCGCGCGCGACCTGCCGCGGATCATCCGGGCCATCGGTGTGATCGCGGTTGACGGCGGGGTGTTCGAGGGAAACGGCCCGCCGGGATCGTTCGATTTCCGGTATGAGCCGGGCGCCGACGGCCGGGGGCGCGGGACATTCGCCGTCGGTCGCGGGGAGGCGTTCCGCGTCGGGGCGACCGGGGATTTGACGTTCGACGCGGGCGGAATCGTTCTGGCCGTGGACATGACAATCCACCACCAGGAATTCGGCATTTCCGCCGCCGGGCGCGCCGAGGGGCGCCTCCGGTCCGACGGTTCCGCCGAATTCTCCCTCCGGGCGGGCAACAGCGTTTTCCACGATCGGCGCATCGAACAGATTGATCTCATGGCCTCCCTGACCGCGCAGGGGCCTCTCGCGCTGGAATTGAAGCGTCTGGTCCTGAAGAGCGGCGACGCGCGCCTCGAGGGAAAAGGGACGGTGAGGCGGGATCGGTGCGAGGTGAGTCTGAGCGGAGAGGTGGAGGATGTCGTGCGGCTTTGGACGAACCGTCCGTCCCCCTGGCCCCTGGGCGGCCGGGTCACCGTGGAGGTGAGCGGTCCGCTCGCCCGGTTGGAGGGAAAGGGGCGTCTGCGGGGCGATTTCGCGCACCGCGTCGCCTTTCTGCCGAGGTCCTACGATATTGCGCTCTCCTGGGATCGTGACCGTCTTGGGATGACCGCTTTCTTCCTGGGCAGGAAAAAGGACGGTTCGCCCGAGGTCCGGGCGGAGTTTGTCGCGGAGGCCGGGCTCGACGCCGGCACCGGTGAAATTGCGGCCACGGTGAAGGAGGTTCGGGTGCGTCTCGGGGGCGCGGCCCTGGCCCTCGCCGCGCCGGCCGTGGTGAGGTGGAAGGGGGAACGCGTCTCCTGGACCCCGGTGGTTCTCGCCGGCGGCCAGGCCCTTATTAAAACCGAAGGGCTCATCGAGGGTTCGGAGAAGGGGCGCTGGAAACTGCAGATCGAGAAGGCGGATGTCGGCCCGCTTCTTCTGGAACAGTATTCGCACATCGCCGACGCCGCCTTCCGTGTGTCGGCGCAACTGGATGCGGAGGGGGGATGGAACAACTCCCTTCTGGAGGGGCGTGTGGACCTGCGGTGCGATCGTCTGCTCTACAGCCAGCCCGTGAGGCTCGATTTCCGAAACATGGAGGGGCGGGTCCGGATTGGAAAGGGCATCGCGACGCTCGACCGCGCCTCCGGTTACCTCAACGAGGGACTGGTCACATTCCAGGGACATGCCAGGATCGCGGGGGTGAAACTCGAGAATTATTCCGTCATGGTGAAGGGGACTTCCGTGTATGTGGCCATTTTGCCGTTTCTCGATCTCTGGGGGGACTTCCGGGGAACCATCGTGGGGAAGGGTTTCGAACCGTACACCGTGAAGGGGGATGTCGTTCTCGAGGAGGCCACCTACAACCGGAATTTCTCGCTGGGGGCCCGGGTGACGGACAAATCCCCGGCGGCTCCGCCCAACCCCCGGGGGTTTCTCGAACGCGTCCCCTGGTCGGTGCGCATTACGGGAAAACAGAATCTCCAGATTGAAAACAACCTGGCCAATGTCGAGTGCCGGGGGGAGATGAAACTGGCGGGCGTCGGGCCGAACTACAGGGCGGAGGGCACGATTGACAGTGTGCGGGGTTACTTTAAACTGCCGCTCCTCGGGACGCGTTTTCGTGTGATGAGCGGGCGTCTCACGTTCGATCCGAAGAACGATCCCCGGGTGGCGCCGCCGACGGTGGCGGTCGAGGGACGGGCCCGGCGGGGGCTGTTCGAAATCGTCATCGTTTTCACGGGACCCGGCCGGGAGGGTGTTTATCAGCGCACGATGACCTCCATTCCGCCCCTTCCCGAGGAGGACATCCTGTCTGTCCTTGTGACCGGGCAGACCCGGACGGACCTGCTGAAAGCCGGGGTTTCGGAATCCGTCATCGCAAACATCAGCAGCATGGCTTGGAATCTCATCCGGCCGGATATCTTCGGGGAAATCACCATCGAGGGGAATCCGCGGCTCGACCAGCCGGGCCAGGCCGAGATAAAATTGGAATATGCCCTTCCGGAGAATTTTTTCCTTCGGGGCGAGCGCGATCGGATGGGCCGGTTGAACCTCGACCTGATCCGACGGTTCCCTTTCCGTTGAGGCCATGATGAAACGGACGGCATCCCGGTGGAGGTTCCTGGCGTTGACGGCGCTGGCGTTGACGCTTTCCGGCGCCGTCCCGCCGGGGGAGGGGGGGGGTGACGTTCCGGCCTGCCGGGATGCCGGGTTGGAGTTCCGTGGGAATTATTACATCTCCGGGCGGGAAATCCGTACCGCCATCCTGAAGCGGTATTTCGACCGGAAGGTTTCCGTCACCCTGATCAATCGCATCGGCAAGGATCTGGAGAAATTGTACCGCCGGCAGGGGTATTACCGCGCCGAGGTGTTCCGGACCGAGAGTAACTCGAATTTTTCCCGGGTCGTTTTCCACATCCGGGAGGGACCCCAGGGGATCGTGCGAAATATCGTGATTTCAGGGAACCCGTCCATTCCGGCGGACGAACTCCGGGACGCCATGGATCTCTGGCAGCGGGAACCCCTTTCCCGGCGCCTCTACAACACCGAACTTCTCGATGGTGGCCGTCAGGGGGTCCTGGCCTATTGCCAGGGGCAGGGATTTCTCGATGCGGAGGTCGCCCTGGTTCCGGATATTCCGTCCGACGGTCGGGACATCACCCTCCGGGTGACGGTGAAGGAGGGGCGTCGTTACGTCATTGACAGCGGCGCGATCGTTTTCGAGGGGATGACAGCGTTTCCTCGCGAGGCGATCATGGCACGTTTGGATCTGGGCGGCGACCCGTTTTTCCGGCCGGCCAATGTCATGCGGTGCGAGGCCCGTCTTCGGGACGTCTATGCCGAGGAGGGGTACGCATTCGTTTCCGTGGCCTCCTCGGACAACCGGGAGGAGGCCCGCGCTTCGGGGCGTGTGCGCCTCGTGTTCCGGGTCAAGGAGGGGGAAAAGGCCGTCATCCGGCGCGTGCGCGTGGAGGGGAATCGGACCACGAAGGATTCCTTCATCCGGCGATTCATTGCCGTGAAGGAGGGAATGCCGTACCGGCATTCCGAGGCCAACCGGACGCTTCAACAACTCTCCGGGACGGGATTGTTCTCGGCCGTCCGGGTCGAGCCCGTTCCCGTTCCGGAGGGGGCGCCATCGGATGCGGATCTGTTGATCAAACTGGAGGAGCGGCGGCTGGGGGCGTTCGACATCGGCGGCGGTTACGGTTCCCGGGAGCGCATCCGGGGGGTTGCCGATCTCTCGTATAATAATTTTCTCGGCATCGGCTGGCAGATCGGGGGGCTGGCCCGGGTTTCCTCCGTGGGGTACCGGGTCGAGGGGCGGTTGATTGACCCGGCATTCACCCGGGGGGAAATTACCGAGGAACTCCGGGGATACCGGGAAGAGCGGCAGGAGATCAGTTTCTCCACCATATCCACCGGCGCGACGGTCCAGGTGTCCAAGGCCTTCCGGGAACGCGCGGCGGGGGAGAATTCCCGGGAAGCGAAAACCCCCGGTGGTCCGGGATCGGACGGCGTCCAAAACATCAACGGCCGGAGTGCCTGGGCGTCGCCATGGCCCGACCGGGAGATTTTTCTCGGAAGCTTGCGCCTGCGGTACGAGCGGTCCGAGGCCTTCGATCTCGATCTTGGTGCGGAGGTGGACATCAACGACATCCAGCTTCGCGGCTTGGAGGGCGCGCTTGTCTGGGATCTTCGGGACAATTATTTCAATCCCTCCCGGGGACTTTACCATCGTCTGGCCTTTGAGGTTGTCGGCGGACCGCTCGGGGCCAAGGCGGACTTTCTCAAATGGACGGGCCAAATCGCGGGATTCCTGCCGTTCGTGGCGTCCGTCCCGGCGCGTCCGGGCCGCCCCGGGCGCGAGGGAGTGACCCTCGGCGCCGGGTGGCGTTTCGGGACGATCCTTCCGTACGGAGATGCCACCCAGGCGCCCATCCAGGAGCGTTACTTTCTGGGGGGCGCGTCGTCGGTGCGCGGATTCAAGGAGGACAGCATCTCGCCGCGGGACGCGTTCGGAAACTACATTGGCGGCAATCACCAGCAGGTTTTCAACGCGGAACTCCGGTTCCCCCTGGTCCGTGACCCCTTTGCCGGCGTGATCTTTTTCGATGCCGGGGACGTCTGGTCGCGTGCGTCCGATTTTCGTCTCCAGGATGTGCGTACGAGCGCGGGCGGCGGCGTGCGGATCGGGACCCCCATCGGGCCCGTCCGGGTGGATGTGGGCCGCAAACTCCGGCCTGGAATGGATTCCGATCAGAACAAATGGGCGATTCATTTGAGCATTGGGCATGTTTTTTAACGAAGCGTATAGCGTATAGCGGGTAGCGGATAGGGGGAAAGATTAGCGTAGAGCGTGGAGCGGGTAGCGGAGAGAAGAGATTCTCCAATTTTCTATACGCTAAACGCTATCCGTTATACGCTCGTCATGTCCATCGGAGGCCTAACAGGCCGCTAAAAAACCCCACTTGACACGCATGGTATAATACCACCGAGAGAAGGAAGAACAATGGAGGAGACGAGCCATGCGTGGGAATACGAGTAAACAGGCGCCGATGTTCTTCATGATCAACGTGGAATCGGAA